>NZ_JAPZSU010000002.1 GCF_027531905.1 Flavobacterium sp. | reverse complement strand
TTGTCTTTTAAAAAAATGTGTAGAAAAAACATAAGTTTTATAAATAATATTTTAAAATACAACCAAAAATCAGTGATAATCTGCCTAATCTGCGTGCCATTTTAACATAAAAATATTTGTGTCCAGACGGTAGGATGGCAGCGGCATCCTTTGCTTTTTGGGTTAAAAAGCAAAGATATAGCGGACAGCGGGACTTTGACAACAAGAAAGCCTTTTTCTAACCGCTCCAAACAATTAAATGAACTAAAAAAATCAATTGAAATGAAAAAAATAGTAGCAACGCTTATGGTTTTGGTAATCGCTCAAACCCTACAAGCACAAAAAGGATTTAAACCGATTTTTGACGGAAAAACAACAACCGGTTGGCATACTTACGGCAAAACAACCGTGGGTGCAGGTTGGAAAGTAGAAGACGGTGTCTTGCATTTTGATCCCGAAGCAGCCAAAAATGGTCAAGGTGGCGACATCGTTACTGATGCTGAATACGAAAATTTTCACTTGAAAGTGGATTGGAAAGTAGCGCCAAAAGCCAACAGTGGGATTATTTTTTATATAAATGAAAATCCTCAGAAATACAAAAACACGTATGAGACTGGTTTAGAAATGCAGGTATTGGACAATGACGGACATCCTGATGGAAAAATCACCAAACACCGTGCGGGAGATTTGTATGATTTGATTCAGAGTAAATCAGAGCCGGTAAAACCTGTAGGCGAATGGAATACGGCAGAAGTAGTTTGTAAAAATGGCAAATTGACTTATGTACTAAACGGAGTAATTGTCGTAGAGACAGTACTTTGGGATGATGCATTTAAAGCGTTAATCGCAGGAAGCAAATTCAAGGATTGGCCTGGATTTGGAACATTTAAAAAAGGAAAAATAGCCTTGCAAGACCACGGAGATAATGTTTGGTACCGCAACATTATGATCAAAGAATGGAATACTATGGACACTACAACTGGCTGTAAATAGTACTGAAAAACAACTTACTAACCAAAACCACCTAAACTATGAATACAACGATTAGAATCAAATTATCGACCATGATGTTTATTAATTTCTTCATTTGGGGAATTTGGTTTGTTACTATGGGCACTTATTTAACAAAAGGGATTATAGCAGCAACAGGAGCACAAACCGGATTAGCCTATGGAACGCAATGTCTTGGTGCGATTATAGCCCCTTTTATTGTGGGGATGATTGCTGATAAATTTTTCTCAGCACAAAAGATTCTAGGAGTTTTGCATATTATAGGTTCGGTACTACTCTATTTGTTATCGACTAAATCTACGTTTGATTCTTTTTACACCTTGCTATTGTTCTACATGATACTTTTTATGCCCACCTTAGCCTTGGTCAATTCCATTTCTATGAATCAAATGACCAATGCTGAAAAAGAGTTTGCAAAAGTTCGTGTTTGGGGAACCCTTGGATGGATTGCTTCTGGATTAGTCATTGGTGCTATGGCTTGGGAATCTACACCAGACAGATTGAATATTACTTTTTATGTTTCGGCAATAGTATCGCTTTTGTTTGGGGTGTTTTGCTTTTTCTTACCGAATACGCCACCTCCGAAAGCGGGACAAAAAGTGTCAATCGCCGAAACTTTGGGTTTAGACGCTTTGAATGTTTTAAAAGACAAGAATTACTTAGTGTTTTTTATCGCTTCAATTCTTATTTGTATTCCGTTGGCGTTTTATTATGGCCAAGCCAATCAGTTTTTGAATGAAATTGGTCTTGAAAGCGCAGCAGCAAAAATGACCATTGGACAAATGTCAGAAACGGTATTTTTGTTTTTAATGCCTTTGTTTTTTGTACGTTTTGGTATCAAACAAATGTTGTTAATCGGGATGTTGGCTTGGGTAGTTCGTTATTTATTGTTTGCTTATGGCGATGTGGGTCAAAACATTTGGATGATTTATTTAGGCATTGCACTGCACGGAATTTGCTATGACTTTTTCTTTGTGACGGGGCAAATTTACACGGACCAAAAAGCGGGTGCTTCCATTCGTTCCTCAGCTCAAGGTTTGATTACACTTGCCACTTATGGCGTTGGAATGTACATTGGCTTCTACGTTGCGGGACAAATTGTAGACCAAAACAGTGCTGGAGAAGGCATACACAATTGGAACAATGTTTGGATTTTCCCTTGTCTATTTGCAGCAGGAATTGCGTTGCTGTTTTTTATATTCTTTAAAGAAAAGCAAAAAATTGCAGCCAATAACTAATACTTCCTTGCAAGATGCCTGATCATTTCAATCGAAGAACCGCCATAAAAAGCCTAATTGCGGGAACTGTAGCTATGGGAATTCCGTCGTCGCTTTCGGCTATGGCGGTGTCTGACGCATCCCATAGTTCTGATTTTATGACCAAAGAAAAAATAAACCATTCCGTAGCGCGTTGGTGTTTTGGCGATATGGAACTCGAAGCACTTTGTATAGCTGCCAAGAAAATGGGAATAACTGGGATTGATTTGGTCGGTCCCAAAGACTGGCCTATCTTGCAAAAATACCAATTAGTATCTACTATGTGCAATGGTGCCGAATTGAATCTCGTAGACGGATTCAACGACCCAAAATTTCATGACCAACTTATAAAAAATTACACCGCTATGATTCCGTTAGTGGCTCAGGCGGGCTACAAAAACCTGATTTGCTTTAGCGGCAACCGCAGAGGCAAAACCGATGAAGAAGGCTGGAAGAATTGTGTAAAAGGCTTGCAAACGCTGATTCCCTTGGCCGAAAAACACCAAGTTACCTTGGTAATGGAGCTGCTCAACAGCAAAATCGACCACAAAGATTACCAGTGCGACAGAACCTATTGGGGCGTAGAATTGGCCAAAAGAATCAATTCACCCCATTTCAAGCTCTTGTACGACATCTATCACATGCAAATTGATGAAGGCGATGTCATTCGCACCATCAAGGAAAACCAGCAGTACATTGCCCACTTTCACACGGCGGGCGTGCCGGGTCGCAACGAAATCGACGAAACCCAAGAACTTAATTATCCCGCCATCATGAAAGCCATTGCTGCCACTGGTTTTACAGGTTTTGTGGGACAAGAATTCATGCCAAAACAAAAAGATAAAATGGCCGCTTTGCAACAAGCCATCGCCATTTGTGATATTTAACCCCTAAAAACGAACCACCATGATTAAGCGTAGAGATTTCATCATCAATAGTGGGTTGGCCTTGGGCGCCGTTGCCCTAGCTCCTTCCCTAGCCTTTGCGGCAAAACCCAAAAACATCGGCATTCAATTGTACACCTTGCGCGAAGCCTTTTCCAAAGATGTCAAAGGCGTGCTAGAACACGTTGCCAAAGCCGGCTACAAAGAAGTTGAAACCTACGGATTTGCAGGCGAAAAAGGCTTTTTCGGCACCTCACCCAAAAACTTTAAAAAAATCCTAAACGACAACGGACTCAAAGCGCCAAGCGGGCATTATGATTTCAAAACCTTTATCAAAGACAACAATGCCGACTTCCTAAAAGCCTCCATCGAGTGCGCTAATCAATTGGGAAGCGAATACGTGGTGATTCCGTGGCTAGAAGACGCTTTGCGAAGCCAATTGGACGACTACAAACGCATCGCCCAAAAAGCCAACGAAGCCGCGCTTTTGTGCAAAAAAGCAGGACTCAAACTCGCCTACCACAACCACGATTTTGAATTCACGAAATTTGGTGACCAAACCGGTTACGATATTTTGCTAAAAGAAACCGACAAAAAACTGGTCGATTTTGAATTGGATTTGTACTGGGTAGTGCGCTCCGGCAACGACCCTTTGCAGTTGTTCCAAAAATATCCTGGCCGCTTCACCATGTGGCATGTTAAAGATAGGGACAAAAACAATCCCGCTTGGAATGCCGAAATTGGCGAAGGCAACATCAATTTCAAAGCCATTTTTGCACAAGCCAAAGCCTCAGGCATGCAGCACTTTTTTGTGGAGCAAGAAACCAACTACTCTCCCAACCCTATGGAATCCATCAAAACAAGTTGCCAGTACGTTAGTAAACAATTGCTATAAAATAACACCCTTTTTTATTTGGGCATGACCCCGATGTACACGACCGTGCCAAAAACACGACAGTGCTGCATCGGGGTCGCGCTGTACGCTATATCTCTTGGGGCGAACCCCGCCCCAAGAGGATGCCGCTTCCATCGCTCATGCGAAGTAAGAAGTTAGAAGTAATGTTAGCTACAGATCAAAACGACTTAATTTTTCAGAAAATTTTTATATTTTTTAAGAGAAAACGGTTATATTTGGGGAATGAAGTTTGATTTAAAATTATAACTATCTCTTTGATTTTGGATTGATAAGGATGAGTTAGTCGAACTTTTGACAAGTAAGCAAACATTTTCTCAAAAAACGTAAAAAAAGAGATTTTCAACACAAAGAAACGAATGATATTCAGTAAAAAACAAATAACTAAAGCAGGAAAAATTTTATTGACTTCTAAAAGTGAAGAAGAAAGAAATAATGCTTTAGATGTTATTAATGCTTGGAGAACAAATCATTTACATCCACTTAACGTAATGAAAAATTCATTGTTGCGTTTATTTACTAAAAGTGGAATTGAGCCAATTCTTGTGTCACAAAGATTAAAACGACTTGTCTCCATAGAGTACAAACTTGACCTAAATGAAAATATGGGTCTAGGAGGAATGCAAGATATAGGTGGTTATAGAGCAGTATTAAAAGATACCAAAGACTTAGTTCGCTTAAAGAAATCTCTTGCAAACAATAACAATCATAAGTTAGAAAGAATAGTTGATTATGTTGAAAATCCAAAGAATTCTGGATATAGAAGTGTTCACTTTATCTATACATATAATTCAAAAAATATAAAATATGATGGGTTAAAGTTAGAGCTACAAATAAGAACAAAACTTCAACACAATTGGGCAACAGCAGTAGAAACAGCTGGAATTATAACAAAGACATCATTAAAATCAAGTCAAGGTCCAGATGAATGGCTTGAATTTTTTAAAATTGTAAGCTCTTTATTTGCCATAAAAGAAAAGCAACCAGTCCTAACTGAACATTCTACTAAATCTATGACTGATTTAATGCTAGAGTGTGAAAAATTGGCTAAAAAGTTAAAAGTTATAGATATTTTAAAAGCATTAAGAGTTTCTGCGAGACAAATTGAAATTGGTACTGGTGATTATTACATAATTAATATTAATGCAAAGAAAAAAGTAGTTAATATTAGAGGTTACAAGAAAAAACATTTTGCTATAGCATCACAAGATTATTTAGAAATAGAAAAAACAATTGATACAAATAATAATGCAGTTGTTTTGGTTTCTTCGGGTTCTATAAAATCATTAAAAAAAGCATATCCAAGTTATTTTCTTGATACTTCTGAATTTATCACTGCATTAGAAAAAATAATTGAAAATTGTAAAGATTTAAAATGAAACCGTTTGCTAACTCATCCTACAACCAATTTGGGTAGTAGACTTAATTTTTAATTGATTTTGTATTTAAGTCCCGAAGCATCGGGCTGGCAAATCCGAGAATAATAAAAACGAATACAATGCACATCATTGAACTAAAAGAGAGACAAGATATCTCTGAAAATATTAAACTAAGTAGAAAATACGCCCAACTCGGAAATTTTCTAAAAGAATTAAAAAAGAAGGAATTACCTCTTACAGTTATTGAAGCTGTAAATAATGATATTGAAGCCATAAATAGTATACCTCAAACAGAGTCTGGTTTAACGAAATCAGTGACACAGAAACAAGCAAAAATTATAAAACTACTTGAAAAGGAACTTAAAATCGTACCCATAAACTACTATCGCAATCTTTGGACAGCTTTAGGATTGTCTGTTTTTGGATTGCCAATTGGATCTATTTTTGGATTAACTTTTAGAAATGGAGGATTGTTAGGAATCGGTTTACCAATCGGTATGCTTATCGGTATAGTTGTAGGTTTGCAAATGGATAAAAAAGCTTTTGAAGAAGGAAGACAATTAGCTATAGAAATTAAAGATTAAATTTCAGTTTATGACGGTACTTGTATTTTTATTACTCTACACCATTATTTTAAAATTCTTTCCTCCTAAGAAACCCAACTTTTATTATGGATATCAATTAGGTAGTGCTAAAGAAAGTGTAGAACATTGGAAACTGGCGAACAAGTATGCTGCAAATTATCTGATTTTTCTATATTCTTCTTTGATCGTTTTACTTTTACTATTCGATTATTTAGTTTTTAATGGAGGACTTTTAGTCTTGCCTATTTTAATTATGGGACTTATTGCTATTTACTTTTCAATTGAAAGAAAACTGAAAACTAAAATAGCCCCGAACTCTAAGTAATGCCATACCCTATTTATTTTTTAGCAGTCGTGAAGCTGTTCCCAATATCTTTAAGTAAAGTATTGAAAGGTAGCTAATGAAAGAGATAACAAAAAAAGGTATTTACTTGGTAAACCCTAAAATACCTTTTTTTGTTGGTAAAAAACTACCACTTTTCCAAGCCTAATATTTTTTTTCCTAAATCGGTTAATTCAGCCGTTTTGTGTTTTGTAATTTCCCATTTTCTTGGATCACCAGGAAACGCATATCCTTCAGGTGCAATGCGGTTTCGCCATGAATTGATGCGCCACGCTTTTAAGGCTTCATTATCTTCCTCGGCGGGCATCATCGAAATATATTGTGCAATACGCACTTTATCTTGGGTTAAATTTGGGCGAATTCCATGCGGTTGTAAACTATTAAAAATCAACAAATCTCCAGCTTCCATTTTAACTTTAACAAATTTATCTTTAAATTCAGTTACGTCAGGTTGAAACCGATTTCTATCTTCTGGCTGAGTTACTTTCCAAGTGTCATACGTGCGAAATAATTCAGGAATGCACTGAAATCCTCCCATATTTTCATCAGTTGTATCAACCAATGCCAAAACTCCCTGAACATTTTGAGGTTTTGTTTCAGGATCGTAATCCCAATGAATGAATCCTTTGAATTCATGATCGGGACGAACAGGAAAATTCAAATTGGCGCGATCGATAGTCACCCATAACTTTTCTGTTCCCCAAACATCTGCAAAAGCATCATACACTTTTTGCATTTGACGGTTGTCCCATTGGTACTGATGATTGTACAGTTCCACCATACCACTATTGGTTAATTCCTTCATTTGCATCTCTGCTCTCGGTGGTGCATACCAACTGGATGGGTCGTTTGGATTTTTTTCTTCAAATTCCCAAATAAAATTAGCCAATCGTTCTGCATTCTCCTTTGGTACAGCACTTTTGATCACAATATAACCATTGGTTACCCAGAAATCCCATTGCTCTTCTGTAAGTAAACGAAGCGGTTTGCCATTAGATCGGTCATTTAATTTATGTTCACTGGATTTAGCCACAGATGGGTTTCCAGGAATGTCCTTGTGCGCATTAGTCGCCATTGTTGGCGTCATGGTTGGCGCCATAGTTTGGTTTTTATTTTCCATAATTAAAATATTAGGTTAATTTGATAACCCAAAATTAGCAGGAATCTAGTGGTTGAATTGTCACAAAATTTACCACAATTTGTACTATATTGATGTTTTATTGGATTTTAAATGATTCAATAGTACATTTATACGATAAAACAGGATAAAATGAAAATTGTATTAGAAGACATTAAGCGCTTAGCGGGTAGTTCCTTTCGGATTTTGGTTAATCCAAAACTCAATGATTTTTATTATTGGCATTTTCATCCTGAATTTGAATTAACATTTATTGAAGCACCACAAGGCACCAGACGAGTAGGAAATCATGTTGGACAATTTGAAGGAAGCGATTTGGTGTTTATTGGTTCTAATATTCCTCATTTAAATTTTGATTACGGCATTCGAACCGACTATGAAAAAGTGGTTTTGCAAATCAAAGCCGATTTTTTCAAGAATGATTTCGAATCTACCCCAGAATTAGCAGCAATTCATCAGCTGTTTGAAAATGCCAAAAAAGTAATTTGTTTTCACGGAAATACAAAAGCCAGCATTGGAAAACAATTAAAAACCATTCATTTGTTGCCCCATTTTGAGCAATTTATAGCGGTTTTATCGTTATTTCAAACACTAGCAACTTCTGTAGAAAGGACTTTTTTACACGAATTTCCGTTTGAAAATTTTTATAATAATAAAGAACAAACCCGACTCAAAGTAGTCTATACTTTTATCGAAAAGAATTTCCAGCGCACCATTACTATTGAAGAAATGGCACAACTCACCCATTTGTCCAAAGCTGCTTTTTGTAGGTATTTCAAAAAAATGACCCGATTAACCTTCATCGAATTTCTAAATCAATACCGAATTGAGCAAGCCAAACGCCTTTTAAAAGAAGATAAAAATGTTACGGAAACTTGTTACGAATGCGGCTTTGAAAGTCTATCCTATTTTAATCGCATTTTTAAAAAAGTTGTTGGCGAAAATCCTTTAGAATTTAAAAAGAAGTAATGCTTTTTTAGGATTATTTATGGGTTTTAAAATCTGTATAAGCGAGTAAAAAAGGCAAATAACATTCATTTATGCTTTATTTTAGAGCTGACAGTATCAACTTCTTTTGTTTAAAAGTATTCCTCATTGCTTTTTCTCTCACTTTAGCATCAGAGCTATTAATGAGGTCAAAATACTCCACGGGAACGACTTGCCACGAAAGACCATATTTGTCTTTACACCATCCACAAGCGCCTTCTTCTCCTCCATTGGCGGTCAAAGCCTCCCAATAATAATCCACTTCTGCTTGGTCTTTGCATTTAATAACAAAGGAAATGGATTCGTTAAACTTGAAGTAGGGTCCCGCTGCCAAAATACTAAACTCTATATCCCCAATTTCCATCACTGCGGTTTCGAAGTAGTCTTGACCTGCTTGTCCGTTTTCTTGTGGTGGATTTTTGTAACGATGGAATTCTTTTAGTTTGCCGTCTTTGAAAATAGAAAGGTAATATTTCACCACCGCTTTTGCGTCTTTATCAACCCAAAGACAAGGTGTTATTTTTTGGGTAATTGGAGTTGGCTTGTGGGTCAAAGATTGCTTGGCAGTAGCTTCTTTTGCACTGTTCTTGGAAGATTTTTGTTCAGAATTGCCACATCCTACGGCACTCGCCAATAGTACTAGGTTCAAAAAGATAAGTGTATACTTTTTTATAGGAGTATTCTTTAAGTTGATATTAAAAACTCTATAACTTGGATTTGATATTCACGATTAAGACATCGATGTTACTTTAACTTCTTCAACAATCCATTTCTGGTTTTTCTTTTTTATAAAAACTAAATAATTCCAACCACATTTTGTCCCGCAGGCATAACTAACAGCTAATGCTCCTTTCTCGAAATTCTTTGTAAATTGAATTCTTGAAAACACTAATGCTCCCGCAAATTCAAAATCATATTTAGTTTCCCAAATTTTATATTTATCTCCCTTTGGGAATTTAGAGTTATACTTGAAAATGTATTTTGAATTAGGGAATTCCTGTAAGTCTATTTTAAACTTTTCAATATCTTTCGAATCATCGTATGCGAATTCTGAATTGTTGTAATGATTGATAATTTCTTTTTTGTTTTCTTTCCAAATTGGCCAAGTAAAATCAAAAATTGCAAAAACTAGTTTATTAGTGTCTTTTTCAAATTTAGCTTTTCTTTTTTCAAAGTCCATTCCGGGAAGTTCTTGCAAATACACTCTACCATCTTTATGAGTAGAGTCTACAATTTCTATAAAAACCTCCTTAAATACTTTTTTTTCAAAATTCAAATAACTGTCGGGCTCTTTACCCATTGAAACATCTTCCTTCTGTCTGCAATTATTAAGAGTAAAAAAAAGTTGCATAATAAATATGATTTTTAGCAGTTTCATTTGATGTCGATTTTATAAACTTCAACTTTATTTAAACACTCATTTTATAAGCACAAAACCGACTTTAAGTTTAGACAATTGCTCATCGAAGGCTACAAACCAAACAGACGAGCTAAATCCAAAGCTAGCGCGAGCGTCACGCTTGTGCCTATAATCAAAATCAATTCAAATTTAAAACTTATACAACAAACATCTTCTCTTTCTCTAAACTTATACTTTTTACACACAAAGAAAATATACTGTTTATACTTTGCTTGCGTGCACGAGCGAGACGCTCGCGCTAGCGGGGGGAAGCTGTTTTATTCAATTTTTGTTGCCATAAAACTTTCTGCAATTATATATGGTTGAAATAAATTATAGTTATTTGGACAAACGTCTTCATTGCCAAAAATTAATAATTTAGCATTTGGTCGGTTTGTATATCCTTTTTTATGAATTTTTATAATGTTTTCAATATTCAATTCTACTTTATGTTTAAGACAAACTTTTTCAAAAATAACTCTTACAGATTTTGGAATAGAAATAGTTGTTGAATTATTCTTTTTGTAGTATTCATTTATGTTGTGTATAAATTCATTTAAGTTTAACCAATTACCTGTTGAGTTTTCAAATTCAAAATGTAAATCACCAATAAATTCATTAGGTTTTTTAGGAAAACCATTCAAAACACATTCATAGTTATCTTCGTGAAAATTCCATAATAAAGGATGATTATCGATGATTTTAATTTTTACATAAGGTAAAAGGTTTGAGTTGTGAAAATTTTTGAATTCAATTGTACGGTTAGAAATTATTTTCCACAAAGTTGATTTCTTCATATTTCCATAAATATCTCTTTCTTCAATAAGAAAATTAAATTCAGCGATATTCAGTTCTCCAATTTCACTTTTTGTATTTATTAAATAAATATTATCATTTTGATAAAACTCTTCTTTATTCGTTTTTTCGATAAGTTCATTAATCATTTTTCTTACGGAAGATTAAGTTTATTTTTAAATAATTTTTTATGCGAAATTTTGATATACAGTTTCACACAACATGTATATATGACTTACAAAACAAAACTACCTAGTTGAACTTGTGTAGATTCTGATAACAATCAGATTTTATTATCCCAAATATATTCTTTTTCCTCCTAAAAACATAAAAAAATTCTGAAAGTTATCTTCGTGTTTTGGGCGTTGTATCTGCCATCTGAGCACTGACAACTGTCGTCTTAAAAGCGTGAGGGACGGGAGCGGCATCCTCTTGGGGCGGGGTTCGCCCCAAGAGATATAGCGGACTGCCCGACCCCCGATATAAGAGATAGTGTGGGTTCAAGAAAAACGGGTTTCGGGGGGCACGCCCAAGTGGTGCTTCTCAACAAATACAGTGGTTTTCAAAAAAAATTGTGAAATTGAATTTGTAAAACGTTTCAAAGCCTTATTTTTGCCGTATGGCAAAGAAAAATACAGACAAAGTTGTCTTTCATCAGATAAAAGTCCTTGATGCTGGAGCAAAAGGCGTGTCGGTGGCAAAAGCGCCCGACGGTAAAGTAGTGTTCATCTCGAATGTCGTGCCTGGCGACGTGGTAGATGTGCAAACGTTCAAGAAAAGAAAAGCCTATTATGAAGGCAAAGCGGTGAAGTTTCACGAGTTCTCGGAACACCGCGTTGACCCAATTTGTGAGCATTTTGGGGTGTGTGGCGGTTGCAAATGGCAAAATATGAAGTACAGCCAGCAATTGTTTTTTAAACACAACGAGGTTAAAAACCACCTGCAACGTATTGGTAAAATTGAATTACCAGATTTCGAACCGATTTTGGGTTCTGAAAAACAGTTTTTCTACCGTAACAAAATGGAGTTTTCGTTTTCGAACAGCCGTTGGCTAACCGAAGCCGAAATAGGAAGCAGCGAGGAATTGGACAATAAAAATGCCTTGGGTTTTCATATTCCGAAAATGTGGGACAAAATCCTAGATATCAATAAATGTCATTTGCAAGAAGACCCTTCGAACGCGATTCGCAACGAAGTGCGTGAATTTGCCAATGCAAACGGTTTGACGTTCTTTAACCCAAGAGCCCACGAAGGCTTATTGCGTACGCTTATGTTGCGCACGGCTTCGACTGGCGAAATTATGGTGTTGATTCAGTTTTTTGAAGACGATCAAGCCAATAGAGAATTGTTGTTGGATCATTTGTATGCCAAATTTCCGCAGATTACTTCTCTACAATACGTGATTAACAACAAAGCAAACGATACGTTATACGATACGAACATTCAATTGTACAAAGGACGTGATTACATCCTAGAAGAAATGGAAGGCTTGAAATTTAGTATCAACGCCAAGTCGTTTTACCAAACCAACTCGGATCAAGCCTACGAGCTATACAAAATCACAAGAGATTTCGCTGGATTGACTGGTAACGAAACGGTGTATGATTTGTACACAGGAACGGGAACTATCGCTCAGTTTGTATCGAAAAAAGCCAAAAATGTGATTGGTGTTGAAAGCGTACCCGAAGCGATTAAAGACGCCAAAGCCAACGCCGAACGAAATAATATCACGAATTGTGAGTTCTTTGTAGGAGATATGAAAGTGGTGTTTAACGAAGCTTTTATCGCGCAACACGGCAAACCCGACGTAATCATCACCGATCCACCAAGAGACGGAATGCACGCGGCGGTTATTGATCAAATCTTGAAAATTGAGCCTCAAAAAGTGGTGTATGTGAGTTGTAATTCGGCAACACAAGCTCGTGATTTGGCTTTGATGGATGAGAAGTACAAAGTGACGCGCGTTCGTCCTGTGGATATGTTTCCGCAAACACATCACGTGGAGAATGTGGTATTATTGGAACGTCGTTAATTTTTTTTTAACATATAAGTCATAGAAGCACCTTTTTAATGTGTTGGGTTTTGAAACCATATAAGGTATTGAAGAACATATAAGGGTTGTGGGTAATTTTTGTAAATATATAAGTCATTGAAGTTTTTTTAATGGTTTGGGAGGTTTGTAACCATAGAAGGGCGTATAAGAGTTTTTTTTGTGTTCTTTGCGTAAATCTTTGCGTACTTTGCGGTTAGGTTTGTAACCAAAGAAGGCATTGAAGAGCATATAAGGGTTTTTCTTGGCGTGCTTTGCGTAAATCTTTGCGGTCTTTGCGGTTAAGTTTTTAAACCATAGAAGGCATTGAAGGGCATATAAGGGTTTTTCTTGGCGTGCTTTGCGTAAATCTTTGCGGTCTTTGCGGTTGGATTTTTTAACCATAGAAGGCATTGAAGAGCATATAATATTGACGCTAATTTTAAATCATAATAAATATCCGTTGGGTATGAAATTCAAATAAAATAAAAAATTTAACCACATAGAATCATAGATTAATGCTTATGAACAAAGAATAAATAGAAATAGCCCTATTTCACATATAGAATACTATGTGAATAGTAAAACGTCTATTACTTCTTTTAAAAACTATAAATTCTATGTCTCTAGCCTGCACTGAGGTATCGAAGTGTGGTAAAAAAAACAATTTAATTTTAAAAAACTTATCCGTATAAATAAATAGTTTTAAATGAAAAAAATAACGCTTTTACTGTTGGTGTTTTGTTTCTCTTTTTCGAGTTGTGAGAAAGATGATATTTGCGATGCCAATACGCCTACTACACCTAGAATGGTGATTAAATTCTTCGATATCAACAATCCAACGATTGAAAAAAAAGTAACGAATTTGAAAGTAATTGGAGAAGGAATGACCGATGGTGTGATCTTTAATCCTACGGCGACTGGAGTGTCAAAATATTTAGCCAATACGGCGACCATTTCGATTCCCCTGAAAACCAATGCCACTAAGACTACTTTTAGTTTTATACTAAATTCTGGTAGTACTAATGCCGCTTTGGTTAATACGGATGTGATTCAATTCAACTACACCACCAGCGAAGTCTATATTTCTAGAGCTTGTGGTTTCAAAACCTTGTTCGAAATGAATGCTAACCCTCCATTTGTTCATTCGGATGGACCAGCTTCTGACACCAAGTGGATGAAAGAAGTTCAATTGCAAAAAACTAACATAAACAACGAAAATGAAACACATCTTTCTATCTTTTTTTAGTGGCTGCTTGCTCTTTTCTTTGTTTACCGTTCAAGCACAAGAAACGACTTCGACTACTACACCTCTTAAAGCTAACAATATCCTTCCTGCAAAACCCAAGCAAGAATTAGAAAAGTTACCAACCCAAAAAAAGGACACTGTTGTTCCTCCAAAATTCAATCGCTATGGTCTAAGAGTAGGTGCTGACTTATACAAACTGACCAGAGGTTTGTACGACAGTAACTATAAAGGAATTGAGTTGGTGGGAGACTACCGCATAACGAAAAAATATTTTTTGGCTGCCGAATTGGGTACTGAAAACAAAACCACCGAAGACGACCGACTAACTTCAACCGCCAAAGGTTCTTACCTAAAAGCAGGATTTGATTATAACGCTTACGAAAACTGGTTGGATATGGAAAACATCATCTCGATTGGGATGCGTGCTGGTTTTTCTAGCTTTAGTCAAGAATTGAACAGCTACAAAATCTACAATCCTAATCCGTATTGGGGAGAAGTACCTCCTGTAGCTGCTGGTGAAAAATACAATGGTTTGTCAGCTACTTGGATAGAAGTTGTCGCTGGCGTAAAAGCCAAAGTCTTCAATAACATCTTTGTAGGTTTTAGTTTGCGATTGAACCGCTTAATTACCAACAAAACTCCAAGTGGATTTGATAATTTGTACATTCCAGGTTTTAACCGAACGTATAATGGTGATTTTGGCGTAGGCTTCAATTACACCGTTTCGTACTTTGTTCCGCTATACAAGAAAAAAGTACTTCCTGCTGAAATAGAAAAAAAAGAAGAGAAAAAGCCGAAGAAATAGCAAAAGGCAAAAGGCAGAAAGCAGAAGGAATAAAAAAAGCGTTTTTACGATTTGTAAAAACGCTTTTTTATTGTTCACAAGGGAACCTCAATTATCTATTCATTCATCCAAGTGTTTTTTTGGACTAACGTAACAACTCCAATATTGTATGCATAAATCGCTGCTGGAACGAAGGTAATATTTAAGTTGCCTATCGTTTTGTTTCCCGCTTGATCCATAGTCGTTACTAAACTTGCTTTAAAATTGTTCTGTTCACAAAAATGAAGCAAACTCTTTAATTCTTGAGGCTTCTCAAAATAGCGATTGCTCCATTTTATTTCTACACACCATTGGGGTTTGAAAAGTTTAGTATCAATCAATACGATATCCACTTCCCCTTCAGATCGTCCCATTTTCCAGCGCGCATATTTCAAATCAAGATTTTCTCGATGCATCCATTGAGAAAAAATGGCTGTTTCTACCATATTTCCTGTTTCAGTATCTGTTTCTTGAATAGGTGAAAACAAAGCCGTTCGTAAAGATGGATTCGTAAGATAGACTTTAAAAGTAGTAATACGCTTGAACTTTTTGGCATTATCATCAATTTTATGAATAACTTTTATCAAAAAAGCAGCTTCAAGATATTCTAGATACTTTCTAATGGTGTCTTTTAGAATACCACTGTCTTTAGCTAAACGTTCAAAAGAAAATTCGTTTCCAGTATTATAAGCCAAATAACTAAAAAAACTATTTAGTTCTTGCACGTCTTTAATTCCATATAAACTTGGTAAATCTCGCAATAACACCTTGTCGACAATATCACTCTTAACATAACGTCCCATATCACTTTGGATTTTTTCGGAGAGTACTACTTCTGGATAACCTCCAAAATTGAGATAGTGAAAAAATTCTTTGTTCAAGGCTTTATTGTCGTGAGTGGTAAAAAAAGGGATCTCTTTTCCGTTATAAAAAATCGACTTGGATTGCACTAAATGATGTAAGCCTTTAAGATGAATGTATTCGTGAAAAGTTAGCGGAGGCAACATAAAATCAGTAAATCTACCAGCGCCACTTTCTGAACTTTGCAAACGAAGAGCCGCAGCGGCAGAACCTGAAACTATAAACTTCGTTTTTGGATAAGTATCTACTAAAACTTTTAAGTGTCTCTCCCAATCTTTTAAATATTGAATCTCGTCAAAAAACACAAAACACCCTTCGAGGTTGTCAAGATTAACTGCTTTTTTTACGAGTTGTAAAATATCTTCTAAACCTAAATGCATATATATTGGATTATCAATCCCAATAAAAAATATTTTTTGAGGCGAAATGTTTTCTGCAATCAATTCCTGAATTGCGTGAAACATCATAACGGTCTTACCTACTCTCCTTGGCCCCATCAAAACTACAGCACGTTTTATCTCCGTTTCTTTTACAAAGGGATAAAACACATCAAAATACAAACGTTTGGACATGTTTTGATAAAGCTCTTGCACTTGTCCAGAAACCCACCAAGGGTTTTCATACTGTAATCGCTCTATCCTTTTGGATGTTGGAATAACACTATTAAAATCCATAATATCTTTTATTTAAACACAAAAATATAAAATAAGAACAATAAAAAAGTCTTATTTATACATTTTATTTCAAAATAAAAAGTATAAAAATAAAATAACATCTAATTTAAACGTAACACATTGTGACTTACCAATTAAAAAAGCGTTTTTACACAAAGTAAAAACGCTTTTTTTTCTGCTTGAAACGAGCAATCAGTTCTATAACTGAAAATATTACCCTATGATTCGAACTCCTTTAAGAAAAATCCAAGACATAAATAGTTTCTCGCCATCTTTAGTTTTAACCGCTTGAAATTTAGGTGATAAAATTGTACCAATAACAAATGCCGTTAACGGAATCCAAAACCCTGTCAAACCTGTGTAGGTTCCCACTAAATAGCGAAAACCAACAAACAAAATGGCAAAACAGCCCAATTGGTATAGAAATGCTCGTACTTGTAATTTCGTCATATCAGTCCCCTATCCTGCCGTGGCGGGAAATCCTATTAGGGGTAAATAGGTTTTATATTTGACTATTAAACTTAAAATAAATCCTTTTCAACTTTACTTGCAGGACTATATTCCCTCTTCGGGGGTTAGGGGGCTTTGAAACTTGGTTCTTTTACTTCCTTCATACATTTCGTATTTCACCAAACGCGCTTCTAAACTAGCATTAAACAATTTGATTTTTCGGGAAGGTTTTAAACCGACAAATTTCAAAGCATCTAAGTTCGCGGTAATAAACCACGCATTGGTTCCAGGATAATTTTTCTTCAAAGTATCGCCAATGTTTTTATAAAATTCTTCCATATGAATATCCAATCGCTCGTCATACGGCGGATTGAAAACCATATGCAATTTGCCTTCGGTAGTTTTCGCGGTATCAAAAAAGTTTTCTTCAACAACCTTTACGTATTCGTCTAAATTAGCATTTTTGATATTGTCTTTGGCTTTTTGAACCGCACTTGGTGCTTTGTCATAGCCTGTGATCGTGTAATGAAACTCTTTTACTTTTTTCAGCAAACTGTCCATAATTTGGTCAAACAAATCATTATCCCAATCCTTCCATTTTTCAAAAGCAAATTCTTTTCGGTTGATATTGGCTGGAATATTACATGCAATCATTGCGGCTTCCGCCAAAAATGTCCCTGAACCACACATCGGATCCAAAAAGTGCCCTTGTCCTTCCCAACCTGATAATAATAAAATTCCCGCGGCCAAAACTTCATTGATAGGAGCAATATTCGTAGCTGTTCTGTAACCACGTTGGTGCAAGGAATTTCCAGAAGTATCCAATGCCACCGAAACTTGGTCTTTGCCAATATGAATGTTGATTCGTAAATCAGGAAAAGCTTTGTCAATGCTTGGACGTTGCCCTGTGCGTTCTCTAAACTGATCTACAATCGCGTCCTTACACTTTTGAGACACAAACTCCGAATGATTAAAATGATCCGAATGAACCGTAGCATCGATCACAAACGTTTGATTAGCATTAAGATATTTCAACCAATTGACACTTGCAATACCTTTATATAAAGCTGCTTCGTTAGTCGCTCTAAACGAATAAATCGGTTTTAACACCTTTAATGCAGTACGCAAAGACAAATTTGCTTTGTACATAAATCCTTTATCACCCTTAAAACTTACCATTCGTATGCCTTGCTCAACCTCTTGCGCACCCAATTGACGCAACTCTTTGGCCAATACTTCTTCAAAACCAAAAAAAGTTTTGGCTATCATTTTAAAATTCTCCATCCTATGCTATATTCCAATTATTAAATTCCAAATTCCAAACGGTTTGAAATAGTATATTTTCTGCAAAAATACACTAAATTTGCCGGACTTAAATTAAATGAAAACGAATAAATGTCCGAAGACCATAAACCCACTTTGAAAAATCCTGAGCAATCGACCAAAAATTGGTTTACCTCTTGGTTTGATACTCCTTACTATCACATCCTTTATAAAGAACGTAATTATCGAGAGGCACAAATTTTTATGGATAATTTGACGCACTATCTCAACTTACCTGAAAAAGCAAAAGTTTTAGATTTGGCCTGTGGCAAAGGGAGACACGCCATCTACTTAAGTCAATTGGGCTACACCGTTTTGGGAGCCGATTTGTCAGAGAACAGCATTGCCGAAGCGAGCAAAAACAGCAACACCCATCTATCCTTCAAAGTGCATGACATGCGCGAACCTTTTGAAGAAAAATTTGACGCTATTTTCAATTTATTTACCAGTTTTGGCTATTTTGAAGACGAAGCCGATAATCTAAAAACCTTGATTGCCATTAAAGAAAGTTTAACTGAAACCGGATTTGCTGTAATCGATTTTATGAATGTGAATCAAGTCATTGAAACCCTAGTTCCCGAAGAAGTTAAAACGGTAGACCAAATCGATTTTCATATCAAACGATATGTAAAAGAAGGACATATTTACAAAGAAATTAGCTTTGAAGACCAAGGACAACATTTTCATTTCACCGAAAAAGTAAGAGCTTTTAGTTTAAAAGATTTCCAAGATTTAATGGATGAAGCGGGCATATATTTGTTGGATATTTTTGGCGATTACAAGCTAAAAAAATTCCACAAAACCGATAGCGAACGTTTAATCATGATTTTCAAATAAATTAAACATCCAAACCTTAAACTTTAAACCCCAAAAAATGAATTACCTCTTGCCTTTAATCGCAGTAATCCTAGGGTATGTCTTGGCATTAGTATTCAAACCCAAAAAGAAAACCAATTTAAAACTTTTATTGGCTTTTAGTGGTTCGTTTTTGTTATCCATCACCGTAATCCATCTTTTGCCAGAGGTCTATGCGACCAAAAACGAGACCATTGGTATTTATATCATGATGGGGATTTTGTTCCAAATAATTTTAGAATTCTTTTCTAAAGGAGCTGAACACGGTCACGTACATGGTCATGACAAAATGAGTCAAATACCTTGGTTATTGTTTATTAGTCTTTGCATACACGCTTTTTTAGAAGGGTTTCCTGTAGGACATCATCATGACTTAGCCATCGGAATTGCTATTCATCATCTACCTATTGCCATAATTTTGACAACCTTTTTCGTACAAGCACAACTCAACCGAATAGCTATTTTAATTTTTATGGTGACATTTGCCATGATGACACCCCTAGGAACGTTAGCTGCTGATTTTTTACCAGATTTACAACAATATACAACCGAAATAACAGCCATTGTCATAGGAATTCTGTTTCACATCTCCTCTACCATCATTTTCGAAAGTAGCGAAGGACACAAATTCAACGTAGCCAAAATATCAATGATTATTCTGGGAATCGCCCTAGGTTTTTTTATTTAAAATGATAATTTGGGCGTGCCCCCATGCAGCAAAGGGGCTTATTTATAGCACCGTTTATAAAGCCCCTTTACTGCATGCGGTCGGGCATTCCGCGCTACTTCGGTAGCTTGCTGCAAATGAATTCACTGAACACCTAAGCAAATATATGTATAGTGAAGTAATCCCTCACGCAAAAGAAAATGGTATTCATTAAATCCTTATTTTTACATAAAAAAGTTTTATTTCATTATGAGCTTCACTAGAACAACCGAACAATCCTCAAAATACGAACATTTAGAAAAAATGTCCATTCAGGAATTGCTACACAATATCAATCAAGAAGATCAAACAGTCCCTTTAGCGGTTGCAAAAGCACAACCTCAAATCGAAAACTTAATTAACGAAATTGTAGCTAAAATGAAACTAGGAGGACGCCTTTTTTATATCGGCGCAGGAACTTCAGGACGATTAGGTGTGGTCGATGCTTCAGAATGTCCACCTACTTTTGGCGTTCCTTTTGATTTAGTTGTAGGCATCATAGCGGGTGGTGACAAAGCCATTCGAAGAGCCGTAGAAAATGCCGAAGATGACGCAGAACAAGCTTGGTTAGATCTAAAACAACATAATATTAACGAAAACGATGTGGTTATTGGTATTGCTGCTTCTGGCACAACTCCTTATGTAATTGGCGGTTTAAAAGCCTGCAATGAAAACCACATCAGTACAGGAAGCATTTCCTGCAACGCTGGAAGTCCATTGTCACAAACTGCCAAATTTCCGATTGAAGTTATAGTGGGACCAGAATTTATAACTGGAAGTTCCAGAATGAAAGCGGGTACCGCTCAAAAATTAGTCCTTAACATGATTTCGACAGCTACTATGATTCAGCTAGGCAAAGTAAAAGGCAACAAAATGGTCGATATGCAATTGAGTAATGCTAAATTAGTAGATCGCGGCGTTAAAATGATTATGGAAGAGATCCCTGTTTCTTACGAAAAAGCATCCGAATTATTGGAAAAATATGGAAGTGTTCGAAAAGCAGTGGATAACGCTAACCTCCAATTAAACTTTTAAAATACAACTTTAAATGGCGACCAACAAAGACTTTTTATCCAAGGGAATCAAATATTTATCGGGAGCTTTACCCTTACTCTTCCTAGGGCCGTCTATCATTTATAACGCCTTTATGAATCAACATACGAATTGGCATTATTTGGTGCTTGCGGTAGGAATTACAGCGTGTTTGGGCGCTATGTATTTAATGTTTACAGGCCTTAGATGGATTATGAAAGCTTTATTCAACGATTGAAGAAGTTAGTGTCTTACATAAAAAAAAGGGGGCTTTCTCAAAATACTGAATAATAAAGATAAATTGTATATTTACAAAAATTGTATCACATGGATATTCGTGCTGACATAAACTGGATTCATCAAGAAATCGATAAGGTAAACGACCTTAATTTTATTGAAAAAATAAAACGCCTTTTAGAAACAATCAACACTTCCAAAGAAGCTACTGCAGCTGAATACAATGCAGATATTGATGCCGCTTTAAAAAGCATCAATGATGGTGCATACTACACTCAAGACGAGGCGAAAAATCTTTCAAAAAAATGGGGAAGGAAATAATCTAGTCAAAAAATGCTTTAGAACAATTAGAGGATATCCATTTTTACATTTTCTTTGAAAGTAAATCGATTCAAATTGCAGATAAAGTAATTGCAACCATTTTTGACAGTACTGAAATTTTAAAAACTCAACCCGAAATTTACAAACTCGACAGCAACAAAGTTAACAACGACGGAACCTTTAGAGTATATTACATTTATGATTACAGCATTTCATATAGAATATCCGACTCAACCATTCAAATTCTTCGGATAAGACATACTGCCAGAAAATCTAAAAAATTGCCATGGAAAACCTAATTAACGTTCAAAAAACCTTCGAAAAAGTCATTGCTGTTGATCAAAAAATAAACCATCGCGAGTTTGAAGATTGCGTTTTTAAAAACTGTGATTTCTCCAATAGTTATTTTTGCAACAATACCTTTATGGACTGCGAGTTTATAGACTGCAATTTATCTATGGTGCAACTTGCTGGCAGTAGCTTAAAAACCGTTCGTTTCAAAAACTGTAAACTCTTGGGCATTCAATTTCAAGGATGCGATGATTTTTTATTCGATGTGGGTTTTCAAGATAGTGTGTTGGATTACGCTTCTTTTGCTAATAAAAAAATGCCTAAAACCCAATTTTCAGGATGTTCGCTAAAAGAAGTAACTTTCATTGGGACACAACTGAACAATAGTGTGTTTGATAATTGCAATCTTGACCGTGCGATTTTTAATGATACTCAATTGGCAGGAGCCGATTTTAGAACCGCCTACAATTACAACATCGACCCAGAATTCAATCCGATGAAAAAAGCTAAATTTACAACACAAGGAATCGTAGGCCTTTTGGATAAATACGATATTAAAATTGAATAATAATAGAACTACACATGAAAAAAATATTTTACCTCTCACCACTTTTACTTTTGATTTCCTGTTATAATGTAGACCGCAAATGCTCCGATTTTAAAACCGGAAAATTCAAATTTGAATACGAAGTAAATGGTGTCAAAAAAATAACCTTTTTTGAACGCAAAGACAGCATCGAAATTGAAACTTTTGAAGGAAAAACAGATACAGCAACGATTCGTTGGGTCAACGATTGCGAGTATGTTTTACAAAAAAAACACCCAAAAAACATGGCTGAAGAAAAAGCCATACAAATGAAAATTTTAACCACAACAGCTAATTCCTACACCTTCGAATTTGGAATGATTGGATCGGATGCCAAACAAACAGGTACCGTTACTAAACTTTAGTGCTTAATTAAAAAAGTAAATCTTAACTTTTAACAAAACCCAAATGGGAGTATTTCTGAATCCTGATGCATGGATTGCCTTATTAACCTTGACATTTCTTGAAATTGTTTTAGGGATAGACAACATAATTTTTATTTCGATTGCCACTGGAAAATTACCCGAAGAAAAACGCAAAAAAGCTACCAAAATCGGAATGTTTTTGGCCATGTTCATGCGAATCGCTTTATTATTTGGAATCAATTTGTTGATACAAATGAAAAAACCTTGGCTTACTATTGACTGGGGATGGTTGCAAGCCGGAATTACAGGACAAAGTATCATTTTGCTTTTGGGTGGATTGTTCTTAATTTATAAAAGTACCAATGAAATCCGCGAAAAAGTAGACGAAAAAGGTCATGAAGAAAAAGAATTAGGTAAAGCTGCTACCAAATCTTTCCGAAGTGTTATTCTTCAAATTATCATGATCGATTTGGTCTTTTCTTTCGATAGTATTCTTACTGCGGTTGGGATGACCAATGGCGTTCCTGGAGCCATTTACATCATGATAACTGCTGTAATTGTATCGGTTTTCATCATGATGCAATTTGCTGTTCCGGTAGGTAATTTTGTAAACAAACATCCTTCTATCCAAATTTTAGGATTATCCTTTTTAATCTTGATTGGCTTTATGTTGTTGACAGAAAGTGCCCATTTATCCAATGCTTCAATTTTTGGAAGTCATGTCACGCCAGTACCCAAAGGTTATTTGTACTTTGCCATTTCATTTTCTTTATTCGTTGAAATATTGAATATGAAAACCAAAAAAAAGTAAACTATAAAAATTTGAAAATAATTTAATTTCAATATATACAGCTATTATTTGGAATAGGAGAGAAAACTATAAAGATTCTCTCCTATTTTTATATCAAAATATCTCAATTCTAATTCGTAATTCTAAAAAACGCATTATTTTATTTTACCCAATTTTACTATTTTTACGAAAGTTACTAACCTATCTTTGTGATATGAATACAATAGCTGAACGCATCGCCGACTTCTTAAAAGAATATCCACCTTTTAATAATTTAACGCTTAATGAACTTTCTGAGATTGCCTCTAGTATTAGAGTCATCCCTCTTGAAAAACACCAAACGTTATTTCAAATTAATGATAGTTTGCATGAATGTTTTTACGTTGTTGCATCTGGTACTATCAATTTATCAGTAATATATGATGCTGAGGAAACTTTATTAAATAAATGCCATCAAGGTGATATTTTTGGTTTGCGTCCTTTTTTCGCTAAAAATAATTACATGATGACATCAAAAGCGCGTGAAGAAAGTATTATTTACGCGATTCCGATTGCTACATTTAGACCTTTTGTTGCAAATAATTCATTGGTTTTAAACTTTTTATTAGAAAGCTTTGCCGCAACCTCTAGATATGCGAGTGATAAAGATAATAATGGAGGTAAATTGATTTCTGACAATGTTTTTTATCCTGATCAACAGTCCGATATTCAATATTTTCAATCTTTAACTTATAACAATTCACCTATAACAACAACTGCGCAAACCATTATTAAAGATATTGCTCAGTTAATGACGGAAGAAACTGTAAATAATGTTTTGGTTTGCGAAAATAATTTGCCAATTGGTATAGTTACCGATCGTGATATGCGTTCTAAAGTTGCGACCGGAAGGTATTTAATTACTGATACCATTGACAAAATTATGGATTCACCTGTAATCACAGTAGTAGAAAATGTTTCTTTAGCAGAAGCGCAATTGTTAATGCTAAAGCACAATGTTACACATCTTTGTGTTACTTTAGACGGAACTTCTCAATCTGTAGTGAAAGGAATCATCTCTGAACACGACTTAATCATTGCCCAAGCTAGCAATCCTGGTGTAATGATTAAAGAAATCAAGCGTGCTCTTGCTCCCAAGGATTTAAAACAAATTAGAGAACGACTTACCGATTTGATTCAAAATGCAATTTATAAAAATATCCCTCTTTATCATGTGGCCAATATTGCAAGTGAAATTAATTTAGCCATTATAAAAAGAAGTGTTGAGCTCTCCATTTTAGATTTGGGTTCGCCTCCTGCTCGTTTTGTTTGGTTAAGTCTTGGAAGCCAAGGTAGAAAAGAACAATTATTGTACACCGATCAAGATAGCATGTTGGTTTTTGAAGATGTTGAAGCAAACAAATATCGTGACGTAAAAGATTATTTTATCAAATTAGCCAAAAAAACTACTGCGACTTTAGAAAAAGTAGGTTATCCTTTGTGCCCTCAAAATCATATGGCAAGTAACTTACAATGGTGTAAATCATTGTCGGACTGGATCAAACAATACAATAGTTGCATGAATACTCCAGGTGAAAACAGCAACGATATGAGTAGTATTTTCTTTGATTATGAATTGGTTTTTGGAGATGATAAATTAGAAGAAGCTCTTGGCAATGTAGTGTTACAAAATGCAAAGAACAACAGCCTGTTTTTTGACTATTTGGGAAATGAAGTGCTTCGATATAATGCGCCTTTGACTTTTTTCAAGAAATTTATCACGGAAGAAGACGCTTTGAATAAAAATAAATTCGATATCAAATCTCGCGCTTTGATGCCATTAATCGATGGTGCAAGATTGTTTGCGTTACATTTTAACTTAAAAGGAATTAATAACACCTACTTAAGATTTAAGCAATTGGCTATTGTAGATGCTAAAAATGAAGAAATCTATTTAAATTGTGCCGATGCATTTATTACTTTATCTAAGTTCAGAACTGTCGAAGGGCTAAAAAATGATGATTCAGGACAATACATTTCTATAGCAGATATGTCCAAATTAGACAAAGAAAAATTAAAAGCGGCATTAGCACCAATGAAAGAATTGGAAGAATTAATAAAAGGAAAGTTCAAACTCACACAATTTTCATGATATGTTAGATTGGCTAAAAAACATAAACAAAGATTATCCAGATTTTTGGAAAGACTACTTAGCTAAGTTTGATGCTAAATCGAGCGATGTTATCGTTTTTTCAACCGAAACTTCAGGAATGAATCCAAACAAAGATGTTATCTTATCCATTGGTTCTTTTGGCATAGAAGACAACAGTATTGCTATCGGTAAAAGTTTTGAAGCGGCGTTGCTTCAATACAAATATCTTCACGATAACGGACTTCCCAATGAATTTATAGTGGATAGCAAGATGAAAAAACTGGTTGAACCAGACGCTATTCAAATGTTTGTTGATTATATTGGAAATGCGATACTGATAGGACATCACATTGATTTTGATGTGGAAATGATCAATGCTGCTCTAGAAAAAATCGGATGCGGAAGATTAAAAAACCAAGCCTTAGATATTGATGTGATGTACAGAAAAATCAATGATATTACTGATCGACAATTTTCGCTTGACGAACTATGCACCCTGTACAAAATTCCAAAAAGCGACAGGAATTCTTCATCCGAAGATGCGTATCGAATCGCTTTGTTATTTTTAAAGCTAAAAAACAAATTAGATTTAAACTTTTAAACTGCTAAAGTAATCCCGTTCCAAAATCGCCCATGATGCGTAATAGAAACGGGATTTTTTTTGTTTGAAATAGAATCCATCAAAAATGGAATTCCATCTTCCTTCAAGATGGGTTGTTCAGAAGAAAGCACTTGTATTTTTGAAAAAAAGAGCCTTTCACTCACTGCAACAGTATAAACACTACTTTCGGTTATTTCGGTTTGAGAAAAATAGGTTTGATGATTGATGCTTATTGTACCTTCAAATTCATTGATTACATTACATTCTAATAGAAGAGGAATAAACGCTCTGATTTGTGTACTTCTATTGAAAATTTTATAGGCTGCTTCTTTTCTAGTCCATAAATTCCAAACTAAGAGTTCTGGGTTTTCGGCATCAAGAATTAGCCTTTGCTCATTTATCGTAAAAATTTTATCCAAAAAACCTTTACGTTGCCAATTACTCTGACAACGTGCTACTTCTAAATCCACAATATCGTTCCCAATCATGACGTTACTTATTCCGCAAGTTTTGCATCAATAATTTCAAGAGCTGCTTTCACATTAATCATTCTTTCCATCGATTCGTTATCAATCATTATTTGGTATTTCTCTTCTATATCCAAAATTACATCGACTAAATTGGCTGAATTGATTTGTAAATCCTTGATGAAATCAGTCTCTTCTGTTAGTGAATCGAAGGCGTCTTGGTTTTGAATATAAGGCTTAATAATTTGCTTAAGCTCTTCAATTCTTGGGTTTTGATTAGTATCCATATAGTGTTACTTTGTAGTGTTAAATTGAATTCCATTTTTTAAAAATTATGCAGGCATTTACATCTCCAAATCCAAAACTTGCTTTAGCAATATACTGCATTTTTTTATGAATTAAACGTTGTGGGATTTGTGAAACTGCAATACATTTTATAATATCAGGATGTACGTCTTCACAATTGGAATTTGGAAAAATAAAATCGTGATGCAGTTCCAAAACGCTTGCTACACACTCAATACTCCCTGCTGCAGATAAGCAATGGCCTACCATCGATTTCAATGAATTGATATAGGGGAAATCTTTTCCTTTTAAATTTAGGGCTTGGCACCAATTTTCAATTTCAAAAGCGTCTTTGGCAGTAGCAGTCAAATGTCCGTTAATTGTATCTAAATCAGAAGCAGTAATCCCAGCATTAAGAAGAGCGTCTGTTATGCATTTTTGTACCGCAATTCCATTTGGAGCTGTCATTGAACCTTGTCCTCTTTGCCCACCAGAGTTGCAATTGCCACCCAAAATTTCGCCATAAATAGTGGCTCCACGTTCCAAAGCTGTTTCTAAATCTTCGATCACCAATGCTCCTGCTCCACTACTAGGAACAAAACCCGAAGCAGATGATGACATTGGTCTTGAGCCTTGTTCTGGATTTTGGTTGTGTTTAAAAGTACAGACTTTCATTGCATCAAATCCTCCCCAAATATAAGGACCTGAATCGCTGGTGCTCCCAACAAGCATTCGTTGGGCCAAACCCGATTGAATGCGTTCGAAACCCATCAAAATGCTTTCTGCGCCTGTGGTGCAAGCAGAAGAGTTAGTACTAACCTGATTACCTAATCCTAGCTTTCCGCCCAAATAAGCACTTACACCGCTGTTCATGGTTTGTGCCACGGCAGTACTTCCTAAACGACGGGTTTGCAAGTCGTCAATCTTATAAATACTCTCTCTAAATTTTTCAATTCCTGAGGTTCCAGTTCCAAAGATTGTTCCGCTGTTCCAATCTGGAATATCGTTCGTTTCTATGGTTAAGCCTGCATTTTTCCATGCTTCCATTCCAGCGATAACGCCATATAAAATTCCCGAGGCATTAAAATTTCTAAGTTCTAGGGGAGTGAAATAGTTGAGCGCAAGTTCGTCAGGAATAGTAGGTTTCCCAGAAATTTGACATGAAAAATCAAGACGTTCTAATTCGGGATCGTGTTGTATTCCAGAAACACCATTTTTTATGGCCTCAGTAAAATCGGGTACTCCTACTCCATTGGGAGCGACCACTCCTAACCCTGTAATCACTACTCTTTTTCTCATTTTAGCTTTAGCATTAAAGATTATAAAAGCTCAACTATAATTTCATCATACCAGAAATATAACCTTTGCAAACAGTTTCCTTCTTTTGATTTTCCATCCACACTTTGCACTTTAATTTACCAAAACGAAAGTAGACTTTTTCTGAAAAAACGGTTACGGTTTCGTTTGGATATACAGGTTTAATAAAATCAATTTCACTTGATGTTAAAGCAATTACGATGTCTTTTGTAAAGTTATCATTTAGAATAAAAATTCCCAAGCAAACTACACCAATTTGCGCCATAGTTTCGGTCAAAATAACGCCAGGCGTTACCGGATTGCCTACAAAATGCCCTTTGTAAAAATCCAAATCTTCTGCATATCTATAACTACCCTTAATGGCATTTTCATTAACATCAATAATGGTATCCACAAACAAAAAGGGTTTACTATAGGGTAATTTGGATATAATTTCTTGTGATTCCATTTTTTAAAATTGTAATAAAACTCTTTGCGCCGAAAAGCCTGGGCCAAAACTTAGCATCAGTCCTTTCGTTCCTTTAGCCGGTTTTTTATTCATAATTTCTTCCAAAACATAAAGTACTGTTGCGCTTGACATGTTTCCGTATAAACGCAAAACAGCTTTGGTCTCTTCAATATCTTTTCCTAAACCTTCAAAAAGCGTTTCTACCGTTTGAATGATTTTTTTTCCACCTGGATGGAAAATCAAATAATCCATATCTGAAATAGTCAACTGATATTGTGCTAAAAATGGATGAATAATTGCTGGAAAATGACTCGCAATGGTCTCCGGAACGGCACTATCAAGCACCATTTGCAAACCTGAATTGGTCAATTCAAATCCCATCATGTCAATAGCGTCATAAAAATGATACATTTCCTCGCCAATGATTTCTGGACCTTCATCTAAATCATTGGAAGAAAGCAATACACAAGCAGCTCCGTCTCCAAAAATTGCTGCGCTCACAATATTGGCCATGGAAAAATCATCCAATTGAAAAGTTGCTGTTGGACTTTCGACCGCAATAACAACGGCTCTTTTTCCAGGATTGGCTTTTAGGAAGTTTTTGGCGTAAATAATACCCGATATTCCAGCGGCACACCCCATTTCGGTTACAGGTAAACGAACCACATCTTGACGCAATTTCAAACTATTGATTAAGTAAGCATCAAGTGATGGAATCATAATTCCTGTGCAACTTACGGTAATTATGAAATCAATGTCGGTAGCTTTCCATTCGGCTTGGAGCAATGCTTTTTGCAATACTTTCTCTCCTAATGTGATGACTTCACGGACATAAATGGCATTTCTTTCAGTAAACGAAGTCTTTGTAAACACCTCTACAGGATCCATGATAGAATAGCGTTTATCGACAGCCGCACCTTCGAATATTTTTTTGACTTTTCGAATAAATCGCTCGTCTTGACCTTCGAGCCAAGCATCCAAAAAAGGAATAATTTCTTCGGTAGCCTTTGAATAGTTCGGTAATTGTTTGGCTACGGTACAAATTTTTACACTCATAATTTTGAAATTATCCATTGGTATCTAAATGCCCATCTCCAACGAATGGACCACTTATTAAAATTCATTTGATTTGAAAAACGAATCAATTCTTCTTTAGTAAAACCTCTTAAAATAGAGATCAATCCGTCTTCACGTGACATCGTATTAAGACGAAAAACAACACACAAAAGCTGGAATAATCGATACGCTAAACCGCTTCGCTGCAAATCATTAATGACTATTCCTAATCGTGAATTTCTATAAAACAAAGGCAGTAAATATTCGATTTCCTCGTTTTTAAAATGATGCAAAGTCAAGGTACACAAAAATAAATCTGCTTTTACCTCTTTGAATGAAGTATCAAAAATATCCTCACAGCGAAAAGAAATATTTTCGTAAGCAGCAGACAATTGTTGGGCATGATTCACCGTAAACCTATTGGCATCAATCCCGATTAATTCGACTACTAAACCTGATTTTTGTGCATATTGAGCTAAGGTACGCAACATGTCACCATTTCCGCACCCTATATCCACAATTGTGATGGTTTCATTGAGGGAAATAGCGCCAAGTAACTGTTTTACTCCATCGAGAGTGACTTTATTACCTCCTAAAAATTGGTTGATGGAAGCTATTTTATCCAAAGCCTCTCTAAGTTCTTCTCCTTCAAGAGAAAAATCATCCATAATTTCTGTGGAAGTAGTTCTGTATGTTGTGGGGACTCTAAAATTCATTTACGAAATGGGTGTACCATGAGTACGTTTGATGATTTGTTTGATGATAAAAGGAAAAAAAATAATTACTTGCAGAACGAGTAATGTTAAAATCGGTTGTTCTAAAATAGCGCTTAAGTTTCTTCCCATGCGTAATCGTCCTTTGAAATTGGAATTCCAAGTTGCAATATACTTACTTTCTAACACCTCTCTACTGTTTTTATTGCTAAGAAAATAAACACTCAATTCAGATGCTATTTTGGCACTATGAATCGCCATCGCCATTCCGTTACCGCACAAAGGATGAATGAGTCCAGCGGTATCGCCAATCATCAAAACATGATCTGACACAGGTTCTTTCTTTTCAAATGAAATTTGACTTATCGTTAATGGTTTATCAAAAACAGGAATCGAAGTTTGTAAAATTTGTTTCAGTTTACGATTTTTGAACAGTACCTCTTTTTGAAAATCGGCTATGTTTTTATACCGTTTAAAATCTTTATAATTGGTGATATAACATATATTGATTTGGTTATTCTCTACTTTGGAAACTCCGCAATAGCCGCCTTTAAAATGATACAAACCCACGACATCTTCTGGGAAATCGCCTTTATAATGATTTTTGACCGCTAACCAAGGGGATTGTTTTTGAATGAATGATCTGTGGAAGTAATAATCTAAATTGGCTCTTTTGCCAAAGGCACCTAAAACAATTTTGGCTAAATATTTTTCTTGATTTTGCGTAGTGACGATGAACTGATTCTCTTCAAAAACACAACTCTCTACTGTATTTTTTATAATGTTACAACCACTTTCAATCGCTTTTTGATACAAGATGTAATCTAAGGTGTAGCGACTGATGCCAAAACCACCTAAAGGCAATTTCTGATGCAAACTCGTACCATATAAAGTCGCAAATTCTAATTGAGTAATCGAAGTAGGATGCGCATTTTGAATAGGAATTCCCAAAGACTCTAGATAAGGTTTGACTTCATTAGAAATGTATTCGCCACAGACTTTATGTTTGGGGTATTCGTTTTTTTCGACAATAGTTACTGAAATTCCGTTTTGAGATAAGTGAATTCCAGCAGTCAATCCTGCTAAACCTCCCCCAATTATTACAATTTCTGTGTTAACCATATGGGTAAATTTAATGAAATGTTTTGTAATGAAGTAGCCTATGCATTTATATAAATACAAAAACTGCTTTATCTTATTAATAAAGCAGTTAGCATGTATTATTTGATGTATTAATTACAATCTATTATTCTTAATTTCATCTACTATTTCTGGATTTAGCAACGTAGTGGTATCTCCAAAGCTTGAGAAATCGCCCTCTGCAATCTTACGTAAAATACGACGCATGATTTTTCCTGAGCGTGTTTTTGGTAAGCCTGTAACGAACTGGATTTTGTCTAATTTCGCAATTGGTCCAATATGATCGGTAATAATTTGGTTGATTTCCTTAATCAAGTTTTCTCTATCTCTAGATTCCCCTGATTCTTTCAAAATAACGTAACCGTACAAGGCATTCCCTTTGATATCGTGTGGAAATCCAACAATTGCGGATTCAGCTACAGCTGGATGTTCGTTGATAGCATCCTCAATTGGTGCTGTACCTAAATTATGACCAGAAACAATCACCACATCATCTACACGACCTGTGATTCTGTAATAGCCAACTTCGTCACGTAAGGCGCCATCTCCCGTAAAATATTTTCCTGGGAAAGATGAGAAATACGTATCGATATAACGTTGGTGATCTCCCCAAATCGTTCTTGCTATACCAGGCCATGGGAATTTGATACACAAACTTCCAACTACTTGATTCCCTTCGATTTCGTTGCGTTTATCATCCATTAAAACTGGTTGAATTCCTGGTAAAGGCAAAGTAGCATAGGTTGGCTTGGTTGGTGTTACAAAAGAAATAGGAGCAATCATGATTCCACCAGTTTCTGTTTGCCACCAAGTGTCCACAATTGGACAACGCTTATCGCCAACGTGATCATTAAACCAGTGCCAAGCTTCTTCATTGATAGGCTCTCCAACAGAACCAATAACTTTTAATGATTTCAAAGGGAAACGTTGCACATATTCTAAGCTTTCTTTGGCCAAAGAACGAATAGCTGTTGGAGCTGTATAGAATTGCGTAACTTTATGTTTTTCAATAGTTTCCCAAAAACGACTAAAATCTGGATAAGAAGGAATTCCTTCAAAAATAACCGTTGTACCTCCGTTTAACAAGGGACCATATAGCGTATAGGAATGTCCTGTAATCCATCCAATATCTGCGGTACACCAAAAAATATCGTTCTCTTCGTGGTTAAAAACATTTTTAAATGTGTAAGAAGTATAGACCATGTAACCCGCTGTAGTATGCACCATTCCTTTTGGTTTTCCGGTAGAACCCGAAGTGTAAAGAATGAATAATGGATCCTCAGCATCCATAATTTCGGCTACATTATTATCAGAGGCTTGATCCAAAAGTGGCTGCAACCATTGATCTCTCCCTGGTTTCATAGCAATTGTGGATTCTGTTCTTTTGGTCACTAAGACTGATTGTACCGAAGGGCAATTTTCTAATGACTCATCGATAATTCCTTTCAAATCGATGGTTTTATTTCCTCTGTACCCTCCATCCGATGTGATAACCATTTTACATTCACTATCATTAATTCTAGACGCAACAGCAGAAGAAGAAAATCCTGCAAAAATAACCGAATGTATAGCTCCAATTCTAGCACAGGCTAAAATCGAAACCGCCAATTCTGGAATCATGGGTAAGTAAATACAAACGCGATCTCCTTTTGTAATCCCTTGTGCTCTCAAAACATTAGCCATTTTGCAAACTCTTTGATGCAATTCGTTGTAGGTAATATGTTGGGCAGGTTCGTCTGGATTGTTAGGCTCAAAAATGATGGCGTTTTTTTCACCTCGTTTGGCTAAATGTCGATCGATACAGTTTTTGGTGATATTCACTTTAGCTTCTGTAAACCACTTAACTTCAGCGGTTGCCATATTAAAATCTACTACTTTATCCCAATATTGATACCATGTAAAATTTTCTTCTGCAATTTTGCCCCAAAATTTCCTAGGTTCTCTAACCGATTTATTATAATGCTTAAAATATTGTTCTAAATTTTCGATCTTAAAATAACTCATGCTTTTAATTTTTTAATAAGGTATTAATGCTAATTTTTATTGCTTTTAATGGAAATCAAATATACTAATTCCAAAATTGATGTAAACATCATACCAAACAATATTTTAAGTATTTTCTATCGTTTTCATAAAAAAAGGCACACTATTTAAAGTATGCCTTTTGAAATAACAATTTAACTACAATTAACAACAATTTATAACATTTTTATTGGATTACATTCACTTAACTCTCTAATAAAGTTAAGTGAATCTGAGAATATCGTATCGTTTTGCCCAATCTTAAATTTAATAACTAATTCAAACTAAAACCATGAGAGTATCGATAAGATAGTTATTCAGCACACGCTCCCTGTGTGGTAATTCCATTTATTAACCTATTTTTTTCATCGCAGTCATAGATTCACGTAACCAAGCGCCAACTTCTTCTATTGGGTGTTGACGGATGCTATTATTAACAGCAATTAATACTGCATTGTCAATTTCATTTGAAGTAGAGAATGGTTTTCCAATCACATTGGTATCGATAGCTTGCATAAAATCTACCAACAAAGGTTTACACGCATGATCAAATAAATAACAACCATATTCAGCCGTGTCAGAAATGATTCTGTTCATTTCGTATAATTTTTTTCTAGCAACCGTATTAGCAATCAATGGCAATTCGTGCAACGACTCATAATATGCAGATTCTTCGATAATTCCAGACTCTGTCATGGTTTCGAATGCCAATTCTACCCCAGCCTTAACCATCGCAATCATTAAAACACCATTATCAAAGTATTCTTGTTCTGAAATTGGCGCCTCTGTAGGAGCTGTTTTTTCAAAATTAGTTTCGGCTGTAGCGGCTCTCCATGACAATAAATTGATGTCATTATTCTCCCAGTCTATCATCATGTTTTTAGAGAATTCACCAGAAATAATATCATCCATATGTTTTTGAAACAAAGGACGCATAATGTCTTTTAATTCATCAGCCAATTCATATGCCTCAATTTTAGAAGGATTGTTCAAACGATCCATCATGTTAGTGATTCCACCATGTTTTAAAGCTTCAGTAATTGTTTCCCAACCGTATTGAATCAATTTTGAAGCATAACCTGGCTCGATTCCTTTTTCTACCATTTTGTCAAAACACAAAATAGAACCCGTTTGTAGCATTCCACACAAAATGGTTTGCTCTCCCATCAAATCTGATTTTACTTCGGCAACGAAAGAAGATTTCAATACGCCAGCTCTATGACCACCTGTTGCCACTGCATACGCTTTTGCTTGCTCTAAACCTACTCCATTAGGGTCATTTTCTGGGTGTACTGCAATTAAGGTAGGCACTCCAAAACCTCTTTTGTATTCTTCTCGAACTTCTGATCCGGGACATTTTGGTGCACACATAATTACCGTAATATCTTTACGAATTTGCATTCCTTCTTCAACGATGTTAAAACCGTGAGAGTAAGCTAAAGTAGCTCCTTCTTTCATCAAGGGCATAATAGCACTTACTACAGCAGTATGTTGTTTATCTGGCGTTAAATTACAAACTAAATCTGCACTTGGAATCAGTTCTTCATAGGTTCCAACTTTAAAACCATTATCCGCAGCATTCATATAAGAAGCTCTTTTTTGAGCAATTGCCTCTGCACGTAAAGCATAAGAAATATCTAAACCAGAATCTCTCATGTTTAAACCTTGGTTTAAACCTTGAGCTCCACAACCTACAATGACTACTTTTTTTCCTGCCAAAGCTGTTATTCCATTTGCAAATTCGGATTGGTCCATGAATTCGCAAACGCCTAATTGTTCTAATTGTAATCTAAGTGGTAATGAATTGAAATAATTTGCCATTTTTTTAATATTTAATGAATGTAAAATTTTATAATTAATAGTTTTATTTGGTTTTGTTTTGAAATTCTAGTTATAGTAATTTCGAAAGCTATTGCTTTATAAATTCTCTAATATTGCCGAAATTTCCATTTTCGTTTTTGAAACTGAAATACGTCCTGATCGCACAAATTGCATGATTCCGAAAGGCTTTAACTTTGCATACAACTCCTCTATTTCAGAGCGCTTTCCTGATTTTGAAATCACAAAAAAGTCTCTCGAAACGGTTACAATTTGTGAATTGCTTTCTTTGATTATATTTTGAATTTGTCGTTCATCAAAAAGTAAACTGGATTCGATTTTGAAAATAGCGCTTTCCAAGAAAATTGTCTCTTCATCGATATGGTAAAAAGCCTTAATTACTTCAATCTGTTTTTCGATTTGACCTACGATGTTTTGTACCCATTTTTCGGTTGTATTTACTACAATTACAAATCGAGAAACGTTTTCTATCTCTGATTCGGATACGTTCAAACTCAAAATATTAATATGTCGTTTCAGAAATATGCCTGAAATCCTATTCAATAAGCCTACGTTGTTTTCTGAATATACAGAAATCGTGAATGTTTTATTTTCCATAACTTTTAACTTAATCTGATATCAGAAACTGAGGCTCCTGTTGGAATCATCGGAAATACATTATTTTCTTTTTCTACCATTACTTCTAAGAAATAGGCTTCTTTTGAAGCTAACATTTCAGCTACGGCAGCATCTAAATCCTCTCTTTGGGTCACCTTTTTGGCTTTGATATAATACCCTTCGGCAATTGCAATAAAATTGGGGTTAATCATCTCGGTAGACGCATAGCGTTTGTCAAAAAACAACTGCTGCCATTGTCTTACCATTCCTAAAAATTCATTGTTTAACACCACAATTTTTACTGGAACCCTAGTTTGAAAAATAGTTCCTAATTCCTGAATCGTCATTTGAAATCCGCCGTCACCGATGATGGCAACCACTTCTCTATCTGGCTGTCCCATTTTGGCACCGATAGCTGCAGGCAAAGCAAATCCCATAGTTCCTAAACCACCTGAAGTAATATTACTTTTTGATTGATTGAATTTAGAATAGCGACAAGTAAACATTTGGTGTTGACCAACATCTGAAACCATAATAGCATCGCCATTAGAGTGTTTGTTTATCATTTCAATAGTTTCTCCCATAGAGATTCCTTCTCCTTTTGGACTTAATTCATCGTTAATGACACTTTCCAATTCTATTTTGTACTTTTCCTTGAATTCGTTATGCCAAGCTTCATGTGATTTAGCTTCTACCAAAGGTAAAAGTGCAGCCAAAGATTCTTTTACATCACCTAAAACAGCTACATCCGTTTTTACATTTTTATCAACTTCAGCTGGATCTATTTCAAAGTGAATGATTTTGGCTTGTTTGGCGTACGTAGCTAAATTACCCGTTACACGATCGTCAAATCGCATACCAATGGCAATCAAGACATCGCATTCATTGGTCAAAATATTTGGCCCATAATTACCATGCATTCCAAGCATACCAACGTTTAAAGGATGATCTGATGGTAAAGCAGAAAGACCTAAAATCGTCCAAGCTGCTGGTATTCCTGTTTTTTCAATTACCGCTTTTAATAATTCCTCGGCTTGCCCCAAAATCACACCCTGACCAAAAACGATATACGGTTTTTTGGCACCATTAATCAATGTAGCTGCTTCAGCAACTTTTTGGTGATCCAAAACAGGTTTTGGAAAGTAACTGCGAACTCCTTTGCATTTAGTATAACTAAAATCAAGTTCATCAAACTGAGCGTTTTTGGTAATATCTACCAAAACTGGTCCTGGACGCCCTGAACGAGCGATGTAGAAAGCTTTAGCGATGATTTCAGGAATTTCCGAAGCTTCCGTGATTTGATAATTCCATTTCGTTACTGGAGTCGAAATCCCGATAATATCTGTTTCTTGAAAAGCATCAGAACCCAATAAATGTTTCCCAACCTGACCTGTAATGCAAACCATTGGAGTCGAATCGATTTGAGCATCGGCTATTCCAGTGACTAAATTCGTGGCTCCTGGTCCAGAAGTAGCTATCGCTACTCCAACTTTCCCTGTAGCTCTTGCATATCCTTGCGCGGCGTGTGTAGCGCCTTGCTCATGGCGCACTAACACATGATGCAATTGATCTTGAAATTTATATAATTCATCGTAAACAGGCATTATGGCTCCCCCTGGATATCCATAAACGATGTCTACTCCTTCTTCTAAAAGGCATCTGATAATTGCTTCAGCGCCTGTGATTTTATTTGTTACCATTGGTATTCTTATTTTGAAATGAAATTGCTTTCATTTTTTATATCAACTATCTATTTATCGGTTACACATCCTGTAGAAGCACTAGAGACCGATCTAGCGTATTTAAGTAAAACCCCTTTTGTAACTTTTAGTGGTGGTTGTACCCAATTGGCTTTTCGTTTTGCAAATTCTTCATCAGAAATTTTAAGGTTAATCGTGTTCTTGACGGCGTCAATGCTAATTACGTCTCCTTCTTCGATTAGAGCAATTCCACCACCATCATAAGCTTCTGGAGTGATATGACCTACCACAAAACCATGAGAACCACCTGAGAATCTACCATCTGTAATTAAAGCTACAGAATTTCCTAATCCTGCTCCCATTATGGCAGAAGTAGGTTTCAACATTTCGGGCATACCGGGACCTCCTTTTGGACCGCAGTATCTAATGACGACTACATTACCTGGTTTTACTTTTCCAGCTTCTATTCCAGGAATCACTTCAAATTCACTTTCAAAAACTACGGCTGTACCTTCAAAATATTCACCTTCTTTACCACTTATTTTGGCTACACAACCTTCTTCAGCAAGGTTTCCGTATAAAATCTGAATATTTCCTGTAGGTTTTAAGGCTTTTTGTATTTCATGAATCACATCTTGTCCATCATTCAAATCTGGAATATTCGCCAAGTTTTCAGCTACCGTTTTACCAGTTACTGTCATACAATCCCCATGAATCAAGCCGTTTTTCAATAAATATTTTAATACTGCTGGAACTCCTCCTGCATAATGAAGATTCTCCATCATGTATTTACCACTTGGCTTCAAATCTCCTAGCATAGGGGTTCTGTCACTGATATTTTGAAAATCTTTCAAGGTAATTTCAATATCAACTGAATGTGCCATTGCGATTAAATGCATAACCGCATTTGTAGATCCTCCAAGAACAGCTACAATCGTAATCGCATTTTCAAACGCTTTTCGAGTCATAATATCCCTTGGCTTGATGTCTTTTTCAAGCAATAACCTAATATATTTTCCAGCCTCTAAACATTCGTTTTGCTTTTGCTCACTCAAAGCGGGGTTCGATGAACTGTAAGGCAAACTCATTCCCAAAGCTTCAATAGCCGAAGCCATAGTATTGGCAGTATACATTCCACCGCATGCACCTGGTCCGGGACAAGAATTTTGAATTACTCCTTTAAAATCTTCATCAGAAATAGTCTTTTGCAATTTTTTACCTAAAGCTTCAAAAGCTGACACGATATTCAACTTCTCACCTTTCCATTCTCCTGAGTGAATGGAACCTCCATAAACCATAATGGCTGGTCTATTTACTCTTCCCATAGCAATTAAAGCGCCTGGCATGTTTTTATCACATCCCGGTATAGCAATCATAGAGTCATACCATTGCGCTCCCATTACAGTTTCGATAGAATCAGCAATCACATCTCTGGAAACCAATGAATAGCGCATACCATCAGTACCGTTAGATATTCCGTCGCTAACCCCTATAGTATTAAAAATTAAACCTACTAAATCGGCATCCCAAACGCCTTGTTTGACTTGTTTTGCCAAATCATTTAAGTGCATGTTACAAGTATTTCCCTCATATCCCATGCTTACAATTCCTACTTGTGCTTTTTTTAAATCTTCTTCAGTTAATCCAATTCCGTACAACATAGCTTGTGCAGCAGGTTGTGTTTCGTCTTGTGTAATTGTCTTACTGTATTTATTTAATTCCATGTTAGTGTATATATTTTAATTTTTGCGTAAAAAAAAACCTTCCAAATAATTTGGAAGGTTTATATGAAATATGTTTTACATATGTCTATACCATTCCTCTTGCCTGCGTAATAATCACGATGACATTAATAATAGAGGTAATAATAATGATATGTTTTTGCATTGTTTTAATAATAAAGTCCAAAACTAGTAAAAAAATTGGAACAAACAAGCAATATATCTCTCTATTTATAATGTTTCTCTTAAAAAGCTATACTATAGTTGATCGACCAATTTGCACAAAATCTTTTTTAAAGTACAAATCTTCTTCATCCATAATATGATTCGCAATAAAATCCCCTACTTCGTTGGTTCCAAATCTTGAATCTACCTTAAGATCAACCGTGACGACTTGATTGCTTATGGCAGCTTCTACCGCAGCAATAACTTTTTTAGCTTCTTCAAATAATCCAAAATGTTCTAGCAACATTGCCACCGACAAAATCGAAGCGATTGGATTAGCAATATTTTTATCTTTAGCTTCGGTATAACAACCGTGAATAGGTTCAAATAAAGAATGATAATCTCCAATAGAAGCAGAAGCCATTAACCCGATTGAACCCGAGATAACGCTTGCTTCATCTGAAAGAATATCACCAAACAAATTATCAGTCAATAAAACATCAAACTGTCTTGGATTCAAAATGATTTGCATTGCTGCATTGTCAACATACAAGAAGTTCAATGCAACTTCTGGGTAATCATTTGCGATTTCGGTCACCACTCTTCTCCAAAGACGTGAGGTTTCTAATACATTGGCTTTGTCGACTAATGTGACTTTTTTACGTCTAGCCTGAGCAGCTTTGAAAGCCAAATGCGTGATTTTTGCAATTTCAGATTCATTGTATTCACACAAATCCGAAGCATAGGTTTCGGTTTCGTTGGTTGTTTTTTTACCAAAATACAAGCCTCCATTCAATTCTCTGTATACAACAAAATCAGTTCCTTCTAAAACTTCTTTCTTAATAGGAGAAGAACTCATTAAATGAGGATAAGCTTTTATCGGACGAATATTGGCATACAAGCCCAATTCTTTTCTTAGTTTCAGTAATCCTTGCTCTGGACGAACTTTTGCAGTAGGATTATTATCATAAATAGGATCTCCGATTGCACCAAACAGTATACAATCTGTATTTCTACACAAATTCAAAGTTTGATCTGGAAGTGGTTTTCCTGTTTTTTCGATGGCAATGGCACCAATATAAGCGTCTTCAAAAACAAATTCATGGTTAAAAACCACACCAATTGCATTCAGCGCTTTTTTGGCCTGCAAGGTAACTTCTGGACCAATTCCATCACCAGAAAGTACAGCTATTTTTAAATTCATAATTTTTGTTTTTAATATTGTAAGACCTATGCGGATTGAATGTTAATTTTACAAACTTCTATAATTTGATGAATATCGGTATCAACTACTTCTTTTTTAATGTCGGCAAACTTTAAAAATTCTTGATAGACAATATCCAATTGCACTTTGGTTAGTTCATAACCTACTTTTTTAGCTCGGTATGCTAAAGCAGCGCGACCACTTCTTGCTGTCAAAATAATGGATGATTCATTGACACCAACGTCTAAAGGATCCATAATTTCATAAGTCGCTCTATTTTTAATCACACCATCTTGATGAATTCCTGAACTGTGAGCAAAAGCATTGGCACCTACTATCGCTTTATTAGGTTGCACAATCATTCCCATACTTTCAGAAACTAAGCGACTCATTTCATTCAATTGGCGGGTATTGATATTGGTATCCAAATTCAAATAAGGATGTTGTTTAAAAATCATAACCACTTCCTCAAGTGCTGTATTTCCAGCACGTTCCCCTATTCCATTAATGGTACATTCTATTTGTCTGGCTCCGTTAATAGCTCCTGCTATAGAATTGGCTGTAGCCATTCCTAAATCGTTGTGGCAATGGCATGAAAGAATTACATTTTCAATACCTTTTACGTTTTCTTTTAAATATTTAATTTTGGCACCGTATTCTTCTGGTAAGCAATAACCTGTGGTGTCTGGAATATTCAAAACGGTAGCGCCTGATTTGATAACTTCTTCACAGACTCGTGCCAAAAATTCATTGTCGGTACGACCAGCATCTTCAGCATAAAATTCGACATCTTCTACATATGATTTTGCATGAGCGACAGCCGCTTTAGCTCTTTCAATTACATCTTCTCTTGTCGTATTCAATTTGTGAATCACATGCGAATCTGAAGTACCAATTCCTGTATGAATTCTAGGTTTTTTGGCATGTTTTAATGCATCAGCAGCTACATCTATATCTTTTTTTACAGCACGTGTTAATCCACAAACTGTGGCATTTTTTACAATTTTGCTAATTTCTGAAACAGATAAAAAATCACCTGGACTAGAAACCGGAAAACCAGCTTCTATGATATCAACTCCCATTTCATCTAATCGATTTGCAATTACTAGCTTTTGGTTGGTATCTAGCTTGCATCCAGGAACTTGCTCTCCATCTCTTAGTGTGGTGTCAAAAATTTGAACTTTCTCTCTATTCATTTTAATTTATTTAATGTAATTTCACATCTCTAAACAAAAATAGAGTACGTTATACCAACACAAAAACCAATATACTCAAATATACTCTTTATAAAACCAATTAATTGTTTTTAATTAATTGATTTTCAGTGATTTAAAACATAATATTTTACAATGGCTAACCATCAAAAAGATTTTTTATTTGTACTGATAAAGTCCCTTTCTAAGTCTGAAAAACGTCAATTTAAGATTTTTGCCAGTCGATTGGAGACTAGTTCAAATACTAAATTCATCGAGCTTTTCAATATTTTGGACAAATCAGAAGTCTATGATGAAAAAATGATTTTAAAGAATGGATTAATCAAAAAAGTACAATTGTCCAATTTGAAATCATATCTGTACAAACAAATCCTTGTTAGTATTCGCTTAAATATTCCAAGTCAAAATATTCGCTATCAATTGCGCGAACAAATTGATTTTGCCACCATACTCTACAACAAAGGGTTATACAAACAGAGTTTGAAGATTTTGGATAAAACCAAAGCGTTGGCTCTTGAGAATGACGAAAAATACATGGCTTTTGAAATTGTTGAATTTGAAAAACTAATTGAGTCACAATACATCACACGAAGTATTCAAGGACGTGCAGACGAGTTAGTGATACAAGCCAAGGAATTAAATTACAAAAACACCATTTCGAGTAAGTTATCCAATCTTTCCTTGCAGTTATATGGAACAATGCTAAAAACGGGTTATGTAAAAAGTGATACCGAATACAAGTATATTGATGATTATTTCAAAAAACACATATCCAAGTTAGACGAAAGCAAGTTTGGTTTTAGAGAAAAATATTGGTTTTATAATGCCAATTTATGGCGTAGTTTCTTAGTTCAAGATTTTTTGGCAAGTTATAAATATGCCTCTAAGTGGGTAACCTTGTTTTATGACAATCCCAATATGATTTATTTGAATCCCGTTTTTTTCTTAAAAGGAAACAACTATCTTTTGGAGTCATTATACATGCTCAAATACAAATCAAATTTCAAAAAATACTTGGTTTTGTTGGAAGAAACTATCAAAGATCCTCGTTTTCCAATCAATGACAATATTGCCTGTTTGTCCTTTTTGTATTTGTATAACAATAAACTCAATTATCACATTCTCGAAGGCTCATTTGTAGAAAGCGAATATTTGATTCCAGAGATTTTGAATAAACTCAAAATTCACAACGACCATCTTGATGAGCATCATGAAATGTTGTTTTATTACAAGATAGCTTCTATTTACTTTGGAAACGAAAAATATGCAGAATGTATCAATTATCTTGAAAAGATAATCAATAACAAAAACTTATCGATGCGTGAGGATTTGATGTGTTTTTCTAGACTTTTATGCTTAATTGCTCATTATGAGCTAGGCAAAGATTTTTACATTGAAAACCAAATCAAAAACACCTATAAGTTTTTGATTAAAATGAATGATATGCATGAAGTGCAAAAAGAAATCATTCGTTTTATGAAAAACTTGAACTCTATTTATCCAAGTGATATTAAAAAAGAGTTTATAAAAATGAAAGAGCGTTTCGTAGAACTCGAAAAAAGCACTTACGAAAAAAGAGCCTTTTTATACTTGGATATTATTTCTTGGCTTGAAAGCAAAATTGAAAACCGAAAAATTAGTGATATCATTAAAGAAAAAGCCAAAATAAACAATCGATAAACAAGAAAAAGGAGGTGCAAATTAGTACCTCCTTTTTGGTTTATAATTCTTTTCTTCCTCTCAGAATATCTTCAAATGTACAGCATTTTACTATTTCCTGCTCCCCTTCTATCATCATTGGCAAATAAATCCATTCCACCTCCGAAAGATCTTCTTTTAAGTAAAAAGCGATGTCATCTAAATTGAAAAAACACTCTGTATCATATTGCACTTTATGAATTGTAGCATCTTGAATAAGAAGTTTTTCTTTAAGTGGTTTCATATTTAATTTCTCATACCGTTAGTTTTCAAAAGTAAACCATACTAGTTGAGTGTACAAATTTTTTATGCAGTTCTATTGGTAAAATGTTGCAAGGATTTCATTTGTAGTAATAATTTTGAATGAACCTACATTTATTTTATGATTGATTCAAAAACAATTTTTTCAAATGATTCTGATACATTTCAATGTAATTTTCAATAGTTGCATTTTTTTCAATATCATAAAAATGAATACTTTGTAAAGGTGTTAATCCTATAAATGCATTCATTCTGTGAAAACCAAATAATGGTCCTTCATCAACAGAATGTTGGTTGAAAAACTCACCTGGTAAAGTAAACGCTTCTTTGGGAGCATTCCACGAAGTAGTTACCATATATTTTCTTCCGTTAAGCATTCCTCCTGTTCCATAATTGATCGCAGGATTTTTTCTAGATCGACCATCGTTTTTGTAAATTCCTTTAGCATGACCTTCTGTGAAAACGATATCTAAATATTTTTTAAAACCATAAGGCAATTGAATCCACCAAATTGGAGTATGATAAATAATGACATCAGCCCAAACAAATTTCTCTACCTCTGCCTTTGGATCATATTCCTCATTAATATTAGTTGTTTTGACCTCAAATTCTGGATTGCTTTCAAAAAAAGTTAATGAAGTGTTGGCTAAAGTTTCATTAAATCTTCCTCCTAAATGACCAAATTTTTGTCCAGCATTAATAATAAATATTTTTTTCATGATGTATATTTTTAATTATTATGACGTTACAAAGTTACAACGAACTAAACTATTACGAAAACAATATAAATCATACCTTTGTATTATAATTATAATAGTTATGGTGAATTTTGAATGGTATCGAACCTTTAAAGCGATTTATAAAACAGGAACTTTAACGAATGCAGCAGAGGTGCTATTCATCTCTCAGCCTGGCGTAAGTTTGCATTTAAGTGCTTTAGAAAATTATGTAGGATATAAATTATTTGTAAGAAGTGGTAGAAAAATGATTCCAACGGAAAGAGCAAAAGTGCTCTACAATTTTATCGCTGAAGCATTGAATAAACTAGAAGAAGCAGAAAAGATGTTTCAGCGAAGCACCGAAAAAAACACACCAACCATAAGCGTAGGAATGTGTTTTGAAACCTTTCAAATCACTTTAGAACAGTTTATTTCAAGCTTGCCTTTTAATATTATTATTCAATTTGGATTGTATCCCGAGATGATAGAAAGTTTAGAAAAAGGAATATTAGACCTTATCATAACTCCGCAAATGGTAGTTAAAAACGGAATTGATTATCAAGAGTTTTCTAAGGAAACCATTGTTTTGATTGGAGGAAAAGATATTGATAGCAATGAGTTTAATGCAATACTTAAAAATCAGAATTTACATGAAGTAGAAGAATGGTTAAAACAGCAAAAATGGTATGGAAACACAGGAGATATGGAGCATTTGCGAAAATTTTGGCAAATAAACTTTAATAAAAATCCTGATTTTAGACCTAATTATATTGTGCCTAATATCAATTCTATTGTTCGTTGTTTAAGTTCTGGTATGGGTTTAGCCGTTGTTCCTGATCTATTTTGCAAAAATGAAATTAAAAATGGCACTATTCAATTAATTTGGGAAGGAAATAATCCTTTGATAAATAAACTCTATTTTGCTTCAAGAAAGAAAAACGAACATTCGGCTGAAATAAACTTAATAAAAGAAAAGTTTCTGTCTTTATTAAAATAAAAAGGTTGCTCATATTCTAGAATATAAGCAACCCTTTTGTTATTAATAAGCTATTAAATCCAGCAATTCTTTTTCGAATCTGCCTTTGGGCAAATATTGGTCTTCCAACGCCTTAGTAAAAGGGATTGGCGAATCCAAACTGGCTACTCGTTTTACAGGCGCATCCAAATACTCAAAGCAATTTTCCATAATCAATGCGGACAAATCACTTGCAATTCCGCCAAAAAGACTGTCTTCTTGAACAATAATTGCCTTTCCTGTTTTCTTTACAGAAGCAAAAATAGTTTCGGTATCCAACGGTTGCAAGGTTCGTAAATCAATCACATCAGCACTAAGCTGTGGATTTTTATCCAAGGTTTCCAATGCCCAATGAACAGTGGCTCCAAAAGCAATAATAGTGATTTGTTCCCCTTCTTTTAAAAGAGCTGCTTTACCTAAAGGAAGCGTGTAATACTCTTTTGGAACCTCTTGATAAATTGAACGGTATAATAATTTATGTTCGAAAAATAAAACAGGATTAGGGTCATTAATCGATTCGTTTAATAAACCTTTGGCATCATAAGGAAAAGCAGGATATACTACTTTTAATCCCGGTGTTTTGGTAAACCAAGCTTCGTTGGTTTGCGAATGAAAAGGCCCAGCTTGAGTTCCTCCACCGCAAGGCATGCGGACAACAACATCGGCTTTTTCCAACCAACGATAATGCGATTTAGCCAAAAGATTTACTATTGGATTAAAACCTGTAGACACAAAATCTGCAAATTGCATTTCCATTATGGCTTTATACCCATTAATGGACAATCCCATAGCGGCAGAGACTACTGCACTTTCGCAAATAGGCGTATTCCGAACACGTTCTTTACCAAATTCAGCCACAAAACCATCAGTTATTTTAAAAGCTCCACCATATTCAGCAATATCTTGCCCCATGATAACTGAGTTTTCAAAGCGCTGCATGGATTGTCTTAATCCTTGACTAATGGCATCTATAAAACGAATATTTTCAGTAGCTCCTGATGGTTCAACAATTTCTACAACGTAGGGTTTATAAACATCATTTAACTCTTCGTCGAAACTAGCTTCAATTTCTGGTTCGGCATTCGCCAAAGCCCAATCGGTATCGATTTCCTGTTTTATTTTTGCTTTGATTTCAGCATCTTCTGCTTCTGTAAGAATGCCATTTTGAAGTAAAAAGTCTTTATAATTCGCAACAGGGTCTTTCACTGCCCATAAATCCATCAACTCTTGAGGAACATATTTAGTACCGCTTGCTTCTTCGTGACCTCGCATTCTAAAGGTTTTAAACTCTAGTAAAATAGGACGAGGACGTTCAACCATCGAAGCTTTTAATTCACTAATCAAAGTAAAAACTTCCAAAATATTATTTCCATCTACAATATGACTTTCCATACCGTAACCTTTTCCTTTATCGGCTAGGTTTTCACAACGGTATTGTTCATTTGTTGGTGTAGAAAGACCATAACCATTGTTTTCAACTACAAAAAGAACTGGTAAATCCCATACAGCAGCAATATTTAAAGCTTCGTGAAAGTCGCCTTCACTTGTCGCTCCTTCTCCTGTAAAAACAGCTGTAATTTTATTATTCTTTTTCAAGGTGTTGGCCAAAGCAATCCCATCGGCCACTCCCAATTGAGGGCCTAAGTGCGAAATCATTCCAATAATTTTATATTCTTGGGTACCGAAGTGAAAACTGCGATCTCTACCTTTTGTAAAACCATTTGCTTTACCTTGCCATTGAGAAAATAATCGGTGTAAAGGAATAGCTCTTCCTGTAAAAACTCCTAAATTTCTGTGCATTGGCAAAATATACTCATCTTGGTCTAAAGCAGCGGTAATACCTACAGCAATAGCTTCTTGACCAATGCCTGAAAACCATTTGGATACTTTACCTTGTCGTATCAAGATTAACATTTTTTCCTCAATAAGTCTAGGAAGTAGTATTTTTTCATAGAGACTAATTAATTGTTCGTTGCTAAGTTCTTTTCTATCAAAAGTCATGGTTTTCGATTTTTATGAGTGCTTCAAAGATATAAAAATATAACAGTTTTGATTATTTTTGTTATATTTTTTGATTTTCAAATGATTTTTTAAAAAGTCAGAATTGAAAATATTCTTTACATTTGTAACTAGAAGTTTAAAAAGCTTCTAAATTATCAAAATTCAAATAATATGCAAAACATTCCTAGTGTTGACTTGCGTGATTTCCTTTCGGATGACCCGAAACGTAAACAAAAATTTGTAAATGAAATCGGAACAGCTTACGAAGAAATAGGCTTCGTAGCATTAAAAGGTCATTTTTTGAATGACGAATTAGTGGAGAACTTGTATACCGAAGTTCGTAACTTTTTTTCACTTCCTCTCGAAGTAAAAGAAAAATATGAAATTCCAGGTATTGGTGGACAAAGAGGCTATATTTCTTTTGGAAAAGAACATGCCAAAGGACGCTCAGCTGGAGATTTGAAAGAATTTTGGCATTTTGGCCAATATGTAAGCGAAGGTTCAAAATACGCTGGTGAATATCCTGCCAATGTTGAAGTTTCAGAATTAGCCAATTTTAATACAGTTGGAAAAGAAGCCTATCAAATGTTGGAGAAAACAGGAGTTTATGTACTAAGAGCATTAGCCTTGTTTATTGGTTTGGATGAATTTTATTTTGACCAATATGTAAAAGATGGTAATAGCATTTTGCGACCTATTCATTATCCTCCAATTACAGATGAGCCAAAAGACGGCGCCGTTCGTGCAGCAGCTCACGGAGATATTAATTTGATTACCTTACTAATGGGGGCTCAAGGAAAAGGGTTGCAAGTGCAAAATCACGATGGCGAATGGATTGATGCTATGGCACAACCTGACGAATTAATGATTAATGTTGGTGATATGTTATCCCGTCACACCAATAATCGTTTGAAATCAACCATTCATCAAGTAGTGAATCCTCCAAGAGAATTATGGGGAACCTCACGTTATTCTATTCCGTTTTTCATGCATCCTGTTAGCGATATGAAGCTGAATTGCTTGGAAAATTGTATCGATGACCAACACCCTAAATTGTTTGATGATATCACTGCTGGCGATTATTTATATGAGCGTTTGGTGGATTTGGGTTTAATCAAAAAATAATTTTTTTACTTTTATACAATACAAAAGATGTCAAGCTCGCTTGATGTCTTTTTGTTTTTATAAAAAAAAGGAACGCGGATAACGCAGATTTTACAGATTTACGCAGATTAATTATTTATGAGTAGTATTTTACATCAAGAATTAACCAAATCAATATTAAAGATATTTTTTGAAGTTTATAATGAGTTAGGATACGGTTTTCTAGAAAGAGTGTATCAAAATGCTTTGTATTATGAACTTAAAGCAAATGGATTTCACGTTGAAGCTCAAAAGAAAATCAAAGTTTATTATAAAGAGATTGAAGTTGGGGATTATTTTGCCGACATTATTGTAAATGATTTAGTAATTTTAGAATTAAAAGCGCAAGATTATTTGGTTGAAGCGAATGAATTTCAAATATTGAATTATTTAAAAGCAACTTCGTGTGAAGTTGGTTTACTTTTAAATTTTGGCAAAAAACCTGAATTCATTAGAAAAGTATATCAAAATAATAGAAAATAAGACTTCATAAATCTGAAAAATCCGCGGCATCAGCGTTCAAAAACATACACAAAACACACAAAAAATGGATTTACAAGACCAATTAAAGCATCTTTTTCCAGATTATCAACCCCTTCCTGACGAACCTTTCGAGGAAGTAGCGCACGAATTGTACGTGCAAAAAGAACCGATGATTTGTAAATACGAAAAACGAAAAGGCAAAGCCACCACGATTATAGAAGGCTACGAAGGAACCGATGAAGATTTCAAAATTCTAGCCAAAGAAATAAAAACAAAATTGAGTGTTGGCGGTACTTTCAAAGAAGGAGCGATAATCATTCAAGGGGATTACCGCGATAAAATTATGACCCTTTTAAAAGAGAAAGGCTTTAAAACAAAAAGAGTTGGAGGGTAAATCCCCCTAACCCCCGAAGGGGGAATATAATTAAGTTAAGAGATTTTAGATTGAAGGTTAACGATTCTTGATTTTAGATTTTGGAGCAAGTGAATAAAAAATTAAATGATTTTCAGTATCTTATACATCCGAAATCAAAAATCGTTAATCAAAAATCAGCAATCAAATTATTGATTATTTCTTAACTTAATATAATTGCTCCAAGGGGGGAATAGTATACTTGATAATTAATATAAACTACACCTATTCACCTCTAATAGGCATTCCCCCTTTGGGGGATAGGGGGCTTTGTTATGATAAAAGATTCCGAATTAATACTCAACCCTGATGGTAGTGTCTATCATCTTAACTTAAAGCCAGAACAAATTGCAACTACAATTCTGTTTGTGGGTGATCAAGATCGAGTAGAAAAAATCACTAAGCACTTTGATGCTGTTGAGTTTACCGTTCAAAAAAGAGAATTCAAAACGCAAACCGGAACCTATAAAGGCAAGCGAATTAGTGTGATTTCTACTGGAATTGGTCCAGATAATATAGATATTGTACTCAATGAACTCGACGCTTTAGTCAATATCGATTTAAAAACCAGAAAGATAAAAGACACCCTAACAGCGTTACGAATCATCAGAATTGGAACTTCAGGTTCTCTACAAGCTGATATCCCAGTAGATCATTTTGTGATGGCGCAATACGGACTAGGATTAGACAATATGCTTCGCTCCTATTTGATTGATTCAATTTCTGAAACTCGTTTGGAAAAAGCCTTTATCGAACATACCCACTGGGATTTAAAAAAAGGAACACCTTATGTTATTGGTTGTTCCACTGAGTTGGAGCAATTAATTGAAAGTGAACAAATTCATAAAGGAATTACGGCAACAGCTGGTGGTTTTTATGGTCCACAAGGACGTGTGTTGCGTTTAGGAATTCAAGATTCAGCATTGAATTCTAAAATGGATTCCTTTAGTTTTGAAGGGCATCGCATTACCAATCTAGAAATGGAAACTAGTGCTATTTATGGACTCGGTAAGTTACTAGGACATCATTGCTTATCTATGAATGCCATCATTGCCAACCGCGCCAACGGTACTTTTAGCCAAGATCCTTATAAAGCCGTAGACGAACTTATTTTGTATACGCTCAATAAACTAGCCCAATAATTACCACAAATGGATGTACTTCTCGAAACTGACCGATTAATGCTGCGACCATTTACGCTTGACGATGCCGAAGCCATGTTTTTTATGGATTCCAATCCTAATGTTCATAAATATTTATGGAACAAACCCGTTCAAGATATTACAGAAATCTATCCGGTGATTGAATCGCTTCAAAAACAATATGCAACCAATAAAATTGGCCGTTTTGCTACTTTTTTAAAAGAAGACGGACAATTTATCGGTTGGACAGGTATTAAATTCATCAACGACCATATAGAAAACGGAAACACCAACTTTTACGATTATGGATACCGCTTGGACGAGCGCTTTTGGAACAAAGGATACGCCACCGAAGCCACAAAATTTTGGCTGGAGTATGGTTTTAATGAAATGCAAATACAAGAAATGAATGCTTACACCCACACCCAAAATGGTGCTTCCAATCATATCTTAAGCAAATGCGGAATGCAGTTTATAGAAGAATATACGGCTGAAGATGGCATCAATTGGAAATGGTGGCAACTATTGAATCCAAATCAAAAATAAATGACAACAATACGAATAGCTGGTGTTCCAGAACATTTTAATTTACCTTGGCATTTAGCCATAGAAAATGGAGATTTTAAAAAAGCAGCCATCGATTTGCAATGGACAGATGTTCCAGAAGGGACGGGTAAAATGTGCCAAATGCTTCGCGATGGAAGTACGGATATTGCTATTATTTTAACCGAAGGTATCGTAAAAGACATCACCGCTGGCAATCCTTCAAAAATAGTTCAAGTGTATGTTGAAACTCCATTAATTTGGGGAATTCACGTAGCAGCCCAATCCAAATACAAGACCTTAGCGCAACTTGAAGGCACCAAAGCCGCCATTTCAAGAATAGGCTCTGGTTCTCAATTAATGGCGTATGTCAATGCTGGTAATCAAAAGTGGGACGCTAATTCCTTGAAATTTGAAATTGTAAATACGATTGATGGAGCTGTCACTTCTTTGACCGAAGGTACTGCTGATTACTTTATGTGGGAACGATTTATGACCCAACCACTTGTAGACAAAGGAATTTTCAGGAGAATTGCTGATTGTCCCACACCTTGGCCTTGTTTTGTTGTTGCTGTTCGAGAAGAAATTCTAAATCAAAACCCTGATGTAATTGCAAAAATACTTGAAGTAATTAATTTCAATACATTAAATTTTAAATCGTTACCGAATATCATTGAAAAGTTAGCAGTACGTTTTCATCAAAAAGAAGAAGACCTTGAAAAATGGTTGGCTTTAACCGAATGGTCACAAAATCAGTTAAGTGAAAATGTGTTAAACAATGTCCAAAATCAATTGTTAAAACTCGGAATTATTGATAAAAAAAGTACATTTGCTGAAATAGTAAAAGTGGTATAATCGTACTCCTTTTTTAAGATATGATAGACCAAAAAAAAATTGATTTAAATAAGCTAAAAACCCAACTTCAAGTCAAGAAACCTTGGGACATTATTATTATATCTTTTTTGAACTTGGTCATCACCTTCCCTGTTTTCATCATTATTCATCACAATGTTATTGATTTCAATTGGCCTTTTAATTTAGACAGAATTCTTATATTCTTGTTGGTCTTCATTGCTATTCATTTCGTTCTGAATGCAATGCGAACCTTTATGATGATTGTCATTCTGATTTATTTTTTTGTTCTTATTTACGGGAGCATTTTTGGAAATTACGGATTTAATAGCGTCGTTGAAGATTACAATTCAATGGTCTATACAATGTCTGACAGTCCTTACCCTCAAGACATTATTATTGCCAAACTCCTTCCCTTTCCCAATAAATCAAAGATTTTGAGCGCCATTGAATATGAAAATCCAAAAGTGCGCAATTTTGCCATTATGGCTACTACAAAACACTTTCGAAATCTAAAAGGATATAGCGATTACAGAACCATTATTCAGTGTTTTGCTGTTTTCAAGGAAATCAATTCGCGTTGGAATTACGTTCACGACCCTAAAGAAGGCGATTATATTGCTACAGCAACAGAATCTTTGATGTATTTCTCTGGCGATTGTGACGACCATTCCATACTTATGGCAGCTTGTGTTAGAGCAATTGGTGGCACTCCAAGATTAATTCACACCAAAGGGCACATTTATCCTGAAATCTTAATTGGCTCGATGGAAGATTTAGAAAAAGTGAATTATTTAATCAAAAACGAACTATTCCCGAGAGAAAGTGCCAAGAAACAATTGCATTATCACATCGATGAACGCGGACAAGTATGGATGAATTTGGATTATACCGCGAAATACCCTGGAGGCCCTTTCTTATTCGAGGAAATTTTAGGAGCCTTGACCTTAAACTAGATTATTGCTTTGTTTTTTGATGCAATTGTCTACCAAGTTCTGCTAGAAAAGGAAATCCAATTGAATCGTATTCATAAATTCCATCGTTAAAAATTTTGTTTTTCTGTATATTTAACCAAGATACAAACACGGTTCTTAGAATCATACTTTAGATAAGGGATTGGATTAGACAAAAGACTAACTTCATTTAATCAATACATTATGAGTCATTTATTAACTTCACAAATTGCATTGCATTTAAAACAGGTCTATTTTGGTGGGAATTGGGCCACCTCAAATTTTAAAGACCAATTGGCTGACGTGAGTTGGCAAGAAGCGAATTTTGCTTTGAAAGAAGGGAATAGCATTGCCACCTTACTGTTTCATTGCAATTATTATATAGCTGGATTGATTCCGGTTTTGCAAGGTGGAAGTCTTGACATTAAAGACAAATTTAGCTTTGACAGCCCTAAAATTACTTGCGAAGCAGATTGGAAACAATTGAAAAATAAATCTTGGGAAGAAGTACAACTTTTTGCGACATTGATTGAACAATTGCCGGATAGTTGTCTTTTTGAGGATTTTGTAGAATCAAAATATGGAAACTACTATAGAAATTTAATTGGTCTAATTGAGCATTTTCATTATCATTTAGGGCAAATTGCATTGCTAAAAAAGGAAGTAAAATCATAAAAAAAGGCAGTGAACGGAATCCATTCACTGCCTTAAGCTCAAAGTCATTTATCTTATTTGGTCCAAATTCCTCCTACGCCAGCTTCCCATAATTTTTTGTTGAAAGCAGGCAATTCTTGATTGAGGATTTGATTGCCTTCGGTTTTTAATTGTTGCCATTTGGTTTGGTATTCCTTCCACAAGTCCTTTACGGGTTGCGTCACTTTTGGAACAACGCTTTCGGATTGATTGATTAGGTATAAGAAATCGGCATTGAACTTATTGGGGAAGTTTTCTACGTCATCATAAGCCTTTGATTTTCTTTGCACCATCAATTCGTCCCAAGCTTTCATTTTCTGTAGCACTTTTTTTCCTTCTGCTAGTGTTGTAGCTTGTTCGGGATGTGTGGCCAATTGTGTGGTTAATGTTGTTAATTGCTGTTGTTTCGAGTATAACGTATTAATTAAGGTTTGCATTTCATTGAAAGCCTGTTCCATCTCGAATTTAATCGCGTGGTATTCTTGATACGCTTGGTCTGTGGCTTCAAACAAAGGATTGGCCAACACTTTCGCTTGAGTGGTCAATTCTTGCGTTGGCGTTTTGATTGCAATCGTATACTCACCAGGACCAACTTTATGTCCTTCATAACTTCCTTCAATATATACATTTGGATTCCCAAGTAATGCCGCATATCGCAAGTCCCAAACGAATCGGTTAAGGCCTTTATTTTTAGACAGTACAGCATCCGCTTTTGGACCACCATCATAGGATTTGAATTCAGTATCCGCTTTTGAACTGAAAGTTCGAATCGTATTTCCAGCTTTATCCTTGATTAGAATTTTGACTTCATCCGTTTCTTTCAATTCTGGTAATTGATAATACAGCACTACTCCAGAAGCTGGATTTACACCTCGTGTAGTTCCCATACCAGTAAACTCGGCATCGGTTTGATCCAATTCGCTTCCGCTATTGGTTAAATAGGTTGGATTAGGAGTAAAAATTTTGAAAGTGTCATTTTGGGTATTCCCTGATGTATTATCTTTCGCAAATTCACGGATGAGATTTAAATCGTCTAAAATCCAAAACCCTCTTCCAGAAGTTGATGCAATCAAATTGTTTTGATGTACTTTCAAATCAGTGATAGGTGTTAGCGGTAAATTCCCTTGAAAAGATTGCCAATGCAGTCCGCCATCAAAAGAAACAAATACCCCTAATTCGGTTCCGGCATACAATAGGTCTTTTACGGTGTCATCTTCGCGAACAACGCGGGTAAAAGCGTTCGCTGGAATTCCTTCGTTGCTTTTTTTCCACGTTTTACCATAGTCTGTGGTTTTGTATAATCCTGGTGCGTGGTCGTTGAACTTGTATCGTGTCGTTGCCACATAAGCAGTCGCCTTATCAAAAGGAGACACTTCAATGGCGTTGATTAGGCATTCTGCCAAATTAGCTGGAGTTACATTCTGCCAAGTTTTACCTCCATCTCTAGTTACATGTACCAAACCATCATCACTACCGGTATATATTACTCCTTTTTCTAGAGCGGATTCTTGAATATAACTTAGGGTTCCGTAGTTTTCAGCTCCAACGGCTTCATTAGTAAAAGGGACTCCTGGTTTTCCTTGTTTGCTTTTCTCGTTTCGGGTCAAATCAGGAGAAACTTCTGTCCAACTTTGACCTAAATTTTCGGTTTTTAAAAGCAATTGAGAGCCGTGATAAAAAGTATTGGGTTCATGCCTACTTCTAATAATAGGCGCATTCCAGTTGAAACGGTATTTCATGTCTTTGGCATCGCGTCCTAAATACAAAATTGGCGCTGCCATAACGTTGGTACTGGTTTTGGTTTGCGTATCCAATACTTCGATGGTTCCTTGATAACTTCCACCCAAAACAAACCTAGGATTGGCGGGGTCAAAAGCTAAGAACGCACTTTCGCCTCCAGCCGAAGCAGTCCATTCTTTTTCGGATATGCCATAGCCATTTAGGTTTCTGCTGGCGATTTTAACCGAGGTATTATCTTGTTGTCCTCCGTAAATATTGTATGGAAATTGGTTGTCTACCGCTATTCGGTAAAACTGACCTGTGGCATAGATGTTTTGACTACTCCATGACTTGCCTTTGTTGAAACTAATCGCAGCTCCTCCATCATCAGCAATAATCATATTATTGGAGTTTTTAGGATTGATCCATAAGTTGTGATAGTCTCCATGTGTTTTGGAAATGTCTTCCCAAGTTTTTCCACCATCAGTGGAGCGCATCGCTGGAGCACTCATTACGTAGATTGTATTTTCGTTATTCGGATCGATAAACAACTCGATATAATACCAAGCTCGTTGGATCAATCGATGATCTGTAGTCACCTGAGACCAAGATTTCCCCGCATCATTAGAAACATACAATCCACCAGCTTCTTTTTCCCAATCGCTTTCAATTAGCGCGTATACTTTTTCGGGATTGGAAGGAGCTACTGCTATTGCCATTTTTCCCATTGCCGTAGGAAGCCCCTCTTTTAAAGGAGTCCAAGTAAGTCCACTATCGACTGACTTATAGAGACCACTACCTGCTCCCCCACTTATTACTTGCCAAGGCTTTCTTCCGTGTTCCCAAAGGGCAGCATATAAAATTCTTGAATTAGTGGCATCCATAGAAAGTTCAACAGCACCCGTTTGATCGTTTTTAAACAATACTTTTTGCCAAGTGTTTCCGCCATCTGTTGTTTTATAAACTCCTCTCTCAGAAGATTTACCGTAAAGTGCCCCTTGAGCCGCTACATAAACAATATCTGGATTTTTAGGATCAATACAAATACGGGCAATATGCTGTGTAGCCTCTAATCCTATCTTTTTCCATGTTTTCCCTGCATCAGTACTCTTGTACATTCCATCACCATGATGGGTCATTACGCCTCTTACAGCGTGTTCGCCCATTCCCACATAAATCACATTAGGATCACTTTCGGCTACACTAATAGCGCCCACCGAAGTCGTTTTAAAAAAACTATCCGAAATAGGAGACCAACTTACTCCCATGTCTTGTGTTTTCCATAAACCACCTCCTGTAGTCCCCATATAATAGGTCGATGGATCTGATGTAACTCCAGTAGCCGTAACGGATCGTCCACCACGAAAGGGACCAATAGAACGCCATTTGGCTGCTTTAAAATGAGCGTTTAAATCGGTTGCAACTGCAGTTTTGCCTTTTTGCGCCGATACAGCCGTGCTTAAAACTAGGAAAAGAATTCCTAAAAGAAGTTGTTTATTCATACGAGTGCTATATTGTGTTGTTTCAAAAATAGACATTGTTTGGCTAACAATTGCATTCTTACTAAAAATCATTTTTTGCTATCTTTTAAATTTAAACTTAAGGTAACAGTGAATTCCTAAAAAAACTATATTTGAACTTTCTAAAACGATACTATCATGAAAGCGTCTTTTTCTCTATTACTGTTGTCTTCTTTGCTTCTTTTTTCATGTAAAAAAGAAGAAGAAACTGCCTCAACCAACGAAAGAACCAATGTAGTTCCTTTTACACAAATGGCTACCGCTCCTGCGACTGCTGCTCCACCGACAGCCTCAAATAATTCCGCTTATGTCGGTAAAGAAGAAAAAAAGGAAAGTGTTATGTATCAGTACAAATACACTATGGTGAAGAATCCAAATGCGGTTGCTACAACAACCAAAATAGTCACTCCTCCTGGGATAAATCCACCACACGGACAACCTAAACATAGATGTGATATTCCAGTGGGCGCACCACTTAATTCACCAGCAGCAAAAACTGCACCGGCGCAAAAAACAACAATTGTCTCTACTCCTACCGTCACTAGTGCTACAAATGCTGTTCCGCCACTTTTGGCCACTACTCCCGAAGCAACCCCGACAGCAGAAGGTATGAATCCACCGCATGGACAGCCAAAACACCGTTGTGACATTGCCGTTGGCGCGCCTTTACCCAAAGAATAATACAAAAACCATTTTATTTATAACTCATGATTACTCAAGCTACCATAGCAGATGCTGCTGAACTATCGATATTAGTTAACTCAGCCTATCGTGGAGAAACTTCCAAAAAAGGATGGACCACCGAAGCAGATTTGCTTGAAGGAACACGCACGACAGAAGAAGAGTTAAAGACAATTATTACATCGTCAAATCACTATATCTTAAAGTTTACACAAAACGAAAAAATCATTGGAAGCGTCTTACTAATTGCAAAAAAAGAAGTGTTGTATTTGGGAATGCTAACAGTATCTCCCGAATTACAAAATGGTGGTATTGGTAAACAACTCCTTCAAGCTGCTGAACAACTCGCTCAACAACTTGAACTTTCAAGAATTCAAATGACTGTAATAGGAATTCGAAAAGAATTGCTGGCTTGGTATTTTCGAAACGGTTATGAAGATACAGGATTGCGCGAACCTTTTCCTTTTGGTGAAGGAGATAAAGCCCTTACTTCGGCACCATTGGATTTTATGGTATTAGAGAAAAAAATCACTTCCTAGCGACCTTATTCTTTTCTGAAATTTAGACTTAATCGATACTTTACAAAGTGAATTTTTATTTTTTCATTATTTAAAAAATAGAAAAAGAAGTATGTTATTAAAAGAGAAAGACGTTATTTAACAAAGCGTTTTGCAGTAGAGATCGATGGTCTATATTTACTTTACTTAATGCAATTATAATTACTTCATCAATTGTATTTTAATTTTTTATAATGAAAGAAACAATTAAGGATCCTTGGATAAAAATAGGCTACGATTTGTTTGCTAATGATGGCCCCAAAGGGTTAAAAATCGAATTATTGGCTAGAAAAGTAGCCAAAAATAAATCCTCTTTTTACCATCATTTTGCCGATATTGAAGTTTTTACCGATCAATTATTAGCCTACCACCTTAAACAATCTAAAGCAATAGCTGAGGAAGCTATGAGCTGCAAAGCGATTGATCCTGATTTGATTCATTTGCTAATAAAGGTAAAAACTGACATTCTTTTCAATCGACATTTGCGTATTCATAGAGATAATCCGGTTTTCAAAAAATGTTTTCTTGAAGCGAACCGACCCGTTGAGGAAGCTTTATTACCGATTTGGACCGCAGCCTTGGGATTGAATACTAAGAAAAACTTAGCAAAAATCATTTTAAACTTAACCATCGAGAATTTTTATCTTCAAGTTACCGATACCAATCTTACCTACGAATGGCTAGTCAGCTATTTTGATGAAATCAAAAAAATGGTAGTGGCTATGGAAATTTCAAATTAAAATCAAAAAATAAACGGTAGCGTCTAAAAAAATGCTATTTATTGGGTCATATTTGTACAACACTTTGAAGTAAATATGTTAATTCAATTTAAAACTTCTAAATCAATTGTACTAAGTATGAAAATAATAAAATGGAAATACCTAACGGTTTACATTACCCCCTTAGTTGTGATTTTTTCGCTACTAAAAACGAATTATTGGTCCTATTTTGCTCTTTTTTTCATTTTTATGATAATTCCGCTTTTCGAATTATTCACCAATAAAAACGACTATAATCTGAGTAAAATTGAAGAGGAAATTGCCGCCAAGGATTCTTTATATGATTGGGTGCTTTATGGACTGGTTCCTTTGCAATATGGTATTTTAATTTTCTTTCTATTCCAAGTGTCCTCCGACAATTATGATACTGCAACAAAGATCGGTTGGACCACAGCTTATGGTATTGCCTGCGGCGTTTTAGGAATTAACGCGGCGCATGAATTGGGACACAGGAATACCAATAAAGAGCGTACGATGAGTAAAATGCTTTTACTCACTTCGCTCTACATGCATTTTTATATCGAACACAATAGAGGGCATCATCAAAATGTGGCAACCAACGAAGATCCAGCCTCAAGTAAACTTGGCGAAACGGTTTATGCTTTTTATATTCGTTCTATTTTTAAAGGATGGCTCTCGGCTTGGCGATTAGAAGCGAATCGGTTGAAAATTGTAAAAAAATCATTCTGGAGCAGCCAAAACCAAATGCTAGGATTTCAAATCGTGCAACTATTGCTATTGCTTTTGATTTTTGGAATCTTTGGTTTAAGTACAATGGTCTACTTTTTGGCAGGAGCATTTATTGGGATTTTGCTATTGGAAACCGTGAATTATATTGAACATTATGGATTAAGAAGAAACAAAAAAGGAGAACGCTACGAACGGACCTTACCCATTCATTCTTGGAATTCCAATCATCCTATTGGGCGTTTATTACTTTTGGAACTCTCGAGACATTCGGATCATCATTACATTGCCAGCAGAAAATACCAATTATTAAGACATCACGAAGAAAGTCCGCAAATGCCCACGGGATATCCAGGTATGATGCTCTTATCCTTTGTTCCGCCTTTATGGTTTTACATTATGCATGATCAACTTCAAAAGTTTACTATACGTACAGAATAAATTTACTAAAACAGCAGCATGGCAACATCTTTCGATTATGATTATGTAATTATTGGCAGTGGTTTTGGAGGATCTGTTTCGGCATTACGTTTGACTGAAAAAGGACATAAAGTAGTTGTCATAGAAAAAGGAAAATGGTTCACTAAAGCCGAAGATTTCCCTAAAACCAATTGGAATCTAAAAAAATGGCTTTGGCTACCTAAATTAGGATGGAATGGTATTTTAAAACTCACTTTTTATAGACATGTTGCCGTGTTAAGCGGAGTTGGCGTTGGTGGAGGTTCTTTGGTTTATGCTAATACACTACCCATTCCAAAATCACCTTTTTTTAAGACCGGACAATGGAATGAATTATGTGATTGGGAAACTGAATTAGCTCCTTTTTATGCTTTGGCTAAAAAAATGTTGGGTGCCGAAAAACATCCCTACCACAGTAAAAGCGATAAAGTAATGCAACAATTGGCTTCCGAATTAGGAGAGCCACAATCATTTGAAAAAACAGATGTAGCCGTTTATTTCGGAAAACATGGAGTAACAAAGTCCGATCCATACTTTGACGGAAAAGGACCTGATAGAACTGGTTGTATACAATGTGGTGGTTGTATGCTGGGTTGCCGATACAATGCCAAAAATACTTTAGACAAAAACTACTTGTATTTAGCACAACAATTAGGATGTAGCATCAAAGCAGAAAAAGAGGTCTATGATGTAGTTCCTTTAAGCGAAAATGGCGCTGATGGATACGAGATCTACTTCAAAGACTCGCTTTCGTACTTTCCAAAAAAAGAAAAAATTACAGCAAAAGGAGTCGTTTTTTCGGGAGGTGTATTAGGAACACTAAAATTATTACTCAAACTACAATCGACTTCGTTACCCCATCTTTCCCAAACGCTTGGAAAAGGCGTTCGAACCAACTCTGAAAGCTTAATTGGAGTCACTACTTTTGACCGAGATATTAGTTTCTCTGACGGAATTGCCATTGGCTCAATTGTGCACATAGATGAAAACCGACATATAGAACCCGTAAAATATTCTGCTGGATCAGGCTTTTGGAGGCTATTAATGGCGCCAATGATTCAAGGACATTCATTGGTGAATCGATTAGCAAAAATGGTTTTAGCCGTTATAAAGCAACCCTTAACCTATCTCAAAACCTTTTTTGTAGATGATTGGAGCAAAAGAACGCAAATTCTATTGTACATGGAAAGCATTGAATCAACACTAAAAATGCAACGCTCCAAATGGGGTTTTCTGAAAACGCAACTTGACAAAGGTCCCGCACCAACAGCTTTTAATCCCATCGCTCAAACTTTGGCAAAAAAAGTAGAAGTTATTATCAATGGCAAAGCAATGGTTGTCAATACCGAAGCCCTATTCGGAATCCCAACTACAGCGCATATTTTGGGAGGAGCCTGTATGGGCAAAGATGCCAATGAAGGCGTAATCAATCAAAATAATGAGGTTTATAATTACAAAAACATGCTTATTTGTGATGGTAGCATGATCTCTGCAAATATCGGAGTCAATCCAAGTTTAACCATTACAGCGCTTACAGAAAGAGCAATGAGCAGAATAAAAAACAAACAGTACTAATTAATGTAGTGTGCAAATTGTTCAGGGCATTCGTATTTAAAAAAGTGATTCTACCCTGACTTGTGTAGGTTTTACTTTTTTACATAATGTCTATACTAATACAAACTATCCTTGTTTTTTTTAACCATTTAAGGCATTTAAGGTCATATAAGTTTGGTCAATATACGCCTCTTACTTCTTACATTTGGGATTTAGCCGTCGTTCTATTCTCTTAAAACGAAAACAGGTTAGAATAGACAATTGCCAAAATAAGGTACGATTCTACATTCATTTTTTTCAAAATCATAATGATTTTTGATTTTACTACAATAATTTTAAAAATATAGAAATGAATATAGATAATGAATTCTTTGTTACCCAAAATTAAATCAATAAATTAGCGCCACTAATTTTTATACAAAAACACACAATGAAAAATACGGCGCTTACGCACATACACGAGGGATTAGGAGCAAAAATGCTACCATTTGCAGGATACAATATGCCAATTCTTTATGAAGGAGTAAATGTAGAACACGAAACCGTGCGTAACGGTGTAGGCGTTTTTGACGTTTCACACATGGGAGAGTTTATTCTTTCGGGGCCAAATGCCTTGGCTTTGATCCAAAAAGTAACTTCTAATGACGCTTCGACCCTTACTATTGGAAGAGCCCAATATTCTTGTTTGCCTAATAATGATGGTGGAATTGTAGATGATTTAATCATTTACAAAATGGAAGAAGAAAAATACCTTTTGGTGGTTAATGCTTCAAACATTGAAAAAGATTGGAGTTGGATTTCTTCACACAATGATTTAGGGGTGGTGATGGAAAATCTTTCGGATGAGTATTCCTTATTAGCTATTCAAGGACCAAAAGCGGTAGCAGCCATGCAATCATTGGCTACCATTGATTTATCGGCTATTAATTATTATCACTTTGAAGTAGCCGAATTTGCAGGTTTTCAAGATGTAATTATCTCCGCAACAGGATATACTGGTTCTGGAGGTTTCGAAATTTATTGCAAAAATGACCAAGTTGAAAGTATTTGGAACAAAGTTTTCGAAGCTGGTGCAGCATTCAACATTAAACCAATTGGATTGGCAGCAAGAGATACTTTGCGTTTAGAAATGGGATTTTGTTTGTATGGAAATGACATCAACGATACAACTTCACCTTTAGAAGCTGGTTTAGGATGGATTACTAAATTCACAAAAGAATTTACAAATTCAGAAAACTTAAAAAAACAAAAAGAAGCTGGCGTAAGCAAAAAATTAGTGGCTTTTGAAATGCAAGAACGTGCTGTACCAAGACAAGACTACGAAATCGTAGATGCAACTGGGGCTGTAATCGGTATTGTAACTTCTGGAACCATGTCCCCTTCTATGAATAAAGGAATTGGTCTTGGCTATGTAACTACTGCCAATAGTGCGGTTGATAGCGAAATTTTTATTAGAATTAGAAAGAATGATGTTCCTGCCAAAGTGGTAAAACTCCCTTTCTACAAAAAGTAAACGATTATGAGAAAAATTTTACTGGTAGCCTTAGTGTTCTCTAGCCAAATATGGGCTCAAAATAATGTTGCCGCTTGTAAAATTATTTCCAAAATAAATGCACTTATTCAAAAAGAGCATGTACAACCTAAACCGGTAGATGATAGTCTATCGGTTTTTGTTTTTGATAACTTGATTAATGATTTAGATCCCGCTCGTAATCTCTTTTTTAAATCAGAATACGATTCTTTAGCTAAAAATTATCGCCTAAAAATTGATGATTTACTACAAAATGAAGATTGTCAATTTATTTCCACAATTGAAAACATTTATAAAAAAGGACTTCTTCGAAACAAAATTCTTTTAGAAAAATTAGCAACAGATAGTATCGATTTTTCTTTTCGAGATACCATCAGAATGTATAAAAAAGCCTTTCCTGTGTACATGACAGAAAGTAATTTTGAGAAAATATGGCGAAAAAAAATACGCTTTGATGTTTTAACTGAAGTGGCAGGTAGCAGCAAAAATTTAGATTCTATCCAAACGCACTTCAAATCCCTCAGCGACTACTATAAAGAAATCGGTATTCAAAATGAGATGTGCAAAATAAATAATCAACTCAAACGAAAAAGTACGATTGCTGAAAAAGTATATTCTTTTTTCTGTACATATTTTGATCCGCATACCAATTATTTTAGTGTCGACAGTAAGTCCAATTTTGTTTCCTCATTATCTAAAGAACGACTATCACTAGGATTCCTGGTGACTTTAAATGAAAAAAATCAAATCATCATAGATGAAATTGATCCCAATGGACCAGCATTTAAAAATGGAAAACTCAAAAAAGGAGATCAAATTCTTTCCATATCCAACGAAAAAGAAACACTTAAAGTTACTTGTGCCTCACTAGAGGAAATTGGAGAATTAATCATTTCTGACGTCAATAAAATCATTACTTTGGGGATCAAGAGAAAAGGAGAAAAAAGTTTTAGCGTAACACTTGAAAAAGAAGTCATCAAAGACGAGCAAAATACTGTTTTTAGCTATGTTGTTGAGGACAAGAATAAAATTGGTTACATCAAAATTCCAAGTTTTTATTCCAATTTTGAAAGTAATGACAAAACAGGTTGCGCTGATGACGTAGGTACAGAAATCGTAAAACTACAAAATGACAATATTGATGGTTTAGTCATTGATTTAATGGATAATGGAGGTGGATCAATGGAAGAGGCTATAAAATTAGCAGGCTTGTTTGTACACCACGGCCCTATTTCTATAGTGGTTGATAACACCAAAAAACAGCAAGTTATTCAAGATCCTTATCGTGGTTATTTATATAAAGGTCCAGTAATCATTCTGGTTAATGGGAATTCGGCTTCGGCTAGTGAATTTTTTGCTGCCATTTTGCAAGATTATAATCGAGCAATGGTTATAGGAAGCAGCACACTCGGCAAAGCGACCATGCAAACTATTTTACCCTTAGAAAGCGCGGAAGAAAATTTTGTAAAGGTTACCATCAATAAATTCTACCGAATTACAGGCAAAAGCCATCAAAGTATTGGGGTGATTCCTGATGTTCAAGTTCCAATAATTTATGAATCAATCGTTCAAAAAGAAAAGGATTATCCAACAGCTTTCAAAAACGATGTATTACCAACTTCAATTACTTTTAAGCCTTATGTAAAAAACAAATTGATCAATCAATTGGCTAAAAATAGTCAAAAACGTGTGTTTTCGAGTTCATACTTTAAAAGCATCATTGGAATGAACAAAAAAATTGATGAATTGGTCAAAAACCCAAGAACAATTATTCCAATGCAAATTGATACCGTTTTCGAGGAACAAAAAGCAGTAACTTCTCTATGGGAAAGCATTAGCTCTTTTAAGGACGAGAGCATCAATTTGAATGTAAAAAACTCTTCTTTCAATGAGTCGCTTTTAGAAGTCTATCCCTCCGAAAGAACTATCAAAGAAACACAAATCAAAGCATTAAAGAACAATCATTACTTAAATGAAGCCATTAAAATCATTAACGACTATTTTGTTTTAAAATAATAGGTTGCATTATAAAAATGAGGCAAAAGAATCCGAAATGAATTTGGTAAAATAAGGAATAACTGTATTTTTGCAGTTCAAAATAAAAATAAAAATGGGAAGAGCTTTTGAATTCCGAAAAGGTAGAAAAATGAAACGTTGGTCAGCAATGGCCAAAGCCTTTACTAGAATTGGTAAAGATATTGTAATGGCTGTAAAAGAAGGCGGACCAAATCCTGACGCTAATTCTAGACTAAGAGCCGTTATTCAGAACGCCAAGGCAGCCAATATGCCTAAAGACAACGTAGAACGTGCCATTAAAAAAGCAACCGATAAAGATACTGCCAACTATAAAGAAGTTTTATTTGAAGGGTATGCGCCTCACGGTATCGCATTATTGATAGAAACCGCTACAGATAACAATAATAGAACGGTTGCCAACGTAAGAAGTTACTTTAATAAATGTAATGGTACATTGGGAACACAAGGATCTGTAGAATTTATGTTTGATCATACTTGTAATTTTAGAATTCCAAAGGAAGGAATCGATGCTGAAGAATTAGAATTAGAATTAATTGATTTTGGTGCCGAAGAAGTTTTTGAAGACGAAGACGGAATTTTAATTTACGCTCCATTTGGTAGCTTTGGAACCATTCAAAAAGAACTAGAAAACAGAAGCTTAGACATCTTATCTTCAGGTTTTGAAAGAATTCCTCAAATTACCAAAAAACTTACCGAGGCCGAAATAGCCGACGTAGAAAAATTGATAGAAAAACTTGAAGAGGATGATGACGTGATGAACGTTTATCACACCATGGAAGAGTAAATACAATCATTAAATTAAATCCGGCAAGTTAAAATGTCGGATTTTTTTTGGCACCATATTTGAAATCTCCCAGAAAAAAAAGTCAAATTCAAATCTTAACTCAAGAAATTACTTTAAAAATGAAGAAAACTACTCTTATTTTAATACTTCTTTTTATTATTAGCAGTTGTGGGGTAAAAAAAACGCAACAATTAGTTAGTACTGGAAACTATGACGAAGCCATAAACAATGCTTTGACTAACTTAAAAACTAACAAAGACAAAAAAGGAAAACAAGATTACATTTACCTGCTCGAAGAAGCCTTTGCCAAAGCCAAAGAAAGAGATTTGAACAACATTCAAATGTTAAATATTGAATCTAATCCGAATCAAATAGAAAAATTGTATAACCTCTATGTTCAATTACACGATCGTCAAGAAAAAATAAAACCTGTACTTCCTTTGTTTTTACAAAAAGAAGGTAGAAATGCAATTTTCCCTTTTGATAATTACAATAGTCAAATTGTATCCACAAGAACTATTTTGGCTGAATACTTATACAAAAAAGCGTCACAATTGATGAAAACCAATACCAAAGTAAACTTCAGAAACGCTTTTGAAGAATTGACCTATCTCAATAAAATTAGCCCAAACTATAAAGAAGTAAATCGATTATTAGACGAGGCCAAATTTAAAGGAACCGATTTTGTTTTGGTAAAAACCAAAAACGAAACCAATATGATAATTCCTGCGCGTTTGCAAACCGATTTGTTGGACTTTAGTACGTATCGTTTGAATAATCCTTGGATCGTGTACCATAATGCTCCAGAAAAAGGAACCAATTACGACTTTTACATGATGATTCTTTTTAGAGACATTTTCGTTTCGCCAGAACAAATCAAAGAACGTGAATTTGTTAAAGAACGTGAAATAAAAGACGGTTACAAAAAAGTAATTGATGCTAACGGCAAAGTGGTATTAGACGAAAAAGGCAAAGAGGTTTTGGTTGATAATATCAAAAAAGTAACGGTTCAAATCTACGAATATCGTCAACTTAAAACCTGTCAAGTAACAGCAAAAGTTGAATTTGTTTCCACAAAAGGCAATCAATTACTTCAATCTTATCCAGTTACCAGCGAATTTGTTTTTGAAAACATTTATGCCACATACAAAGGAGATCGAAGAGCCTCAGATGAAAGTTACTTTAGAATCTTCGATCGTCGAGCAGTTCCATTTCCTTCCTCAGAACAAATGGTATATGATACAGGTGAGGACTTAAAGTCAAAAATAAAACAAATTATGAATTCAAATCGATTCGAATAAAAAAAACAGCTTTTCAAAAATCAATTCTTCTCTATATTGTTGCTAAAAAAGTGATTTTGACTTTAAAAATCACTTTTTTTGCTTTTAAAAATAAATTTTGTTGAAATTTAACAATTTTAAGTAAAATTTGATTTTTTATAAAATTTTATATTGTAAATTTGCAGCAATGAAAAATACAAGTTTACATATAACTTCTATCTACCGGATAAATTTGCTTGCCACTTCTCCCGAAGTGCGGATGCTATGCCTATAGTCTCCAAAAAGTGTTTTCTATATTTTATCCTTTTTCATTTTTACAATTTTGAAATCAAATCCATTTTTTAATGGAGTTTCAAATCTGATTGAAACTCAATATAACTTTATAAGTAACTGTTTTTTGTTTTGCAATAAAACAAAAAAAGAACAGTGCTTTTAACAGCTCATTGACTATGATTGCCTTACAAAAAAGAACCAAACGATTTTTAACCTCTAAATCGAATTCCGAAATGAATATTTCTATAGTAGTAGCACAAAAAGAGCACTATGCATTTGCTGCAGAAATTTGTGATACAATTGAAACCTCGGCCTTACAAAGAGGAACAGGAATAGCCAAAAGAACCCCAGAATACATCCAAAAGAAAATGGAAACCGAAAATGCGGTTATCGCCATAATCGATGGGAAATTTGCCGGTTTTTGTTATATCGAATCTTGGCAACACGGTCAATTCGTAGCCCATTCAGGTTTGATAGTTCACCCAGACTTTAGAAATTTAGGATTAGCCAAAAAAATCAAAACATTCGTTTTTGAGTATTCCCAACAAAAATACCCAGAAGCAAAAGTTTTTGGCATCACGACTGGATTAGCAGTAATGAAAATCAATTCCGATTTAGGATACAAACCTGTTCCCTTTTCTCAATTGACTACCGACCCAACTTTCTGGAAAGGTTGCCAAACGTGCACCAATTTTGAGATTCTAAAAAGCAAAGACTACAAAATGTGTTTGTGCACCGGAATGCTGTATGACCCAAAAGAAAAACAAAAAAAACCACCGAAACACCCGTTCAATGTCCGGATTTGGAATCGTTTAAAAGAAATCAAACAAGCCCTTTTCTTAAAAAAATAATAGTTCAAAAAATAAAAAACAACGTTTTGTCAGGCACAAAACATCAAAAGATATACAATGGAAAATAAAAAAGTAGTATTAGCCTATAGCGGAGGATTAGACACTTCCTATTGTTTAAAATATTTAAAAAACGAAAAAGGATTCGAAGTACATACCGTATTAATTAACACGGGTGGATTTGATGATGCCGAGTTAAAAGCTATCGAAGACAGAGCCTACGAATTAGGAAGCACCAAACACGCCAACCTTACTATTCTAGACAAATATTACGACAAAGCCATCAAATACTTGGTTTATGGAAACGTCCTAAAAAACAACACCTATCCGCTATCCGTGAGTGCTGAGCGTGTTTTTCAAGCCATCGAAGCCATAAAATACGCTAAATCCGTTGGAGCCACAGCCATTGCACACGGAAGTACTGGTGCAGGTAATGACCAGATTCGTTTTGATTTAATTTTCCAAACCATCGCTCCCGAAATCGAAATTATCACTCCTATTCGTGATTTAAAACTATCCCGACAGGAAGAAGTTGACTATTTAGCCAAAAATGGTGTGCATTATTCTTGGGAAAAAGCACAATACTCTATAAACAAAGGCCTTTGGGGAACTAGTGTGGGCGGAAAAGAAACCTTAACTTCAGGACAACCTTTGCCAAGCGAAGCCTACCCTTCGCAATTGCAAAAACAAGGAGAAGAAAAAGTAACGTTGGAATTCCAAAAAGGAGAATTGGTCGCGATCAATGGCAATGCCGACAAACCATCGAATAATATTGTAGCCTTAGAAAAATTGGCAAGCGCTTACGCCATTGGCAGAGACATTCACGTGGGCGATACCATCATCGGTATCAAAGGAAGAGTTGGTTTTGAGGCCGCAGCCCCATTAATCATCATCAAAGCGCACCATTTGTTAGAAAAACATACACTAGGCAAATGGCAACAATACTGGAAAGAACAATTGGGCAACTGGTACGGCATGTTATTCCATGAAGGGCAATTTTTGGATCCTGTAATGCGCAACATCGAAACCTTCTTAGAAGACACGCAAAAAACAGTCAATGGAACCGTGACTGTTGCTTTAAAACCCTATCATTTCAGCTTAGACGGCATCGAGTCGCCAAACGATTTAATGAACACCGGCTTTGGTCAATACGGCGAAATGAACAATGCTTGGACGTCTGACGATGCCAAAGGATTTATCAAAATTCTAGGCAATGCACAAAACATATTTTCATCTGTGAATAACGAAACTTACGAATAGTATAAAAATTGATTAGGAGCGAAAGTTCAGGCATTTTAGGAAACATTAGTTCCCGCTATCCGTTGCAATCTTTGTAGGCTGAACCCCAGCCCACAAAGGATTTCCACTACTATCGGGGCTAGAGAGGAAATATTAGGATTTTCAGGTTTATCCTGCAAGGTTTTTTTCAAACCTTGTAGGTATTAAATAACCTAAAATATACCTGCAAGGTTTTTTTTCAAACCTTGTAGGTATTAAATAAACTAAAATATACCTACAAGGTCAAAAAAAGACCTTGCAGGAAAAGCAACAAAACGCATTCAGTTTTATAGCATATTTAAAAATAAAAATTATGATTACTATTGGAATTATTGGCGGTTCGGGTTATACGGCTGGCGAACTCATCAGAATCTTGATGTTTCATCCCAACGCCCAACTCGACTTTGTGTACAGCACCACCAATGCTGGCAAACCACTTTCTGTAGCGCATCAAGATGTCTTGGGCGATATCGAAATGAATTTTACAGATACCATCAACCCAAATGTAAATGTCCTTTTTCTATGTCTAGGTCACGGCAAATCCAAAGCTTTTCTATCCGAAAACCAATTTGCTACCCACACCAAAATCATTGACCTAGGTAATGATTTCAGGTTAGAAAAAGACGCCGTTTTTGAGGGTAAAAAATTTGTATACGGCTTACCCGAACTGAATAAAAATGACATCAAAAATGGGCAATTCATCGCCAATCCAGGTTGTTTTGCCACCGCAATTCAATTGGCTTTATTGCCTTTGGCGGAAGCCAACTTACTCAATAGCGATGTACACATCAACGCCACAACAGGAAGTACGGGAGCTGGAGTGAGTCTCTCAGAAACTTCACACTTTAGTTGGAGAAACAACAACATGTCGCATTACAAAGCTTTTGAACACCAACATTTGGGAGAAATAGGCGAAAGTTTACACCAATTACAAGAAGGTTTCAAAAACGAATTAATTTTCATCCCTAACAGAGGCGATTTCCCAAGAGGAATTTTTGCCACGCTTTACACCCATTGTGAGGAAAGTTTAGAAGATGTTGTGGCCAAATATGAAGCCTTTTACAAAAACGAACCGTTTGTAACCGTAACCACAACCAATATCAACCTAAAACAAGTGGTTCAAACCAACAAATGTATTATTAGTTTGATGAAAAAAGGCAATCGTATTTTGATTACATCGGTGATCGATAACTTAGTCAAAGGCGCTTCAGGTCAAGCCATACAAAACATGAACTTGCTTTTTGGACTAGAAGAAAATACCGGTTTGCATTTGAAACCAAGTGGATTTTAAAAAAATTTGTTTAAAGTTAAAATGTCTAAAGTTGCTCGTGTAACCTTAAAACTTAAACTTTAAACCATAAACAAAAAACAACAATGAACCTATTCGACGTTTACCCATTATACAACATCACCCCTGTAAAAGCAGTAGACTGCACCATTACAGATGAAAACGGTGTGGAATATTTAGATTTATACAGCGGCCACGGAGTTATCTCCATTGGTCACACGCAACCGCATTATGTGGCGAAACTAAAAGAACAATTGGATCACATAGGATTCTATTCTAATGCCATCCAAAATCCGTTACAAGTAGAATTAGCGCAGAAATTAGGCGAATTGTCAGGTTATGATGATTACGCATTGTTTTTGTGTAGCTCAGGAGCCGAAGCCAATGAAAACGCTCTAAAATTAGCGTCTTTTCACAACGGAAAATCGAGAGTAATTGCGTTCGATAACTCTTTTCACGGAAGGACATCGGCAGCAGTGGCGGTAACAGACAACAAAAAAATTGTAGCGCCCATAAATGCGCAACAAGTAGTTACTTTTTTACCACTAAACCAAATTGATTTGGTAGAAACCGAATTACAAAAAGGCGATGTGTGCACCGTGATTATTGAAGGAATTCAAGGTGTAGGCGGTTTAGATGAAGGCACTACTGAATTTTTTCAAGCCTTAGAAAAACTGTGCAAACAATACGAAGCGGTTTTGATTTTAGACGAAGTACAATCGGGTTATGGAAGAAGCGGGAAGTTTTTTGCGCATCAATACCATAACATCAAAGCGGATATTATTTGTTTGGCCAAAGGAATGGGCAACGGTTTCCCAATTGGAGGGATTTTGATTGCTCCACATTTTAAAGCGAGTTATGGCTTGCTAGGCACCACTTTTGGCGGAAGTCATTTGGCATGTGCCGCTGGAATTGCCGTTTTGGATGTAATCAAGAGCGAAAAGTTAATCGATAATGTGAATGCCGTTAGCGAATACTTTATGAAAACCATCCAACAAGTGCCTGAAATCATCAAAGTAAAAGGAAAAGGATTGATGCTTGGAGTAGAATTTGATTTTGATGTAAGTGCGTTACGCAAGAAAATGATTGTAGAAAAACATATTTTTACAGGAAGTGCCAACAATAAAAACTTATTGAGAATTTTACCGCCCTTGACCATTACCACAGCGGCAATTGATACCTTTATCGTTGCCTTGAAAGAGTCGTTGGCTGAATTGAAATAAGAAACTGTGTGAGTATTCCTTGCCAGTCTGCTGCGTGAGGGCAATGTCATTAAGTTAAGGAATAATCAATAATTTGATTCCTTATTTTCGATTAACGAATTTTGATTGCTGATGTATAAGATACTGAAAATCATGTAATTTTTACTTACTTGCTCCAAAATCTAAAATCAAGAATCGTTAATCTACAATCTAAAATCTCTTAACTTAATGACATTGTGCGTGAGGAATAGTCCCGATTTTTTCATCGGGAAGCGGAAAACCTGACCTACTGAGCCTGTCGAAGTATAAGAAAAGACAAGCCCAAAAAATTAACTAACCAAAAACTATGAATACACTACTAACCATCGAAAAGAGAAACGCCGTTTTAACCACGATGGCGGCTTTGCTAGCGCAGGAACGAACGGCGTTGAAAAGTAGTAACCAACAAGATTTAGCCAATTATTCCGGAGAAGATTTGGCAATGGAAAAACGTTTGTTGGTCGATGATGCCAAAATTGACGGTATGATTTTGTCCTTGCAACAATTGGCCGGTCAAGAAGACCCTGTGGGGAAAATTCGCTTTGAATTTGTTCACGATAATGGTCTTAAAATTTACAACAAGACAGCTGCATTTGGCACTGTTTTAATTATTTACGAGTCTCGACCTGATGTAACAGTTGAAGCGGGTGGTATTGCTTTTAAGTCAGGAAATAAAATCCTTTTGAAAGGCGGCAAAGAATCATTATTGTCGAATCAAAAGATTGTAAGTCTTTGGCATCAAGCTTTGAAAAACAATGGTGTAGCAACGGATTGGGTAGAATACCTGAATTACGATAGAGCACAAACCCAAGCTTTTTTGGAAAAACCAACTCAAAAGGTCGATTTAATTGTGCCACGTGGTGGAGAAAAACTAATTGAATTCACCAAAAAACACGCTACTTGTCCGGTGATTGTAAGTGGACGCGGTAATAATTTTGTGTACGTAAGCGCCGATGCCGACTTAGATAAAGCAATGACAATTATTATTAACGCAAAGACCTCAAATATATCTGTTTGCAATGCTTTAGATAAAGTATTGATTGATGTTAATTTACCGAATTGGGAAGCCTTTGCTAACCAATTATTCCGTGCTTTACAAGAACAAAAAGTGACTGTTTTGGGAGATGCCACAATTGCCAAAACAAGCCAAATTCCCCAAATTGATTCAGATACTATTTGGTATGAAGAATTTTTGGATTATAAGATTGTAATTGGCACTGTTTCTTCTAATCAAGAAGCAATAGCTAAAATCAATAAATATTGCGGAGGTCACTCAGCTGCTATCATCACCGAAAGTGAAACTACAACCCAAGAATTTATGGATAACGTTGATGCTTCATCCGTTTACCATAATGCTTCGACTCGTTTTACCGATGGAGGGCAATTTGGTTTAGGTGGAGAACTCGCTATCAGCACTGACAAATTACACCAACGCGGCCCAATTGGTTTACAACATTTGGTCACCAACAAATGGTATATTTACGGAGAAGGACAGATTCGATAGGGACATTGTAGGGAAAAGTCGCGACTTGTCCTTACAATGTCCCTATCCAATGCGAAATTTGTTCATAATAATGCAAAATAAAAATATGCTGACAAAAAATCAAATTAAAATATTATACGATAAATATCTCGAAATCATCAAACTAGAAACTATCGAATTAGGATGTTCACCAACTGAGGTTAGACATTTAATTGGACGACTCGGTGAGTTTTATTGCGCCTTGAAAACAAACGGAACATTGGCGTCAGAAACAAATCAACATGGATTTGATGTTATTTCTGAGGATGGTAGAAGAATAAGCGTCAAAACGACTGCTCAAATAAATGGTTTTGTTTCAATAAATAAAAACACATTAAATAAAGTCGATGACATAATGATTATACAATACATAAATGATGATTTACAAATCATTTACTATGATAAAATTGAAAACGCAACAAAAGATTGTAGAATTTGGAAGGATAACTTTGAATTAGACATATCAAAGGCAAAAAAAATGTATTTAATCAAAGAATAAAGGATTTTAAAAAAATAAAAATAATTTGCGAACGTTGCGTTTTAATCGTTCCAATTATAAAAAAATTGCGCCCTTTGCGGTTAAAAAAATGACAAAAAAAAGAATATTATTAAAATTAGGCAGCAATACCTTAACCAAAGAAACCAATCATATTTCGAGAGGAAAGATTGAGGATATTGGAATGCAAATTGCCGCCTTACAAGACCAATACGAATTCATTATTGTAAGTTCTGGCGCGATTGCCGCTGCCAAACAGTTTGTCAAGCTGGACAATAATGACCAAGAAGTCTTTGTAAAACAAGCCTTAGCATCTATTGGGCAACCCCATTTGATGCGTATTTATCACGAAAATTTCAGCGATTTAGGATTGCATATTTCACAATGCCTACTCTCCTACTCTGATTTTGAGAAAGAACAATCCAAAGTCAATATCGTGAATACCATCAATGTTTTGGTCAAAAACAATTACATCCCGATCATCAATGAAAATGACACGGTGGCCACAGACGAAATCAAGTTTGGTGACAACGATAAATTAGCCGCACTAGCAGCCGTTTTATTGAATGTAGATATTTTGATTATTGCTACCAATACCAATGGCATCTACACCAAAGCTTCCATCAACGATATGCTTCCATCAACCATTGAATTAGTAACCGATTTGTCTTTGCTAGAGAAAGAAATAGGCGATAAAAAGTCGTCTCACGGAACTGGCGGAATGCAATCAAAAATTGAATCGGCAGCAATTGCCAAAAAGGCCAATATTGAGACTTGGATTGTGAATGGTCTAGAGGATGATTTTATGCGGAAAGCGCTGCGGAATGAAATCCCTTTTACTAAAATTATTTAACTTAGAGCCACTAAAAATCACAAACTACAAATCCGCTTATTCAGCATTCCAATAAGATAACGCTATGAATTACACCTCAATAAAAGAAATCGATTCCCTAAAAAAATGGGTAAAACAAGCCCTAAAAATAAAAAAAGACCCTTTGAAAAATCAAAAGCTAGGTAAAGATAAAACCCTAGTTATGCTCTTTTTCAATCCAAGTTTAAGAACGCGTTTGAGTACTCAAAAAGCGGCCATCAATCTAGGAATGAACGTAATGGTAATGAATTTTGGAGCCGAAGGTTGGACTTTAGAGTTCGAAGACGGCACGATTATGAATCAAGGCGCCTCAGAGCACATCAAAGAAGCCGCCGAAGTTGTTTCGCAATATTGCGACATTATTGCTATCAGAGCTTTTGCAGGACTAACGGATAAAGACAAAGATAATGCAGAAACGGTATTGAGTGGTTTTGTAAAATATGCCACTGTGCCTATTGTCAATATGGAAAGTGCTACGGGTCATCCGCTACAATCCTTAGCCGATGCGATTACGATGGACGAATTCAAAACCAAACACAAACCTAAAGTAGTACTGACTTGGGCTCCCCATCCAAAAGCATTACCTCAAGCCGTGGCCAATTCGTTTGTAGAAATGATGCAACTGCAAAGAGATATGGATTTTGTAATTACACATCCTGAAGGTTATGAATTGAATCCTGAAATCGTTAAAGATTCGGTAATAGAATACGATCAAAATAAAGCTTTTGAAAATGCTGATTTTATTTATACCAAAAACTGGAGCAATTACAACGACTACGGGAAAGTGACAAATACCGATGAAAATTGGACGGTTACCGCCGACAAAATGAAGTTGACGAACAATGCCAAATTCATGCATTGTCTTCCGGTGCGTCGTAATATGATTGTAGCCGATGAAGTGATTGATAGCGAAAACTCCATTGTGATTCAGCAAGCCCATAACAGAACTTTTTCGGCACAATTGGTTCTGCAAAAAATATTAAAAAAATTACCTAATAAAACCAAAAGTTTGGAGTATTAATGCAGAAAATGAAACACCTAACAATAGTAAAAATCGGCGGTAATATCATCGATAATTCAGCCGAACTGCAACAGTTTATTTCCGATTTTTCGAAGATAGAAGGTTATAAAATATTGGTGCACGGCGGTGGAAAATCAGCTACCAAAATGGCGCAAAGTATTGGTTTAGTCCCACAAATGATTGATGGAAGACGCATTACAGACGAACCTATGCTAGACGTAGTAGTGATGATTTATGCGGGCGAAATCAATAAAAACATAGTGGCGCAATTACAAGCGAATGAAACTAATGCAATGGGTTTCTCTGGAGCTGACGGTAATTTGATTCAATCCACCAAAAGAAATCATCCCATGATTGATTACGGTTTTGTGGGCGATGTACAAAAAGTAAACACCGCGCTACTAGAAACACTGATAGAAAACGAGATAACACCAGTTTTTTGCGCTATTACACACGATAAACAGGGACAATTATTGAATACAAATGCCGATACGATTGCCAGTGAATTAGCCATTGCTTTGTCGCAAGTATTTGAAGTTACTTTGACGTATTGCTTCGAAAAACCAGGTGTTTTGTATGATGCTGAAGATGATACTTCCGTCATTGAAAACATCAATAAAGAATTGTACGAGCAATTAAAAACAGAAGGCGCCATTCATTCAGGGATGATTCCAAAACTAGACAATTGCTTTAACAGCTTGTCCAAAGGCGTTCATAAAATAAAAATTGGACATCACAAACTATTGAAAGACAACAACGCAATTTGTACGAATATCACATTGTAGATTACTAACAACACTTTCAGAGTTTTGAAGTCTGAAAGTGTTAAATTAAAAATTTTGAAAACCATAGCAACCCTTACACAAGAAGCCATCGTATTACTAAAAGCATTGATTGCTACTCCTTCCTTTTCTAGTGAAGAAGAACAAACGGCGCTTTTAATCGAACAATGGTTCCAACAAAATAGCATTCCCTTTGAGCGGGAAAACAATAATATTTGGGCGTATAACCAGCATTTTGATGCGGTTAAACCTACCCTTTTACTGAATTCCCATCACGATACGGTAAAACCCAACCAAGGCTACACCAACGATCCTTTTGAACCTATTGAAAAAGACGGGAAATTATTTGGTCTCGGTAGCAACGATGCTGGAGGTTGTTTAGTGGCTTTATTGGCCACTTTTGTTCATTTTTATGCTCAAGAAAATTTGCCTTACAATTTGGTTATGGTTGCCTCCGCAGAAGAAGAAAGCAGTGGCAAAAACGGGCTGAATAGCGTACTTAAACATTTGCCAGAAATTGATTGTGCCATCGTGGGCGAACCTACATTAATGCAACTCGCCATTGCCGAAAAAGGCCTTTTGGTTTTGGATGTAGTCGTAAAAGGAACCGCAAGTCACGCGGCACATCATAATCCTGACAATCCTATTTACAATGCGATGCCCATCATCAGTTGGTTTAACAGTTACCAATTCGAAAAAATATCAGAAGTTTTAGGACCTGTAAAAATGACGGTAACCCAAATCAACGCAGGAAAACAACACAACGTAGTACCTGCTGAATGCCATTTGGTAGTCGATATTCGAGTAAATGATTGTTATAGCAATGCAGAAATATTAGATACGATAATCCCCCCAACCCCCAAAGGGGGAGTAAAAGATTTGGAGGTAGAAGTTGTTGTAACACCGCGTTCAATGCACTTAAATGCTTCATCTATTCCCGTTTCGCACCCTTTAGTACAAGCAGGAATCGCGTTAGGTCGCACCACCTACGGCTCTCCTACGCTTTCGGACCAATCGGTGTTGAGTTGCCAGTCGTTAAAACTTGGTCCAGGAGAAACCCTGCGGTCCCACTCGGCAGACGAATTTATCTACATCAATGAAATCGAAGAAGGAATTGAATTGTACATTAAAATATTGACAGATTTTTTTAGGAGCTAATCCCGCTATCCGTTACAATCTTTTATGGCGAACCCCGCCATAAAAGGATTTTCACTACTATCGGGGCTAGGAATAAAATAAAACGAGAAATTAAATCTAATAAAGACACTTAGCGAAACTCTGTTCTCCTTTGTGGTGCTTTGTGAAAAATAAAATAATATGAAACTCTGGGAAAAAGGAATACCAACCGACAAACAAATCGAACATTTTACGGTAGGAAATGACCGTGAACTCGATTTGGTTTTGGCCAAATACGATGCTTTAGGCTCTATCGCTCACGCTAAAATGTTGGCTCAAATAGAATTATTGGATGCTACAGAAGCTGATGATTTAGTTTCAGCTTTACAAGATATAATTGTAACTATCGAAAAAGGAGATTTCGAAATCGAAGACAGTTTTGAAGACGTACATTCCAAAATCGAATATTTATTGACCGAAAAACTAGGCGACGCTGGTAAAAAAATACACACAGCACGTTCTCGAAATGACCAAGTGTTGGTGGATGTCAATTTGTATCTGAAAGACGTTGTCATAGCTCTCAAAGAACAAGTAAAAACGCTATTCGACTTGTTGATGGAATCCGCTGAACAGTATCAAAATGTCCTGTTACCCGGCTATACGCATTTACAAATTGCTATGCCATCATCCTTTGGCATGTGGTTTTCCGCTTACGCCGAAACTTTGATAGATGATATCACGATGTTGAATGCCGCCTTGAAAGTGGTAGATCAAAATCCATTAGGTTCCGCCGCAGGTTATGGCAGCTCCTTCCCTATTAACCGAACCTTTACTACTCAGGAATTAGGCTTTGCTACTTTAAAATTCAATTCCGTTGCAGCACAAATGAGCCGTGGAAAATCTGAAAAAACAGTCGCTTTTGCTATGAGTAGCGTGGCTGCGACTTTGGCAAAATTCTCTATGGACGTTTGTTTATATATGAGCCAAAACTTTGATTTTATTAGTTTACCAGCTCATCTAACGACTGGTTCAAGCATTATGCCGCATAAAAAAAACCCAGATGTTTTTGAACTAATCCGTGGAAAATGCAATAAAATTCAAGCCTTACCTTATGAAATCACTTTAATCACTAATAATCTTCCTAGTGGCTATCACCGTGAATTTCAATTGTTGAAAGAAGGATTATTTCCCGCTATCCAAAATCTAAAGGCTTGTTTGGACATCGCGATTTTTTCCATCAAAGACATCAAGGTAAAAGACAATATTCTAGCCGATCCAAAATACAATTACCTATTTACCGTAGATACCCTAAACGAAATGGTAGTAGCAGGCATGCCTTTTAGAGACGCCTACAAAGCGGTAGCAGAACAATTAGAAAACGACACGTACCAATCACCAAAAGCCACCCAACACACCCACGAAGGAAGTATTAATAATTTGTGTTTGGAAGAAATTAAAGAGAAAATGAAAAACGCTTTTTAAAAAAATATGCTAAATACCTAAAGCCGTTCTACTTTCTGTTGGAACGGCTTTTTTTTGGTTCTTTGTAAAAAAAGAAAGAATAAGAGACTTTTAATGTGACTTCAAAACAAATAGCTTATTTTTGATTAAGCCAGAATTCAAATTATGAAAACAAATACTTACAAGAGTAAAATCGCTACCGCATTGCAAGAAAAAGGGTTTATGACCAATAAACAACTAGGCGCCATTGAAGAGTACCAAAAACTTGGCATTTTTTCTTTGCATATTGAATTAAGACTTCTACTTTATTTATCCGTACTTCTCTTTACATCAGGAATTGGAATTTTAATTTATCAAAATATTGACTCAATTGGTCACGATGTTATAATCATTTGTCTTTTTTTACTAATTGCCATTAGTCTTTATTTTTGTTTCAAAAAAGCAAAAGGATTTCATAAAGAAGAAGTTGCCTTTGATAATCCAATCTATGACTATTTAGTCTTACTCATTGCCATTCTAAGTTGTATTTTCATCGGGTATCTACAATTTCAATATACGCTCTTTGGTAAAAATTATGGAATAGCAACGCTTGTCCCAACTATTATTAGCTTTTGTTATGCCTATTATTTTGATAACAAAAGTGTCCTTAGCATTGCAGTTTCCGGTCTCGCAGCTTGTATCGGTCTGACTGTAACTCCACAGAAAGTTCTTGATACCGAATTTTATTCTAATGACACTCTAGCATTTTCTGCTATTGGATTAGGACTATTGCTTATTATATGGACCATTTACAGCTCAAAAATAAAATTGAAAATACATTTTAATTTACTCTATCTGACTTTCGCTCAACATCTAATTTGTATTGCCACAATTAGCAAACTTTCAGAAAAAGAAGTTCCATTATGTTTTCTATTTGCCTTGCTTTTAGGTGGAGCAACGTATTATTTTTACAAAATGAGTAAAGAATATGATGCCATTTCTCTTTTTGTATTCGCTCTGCTTTATGGTTATGTAGGTTTCAATGTGCTTTTATTCAAAGTACTTGATGCTATTGAATTCAATGGTCTCTGGGAGGTTTTGATTTATTTGTTTCCTGCTTACTTCGTAGGCTCTATCGTTTTATTTATTCAATCTGTAAAAAAGTTTAAACAACAAAAAATTAATTAAAATGAGAGCTTACGACGAAAATAAATTAACGAACATCGTTTTAATTGAAGAAACTGATATTTTTTTGAATGCTGATTTTATCAATCAAGAACAAGCTGATTGTATAAAAAACAATTTACCTGTTTTTAAGTCACAAAAAAACCTACTACTTCGCCTGGCATTTTTCATCCTTGGAAGCCTACTTTATGCTTCAATTTGCGGCACCATCTCAATCATTGGGATGCAAATTGGAGAATCCTATTTCCGTTTTTGTTTTTATCTTTTTGCAATAATTGGATGGGCTGCTGCTGAGTTTTTAGCCCAAGAAAACTATAAAAATTATGGTATTGACGATGCTTTTATTTTGGGAAGTATTTTAAATCTCGGCATTGCCATCGGAATCACTTCAGATCAATTTGAATTAGTCATCGCAATTTTTGTGGCTATAGCTTCTTTTTTGTTGTATAAAAGATTCTTACACCTTCTATCTCTTCTTGCCTTTTGTTTCGCTGCAAGTGTTACTTTTTTCTATGCTTTATTAGAAATAGGAACCATTGGCAAAATCATTTTACCATTTGCTACTCTGCTATTTGGCATATTATTTTATTTGTTTACTAAAAGAAAATTAGCGCATTTACAACACTTATTTTATCATAAAGGATTAGTACTAGGTAATAGTTTTTGCTTAATTCTAGTCTACCTTTCTTGCAATTATTTAGTAGTAAGAGAACTCTCTTCTCAATTACTCGGAGTATATCTAGAACCAGACCAAGACATTCCATTTGCCTTTTTCTTTTACTTTTTTACCATTGCAATTCCAGTTCTTTACTTGGTACTAGCTCTAAAAACGAAGGATAAGATCTTATTATGGATTGGTGTTTTTTGCGTTGCCTTTTCAATTTTTACGATTCGATATTATCATTCACTACTGCCAATTGAAATTGCAATTACATTGGGAGGAATTTTACTTTTTAGTATAGCCTCTTTTTCGATTAAGAAATTAAAAAACAAAACTAGCGGAATCACTTTTGAGGTGGATAAATTAACTCAAAAGAAGGATTTCATAAACGCAGAAGCCTTGGTAGCTGTTGCATCCTTTGGCATAAAACCAGAAAGTAAAATAGAGGAATCTCCTATGAATTTTGGTGGTGGGGATTACAGTGGTGGTGGCGCTTCAGGAAGTTTTTAATTAAAAAAGCACTCTTTTAAAATTTAAAAAAAGAGTGCTTTTTTAGTATTAATTATTCAATTTCAAGCGCATCATAATATCGGTCTGCTCGTCATCGCCTAACTTAAAAATGTGTTTGTCAAAAGCCACAAAACCATTTTTAGTATAAAAACGCATCGCTCTAACATTATTTTCCCAAACCCCTAACCATACGTATTCGACACCTTTTTCTTTAGCAATAGTTATGGCTTTATCATAAAGTAATTGTCCCACACGCTTCCCGTGAAAGGCATTCAGTACATAAATCCGTTCTATTTCTAGCGCTTTGTTATCTTTTAATTCGGTCTGAGCATCACCAAAATTAACTTTCAAATATCCAATGATTTCATTGTCATGGGTAGCAAAATAGAACTCAGAATCTTTTGTAAGCAACTCTAAAGCAAGTTTTTCAACAGAAAAACCTTTGTCCAAATAGTTCTTCATGTTCTCTTCCGAATTAAAATCAGAAAAAGTTTCCTGAAAAGTCTGTATTCCTATTTTTTGCAATGGAAGAATTTCATTAGGCTTTACTTTTACTATTTCAATAGTCGTCATTTTATTATTTTTTTGATGTTAAATCTAGTACATTTCAGCCCAGAGAATAGTATTTTAATTTATTATCTAAATGAAATAAATTAAACGTACTTTTTCAAAACCCCTGCTTCAATATCACTATGCGAGGCATCATAAATGGCTTTTCCTTCCTTAATCAAGATCAATTGAGGCGATTGATGTTGCACGCCAACACGAGCAGCAATTTCATTTGAAATCTCACGATACGTAATCAAATCCAAGAAATAGGCATCCATAACATCGTGCAAATCAAATTCGTTTTCAAATTGTTTTAAGGCAAATCGACTAATACTACAACGGGTACTGTGTTTGAAAATAAATATGGGCTTTTCATTAGAAAGCGCTGTTAATTCGTCTAATTGCCCCATCAATTGCAACGGAATCCAATTGACTTTACTAACCGATTCTTTTTTTTCTTCTGAACTACCAAATAAGGAATTAAATAGGCTCATTTTGTCTCTTTTTATGTCTTTTTGTCGTTAAATAATACTAAAATTTAAAAATAAACAGTCAAAATGTCCGTAAATTTATATTGGAATACCATTTGACGCTTTATTCACAAAAGTAAGCAAAAGCCCCCTAACCCCCAAAGGGGGAAAAGTAATAACCTAATTTAGTTCTTTCACCTAAGTGAAAGTTGGGAATAAATTATTAAAATCCTATTGACCCCTAGTAGGAATTCCCCCTTTGGGGGTTAGGGGGCTAACATGAACATAAACAAATTTACCATCAAATCCCAAGAGGCCATTCAGCACTCCCAACAATTGGTGCAAAGCCTAGGACAACAACAAATAGAAAACGAACATCTCTTCAAAGCTATTTTTGAAGTAGACGAGAATGTAGCGCCATTTCTTTTGAAAAAACTGAACGTTAACGTGCCTTTGTTTCTTCAAATTTTGGATAGTCAAATTCAAAATTTTCCAAAAGTAACCGGTGGCGAAATTCAATTGTCGAGAAGTGCGAACACAGCGCTCAACGAAGCCGAAATTATTGCCAAAAAAATGAATGATGAATTCGTTAGTATTGAGCATTTAATCCTAGCGATTTTTGTTTCTAAAAGTAAAGTTGCCCAAATCCTAAAAGATCAAGGCGTGACCGAAAAAGGACTCAAAGCTGCGATAGACGAATTGCGCAAAGGCGAACGCGTTACCTCGGCTTCTGCGGAAGAAACCTATAATTCCTTAAACAAATTTGCCAAAAACCTCAACGAATTAGCCAAAAACGGCAAATTAGATCCCGTGATTGGGCGTGACGAAGAAATTCGTCGTGTCCTTCAAATTTTAACCCGTAGAACCAAGAACAATCCGATGTTGGTGGGAGAACCTGGGGTGGGTAAAACCGCCATTGCCGAAGGCTTAGCGCACCGAATCGTAGCAGGCGATGTTCCAGAAAACTTAAAAGACAAAATTGTTTTTTCTCTAGACATGGGAGCGCTTATTGCGGGTGCCAAATACAAAGGAGAATTCGAAGAACGTTTGAAATCGGTAGTCAAAGAAGTCATTGCTTCTGAAGGAGATATTGTGTTATTCATAGACGAAATTCACACGCTGGTAGGAGCTGGCGGTGGCGAAGGTGCCATGGACGCGGCCAATATTTTGAAACCAGCTTTGGCGCGTGGCGAATTGCGTGCTATTGGAGCCACTACTTTGGACGAATACCAAAAATACTTTGAAAAAGACAAAGCATTAGAACGTCGTTTCCAAAAAGTAATGGTTGAAGAACCCGATACCGAGAGTGCCATTTCGATTTTGCGTGGAATCAAAGAAAAATACGAAACACACCACCAAGTACAAATCAAAGACGAAGCTATTATCGCTTCGGTGGAATTGTCGCAACGCTATATTACCAATCGATTCTTACCCGATAAAGCTATCGATTTGATGGACGAAGCGGCTTCTAAATTACGTATGGAAATCAACTCCAAACCCGAAGAACTCGATGTACTCGATCGAAAAATCATGCAGCTAGAAATTGAAATCGAAGCCATCAAACGCGAAAAAGACGAAAGCAAGCTAAAAGTGTTAGGCTTAGATTTGTCGAATTTGAAAGAAGATCGCAACGAAATTTACGCCAAATGGAAATCTGAAAAAGATGTAGTAGACAATATTCAGTTGGTAAAAACCGAAATTGAAAACTTCAAATACGAAGCCGAACGTGCCGAACGTGAAGGCGATTACGGAAAAGTAGCCGAAATTCGTTACGGTAAAATCAAAGAAGCACAAGAAAAATTAGCAAAACTAACGCACCAATTACAGGAAAATCAATCCGGAACTTCTTTGATTAAAGAAGAAGTAACTCGTGAAGATATTGCCGAAGTCGTAGCCAAATGGACCGGAATTCCCGTAATGAAAATGCTTCAAGGCGTACGCGAAAAACTATTAAAATTAGAGGATGAGCTTCACAAACGCGTGGTAGGACAAGAAGAAGCCATCGAGGCAGTGAGCGACGCTGTTCGCAGAAGTCGTGCAGGCTTGCAGGACATGAAAAAACCCGTGGGAACCTTCCTTTTCTTAGGAACTACCGGTGTAGGTAAAACCGAATTGGCCAAAGCCTTAGCCGAATATCTATTCGACGATGAAAATGCCATGACCCGAATCGACATGAGCGAATACCAAGAACGCCACAGCGTGAGCCGATTGGTTGGAGCGCCTCCGGGTTACGTAGGTTATGACGAAGGTGGACAATTGACCGAAGCCGTGCGAAGAAAACCTTATTCTGTGATTCTGTTAGACGAAATCGAAAAAGCACATCCTGACACGTTTAATATCTTGCTTCAAGTGCTGGACGAAGGTCGATTAACAGACAATAAAGGACGCTTGGCCGATTTCAAAAACACCATTATCATCATGACCTCGAATATGGGAAGCCAAATTATTCAAGATAAATTCGAGAATTTAAAAGGTAGTGTAGAAGCCGCAACCGAAGCTGCCAAAGTAGAAGTGTTAGGCTTACTAAAACAAACCGTTCGTCCTGAGTTCATCAACCGTATCGACGAAATCGTGATGTTTACCCCGCTGACCAACGCCAATATTGCTCAAATTGTAGGTTTACAATTGAAAAGCGTGACGAAAATGTTGGCACAACAAGGCATCACCATGGACGCAACTCCCGAAGCGATAAGCTATTTATCCAAAAAAGGCTACGATCCTCAATTTGGGGCTAGACCTGTAAAACGTGTCATTCAGCGTGAAGTACTCAACGAGTTATCGAAAGAAATTCTGTCGGGCAAAATCACCACCGATAGCATCGTTTTGATCGACGCCTTCGATAACCAACTCGTTTTTAGAAATCAAAGTGAATTGGTATAATAAACTTGATTTTACAATTAAAACCTTTTAGGATAACTCTGAAAACATTTCAAACAGCACCAGTCGAAAGATTGGTGTTTTTTTGTAATTCAAAACACAAGAATTCAAAAATCTACTTAAATTCATGTATTTTTGCTTTTTCTTTTAAAGAAATGTAGTTTTTTATATTTTCTATTTATAACACAGAGTACTAATAATGGATATTGTTAAATTTAAAATCACCCCGAAAACGATTAAAGTAGAAGTTCGTAATTCCAATAATTACGTCTTTAATTTTAATAGTGCGGTGGAAATCGATAAACAAGACCGAGACGTTTTATTAAAATTATACAATGCCTTAGATCTTCTTTTCAAAAAAGAAACTTCTATTGAAACTAAAAATTACATTTCCCCTAATCAAACCAACATCTTAGATCAAATCAAGGAAGTTGGTGCTGCTGATGAAAAATTGTAATTCTTATTTAGATTCAAATAAAAAAAAGGCTGTCTCTAAAATGTAGACAGCCTTTCCTAATTTTAATATAGCCCCCAATCAAAATCTAATATAAATAATTAAGAGCAGTTATGTCGTTACTGTTGAACGCTCCTGTTTCACTTCCGCTAAAACAAGCTCTCATGTAAGACGTAGCATCATAACCAGAAGGAGTTCCAGGAATTAAAACGGCACCAACACCTGCAGTTCCTTCACTCTGATTAGATCCACAACTCTGACGACTAAACCAATCGGTATGGCGTAAACCTATACAATGCCCAATTTCATGCGCAGAAACGTGTGCATTTACCCCAGTAGAATAGGTGTCCAATCCAGAATATAATGTTATACTGTTGTAAGGCAATCCTCCTGTAGGAAAACCAGCTACCCCACCTGCGGAACCTGTTTGTCTTCTTACTACAATATTAGCACCCGTAGTACTAGAACTAAACGTTAGCGTAAAAGTAATTGACAATCCTAGACTATTATATCTATTTATTGCAGCCTGCAATCCAGCACGCATATTAGTAGATAAAGCACTAGTTCCTGTACCAGTAAGACCAACAACTCTTATAGTTCTTGGTGCAGATACTAAATTATTAGTACGATACTGTTCTGTAGTTATACCACCATGAAGATCCATTTTGTCCAATTGTGCTTTGGTGATAAGAATATCTCCTTCGATTAAAAAGGCATCTTCAGTAGTTCCGTCTAATTTAGTGTTCTTAACCACTTTGACATCTTTGTTGTTCAATGATAGTGAACTAATTTTACCCAATATTTCAGGTGAAATTTGAGTGGCTTCTTGGTTTAATGAATTGGTATCATCTTCTTTGTTGCAAGAGAATAGTGTCACCACAATTAATGACACAGCGAAAATTGTTTTTAATTTTCTCATTTGTTAATATTTTTTAGGTTAGTTAATGGTTTGATTTTGAAGGGGCTACATCAAAACATCAATATCAAATTTAGATATTTTTAGTATTATTAAACCTATAAAAATCATATTTTAACAAAACATTATGATTTTGTTAAGTAAATGTTTGTCGATATTTTATAAAAATATGAGCAAAATCAACAATTGAGAGTAAATAAATCAAAATCAGATCATTAAACACAAAAAAATCAATCTTAAAGATAAAATCGACTAAAACATATTTTTTATAAAAAATAGAGACGAAAATTAAATTGAATAATCATCTTTCTTTCATAAAAGAAATAACCTTAAGGAACTTGTAGTTGGTTATTGAAATAAAATTAAATAAGTATAATGTTACAAATATTTTAATAACTTTGATTAAAACAGAAAAAGGTAACTCTTTAAATAAGAATACAGTAAAATTAGCTTAGTACCTTTTGTATAATAAAAGATGTAAGTGTCAAACCTTACTTAGTTTTCATTAGATTTAACAAAATGTAAAATGTCCCAAAATACATGAAAACACGATGCACCTGCCTACTTCTCTTTTTAGTTACAACGATTTGTATTTCTCAAAACTTCGATAAATGGAAGCAATATCTAGAATACAATAACGAAAAAAGAAGTCAAAAATATTATTTCACAACTTTGCAAAATGCCAATATCTACAAATACAAAGTAGTAAAAAAACTAGACGATAGTTTTTGTATCATCGAAAACAAAAGCGAGACAACTAAAAGATTACCGAAAGAGATAATTGCTACTAATAATCTCTGGAAACTACCTGTAGACTTTTCTATGCACCTGCGAAATGAACAATACGTAATAGCCACTGATGATATACAATCTCTATTGACCGATTTGAAATCAATTTCTCCTATACCAATAGAATATATAAACGATAAATTGGTGAGTATAAAAAGCAATAGTGATAAAATAATGCAAATCATTACCTTTACTAGTGTTGTATCAGTAACTCGAGAATCATTTGAACCTAAAACAGAAAGCAAAATTGTAGATCAAAATTTTACAATCAATAATATTACAAAAGCGAATACTTCTTTCCCGCTAATTACAGGGGAAAACCAAATCGTATCTATCAAAGATGATTTCTTCGATTTGAATGATATTGATTTATTGAACAAACATATTTCTTCAACTACACATTCCACTTCTGTATCAAGTCACGCAAGCTCAATGGCGACAATAGCTTCTGGCCTAGGTAATAGTTCGATTTTAGGAAAAGGAGTTGCACCAAAGTCAAAAATACAATCCTCTGATTATTTAAAGATATTTCCTGATGACATCAGTACATTCCAAGGTTCGACCACTCAGAATCATTCGTATGGCACCTTAATTGAAAACTTTTATGGTTCTTTAGCCAATGCCTATGATGAACAACTCTTCCTCAATCCTAATATTACTCACTGCTTTTCGTCAGGAAATAAAGGAATCGAAGGTTATAAATCTATTACTGGAAATTTTAAACAATCCAAAAATAGTATCGTGGTAGGTTGTATAGACCAAAATGAAACAATTTTGTCCTTTTCTTCCAAAGGCCCAGCATACGATGGACGAGTAAAACCTGAAGTGGTAGCCTATAGCACACAAGGAACATCTAACGCTACAGCACTAGTCACTGGAATAATAACGCTTATGAAGCAACATTATCGATCCAAAAACAACGTCGCTTTGACTAATGCACAAACCAAAGCCATTTTAATTAATAGTGCCAAAGATGTTGGGAATATTGGCCCTGACTTCAATTACGGTTACGGAAATGTTGACGCCTATAATGCCCTAAAAACAATAAGCAAAAATAGAATAATTAACGGGACTTCAACTTCAAATCAAACCAATTCACATCTTGTTACTATTCCTGATAATTCCAAAAACCTCAAAATAACGATGGTTTGGAACGATTTACCTGCTGCAATCAATAGCAATATTAGTTTGATGAATGATCTTGATTTAGAACTTATTGCCCCAGACAACAAAACCTATTTACCTTGGGTACTTAACCCCGACGCTCCACAACAACCCGCTACAAGAGGAAAGGATAAAATCAACAACATAGAACAAATTGTAGTTGAAAACCCTACAACGGGAACGTACACCATTCAAATCAGTAGTAAAACTCTCGCCTCAGTTTCTCAAGATTATAGCATTGCTTATGAATACGAAGTAAACAACCATTTTGAGTGGAATTATCCTTTACAAAACGACAATTTCCCCTATGATGGAAGAACGATATCTCCTTTCAAATGGACTTCCTCATTTACGGGTACTTCTGGGCAATTGTCTATTAGTTATGACGATGGACAAACTTGGGAAATCATCGCCAACACTATTACTCTAGATAATAAACAGTTTACTTTTACTCCCGCTGAGCAAAAATTTACTAAAGCAAAACTAAAGATGAAGATTGGAGGCGTCGATTACCTCTCTGAAACGTTTACTATTTCTTATGATTTAAACATTAATACCACTTTGGTTTGCGATGGTACAACCGAAATTACTTGGGAAAAACCTAAAAATGTAGTGGCATTTAACCTTTATGAATTAATTGGGGATAAAATGCAATTCAAAACCCAAACCACCAATACTTCCTATACATTTAGCAATGAAAAAACGATTACTGTAGCTCCTCTTTTCGGAAATAACGAGGGAATAAAAAGTGAAGCAACCTTACAATTTCTAGCAAATTCAAATTGCTACTTTGAATTCTCTTTTGCCGAAATTTTTGAAGAAGATAAAATCAAAATAAAAGCAAGTCTTTTCAGCTTATACAACATTAAAAAAATTGAGCTTATAAAAGTTGTCAATACCACTGAAAATATCCTCGCAACAATTGATAACATTAATTCAAAAGAGTTCTTTTTTATAGATCCAAACCCAACCAAAGGGAATAATAAATACCGAATCAATATCGTTTTACAAACCAACAACAACATAAGTTCTTCTGTTCTTGACGCTAACTATCTCGGAAATGATTTCTTTTTTGTGTATCCAACTTTATTGAAAAAAAATCAAGAACTAATCGTAGAAGCCAAAAAAGAAGACGCTTCAATATTTTATTTATACAACCTAAATGGTCAAAATACGATGACTTGCCCTTTAGTTTCAAAAACCAATACCGTTAATTTAAAAATCAATTCGGTAGGTGTTTATGTTTATAAAATAGTAACAAGTTCAGGTGAAGCACAAACTGGAAAAATTGCCGTGTTTTAGGTATAAAAAAAAATATTCATAATCAAAAAGTTGCCATATATAAGAACGGAAAATCAATGCTCTTCTTGGATTATAGTTTCTAGCCAGATAATTAGCTCTAATACTTCTCATCATTTGTAAACAAAAAGTAAAATGCTTCAAAAAAAGGTGAATTTTATCTAAAATCGAATGGAAATTCAATCAAAAATGTAGTAGTTTAGCTGAATTAAACGACAAAAAACAATAATCAAATTAGCTCTTTAGCTATAACTTTCACTAAACTAAATAATTATATATGGGATCAGGTTTTTTTGCACTTTTAGATGATATTGCAGCAATAATGGATGATGTGGCAGCAATGAGTAAAATTGCTACCAAAAAAACAGCTGGAATTTTAGGAGACGACCTAGCTGTTAATGCCGAAAAAGCTTCAGGATTTGTTTCTTCAAGAGAACTTCCAGTATTGTGGGCCATCACTAAAGGTTCTTTTTTGAACAAACTAATCATTCTTCCAATAGCTTTTGTACTTAGTGCTTTTTCTCCTATAGCCATTAAAGTAATTTTAGTTTTGGGAGGGCTTTATTTAGCTTATGAAGGTGCTGAAAAAATTTATGAATATTTCTTTCCGCATCATCATCACGAAGCTGAGATTTCATTAACCCAATCTTTTACCGAAGAAGAGATTCTTGCACAGGAAAAAGGAAAAATAAAAGCCGCTATTGTTACAGATTTTATCCTCTCTGTTGAGATTGTAATCATTGCCTTAGGAACCGTTTTAGAGAAATCAGTCCCCACTCAAATTGCCGTAGTTTCTATAGTTGCCATTATTGCTACTATTGGTGTATACGGTATTGTAGCTTTAATTGTTCGTATGGATGATATGGGATTCAAACTAATGCAACTAAGCAGTAAAGAAAATGGTTTTTTAACCAAAATTGGAAACTTTTTGGTTAACGCTTTACCTAAAGTCATTAAAAGTTTAGCCGTAATCGGAACTATTGCTTTAATTATGGTAGCTGGTGGAATTTTTGCCCACCAAATCGACTATTTACATCACGTGCTACCACGAGTTCCTAGCTTCATCAAAGAGCCTTTATTTGGCTTAGTGTTTGGTGGAATTACACTACTTATCGTAACCATCATAAAGAAAATTTTGGGTAAAAAATAAATAACACTCCTATTTTCAATTAATTACAAGTTAGCTTTTGTTTAATTTACAAAATAAAAGCTAACTTTATTTTTTATATTAATTTTAAAGAAGATGGCACAAAAAACTACCGAAACAGATCAAAATGTAGCTGATTTTATTGAAAAATTTGCCGATTCAGAACAAAAGAAAAAAGACAGCCAAAAATTAGTTAAAATTATGCAGGCTGTTTCTGGTTGCGAAGCTACAATGTGGAGAGCATCAATTATTGGCTTTGGCAAATATCACTACAAATACGAAAGTGGACACGAGAGAACTGCGCCTCTGTTGGGTTTTTCTCCAAGAAAATCTGCAATTTCGCTGTATGTTTTTACTGGACTCGAAGAGCACGAACCCCTTTTAACAAGTTTAGGTAAATTCAAAAGAGGTAAAGCTTGTTTGTATGTTAATAAACTCAACGATATTGATTTGGATCAATTACAAGTAATTATGAAAGCCAATATTGAATATTTACAAAAAAGATTTAATTCTTAACGATCAATTCATTACACCCAAACAAATGCAATTCCAAACCAAATCCATCCGTCCCTTTATAGGCTCAAAAAACTACACAGAATCGAGACAATTTTATAAAGAGCTAGGTTTTAATGAAAGTATTCTTTCTACCAATATGAGTTATTTCAGTACTGCTAATTTTGGCTTCTATCTACAAGATGCTTATGTAAAAGACTGGATTGAGAATACAATGGTTTTTATGGAAGTTGAAGATGTAGAAGAATTATGGGAATCATTGAAAGCTTTGCGTTTAAATGAAAAGTATCCTTCTGTAAAATTAGTTCCTATTCGCTATCTCGATTGGGGAAAGGAATGTTTTTTACACGATCCTTCTGGTATTCTTTGGCATTTTGGAGCATTTAATCCTCAATAAAAAAAGAATTCTATTTACAATTGAACTTCAACAACACCAATCATAGCTTGATTACAAACCAAACTTTCATTTTACCTCATTAGAACTCTTTAGAAAAAATAACTACTTTTGCACTCTAAATTTTAAGTTATGCCTAATAAAAAATACAAAATAGCGGTTATTCAATTAAACCTCAACGATGTTGCTGAAAACAACTTAAAAAAATGTTTACACTGGGTTCGAGAGGCAGCAAAACAAGGCGCAGAAGTCATTTCGTTACCAGAATTATATAGCAGTCATTATTTTTGTCAAAGTGAAGACGTGGATAATTTTGCCTTAGCAGAACCATTGTACAGTACTTCATTTACTGCTTTTTCGGCATTAGCCAAAGAATTAGGCGTGGTAATCATTGTTCCTTTCTTCGAAAAGAGAATGGCAGGAATTTACCACAACAGTGCTTACATCATTGATACCGATGGAACCGAAGCTGGACTGTATCGCAAAATGCACATTCCAGACGATCCTCATTTCTATGAAAAATTCTACTTTACGCCTGGCGACATTGGTTTCAAAGCTTTCCCAACTCAAAAAGGAAAAATTGGAACCTTAATTTGCTGGGATCAATGGTATCCAGAAGGCGCACGACTAACTGCTTTGCAAGGAGCTGAAGTGTTGTTTTACCCAACCGCAATTGGATGGCATCCTTTAGAAAAAGAACAATATGGTGAAAACCAACACGGCGCTTGGATGAATGTGATGAAAGGTCACGCGGTAGCCAATGGCGTGTATGTAGCCGCAGCCAACCGTATTGGTTTGGAACAATACATCGAAGGAACAGCTGGAATTGAATTCTGGGGTTCGTCATTTATTGCAGGACCACAAGGCGAAATTTTAGCACAAGCTTCACACGATAAAGAAGAAATACTAATCGCTGAAGTTGATTTGGATTTACAAGAAAACGTACGTCAGAATTGGCCGTTTTTTAGAGACAGACGAATCGATGCTTTTGGGGACATTACCAAAAGAGCAATAGACTAACTTCAAAAAAGTCGCTAAAAAATTAAGCGTCTGAAATTCTAAGAATATTTTAAACTTAGAATCTCAGACGCTTTTCTATTGAAAACCTTGAGTTAATTCAATTCAGGCTGGAAAATCTTAACACTTCCATCCCCTTCACTACTTACGATAACCATACTTTTCTTGTTTGGACTTTTAGTTGCTGGAATAAAAGTAAGTCCTTCAGGTGCATCACCCGTTTTGATGGCTTGTAAAAACTTGGGAGCGGTTGGAGAAGTTACATCATAAATCATCAAAGCATCGGCTCTTTCTAGACCCACAAAAAGAATTTGCTTATTTCCCATTTTGGTTACATAAACCGCCTCCGGTTCTACTCCTTTATCATCACTTCTATTATCATCATAAAGTCCCAATTCGTGTGCTTTTTTATCCAATTCATTTTTACTATCAAAAACTAAAGCACCTGTGTTGCCATTCCAAATCGAAAATGAACGAGCACCAAAACTTACCAATTCATCAAAATCGCCATCACCATCAGTATCTCCCATTTTAGAATTGATATTCAAACGTCCCAAAACACCATCCGCTTTCATAGCAGCAGCCGTTGGAAAAACCGTTGGATCCAAAACCACAGAAGAATGATTGATTCTACGAACATCTACAAAAGCACTGTATTCACGAGCGTCCCCTTCATTGGCTGTAACCAAATAAGGAATGGAATTACTCTCAAAATTGGCAATCGCATCTGGTTGAAACATCCCTTTCACCTTCCAAGTGGCAAAAGCAATAGCGCCATCTTTATCGCTTACATCTATAGCATTATCTGCCAAAGAATAGTCTTTATATCCTAATGGAAAAAGTTGCACATTCTTTTTACCTACCAAATCAATTTTAGCGATTCCATTATTTTCTTGCAAAGTAACCCAAGCCGTTTTTGAATCCGAAGAAATCGTAACATATTCTGGTTCAATATCGTTAGCAAAATTATTGGAAACACTTGCTATACGAAATCCTTTGGTTTTTAAATCAGATAATTGTGTGCTGAATTGAGCAAAATTTAAAGTAGTCACAGCATAATTCGCAGCAACATCAATAATCGAAACAGAACCTTCTGGATCCAATGAATACGTATCATTAGGTTCTCCTTCATTAGCAGTAACAATAAAATTTCCGTCTGGCGAAAAAGTAATCATATCCGGCAAAGCTCCTACTGTGATTTCTTTAATCAAAGCATAAGTCGAAGTATTAAAAACAACCACTTTTCCTGCCTCTTGTTTATTTGATTTAGATTCTAAAGCTACAGCTAGTTTTCCCCCATAAACCGCAACGCTATTAGCAGCACCATTGTAGGTAGCCATATCAATACTTGTTAGGACAACAGGTTTTGTAGGATCGCTTAAATCAATTACATCAATTTTGTTGGTTGAACTGTTGTTTACCGTAAATAGCCTTTTGGTAGTTTCATCATAAGCGCTAATTTCTGCAGCGCCAGTTCCACCAATTGTTATAGTACCTACTTCTTTAAACGAAGCTGGGTTTTCATTATATCCTAATTCTGAGCTAGGATTTTCGTCATTGTCATTTTCACAACCCACTAATAAAAATAAGGCTGCAAATACTGCTAGAGTTTTCTTAATCATTGTTTTAAATTTAGTTTTTTCAAAAATAGCGCGACCTAAAGGCTCAAGTATTACCTAAATATTATATAATCTTTAACATAAAAAACAAACACTGCAAACCAAGCTTTATAAAATGTATGAACTTCAATTCTATTTTAATTCTTGGGAATGTTTATCTTTGCCCGAAGTAAAATTGGCATCTATTTATGACTACAACCTCAAGAAGATTTCCCGCAGAATGGGAAAAACAACAAGGAATCCTATTATGTTTTCCGCATAACGGAAAAGACTGGCCTGGAAAATACGAAGCGGTACAATGGGCTTTCGTAGAATTCATCAAAAAAGTAGCCACCTACGAAACTGTTTTTTTGGTAGTTGCCGATGAAAAACAACAAGAGAAAGTCACTGAATTGCTAACAATGGCTACAGTAAATTTAGACCAGATATCCTTCATCATTCATAAAACCAATAGAAGTTGGATGCGTGATTCTGGTCCAATCATTGTGAAGAATGGTAATCAAAGTGAAGCCTTGAATTTCAATTTTAACGGTTGGGCAAAATACAAAAACATCAATTTAGACAAACACGTACCGAGTAAAGTTGCTGAACATTTACAACTTCCCTTAACTCAAGTTACCTACAAAGGAAAACCAGTAATTGTAGAAGGTGGTGCAATTGATGTTAACGGACGTGGTACCTTGTTAACTTCAGAAGAATGCTTAATGCATCCTACGATTCAGGTGCGTAATGAAGGCTTTACAAAAGAAGATTATGAAGCCGTTTTTAAAGAGTACTTAGGCATTACCAATGTCATTTGGCTTGGAGATGGTATCGAAGGTGATGATACTCACGGACACATAGATGATTTATGCCGATTTGTAAACGAGGACACTATTGTCACCATTATAGAGACTAATCCAGAAGACAGCAATTACAAACCTTTGCAAGACAACTTAAAACGTTTGCAAAATGCGAAACTAGAAAACGGTCAAGCACCTGTAATTGTTACTTTACCTATGCCTAAACGCATTGATTTTGATGGATTACGTTTGCCAGCGAGTTATGCTAATTTTTTAATTTTAAATAACTGTGTTTTGGTACCTACTTTCAATGATGCAAATGACAGAGTAGCTTTGAATATTCTTTCAGAATGTTTCCCTGATAGAGAAATTATTGGCATTAGTGCTATTGATTTTATCTGGGGATTAGGGACTTTGCATTGTTTGAGTCAACAAATTCCAGAGTAAATACAAATCAAAAAACACCCGTTGGGTGAAATTCAAATAAAATAAAAACTTAACCACATAGAGCCATAGATTAATAGCAACTCTACATAGAAAAAATAGAAATAGCACTATTTCTCACAATAGATGACCTATATGGATAGTAAAACGTCTATTCGTTTCTTTTAAAAACTATAAACTCTATGATTCTATGTGGTAAAAAATAATTTCACCCAACGGGTTAAAAAACATAAAAAAACGACTGTTAGATTGCTCTAACAGTCGTTTTCATTTAATGGTAATTGATTATTTTTCTTTCGTAAAAGGAATCACTTGTCCATTTCCTGTAATCACCATATCAAATCCTGTTTTTGCATCATTGAACTTGAATTTTAATCCAGCCACAGGAGCTTCAAACGTATTGGCTTCACCAGTTACCGGAGTCGCTGTAAAAGAAGGATACCCTGATATTTCAACATTCAAAGCACTATTCTTTTCTGTCAAAGTTATTTTCAAAGGAGCATTGGCTGTAGCATAAACCCCTAAATAATCGTCAAGAATCACATCTTTTTCTAATTTACCAGTAGCAGCAGTCCAAGTATTATTAGCAGTATTTGAATCTGGGAAAACGTGATCTGGATCAATTACAACACTGTCTATTTCTTCGGTAGAATTGTGTTTGAATGACCAATCCTTGTTACGTTGCCAAATTTCAACTGGTAATTTCACTCGGCTTACTTTACCACTTTTGGTTTTAATATCAACAACTATCGGCATCGCCATTTTTTCGAAATTCTCAATAGAAATAATGATTCCTTTTTTAGGATCATTTTTCACATATTTTACTGAATTTACACCTTGATCAAAACGCCAGTTGTATTGGAACCAACCTCTCCAAAACCAACTCAAATCTTCGCCAGCAACATTCTCCATTGTTCTAAAAAAATCATCAGGAGTAGGATGTTTGAAAGCCCATCTTTCCACATAGGTTTTAAAAGCCGTATCAAAACGCTCTGGCCCTAAAACTTGCTCTCTCAAAATCACTAAACCATTACTTGGTTTAAAATAACATAACACCCCAATATTTTTCTCTTTCATATTGTCTGGAGAACTCATAATGGTCTCTAGTTTAGGGCTAGTCAACATTTCGCTAATTTGGTGCAAATCTGATGGCCCATCTTTGTATTCTCCTTTGTTAAAATCAACACCACTTAAGGAATTGATAAAAGTATTAAAACCTTCGTCCATCCAAGCGAATAAACGTTCATTAGACCCAACAATCATTGGAAACCAAATATGTCCAAACTCGTGGTCTGTCACTCCCCATAAATCTTTTCCTTTGGACTCCCATCCACAAAAAACAATCCCTGGATATTCCATTCCACCTTCATTTCCTGCAACATTGGTCGCTACTGGATAAGGATATTCTAACCAACGTTTAGAATAATTTTCGATAGAACCTTTTACGTATTCGGTAGAACGTCCCCAAGCCTCGTTGCCTGCAGATTCTACTGGATAAGCAGATAACGCCAATGCTTTTTTTCCACTAGGCAAATTCATTCTCGCACCATCTAAGATAAACGCAGGAGAAGAAGCCCAAGAAACATCGCGGGAATTTTTAATTTGATAATGCCAAGTTTTAGTAGCTGATGCATTGTTTTTTGCGGTTGCATTTACTTCATCCGCAGAACGAATCACAACAGTTTTATCGCTAACCAAAGCTGCTTTATATTGTTTGAATTGCTCAGCAGTATACACTTCAGCTGGATTCAACAACTCACCTGAACACACCACCATATGATTGGCTGGCGCAGTAATTTTTATATCAAAATTACCATACTCCAAGTAAAATTCTGAAGCCCCTAAATAAGGATTCGTATTCCATCCGCGTACATCATCATAAACACACATACGAGGATACCATTGTGCCATTGTGAAGATTTTTCCGTTTTTGGTTTCCAAAACGCCCATACGGTCAGAACCTTCGTTAGGTGCAATAAAAGAAAACTCGATTTTCAATTTCACACTTCCTCCTTTGGCGGCAATAGCTTCAGGAAGGAAAACTTGCATACGAGTATCCGTAACTACAAATTTTACATCAGTTGCTATTTTGGCTTTTCCTGAAATAGCTTTAACCGATTGGATTTTAAATCCCGCATCAAAAATTTGTCCTTGACCTCCATTTCTACTTCCTGTCAAAGGAACTAAAGCCGTTCCTCTAGAATCTTGTTTGAACAAATTCTGCTCTAAATTCAACCAAAGAAAGCTTAATTTATCTGGGCTGTTATTAGTATAAGTGATTTCATCTGTACCTATAACTTCATTAGTGGCATCATTTAATTTAGCCGTTAACTGATAATCCGCACGGTTTTGCCAGTAAGCAGGTCCAGGTTCACCACTTGCTGAACGTGTAGAAGTTCCATTTTTGGTATAAAAATGCGGTGCAAACGCATCGTGATAATCGTACTTAGAAACTAGTTCTTTTTTTTCAGCTGGAGCAGGTTGCTGACCAAAAACGGAGAGTGCTCCGAAAAAAATGCCCAAGCAAGAAAGCCACTTTGTTTTCATAATATCTATAATTTGTGTTAGTGTAAGCACAAATTAAATGAAAAAATAATTATTTATAACATTAACCATAAACAAATTAAGATAATTCCTAAGGTTTATCCGTTTTAACTTCCTTGTTTTAGGGAATATCAATATATTTACGACTCATTAAAATAAATATCATGACGACAATTACCATAAAAAATGATCAAATAACGGCACAATTTAAAACACTTGGAGCCGAATTATTTTCTTTAAGAGACATAAACAACAAGGAATTCATTTGGGAAGGCAATCCTAACTTTTGGGGAAAACATTCCCCTATTTTGTTCCCCATAGTAGGTGCTTTAAAAAACAATACTTTTGAATACAATGGAACCGCATATACGCTACCGCGTCATGGTTTTGCACGTGAAATGATTTTTGAAGTAATTGATAAAAAAGAAGACAGTGTTACGTTTTCGTTACAATCCAACGAAGAAACCTTACAAAAATATCCTTTCTCGTTTGAACTTCAATTGAGTTACACTCTAATTGATACAACACTGCAACTAGGCTACAAAGTCCTTAACATGTCCGAAACTATACTTCCATTCTCGATTGGAGGACATCCAGCTTTTGCTATGCCAAAAGCATTCGATAATTACCAATTACAATTTGATGGATTAGAATCCTTAACCATTAACTTATTAGAAGATGACATGATTTCAGATACAACCAAAACTATCGAAATTCCTAATCAAAAATTGAATTTGGAGTATAAATTATTTGAAAATGATGCTTTGGTGTTTAAAAAAATACCTTCAAAATTGGTAACAATTTTAGAAGAAAACCAACCCATACTCAAAGTAGATTATACAGATTTTCCAGATCTTGGTGTTTGGACACTTGTAAATGCACCTTTTATATGTATTGAACCTTGGTTTGGTTATTCTGACACCCCAAATAATTCTGGTAAAATACTAGAAAAAGAAGGGATTCTGTTGGTCGAGCCAAATTCTTTTTTTCAAACCAATTATACAATAACGTTGCTTTAAATTTAGAAAAATGCTAACCATCAACTTCTCACCTTTTCCAATTTTAGAAACAGAAAGACTCATCCTAAGAAGAGTACTACCTTCTGATGTTAAAGAAATGTTCGAATTGCGTTCCAATCCCGAAACCATGAAATACATCCCAAGACCTTTGTTAACGACTCACGAAGAAGCCTTAGCTCATATTCAAATGATGGAAGACAAAATTGAAACCAATGAAGGAATCAATTGGGCTATCACTATAAAAGGAGACGATACGATGTTAGGAGTTATTGGACATTATCGCATCAAACCCGAACATTATAGAGCCGAAGTTGGCTATATGATTTTACCTGAATATCACGGAAAAGGAATTACAACAGAAGCTGTACAATGCGTTGTAGCTTATGGCTTCAATACGATGCAATTGCATTCTATCGAAGGAGTAATCGACCCTGAAAATGGAGCATCTGAAAAAGTTTTGCAAAAATGTGGTTTCGTTAAAGAGGCACATTTTAAAGAAAACGAATACTTTGACGGTAAATTTATAGATGCTGTAGTATATTCGAAACTCAACCCAATTTAGCCTTTAATGATACCCAAAAAGAAACATAAAAAGATTCTCAGTACATACGCAATGGTCGTAATGTACTGCTTGGGTCTTTTTTTTTCTTTTACAATGCTGATTTTACAAGAATGGCAACATATTCATTACCAAAATCAGCTTAACCAAACTGACAAATTTCAATTGCTTCGTTTTACGATAAAAGAATGGGATGCAAAAGAAAATAAAAGAGAGTTTCAGATTAATGAAGTGTACTACGATGTGCAATCCATCAGCTACAAAGAAAATGGGGTTGTTGCCAAAGTAGTAAAAGACGAACTGGAAAACGAAATCCGAGTTTTGCTTACACAAACTTTTCAAAAACAAAAATCTATTCCTGCACACAAGAAAAAAGGACATTTTTTATCCGTACACGAACCTACTTCAACCCAATGGAAAATCGAAAATAGTCCCGAATTTTTCATAACTAAAAATTCGATAAACAATAAAAAAAAGATCTGTAATTGGCTTTTAAGTCAAAAACTATTTCGTCCACCCTGCTAGTTTAATTTTAAAATAGATTTTTTTATAAAATTAAACCAAAGCAACTATGAAGAAAACAATTACTTTGTTGACTTGTCTATGCTCTTTTATGGGCTTTTCACAAGCAACAAAAGACAGCGTGAATGCTGTTGAATTAAACGAACTAGTGGTTAGTGCAAGACGTTTTGCACAACCTAAAAAGAAAATGACACAGCAAATAGAAACGCTGTCCAAAAAACAAATCGAGTTTCAAAATTTTCAAACCAGCGCCGATGCACTTGCAAATTCTGGAACATTGGCGGTTCAAAAATCACAGCAAGGTGGCGGTAGCCCAATCATTAGAGGTTTTGAATCCAGTAGAATTCTGTTACTTGTAGACGGAATCCGAATGAACAACCTTATTTATCGTGCTGGTCATTTGCAAAATATAATCACCGTTGACAAAAATATGCTCGAAAACATTGATGTGCTCTTTGGCCCTTCTTCTACCGTCTATGGAAGTGATGCCATGGGTGGAGCGATTTTTCTTCAAACTAAAAACGCACGTTTACTTGACGAAAATGACAATAAAAAGTTTTCAGGAAACATAATTTCTTCCTACAGCACTGTAAACGAAGGCAAATCAGGGCATTTTGATTTTAATTATGCTGGCAATCGATGGGCAAGTCTAACCTCTTTTTCTTATAATGAATTTGGAGATTTAAGAATGGGGAAAAACAAAAATGGTAACAATGCTTTCTTTGGAGAACGCCCCTTTTATGTAGAAACTAAAAACGGAGTAGACACTCAAGTGGCTAACCCAAATAAGTACATTCAGAAATTCTCTGGCTATACGCAATATGATTTTATGCAAAAAGTAGTTTTTAAGCAAAACGAATCTACAAAACATCAATTGAATATTCAATATTCCACTACTTCTGATATTCCAAGATACGACCGTTTGACGGACACGAATGCAGCAGGGAAATTAAGGTCGGCAGTTTGGAATTACGGTCCACAAGACAGATTTTTATCAGCCTATAAACTAGTAAAAAAAGACATTTTTGGCTCCACAACCTTGAATTTGAACGCTAGTTATCAAAAAGTAGAAGAAAGCAGGATTACCAGAAGTTTTGGTAGTGCCAATCAAACTTCAAGAATAGAAAAAGTAAACGTGTATGCCTTGACTTCTGATTTTAAAACTAAAATTGGCAATGGAGATTTGGTATACGGTGCCGACTTTTACTATGATGATTTACAATCAAAAGGAATTCGAAAAAACATCTTAACTGGCGCCGAATCCGTCACAGATTCCCGTTATCCTGATGAAAAAAACAATACACTTAGAGCCGAAGCATTTGCTTATTTCAATAACGACATTACTGATTTGACAACATTCAATACTAGTTTTAGAGGTGGTTTTACTCAATTGAATAGTGAAACTGATACTAATTTTTTCAAACTTCCTTACACCACTGTTAAACAAGAAAATTTCACCTACAGCGGTGCCATTGGAATTGCTCATAACCCTAGTAAGAATGTGAAATTAGTGTTCAATTTAGCCTCAGCTTTTCGAGTACCGAATATTGATGACTTGGCTAAAATTTTCGAATCCGTTCCTGGAAGAGTTATTGTTCCCAATCAAAATATAAAACCAGAACAATCTGTAACTGCTGATATGGGCATCACCTTCTGGGAAGGCAAACAGTTTCAACTAGAAAACACCTTCTTTTATACTCGATTGTATGATGCTATCGTGACCTCACCTTTTGAACTCAATGGACAAAATAGCTTGGTCTATGAAGGACAGTTAAGCCAGATTTACGCGAATCAAAATCAAGGAAAAGGCGAAATTGTGGGGCTTTCCACTTCACTCAAATGGTATTTGTTTCCAAAATTGCTTTTGTATGGTAACTTCAATTACACCAACGGAAGAGTTGAAAATAACTCAGGAAGATTTCCTCTAGATCATATTGCTCCAACCTATGGAAAAGCAGGCTTGAGTTATGAAACTAATAAATTTATGATTGATGCTTATGTTTTATACAATGGCAAAAAAAGATTGAGCGATTATTCACCAAGTGGAGAAGATAATTTACAATATGCGCCTGCCAACGGAATGCCTGCTTGGGAAACCTATAATTTAAAAGGAGCTTATAAAATAGTAAACAATCTTACTGTTTTTTCAGGCATAGAAAACCTATTGGATACACAATACAGAACCTTTGCTTCTGGAATAAACGCGGGAGGACGAAACTTTTACCTAGGCGGAAAATATACGTTTTAACCTTTTGAAATACCAAGTGTTGCTTTAATTATGTAGAAAAATCAACACTTGGTAATTTATATTCTATAATCTACTCAGAATTTTCACAAAAATAGATTTACATTTGCCGGAAATTAAAAAACATGAAAAAAACAATTGTATTTCTTTTATTATTAGTAGTCACTACTAGTTTTGGCCAAACCTATATCAAATTCAATGGCGCATCAGCATTAGTTGGCGTCCCTAATATTGGAGTTGAAACAAGTATTGGAAAAAAGTTAACATTCAGCTTTGATGTAATGGCTTCGTTCTGGGAATCGTTTGATGGTCATCATCCGATGCAATTTTATACCTTTACGCCAGAAGTACGCTACCATTTTAAAGAGAAATATAACGGTTGGTACGTTGGAGGTCATACAGGTCCTGATATTTTCAAAATTCAGAAATGGAATTATTGGAATACCAATCTATATGAAGATGGTTTCGGATATCGAATAGGGGTTACAGTCGGTTACAATTTCAAAATTACTGAAAAAATTAACTTAGATGCTTTTGTTGGCGGTGGATGGCATCAAGGTTTTTACAAAGGTTTTTACAATGATGGAACCCCAGGCCGCTATGACAAAGCCGAAAATTGGAACAAAAGTGGAGAATGGTTGCCCTATCGAGGAGGCGTCATGATTAGCTATAAATTAAACTAAAATTTAGTTAGCGAACGTAAGTATAATTCTTCAACTTGTTTTCGAGCCCAATCTGTTTTTCGTAAAAAAGTCAAACTAGATTTCACACTTGGATTCGCGGTAAAGCACTTTATTTTTATTAATTCGCCCAAAGTATCAAATCCATAATAGGCTACTAACTGCTCAACTATTTCTTTAAGCGTGATTCCATGCAACGGATCATTCGATTTTTTATTTTCCATTCTGCAAATTTATAGCATTTTTCAGAAAACAATTGTGCTTTCATTAATTTGTACCTAAATTTGTCAACCTATGCAAAAAACAGTTAACATACTCAATAAAAGAGCACGATTTGATTATGAAATAATCGAAACTTATACTGCTGGAATTGTATTAGCAGGAACCGAAATAAAATCCATTCGATTAGGAAAAGCTAATATTACAGAAAGCTTTTGTGAATTCAACAACAATGAATTGTTTGCAATTAATACTTACATTGAAGAATATGCGTTTGGTAACCAATTCAATCACAAAGCAAGAAGCGAACGTAAATTATTATTGAACAAAAGAGAATTAAAAACGTTAGCTAGAAGTGTACAAGCTAAAGGACTTACTATTGTTCCTTTGAAATTGTTTACTAATGAAAAAGGTATGGCAAAACTGCAAATTGGACTTTGCAGAGGAAAGAAAAACTATGACAAGAGAGAATCTCTCAAAGAACAAGACACCAAACGTGATTTGGATCGTATAAAGAAAGTATTTTAGTTTATTTAAAAGACAAATTCTTTACCTATATTATTATTAATGCTATTTTTGCCAAATAAACCTCTATAAAATAACTGATTATGAAATTTATTTTAACATCTTGTATTTGCTTTTTACTTCTTAGTTGTGGCTCTAATACAACCATTGTAAACAGTTGGAATGACCCTGAAACCACAATTTCTCAAGAACATTTCAAAAAAGTATTAGTTGTAGCTTTAGTCAAAGATGAAGCGACTCGTAGAACAACCGAAAATAGAATTGCTTCAATTAATCCTGTTTTTAAAACTTCTTATCAATATTTAAATGGTATGAATTTACAATTAACCAACGAACAAAAGGTGAAAATCCTAAAGGATGAAAATTTTGACGGAGTTTTAACTATGCGTTTAGTGAGTACTGAAAAAGAAACAAATTATGTACCTGGCACTAACACTTCCATTTATTACGGAGGTTTTGACGGGATGTACACTGGAATATACGGCTATGGTTTTGGTAACTGGTACGGAATGTATTCACCAAATTTCTACACGCCTGGCTACTATCAAGAAACCACTTACTATATGGTAGAGACTAACATTTTTTCATTGACCAAAAACAAGTTAATTTGGACAGGAACAACCAAATCATCTTATATATCAGACATCGGATTAACTGTGGATGAAATCATGAAAACACTTTATAAACAAATGATTAAAGACGGTTCTGTTAGCCAAAAATAAATCAAATGATTATAAATAGGCTGTCCAATTTCGGACAGCCTATTTTCTTTTTTAGTTCTTATCTTCTAACAATGGAACAAATCGAAATTCACCAAATTCGTGCTTTTCAAATTGTGTCGCATTTTTTCGAATTAACAATGTCATTATTTGAACCTCTTCACCTAAAGGAATGACTAATCTACCTCCTATCTTCAACTGAGCCATTAAAGGTTTTGGAATTATAGGTGCACCTGCAGTAACAATAATACTATCAAATGGTGCATGTAAAGGCAATCCTTTATAACCATCTCCAAAAGACAAATGCTTAGGTCTTATCCCTAATTTTGGAAACAATACTGAAGTTTTTTTAAACAATTCATTCTGACGTTCTACACTGTATACTTTTGCTCCCATTGTACACAAAACAGCCGTTTGATATCCTGAACCTGTACCAATTTCTAACACTTTATCGTCTTTTTTAACCTCCAATAATTGGGATTGAAAAGCGACAGTGTAGGGTTGTGAAATCGTCTGACCAGCTCCTATAGGAAAAGCCTTATCTTGATAGGCATAATCCTCAAAACTAGAATTCAAAAAAAGGTGTCGTGGTATCTTACTTATCGCATCTAATACGTTCTTATCAGTGATTCCTTTTTGTTGCAAAAGGCTTACTAATTGATTGCGAAGTCCTTGATGTTTGGCAGTATCTTTCAAATCTAAAACTAATTATTTTGGTAAAAATAAACTAAAAAATCAAATTCCAAATGAAAAAGAAAACCAAATGAAAATTAGCTTTTATCAAAGAAAAAGAGGCTATAATTTGGAATTGTAAAAATTGGATTTTCTCATTAAATTGCTATTTTTGTAGAAAGAACATTCTTATGCTAAAAATTGGAGTATTAGGTGCTGGCCATCTAGGAAAAATACATTTGCGTTTGTTGCAACAATCAGAAAAATACGAGTTGGTTGGTTTTTATGATGAAAATCAAGAAAATGGTCAAAAAATCGAAAAAGAATTTGGTTACAAACAATTCAAAACTATCGCTACTCTAATCCATGCTGTTGATGTCATTGATATTGTTACACCAACGCTTTCTCATTTTAAATGTGCCAAAGTTGCTATCAAGTCTGGAAAGCACGTCTTTATAGAAAAACCTATCTCTAATACTGTTGATGAAGCGCTTGAAATTATCGCTTTAGCCAATGAAAACAATGTCAAAGGACAAGTAGGTCACGTAGAACGATTCAATCCTGCATTTATCGCTACCAAAAACATGATTGAAAACCCTATGTTTATTGAAGCCCATCGACTAGCAGAATTTAATCCTAGAGGAACAGATGTTCCTGTTGTACTCGATTTAATGATACACGATATCGATGCTATTTTAAGTGTGGTGCAATCCAAAGTAAAAAATGTAAGCGCTAGTGGTGTATCTGTTATTAGCGAAACTCCAGATATTGCCAATGCAAGAATTGAATTTGAAAACGGTTGTGTAGCTAATTTAACAGCTAGCCGAATTTCAATGAAAAACATGCGTAAATCAAGATTTTTTCAAAAAGACGCGTATATCTCTGTTGACTTTTTAGAAAAAAGATGCGAAGTAGTAAAAATGAAAGATGCTCCAGAAGTTCCTGGTGATTTCGATATGATTTTACAAAATGCAGAAGGTGTAAAAAAACAAATCTATTTTTCTAATCCAGAGGTAGAACAAAACAATGCTATCTTAGACGAATTAAATTCTTTCGCTGACGCAATTAACAACAATACTACCCCAGTTGTCACCTTAGAACAAGCAACAGAAGCGCTTAGAGTAGCGTATCAAATTATTGATTGTTTTAAAAAATAACCCTATATATAAAATTAAAAAAAATAAAGCTTAAAGTTATTTGCTATAACTTTGAGCTTTTATATTTAAACAAAATCTTATGAAAACAATAGCTGTTATAGGTTCAGGTACTATGGGCAACGGAATCGCCCACACCTTTGCACAAAGCGGATTTACAGTAAAATTAATTGATGTTTCTGAAAAGGCATTAGATAAAGGAATGGCAACCATCGCTGCCAATTTGGACCGAATGGTAAGCAAAGGCACCATTACAGAAGAAGACAAAGCCAAAACCATTACCAATATCATTACGTATACGGATATCAAAGACGGAGTAGTTGGTGTAGATTTAGTGGTAGAAGCCGCTACAGAAAACGTAGATTTAAAACTGAATATCTTCAAACAATTGAATGAAGTTTGTTCTCACAACACCATTTTAGCGACCAATACCTCATCAATTTCAATCACACAAATTGGAGCTGTGGTAAGTCATCCAGAACGTGTTATCGGTATGCATTTTATGAATCCGGTGCCTATTATGAAATTAGTTGAAATCATTAGAGGATACAACACTTCTGATGAGGTTACCGAAATTATCATGAAATTATCTGAAAAACTAGGAAAAGTACCTGTTGAGGTAAACGATTATCCTGGTTTCGTGGCGAACCGAATTTTGATGCCTATGCTAAATGAAGCCATTGAAACTTTGTATAATAAAGTAGCAGGAGTTTACGAAATAGACACGGTAATGAAACTTGGTATGGGACATCCAATGGGACCATTACAATTGGCTGATTTTATTGGCTTGGATGTGTGTTTAGCCATTTTAAATGTAATGTATGAAGGATTCAAAAATCCAAAGTACGCTCCTTGCCCATTATTGGTAAATATGGTACGTGCTGGAAAATTAGGAGTAAAATCAGGAGAAGGATTCTATGACTACAGTGAGAGCAAAAAAGCTGAAAAAATTTCAAAAATGTTTTTGTAATTTTTTATTCCCTAAAAATAACAAACCCCAAAATCAAATGATTTTGGGGTTTATTTTTATATAAGATTTTAGACTACAATAACGAATGACTTGTCATCACAGTAGGTTTTTCAATTCCCATCAATTCTAAAATTGTTGGAGCAATATCACCTAACACACCATCATTAATTTTTTTCAATTCTTTGTCCACTAAAATAATTGGCACTGGATTCGTAGTGTGCGCTGTATTTGGACTACCATCAGGATTAATCATCGTTTCGCAATTTCCGTGATCCGCAATTACGATAGTGGTGTAATCATTTGCCAAAGCTGCTTCGATTACTTCTTTCACACAAGCATCTACTGCTTCACAAGCTTGAATAGCAGCACTCATTACTCCTGTATGACCAACCATATCACCATTTGCGAAATTCAAACAAACAAAATCAACTTCACCTTTATTCAATTCAGGAACCAATGCATCTTTCAATTCATATGCGCTCATTTCAGGTTTCAAATCATAAGTGGCTACTTTTGGAGAATTCCTCAAGATACGAGTTTCGCCCTCAAATGGAGTTTCTCTACCACCAGAGAAAAAGAACGTTACGTGTGGATACTTTTCTGTTTCTGCAATACGAATTTGTTTTTTATTCGCTTTTTCTAAAACTTCACCAAGTGTCTCAGTAATATTATCTTTATTATAGACCACTTTTACATTTTCGTAAGTTTCATCATAATTCGTCAATGTAACATAATACAAAGGCAGTTTATGCATGTTTTGCTCATGAAAATCTTTTTGAGAAAGAGCTTCTGTTAACTCTCGGCCTCTATCCGTTCTGAAGTTAAAAAAGATCACCACGTCATCAGCCTGAATAGTTGCCAAAGGTTGATTAGTAGCATCAACCACTACTAAAGGATCAATAAACTCATCGGTTACATTATTATCATAACTCTCTCCTATAGATGCAACGGGATTCTGAGTATGTTTTCCCGTTCCATTAACTACTAAATCATAGGCTAATTTTACGCGTTCCCATCTTTTATCACGATCCATAGCATAATATCTACCAACAACAGATGCTAATTTAGCAGTAGTGGGTGCTATGAAATTTTCTAAATCTTGGATGTATTGTTTTCCTGATTTTGGATCCACATCACGACCATCGGTAAAGGCGTGAACAAATACATTTTCTAAACCATATTCTTGAGAAGCCGTAATCAAACCGCGTAAATGCGAAGTATGTGAATGCACTCCTCCATCAGAAACCAGGCCTAAAAAGTGTACTATTTTGTTGTTTTCTTTGGCATAAGTAAAAGCATCAATTAGAACAGGCTCTTTTGCTAAAGTATTATTGGCTACAGCCAAATTAATTTTAGCCAAATCTTGATACACGATTCTTCCCGCACCAAGGTTCATATGACCTACCTCACTATTACCCATCTGACCTTCTGGTAAACCAACGTTTAAACCATCAGTTCTTAACTGTGCACTTGGATAGTTGTCGTACAGACTATTTATAAAAGGAACATTTGCATTGTCTATTGCAGATACTTTAGGATCAGGAGATTTTCCCCATCCATCAAGAATCATAAGTATAACTTTCTTATTCATGATAATTTTTTTATCAAAGATAAAGAATTATTAGAAGCCGAAAAAGGTTTCAAAATTCTCCAAAAAAACTCAATCGTTATAGGGGATAAAAAATCACAAATAAATAGCTAAATATTGGATTTAGCTTTTTACAAATTGATTTTTGATTTCGTTGTAATCAATGAAATAACGAACACTAACTGAGAATGTATGTTGCAACTTTTCATTGGTTAAAAGTCGACTGATGTTATCACCATATTCTTTATTAATTTCACGTTCAAAATTTGAAGAGCTATTACGGTATAGAATTGAAACTTGACTTCCAGGAGCAAACCACCATGAATAAGAAAAGTCCATATTCCAGGAATAAAAACTAGAATTTTTGTTTTTGTTATAACCCAAATAATCTACTAAACGTCCTTTATCTGTTAAAGAAAGAATGTTTTTATTTTCGGCATACGACCAATATTGACGAAGCGATAAGTTAAAATTCATCTGACTGTTAATAGAATATTTCCCAGAGACAACATGAGCATAAGTGACAACATCTCGATTAGCAAACAAAATAGTGTTATTTCCAGCTGGGTCAAAAGTAGTGGCTAAATTATCAATATATCCTTTGTTATTGTGACTTTTGGAATAACTAAAATCATATACCATGGCCAATTCATCTGTAAAACGGTATCTTGGACTAAGTGTAATCCCTATGTAATCTCTTCCTGGCTCATCTGAACGAAAATATTCAGGATTAATATCAAAAGCAAACTTATAATTATAATTGCGAGAATAATACGCCCAAAAGCCATAAGATTTTGGTATAACTACATATCGCCCCGATTGACGTGGTTCATAATAATCAAAATTTTCTAATGGATTAAGAACTATCCCAAAACCATACGAATTATTTTTTTTTGTTTCAATATTAGTATTGATATTTAAATTGTTAGCTTGTACTTTTCCTGTTTCTTTATTGAACTGAAAAAAACTATTATAATTTACTCGAAAGCCATTGAAACGTTTGGTAGGATTCAAAATTCGATAATTAGCATTTCCATAAAAACTATAATAATTAGTTTGAAAATTAATACCTAAATCATTATTATCAAAATCTTTAGTATACATATCCGCTCCTAAACTGTAACGATAATTTCCAGACGTTTCAGCAAAATTGAGTTGAGTAGCGATTCCTTTTTTAATTATATCTTCATTTACATAACTATACTTAAAATCACCGGATAAGTTGTAAGTATTGGCTTTGGTGTTTAAATCCCAAACTAAGGCAGAAACGTTGCCATCTCTAAAACTGCCATTTCTAGTTACATTAGTATTGACAAAAGCAATTGAAGAATTTTTTCTAAAGCGTTGGTCAAAAACCAAAACATTATAATTCGCTAAAGGCTCAACTACTTCTTTACGAGAATTTCCCGTAACAGTATTTGTAATGGTAGCTGTCGTTTTTTCGGTAACCGCGTTTAAAACCCCAATACCAAGACCATTTTTGGTTCTTCCAGAAACTTTTAAAGCATTAATCAAATTAACGCTAGCTGGATTATCAGTAATTACTTCATTTGTTCCGGTGGTAGGATAATTAGTAGGTGCGCCACCAATTCGTCGAGAATACAACAAATTTCCTTTGCTAAACAAGTCGGTTCCTTCTGTAAAAAAAGGTCTATTTTCGTTGAATTGTTGTTCAAATGGGCCTAAATTCAAAATCTGATCATCGTATTTAGTTTGACCAAAATCAGGGATCAAAATGGCATCAAGCGTAAATGCATCATTAATTCCATATTTTACATCCAAACCACCTTTTAAAGTTCCAGTCGTTTTTTGTTGGTCATTGGCATTCAAATAAAAAGAAGAATAAGGCAATAAAAAAAGTCTTGTGGGTGTTTTTATATTTTCTATACCAGACAATATTCCATTTTGCTGTGTAAAGGTTCCTAACTTAGAATCAATGAAGTTCCAAGAATACTTTTGACGGTCTCTTCGTATTTCTCTAAAAAAGTTAACACCCCAAGTTTGCACTTTTTCTGGCGAAAAACGTAATGCTGCATAAGGAATTCTCATTTCAACTACCCAACCAAAATCAGTAATCACTGCTTTACTATCCCAAACTGCATCCCATGAATAATCCTCTCCATTGGAATCTGTTGCCAAACAATCGGCTTGTCCGTCGGCAGCATTGACAAAGAATTGAAAATTTTGTTGCCCGTCATTGTAACCATTAATGAAAATTCCAAAAAAGTCAGCCGTACCAAAATCATCTCTTTTTGAAATTTCCTTTAAAATCTTATTGGGCTCATTATCATACATCTTTGCCGCAATGTAAATAGCCGTATTATCATAAAGTACTTTTATTTCAGTTCTTCTTTCGAGTAGTGCAGGCTTTCCATTATCGGGTTGAAACATCACAAAATCAGTAGCAGAAGCAACTTGTTCCCAAGATTGCTCATTTATTTTACCATCAATTACTATGGAAGTTGTGATAAACTTTGTTTCGAGGTTTTTCTTTTGGCTGTAGCCAAAAAAAGTAAATAAAAGTCCACTGATAAGAAGAAAAAATCTCATAGAATCTGCTTGATTGATGATGAATGCGTTTGAATTTCATTAATAGACTGCCTACTAAAACATTTGTTACAGTTTAACTAACAAAAAATCATCCCTACTTCAAAATCGAATACAAATTCATCTTTCTACAACTTTACAATTATTAAAGGCATTTTTCAGAAGCAAAAAAAATATTTTAAAATTTATTTTTAATCGAATTATAATCAATAAAATAGCGAACGCTAATTGAAATATTAGAAGTTAAATTATTATTCCAAACATTTTTGAAGTTAGTAGAAAAATCCTTTTCAATACTATCTGTTCTTTCAAGGGCAAAATTGCGATACAAAAACGACAATTGACTTCCAGGCGCAAACCACCAGCTATAGGATAAATCAAAATTCCAAGAAGTGAAATTCCGGTTTTTATTTTCATTATATGTTGTATTCGTAATTAACTTTCCATCATTTTGTAAAGTCAAAAATTCATGATTTCTAGCATAAGACCAATAATACCGAGCCGTCAAGTTTATGGTCATCTTTTCATTTAGAGCATATTTTCCAGTAAAATCATGTTGAAAATATTCTCTATCACGCTCCGCAAAAATAATTCCATCTGAAGTAGAATCAACCCACCCCCTATCATTCTTTTTATTCAAATAATCCACCGCATAAGCCAAAGAGAATCTATCATTAAAGCGGTATTTTGGACTAGCAAAAAAACCGTAATTGTACCTTCCTTGTTCATCATATTTCGCTCCAGATACGGTTAAATCAAAAGTAAATGGATGATTTCTATTCATTTCTATTCCAAAATAAGACGATACTCTTTTGGGAATAAAAACATAGCGATTGTATTCTCTTGGCTCATAAAAATCATAAGTTTCTAATGGATTGGCAATAAATGCAAACTCAAAGTAATCATTATTTAAATTAGTTCCTTTCAATACGGTTTTATACCAAGCTTCTTGGAGCTTTCCGGAAGTGTTTTGGATTTCCGCATTAACCTCCTGTTCCACTTTAAAAGTATTGAAAATTTTGGTTGGATTGACAATTCTATAACTTCCATTTGCTAAAAAACCGTGGTAATTGGTATAAAAAATAATACCCAAATCATTGATGTCATAATTTTCAGAAATGTATTTACCTGAAAACAAATAGCGGTATTTCCCACTAGTTTTAGCAAAATTTATTGCGGTTTTATAACCGTTATAATCCTGAACATCATTGATAGTACTGTACTTAAAATCTCCATATAAATTATACGTATTTGCTTTGGTACTTAAATCGAATAAAAGCCCAGAAACATTGGCATCTCTAAAACCACCATTTCGTGTAGTATTCGTATTGATAAAAGTAACAGAAGAGTTTTGATTAAAACGTTGGTCAAAAACCAAAACATTATAATTGGTAAGAGGTTCTATTACTTCTTTTCTTTCAGAATTGCTGATTGTATCTCTTATGGTAGCAAATGTTTTTTCGGTAACCGCATTCAAAAAACCAATACCCAATCCTTTTTGGGTTCTACCCGAAACTTTTACAGCATTAATTAAGTCAACTGAATTAGGATAATTGGTAATTTCTTCATCTGTATTAAGATTGACCTCGGTTGTAGGAGCCAGTCCAATTCTTCTGGAATAAAACAAATTTCCTTTTGTAAATAAATCAGTTCCTTCGGTAAAAAAAGGGCGATTTTCTTGAAATTGTTGTTCAAAAGGTTCAAGAATCAGAATGGCATTATCAAATTTGGTTTGACCAAAATCCGGAACTAAAATAGCGTCTAAAGTAAAGGAATCATTAATACCATATTTCAAATCCAAACCCGCTTTAAAAGTCATTTCAGAACCAATGTCATTTTTCTGATTATATATAGAAGAATAAGGAATCAAAAAAAGTCGCGTTGGCGTATCAATATTAGAAATCCCTTCTAATATTCCAGCTTGAGGAATCACTGCTCCAATTTTGGTGTCTACTAAATTCCAAGTGTATTTTTGAACATCCCTTTTGATTTCTCGCATGAAATTAATTCCCCAAGTTTGCTTTTCTTGATTTGAAAAACGCAAGGCAGCATAGGGTATTTTCATTTCAACAGTCCAACCAAAATCCGTCAGAACGACTTTACTATCCCAAATCGCATCCCAGGAAAAATCTTCAAAATCTTCGGTGGCTAAGCAATCCATTTGCACTCCGGCAGCACTTACAAAAAAACGAAAATCTTGTTGTCCGTCGTTAAATCCATTAATAAATACCGAAAAATGATCCGAAACCCCAAAAACATCACGATTAGTAATTTCTCTTTGGATCTTAGTTGGCTCATTATCATACATTGTGGCTGCTATGTAGATAGCATTATTATCATATATAATTTTTATTTCTGTTTTTTTGTCTGAACTGATGGGTTTACCATTATCGGGCTCAAACATAACAAAATCATTAGCGATTGCGGCGGTTGCCCATGCAGATTCATTAAATTTACCATCAATATTGATGCTTTCTGTAGTATATTTCGTTATCAAAACTTTTTTTTGGGACCATAAATTATGGTTAAAAAACAACGCCAAAACAATAATAAAAAGGTACTTTTTTTTCATTTGGGGGACTTTATTGTAGTAAATGTATGGAATTTAACAAATAAAAAAAGAAAAGAATGTGTTTTTTCTTAAATCTCAATAATATAATTTAATCGATGAAGTGTTAAATTTCATCGATTAAACACACTTTTTTTATTGATGAATATGTTTTTATTGTATATTAGCCGTCCCCAAACCTGTATTAACAAATAGATAATCAATGATTTACAACCTATCCCTCATTATAACCTTTTTCTTTTTGAGCTTCTTTTCAAGTAATAACTCCTCTTTTATTGAAAGTAAAAAGCATAAAAATAAATTTGAACATATAGCTAAACTAACAGCTATTTCTGATGTAATGATAACTTCTGTTTACCAAAACTTAAATGCAAATCAATTTGTCATGCCGCATTATGAAAGTTTTGCAGCCGCATTAAAAGGATACTATAAATTGAAAGAACAAGGAATGGCCAAAAAAGAAATTCTTACTTTGATTGATTTTAGTTTGTCATCAAACACGAGAAGACTTTGGGTTATAAACTTGGCAACAAATACTATTTTATTCCATTCTTTAGTTGCTCACGGAAGAAATACAGGTGAGGAATTTGCGACAAATTTTTCCAACAAACCTTCCTCGTTTCAAAGTAGTTTAGGATTTTATATTACGGGCGAGGTATACACAGGAAAGCATGGATTGTCACTAAAACTAGATGGTTTAGAAAAAGGAGTGAATTGTAACGCCCGTTCTAGAGCAGTAGTAATTCATGGTGCAGATTATGTTTCTGATTCCTTCATCAAAGAGCACAAAAGATTAGGAAGAAGTCAAGGCTGCCCAGCTTTACCAAATGAATTAACCTTGCCTATAATCAACGTAATAAAAAATCAATCGGTTTTATTTATTTATCATCCTTCAAGAAAATCAGTAGAGGAAATAGAAAAATTAACTTCTTAATTTTTCATACAAAGCCAAATCATAATCATAAACATCTTTTCTAAATTGAAGCTCTCCTTTCTGGCTCCATGCAGTCCAATACCAAATATAAAGGTTGTATTTTTTTTTGATTTTGATATAATGCGTTTTTCTAGTACCCAAAACTGAATCTATTTTTTCTTTAGACCAATTTTCGGAATGATTCAAAAAATACCCAGCCAATACTAAAGGTTTTTCCACTCGAATGCATCCAGAACTTAACGAACGATTAGTTAATCCAAATAAATTTCGATGATTCGTATCATGCAAGTATATACTATGATGATTGGGAAACAAAATCTTCATTTCACCAAGCGTATTATTTGGCCCTGGTTCTTGCACATAACGATAATTATGAGGTTTGGATGAGTTCCAATTTTCAGGTGCAACTACATTATTATGACTATCATAAATCGAAATATTTTTATTAGAAAGATAATTTCTGTTCTTTTTCATAGCTGGCATCACATCTTCTTTCAATATAGTTGGCGGTATCGTCCACGTCGGATTTAACACCACTGTTCGTAAATAGGAAGTAAGAACTGGTGTTTTTCTTTTATTAGTTCCAACTACCACTTTTTGAGTAATAGTAGCATCTTGATTCTCTACTACAACTAATTTATAATCAGGGATATTTACAATAATATAATCTTCTTCTGACAAAATTTCAAACCACCTCCAGCGTTCTAGATTGGCAATAATTTGCTTTTTTCTATTGGCTTTAGAAAAATTGAACGCTTCAATTGTTCCAGCACCAATTATCCCATCTGGAGCCAATCCATGTCTTTCTTGAAAGCGTTTTACAGCAACAACTGTCTTTGCATCATAAATAGCCGTTAAACTGTCAGATCCACTAAAATCTTTCCAATACTTCAATCGTTTTTTTATATCGATTACTCTAGCATTTGTATCATTGGCCACTATTTTTTCGGTAAAAACCATTGGCGTAAAATCAACATCAGAATATCCTTCAAGTAGCTGTAAAGCTTCTTTCAATTGATTATAAACTAAAGCATTTGGCTTAGATTCATGTATTATTTCGGATAATTTATTTTTGGTAAATGCCGCTGCAAGAACACTATTACAATCAAATTCATTTTTTTTTAAATCCCAATTAGTATAAAGTTCATTGGGGTTTAATTTGCCTGTTTTTAAATGAGTCAAAAACTGTTGCGTATTTAACGTCAACAATATATCATAATTAACTAAATCTTTTTCCTCAAGGAATGCATGCTTTTTTTCAAGAGAATCCAAGGATAGAATATGATAATCTTCTGGAAACAATCCTTCTTTATCAGATTCTTTAATTGCCTTCAAAATTAGCTTACGATTTGAAGCAGATTGCCAAACCGTTTTAAAGCCAGATGCTCTATAAAACTCCAATAATCTTTTATTTTCATAAGACAAAACTAATGCACTATCAAATTCAATAGCATTAGATTCCACCTGAATTTTGGGGATAGGTTTGTTTGTTATCAAAAGCGCCGAATCATCGCTTGTTTTCTTTTGACAACTCAAAACAAACCATATGAAAAGAAAAAAGTAATAGTGTTTCATATTAAATGGATTTGTGCATAATAACGTGCAGACCAACATCGGGAATATCAAAAAGAGCACCTTCAAGGTTATATCCTAAACTTCTATAAAACCCAATGGCACTTTCTCTTGCATTGAACCAAATTAACTCAACCTTATTTTCTTGCAAATACGATTCACATGATTGTAATAAGATTTTACCCAAACCTATATTTTGATACTGATCTAAAATTGCCATCCCTCTTAGTTGAAGTTGCTTTTCTTGTTGAAAAAAAATATTTTTTTGAGTAAAAAAAGAAGCAACACCTAATAGCTTGCCCTTTTCAAATAACCCAAAATGAAGAGTATCTTCATTCTTGTCACCCTCAAAATAACAACTTGAAAGTGGTTTTCCAGATCTAAGAATGCAATGTCTAACCGGAAAAGTAGTCTCTGCTTCAATATTTTTTATCGTGTACATTATCCTTTTTAAAAAAATCAAAAGTATAACAAATTAGTTTTAAATCAATTATAAAATCAATCCTTTTTCTACCCCATTTTTTGCTAAAAAAATTTGCAAATAACTGAAATGTTTACCTATATTTGCACCACAATAATGCGAAAGTAGCTCAGTTGGTAGAGCTCCAGCCTTCCAAGCTGGTTGTCGCGAGTTCGAGCCTCGTCTTTCGCTCTAAGTAAATTAAATTTTACAATGTTCTTAATTAAGTTTAAAATTTTAATTTGCAAATAAGGATAAAATTTATTTATCTTTGCTTCAAAATTAATGCGAAAGTAGCTCAGTTGGTAGAGCTCCAGCCTTCCAAGCTGGTTGTCGCGAGTTCGAGCCTCGTCTTTCGCTCTTTAAAAAAGCCGAAACTTATGTTTCGGCTTTTTTTATTTTAATCCACTCAAATCTGAACCCGTTTCTAATTCTTTTGGTTCTTGATTTTGCAAAAACAGTCGAGCCTTTAAATCTCCTTTTAAAATAACAGTTTCTCCTTTCACTTCAAGCCAACTCCCCTCTCTTAAACCTAAAACTGGAATTGCATTAAAGGCATGAAATTCTTTAATTCTAGTTTCACGTGTTTCTCCCATGTGCTTAGAATCTGGAATTGGATCCAAATAATGTGGATTTAAATTAAAAGGAATTATTCCTAAAGTCTGAAAACTGGGTGGATAAACTATTGGCATATCATTCGTAGTTTGCATACTAAGCCCACAAATATTACTTCCAGCACTGGTTCCCAAATATGGGGTTTCATTCTTTACCGTTTCCGCCAACACCTGCATTAACTCATTTTTGTACAATTGCGTCACTAAAAGAAACGTATTTCCTCCTCCAGTAAAAATCCCTTTTGCCTCTTGAATCGCTTTTTTAGGATCCTCAAATTCATGAATTCCTCTTACTTGAATATCAATTTTAGCAAATGCTTGAGCCACTTTAAGAGTATATTCATCATGCGTTATACCGCTTGGGCGTGCATAAGGAATAAACAAAATGCTTTCACATGTCGCAAAATGGTGCTTCAAATCGGCCAATAAATACTCTAAATACGCCCCATCATGTAAAGTAGACGTACTAGCAATAATACATTTTCTCATTTTCATTTTTTTATGGGCTAAAGGTATAAAAACCAATTTTTAATTAACAAATTTTTACCATCCCCTTAATAATTATTTGGCAAGCTATTGAAATACTTTTACCACAATTCAATTTAAAAGTAGGAATGAAAATTTGGTTGACTTTATTTTTTCAATTAGCTATTCTAAACATTGCCAAGGGGCAGCAGCAAAAGGAAATAATGATATCAGGAACTGTGATTTTAAATAATAAAGGAATTGAAGGTGTTTTAATCAAAAATGAAAGTTCAAATAAAACAACAAATTCTGATGCTGATGGGCATTTTACCATCAAATGTCAATTGGGAGATATTTTGCATTTTTCATCAATAAATGTAGAAACAAAAAGAAAAAAAATTACTAAAACCGAGTATCAAAGCACTACGCTATCGGTAACGCTAAGCTCAAAAACAATAGATTTAAACGAAGTGATTATCAATACCAATACAATTACAGCTGAAAAAATAGGGATAATTCCAGAAAATCAAAAAAAATACACTCCAGCTGAAAGACGCTTAAAAACCGCAGGAGACTTTAAACCCACACATCTTTTGAGTCTCTTAGGTGGCTCTTCACCCTTGGACCCAATTATAAATAAAATATCAGGAAGAACAAAAAGACTAAAGAAAGAACTAGAAATTGAGAAAAAAGAACGTTTATTAGAACGGCTAAAAACACTTTATAAAGATGATTTTTATGTGATGAATTTAAAAATCCCAAAAACGTATATAAATTCGTTTAGATATTTTTGTATAGAAAATCAATATTTAGTTTCTTATCTAACATCTGGAAATAAACAATTATTAGAATTATCAATGAGTGAATTAGCAATTACCTTTAACAACAATATGTCTAGTGAAGAATAATTTTACTTTTTTGATACTATCACTCTTTTGGGTACCATTCCTTTTCGGTCAATCACTTTCCGAAAGAACAATTCAAGGTAGAATTTCAGTCGAATCTAATTTTATTGATGGCGTAAACATCAGAAACGAAACTACTCGCCAAGCCACTACAAGCAGAATTGAAGGCTATTTCAGAATTCCAGCCAATGAAGGCGATATCATTGTTTTTAGTGCCGTCAATCTTGAAACTCTAACTAAGATTGTCACCAAAACTGACCTTTCGAATAAAGAGCTAAAAATTGAAATGACATTAAAAAGTATCGTTTTAAAAAATGTAATTATCAATAGTCAACCCGAAATTTCAGCTGAAAAATTAGGAATACCCGCAGCAACCAAACATTTTACACCTGCTGAAAGAAAACTCCAAACCGCTACTCGAGGCAGTTTAGATGGAATTTTCAATGCTTTATCTGGAAGAACCGAAATGCTCAAAAAAGAAATTCTAGTAGAAAGAAAAGAAAAACTTTTAGAAAAACTAGAATACCTTTTTGAAGAGGAATTTTACACCCAAAAACTCAAAATTCCCAAAGATTACATCAAAGGATTTCAGTATTTCTGTATAGAAGATCAAGGTTTTATCAACTCCATTAAGGCCAAAAACAAAACAATGAGTGAGTTTTTGATTATCAAACTAGCCGAACGCTACAACCAAATCATTTCAGATGAAAATAAATAAAACGAAAACGCTGTTTTTTTTCTTAGCCACACAATGCATTTTTGGTCAGGCAAAAGAGGAAAAGGTAATCCAAGGAAAAATCATGGCTCATTCAGGTATTTTTACTGAAATTGAAGTGGTCAACTTAAATTCTGAAAAAAGCGTAAAAGTAGATGAAAATGGAATATTCAAAATTGAAGCAAAAGTTGGTGATGCATTATTTTTTGTTTCCAAAAGTTTTGAAGCCTTTCGAAAAACAATTCAATCCAATGATTTTTGTGAAGACTTTATCAGCATAGAAATGATTCCAAGAGGCATTGAACTAGACGAAGTAATTATCAATCAATATGCCAATATCAATGCTCGAGATCTTGGAATTATTCCCAAAAATCAAAAATCGTATACTGTAGCTGAAAGAAGATTAAAAGCCAACTCAGGCGGCATAGGAGGATTAATCAATATGCTTTCTGGCAGGAAAGAAATGCTCAAAAAAGAACTAGAAGTAGAGAAAAAAGAAACCAATCTAGCCAAGTTAAGACGCTTATTTACTAGTGATTTTTACACAAAATCATTTCATATTGCAGCTGACAAAATCAATACCTTTCAATATTATTGCATTGAAAACAAAAGCTTTGCCAAGTTAATAGAAACCAATAACAAAGCCCAAATGCTTGTGGCTATGCTTCAATTAGCCTCGACTTTTAATGAACTCAATAGCAATGAAGGAAAATTATAAGCTCATCACGATCAATATTTTTCGTTTATAAATCAATTTTTTGTAAGATAAAAAATTACTTATAGAAACAAAGTGGCCAATCGATTTGTAACTGACTTTATTTCTAAACTTTAGCAATCAAAGAAAAATTGATCGTATTTGTACTTTAAAAAAGACAAATCCTCCATTAATATTAAAAGCAAAACGTTTTATTTTGGATAAATGAATTTTTGAATAGCAAGAACAAAGAATTTAAAAGTTTAACTACTTTTGGAAAATGAAAAAAACTGTTTTACTCTTCGGACTATTCTTCTTAACCATTAGCCTTTCGTCCTTTGAAATGCATAAATTTTATGTGGCTATTTTTCAAGCTCAATTTGTACCTGAAAAGAAAAGGATACAAATCACTTCAAGAATTTTCTTAGATGATTTAAACAAAGCGTTAGAAAAAAAGTATCATAAAAAAACTTCAATTGGAATTGGTTCTGAGAAACCTGAAGAGCTGGTTTTGCTAAAAAAATACTTTTCAGAAAATTTAATTCTAAAAGTAAATGGACAATCCCAAACTTTAAATTACATATCAAGTGAAGTCGAAGAAGATGTTCTGGTTACTTACTTGACAATTAAAGAAATCGCAAAAATTCAAAACCTAAACATTCAGAATTCTTTATTGATGGATTGGAACTCAGACCAGCAAAACATTATGCATTTTACAGCAAATGGCACAAAAAATAGCCTAAACTTTAGCGATTCATCAAAGATACAAATGTTAAAGTACTAATAAAAAGAAAGTAGTTCCGTTAAAATTGCTATTTTCACGGACTTAAATTTCTATTTTATTTATGAAAAAAGCTACCCTACTCCTACTCTTTCCGGCAATGCTATTTGCCCAAGAAAAAACCACCCCAACACCACCAAAACAACAAGGTAAATACGATACCAATAAGTTCAGCCAAATGTATGATTTGTTGGCTACACCTAATATGTTTCGTACTGCTGCAGGAGCCCCAGGCCCAGCCTATTACCAACAACAAGCTGATTATAAAATAGACATCGAATTAGATGATAAAAATTCAAGATTAAGTGGTGCAGAAACCATTACTTATTACAATAATTCTCCAGACAAACTAGAATACCTTTGGTTACAAATGGACCAAAATCAAGCCGCAAAAAACTCTCAATCACCACTTGCTGAGAGTGAACGAATTGAGGCAACTATGGCGCCAAGTAAATTTGCTAATGAATATTTAAAACAAGGTTTAGATAGAGGATTTAAGCTAGAGTATGTAAAAGATGCGAAAGGAAACCCAATGACTTATACCGTAAATCAAACAATGATGCGTATTGATTTACCAACACCAATGAAACCAGGAGAAAAAATCACTTTTTCTGTAAAATGGTGGTACAACATCAACAATTACCAACAAGACGGAGGTCGTTCAGGCTATGAATTCTTCGAAAAAGACGGCAATAAATTGTATGTAATTGCTCAATTTTATCCAAGAATGGCGGTTTACAATGACGTTGAAGGGTGGCAAAACCAACAATTTTGGGGAAGCGGAGAATTTGCATTGCCATTTGGAAATTTTGACGTAAACATTACTGTTCCCGCTGATCACGTGATGGAAGCAACAGGTGAATTATTGAACCCGGCAGAAGTTTTTACAGCAGAGCAAATGAAACGTTACGAGCTAGCTAAAAAGAGTTTTGACAATCCAGTAGTAATCGTTACGCAAGCAGAAGCTGAAGCTGCTGAAAAAGGGTTCTCAACCAAAAAGAAAACTTGGAAATTTAGCGCCAAAAACGTAAGAGATTTTGGAATTGCCACTTCTAGAAAATTCATTTTTGATGCAATGGCAGTAAAACTTAGTGAAAAAACTGTAATGGCTACTTCTGTATATCCAAAAGAAGCCAATCCATTATGGGGAGAGACTTCAACTAGAACCGTTGCTCATACTTTAAAAAGTTATTCATCACACACTTTTGATTATCCTTATCCAAAAGCAGTATCTGTTTCTGCAGAAGACCAAGGAATGGAATACCCAATGATTTGTTGGAATTTTGGTCGTCCAGACGCAAATGGAGTAACGAGTCCACAAGTAAAGAATGGAATGATTGGTGTAATCGTTCACGAGGTAGGACACAACTTCTTCCCAATGATTGTTAATTCTGACGAACGTCAGTGGACATGGATGGATGAAGGATTGAACTCTTTTATGGAATATATGGCGGAGCAAGAATTAGGTACTAATTTCCCATCTAGAAGAGGGCCAGCAAAAAATATTGTTCCTTATATGAGTGGAGACCAAAAATTCTTAGAGCCAATTATGAGTAACTCTGAAAGTATTATTCAATTTGGAAATAATGCTTACGGAAAACCAGCAACGGCATTGAATATTTTGAGAGAAACAGTTATGGGTCGCGAATTATTTGACCACGCATTCAAAACTTACGCTAACCGTTGGAAATTTAAACATCCAACTCCAGAAGACTTTTTCAGAACGATGGAAGATGCTTCTGCATTTGACTTAGACTGGTTTTGGAGAGGTTGGTTTTACTCAACTGACTTTGTTGACATAGGAATAAATGAAGTAAAGCAATATTATGTAACCGATACTCCTACTACCGAATTAAAAAATGCAAAAGTTCGTAGAGGTCGTTTTGGTGAAGAAAAAGGACCTTTTGTTTACTTAGTTGAAGGAACTAACTCTGAATTAAAAGAAACTGATAAGAAAGCATTGAAGGTTGAAGAATTCAAGTTACTAGCTGACTATGTAAACGAAAAACTAACTGCAGAAGAAAAAGCAAGTTTAAATGCTCCTAAATTCTTTTATGAAGTAGAATTCAACAAGCCAGGTGGGTTGATTATGCCAATTTTAGTAGAATTAACTTATGAAGATGGTACAACTGAAAACTTTAAATATCCAGCACAAATTTGGAGAAAAAACAATGACACTGCCAAAAAAGTATACGCTACTTCAAAAGCAATTAAAAAAATACAAATCGACCCAAAATTAGAAACTGCTGACATAGATGTTACTAACAACAGCTGGCCAAAAGCAGAAGTGAAATCAAAATTCGATTAAATAATCATAACAATTGATACCAAGCAAGCCCGAGTCTATCGGGCTTGTTTTATTTTACTTAAAAACTTCAAGTCATAAATAGTACTTGGCATAATCGTTAAATAAACAATAAATTTTACTCTTCCATAAAAGAAGAATAGTCCCAATGAATGAAAACAAGTATTAATTTAATAAGTTTGCTTTGTGTTCCTAAATTCAAAAAACTTTCTAAAAAAGAATTAATACAAACGCAATGGCAATAGCTGAAAATTTACTAAAAATAAAAAACTCCCTTCCTGAAAACGTTACGCTTGTTGCCGTTTCAAAAACAAAACCCGTAACCGATTTAATGGAAGCCTACACAGCGGGGCAACGCATTTTTGGAGAAAATAAAATCCAAGAAATGGTCGACAAATGGGAACAAATGCCCAAGGATATTGAATGGCATATGATTGGGCACGTTCAAACCAATAAAGTAAAATATATGGCTCCATTTGTACAATTGATTCACGGAGTCGACAGTCTAAAACTATTAGAAGAAATCAATAAACAAGCTCAAAAAAACAACCGAGTTATTGATTGTTTATTACAAATGTATATCGCCGAAGAAGAATCAAAATTTGGTCTAGATGAAGTAGAATTACATAATTTGCTCAACTCTTCCACTTTTAATCAGATGAAGAATATTAGAATAGTTGGATTAATGGGAATGGCAACTTTTACAGATAATCAAAACCAAATCAAAAAAGAGTTTACACATTTGAAAGCTATTTTTGATACCCTACAAAAACTAAAAACCGAAAACTGTGAACTGAAAACTATTTCTATGGGAATGTCGGGCGATTATCCATTAGCTATAGCATGCGGCAGCACTATGGTTAGAATTGGAAGCAGTATCTTTGGCGGAAGATAAATATATACCGTCCCTAATTAAGGATTTAAGATTTATAAACTGATTACTATAAACTGAAAACTGAACACTGAATTTGTACGCAATACTTGACATAGAAACCACTGGAGGACAATTTAACGAAGAAGGAATCACCGAGATTGCTATTTATAAATTTGACGGTCACGAAATCGTAGACCAATTTATAAGTCTTGTCAATCCCGAAATTCCAATTCAACCGTTTGTGGTTAAGCTTACGGGCATCAATAATGCTATGCTGCGCTCTGCACCTAAGTTTTTTGAAGTAGCCAAACGCATCATCGAAATTACATCCGACTGTGTCTTGGTTGCCCACAATGCCAGTTTTGACTATAGAATCTTAAGAACAGAATTTCGCAGACTAGGGTATGATTTCAATCTAAAAACCCTGTGTACCGTAGAATTGTCTCAAAAACTATTACCAGAACAACCTTCACACAGTTTAGGGAAATTAGTCCGAGCATTGGGAATTCCAATGTCGGATAGACATCGTGCAAGTGGAGACGCTATGGCAACCGTAAAACTTTTTAAGTTATTACTCGAAAAAGATGTCGAAAAAACAATCATAAAAGAGCTAATCAAAACCGAAATCGAAAAAGGAATCGCTCCAAAACTCTTGGATATTGTACAAAGTATGCCTTCTAGAACCGGAATTTATTACATCCATAACGACAAAGGCAACCTAATTTATATTGGCAAAAGCCGAAACATAAAAAAAAGAATCAACCAACATTTTACTGGCAAATCCAATAAGTGTAAAAAAATTCAAACCGAAGTTTTTGCCGTAACTTATGAAGAAACTGGAAGCGAATTGATTGCGTTGCTCAAAGAAAGTGAAGAAATAAAAATCAATAAACCAATACTAAACCGTGCCCAACGCAAAAGTATTTTTCAATTGGCGCTTTATACCGAGAAGGACAAAAATGGCTATTTGAACCTAAAAATTCAAAAATACGATGGAAGAAAAAAAGAAATCACTTCATTTTCTTCTTTGCAGGAAGCCAAAAACACCTTGTTCAAGATTACAACTAAATATCATTTGTGTCAAAAATTGACAGGCTTGTATCAATCCAAAAAAGAATGTTTTCAATACGGAATAAAAGAATGTGACGGAGCTTGCATAGGAGAAATCACCCCAGAAGATTACAATCAAAGGGTACATCAATTCCTCAAAGAAAATGATTTTGAGACGCAAAATATGATTGTAATAGACAAAGGTCGCAACATCAGCGAGCGTTCCGCAGTGCTTATTGAAAACGGAATTTACAAAGGATATGCTTTTTATGATTTAAATTATCAGATTACAAATCCAGAAATATTAAAAAATATTTTAGTGCCTATGCAAAACAATCGAGATGCTAAAAATATAATCCAAAGTCAAATTCGAAAAAGTAAAACACTAAAGATTATCCACTTTTAATAAAGAGCTATTCCTGCTGTACATTGCAACTCCTCGCGATTAGAGTAGTTTTTCTAAGGCATAAAAGGAGCTTCCGTTGGTCGCTCTTTTCTACCAAGAAAAACAAACTCCAATCCCTCCGGGGTTTTCATTCCCATCAGGGCTAAAAAAAATGAAACATTTAATCACCATCATAGGACCCACAGCTATTGGCAAAACCGCTTTGAGTATTCAACTTGCGCAGCACTATAATTGCGAAATTATTTCGTGCGACAGCAGACAATTTTTCAAAGAAATGACCATAGGAACAGCCGTGCCTAGCAACGAAGAATTAAAAGCTGCCAAACATCATTTTATAAAAAACAAATCCATTTTTGAGAATTATACCGTTGGAGATTACGAAAAAGAAGCTCTTTCTAAAATCAACGAATTGTTTCAAACCAATGATTATGTGGTATTAATTGGAGGCTCTGGCTTATATGTAGATGCTGTTTTAAAAGGTTTTGATGCTTTTCCAGACATAGACCCAAACGTAAGAACGGCTATTCAATCTCATTATGAAACTGGTGGAATAAGCTATTTACAAAAGCAACTTAAGGCTTTAGACCCTATTTATTATGAAAAAATAAGCAATGAAAACCCTCAAACACTACTCAATCCACAACGTATGATGCGCTTTGTAGAAGTTTGTGTAGGCACGGAAAAGCCTTATTCTTCATTTTTAAATCAACAAAAAAACAATAGAAATTTTAACCCAATTCTAATAGGTCTCGAGGCAGAAAGAGCAATCATCTACGACAGAATCAATCTAAGAGTCGATATAATGATGCAACAGGGCTTAGTAGAAGAAGCACTGAATTTATATCCTCACAAATCGTTAAACGCCTTGCAAACTGTAGGATATCGAGAACTGTTCAGTCATTTTGATGGCGAATGGGATTTACCTTTTGCTATCGAAGAAATAAAAAAGAACACCCGACGTTTTTCAAAAAGACAACTGACTTGGTTCAAAAGAAACGAAAACACACAATGGTTTGATTATTTATCAAATAGACAAGAAATTATAAACTATATAGATTCAAAAACAACATAACACAAAAAATCCCTAATGTTGGCTCTTTAGCCCCGACAGAAAGGATAAACCTTGACCGCCGGGGTTCGGTGGGCAAGTTTAGGAATGATGGCGGGAATGTTGTTGCCTGAAAATACCAGATGATTCGCTACTAAATTTTACAAACACTCTTTATTTACATCTTAATCCCTTTTTTAAATGCCTATATCTCCTAATTTCACTTCGATTTTATCAAAAAACTGGGAAATCAATTTTACGCAATGTGCGCCCAATGGATATTTAAAATATACCGAATTGTGTAATTTGCTCCAATTAACCGCTGCAGCCCACTCAGAACTTGGAGGCATTAGTTTTGCCGATATGCAAGAATTTCATCAAGCTTGGGTTTTGAGCAGAATGCGTGTAGAAATCGAGGCTTTACCGAAATGGGGTGACACGGTTACGGTGACCACTTGGATTAATTCTTTGGAAAACTCACGTTCGGTAAGAGCTTTGGAAGTGCATGTAAATGGAAAGAAAATAGTGGGTTCAGAGACCTTTTGGGCGGTTTTTAATACCCTAAAACGTCGTCCTGAGGCATTGGGCTTACCTTATGAACATTTTGAATTGTATCCTGATAGAAAGGCTACTAGAAATGCATTCTCTAAAATAGACATACATCACGAAAAAGAGATTTTGTTTGCGAAAACGGTTTGTCTCTCGGATTTAGACATCGTGAATCATGCTAATAATGTCAAATATCTAGAATGGTGTTTGGATTTGGTTGAGCCAAAATTGTTGCTAAAACAAAAAGTGGCTAGTTTTGAAATGAATTTTTTAAAAGAATTATCACTAAATGATACTGTTCAAATTCATGAAAATTTAAAAGAGGAAGCTACTATTTTCTCTATTACTAAGGAAAACAAAACCTGTTTTGCCTTGCAATTGCATTTTAAATAAAAAAGCTTCGAAAATTTCGAAGCTTTTTTTTGTTTACTATGCTGTAGTATTGTTTTTTACTACTAGTCTAAATCCTTCACCATGTATGTTTAAAATTTCAACATCTTCGTCCGGTTTTAGGTATTTTCTCAATTTTGCGATGTAAACATCCATACTTCTTGAAGTAAAATAGTTGTCATCTCTCCAAATTTTAGTCAACGCTAATTCTCTTGGCATTAAGTCATTTTCGTGAAGAATAAGCATTTTAAGCAATTCGTTTTCTTTTGGAGATAATTTGATTGGCTCTTCATTTTGGAAAGTCAAAAATCTCAATTTTGAATTCAAATGAAATTTTCCAATATTGAATTCGAACTGCACTTGATCGGTTTTCACTTCAGAAGATTTTCTTTGAATGATGGCTTTTATTTTCATCAACAACACTTCAGAATCAAAAGGTTTGTTTAGGTAATCATCCGCACCTGCTTTGTAGCCTTTCATTACATCTTCTTTCATCGTTTTTGCAGTTAAGAAAATAATTGGCACTTCACTGTTTTTCTCACGTATTTCTTTGGCAAGCGTGTATCCATCTTTGTAGGGCATCATCACATCTAAGATACAAAGATCATAATTGTCTTTCTTAAATTTTTCAAAACCTTCCATTCCGTTTTTTGCTAAAACAACTTCAAAGTCATTTAGCATTAAATAATCTTTTAAAACCGCTCCAAAATTCAAATCGTCTTCTACTAGTAGAATTTTTTTATTTACATTTTCCATTTGCTAATTTATTAGTGGTATTTTTATGATAAAGGTACTTCCTTTACCCTTTTCGCTTTCTACATAAACCTGACCATTATGGTCTTCAACTATTTGTTTTACATAAGCTAAACCTAGACCATGTCCTTTAACATTATGTAAATCACCTGTATGTTCTCTATAAAACTTTTCAAACACTCTTTTTTGAGCTACTTTACTCATTCCTAAGCCGTTATCTTTTACTTTTATCAAAAGCATATCTTTGATATTTTCAGTAAAAATTTCAATTTTAGGAATACCTGGCGTGTATTTTATAGCATTTTCTAAAATGTTCACAATAACATTTGTAAAATGAAAATCATTCAATAAAACCGTGGTTCTTGTGGCTGCAAAATGTAAATCTATAGTTCCTTCTCTATCTTCCAGAATCAAGTTTACATGTTCGATTGCATCTTCTATAACCTCTTGAGCGTCGATAGGTTCTTTAATAATGTCTAGCTCTTTCTTTTCTAATTTTGAAATCCTAAGTACATTCTCAACTTGGGCATGCATTCTTTTATTTTCCTCCCGAATCATTTGGAGATATTTAAAGACTTTTTCTTTATCATCAATTATCTTAGGATTCCGTATCGCATCTAAAGCTAAATTTATAGTAGCAATAGGTGTTTTAAACTCATGAGTCATGTTGTTAATAAAATCCGTTTTAATCTCAGAAATTTGACGTTGTCTAATTAACTGATTCAAAGCAGAGGTATAAGCAATTAGAATAATCAACGTAAAAATGATCGACAAAACCGTGATACTAACTAATTGAGACAGTAAAAATTTCTTTTTATTTGGAAAAGTTACTAAAAGCTTGTACTTCTCTGCGCCTTCATTGTCTGTAAAAATTGGTGTTGAATAAGTGGCGTCTTTATCGTAACTAAAATTTTCAGAACGTATTTTGGTAGCCAAACCATTGCTATAAACGCCAAACTCAAAATGCGTATCGACACCATTCTCATCTAATTCTTTCTTAATCAACTTAGTAAGCACATCATTAGATACTCTTTCTTGAATTGGCATAGCCGAAGCAATATCTTTATATGAAATCTCGAACTGAGCATTATCAAGAATATCTAAATTTCCTGATTTTTCAATTTTAACATCTGGAATTAAACTTTTCTGATACCCCGAATTATCAATACTATTATTATTATAAACCTCAGTAGTTCTCTTTGAATTAAAATTCTTAAACTTTAAATCGTCTTTTTTTCTATTAGAGAACGATGGATTTATTTTATAATCTTCTGAGATAATGCTATTGGAATAAACAATAGTTTTATTGGTTTTCTTATTTTTTTGAACCAAGGTGAATTCCATAATATCTTCTCTTTGTGGAATTCGACCAGTACTATCTTTTAATTTATTATATCTATCATAGAAATTATAAGCTTCTTGCTTTTCTAATTTTTCAGCAACGTTTCCAATAACTTGTTTTACATGAAATTTGAATTGTTCATCATTATTGTTAAAAGAGGAGTTAAACCAATAAACCTGCACAAGAATTATCCCGATAAGGGATAGACTCATTAACAGTACCAACAATCTAAAAAACATTCTATTCATGCCACAAAATTAACATTTTAACAATATAATAAATAATGTATTAACCAAATATTAACATTATATCCTTAAATTGTTTTTTCTACAAAATTTTAAGAATTTTAACAATTTGTGCCTTAGTTTTATCAAAATCAATGTTTTCGATCACAAAATCACTTTTATTAATACGTTTAGCGTCTGTCCATTGCGAATTAATTCGTTGAAGCACTTGCTCTTTTGAAGTCGCATCACGACCAATCACACGTTCAATCCTAATGGATTCTGGAGCAGTAACCGTGATAACTTTGTCACATTTTTTATCTCCCCCACTCTCAAACAGTATCGCAGCTTCATAAATAACAAAAGAAGATTTAGAGTGATTTGATAACCAAGTTTTGAAATGTTGAGCCACAGCAGGATGAACAATTGCATTAAGTACCTGCAATTTTTCTTGATCTGAAAATACTATTGCTGCTAATTTTTGTCGAATTAAAGTTTTGTCCTCAAAAACAGTATCTCCAAATGATTTTCTAATTTCTGCAAGGATTGTTTCAGTTTGCATGACTTCTTTGGCTGCATCATCAGCAATATAAACGGGCACGCCTAATTCTTTAAAATAATTAGCTACTGTAGTTTTTCCGCTACCAATACCTCCTGTTAAACCGATAATTTTAGTCATTATACTTTAAAAAATAATTCAGGAAAGGCTTCTTGTGGTTTTTGCTTCAAAATAATAACTTTAATGAAGGATGCTAAAAAACCTGTTCCGTATCCCCAAAATTGTTTCCAGACCGCCACCATAGAAAGATAACCAATTTTTAAATTCTTATTTTGAATAGAAGAAGTTATAAAGATTATAATAAAATATAGGAAATACAGCTGCAATAAGAAATCAAAATTTTGGCTAAACAAATACATAAATACAGAGAAGCCCAATCCTAAAATAAAAAAACTCGGAAAAAAGAAAGTCAGTTTATTGTATTTGGGATACCAACTGTTCAAAATAGGTCTTGCTTTTCCAAACTTATTGACTTGAATGGAAAATTTGTCCCAGTCAATGCGTCGTTTGTGGTACACATAAGCATTTGGAATTAATTTGGTTTCAAAACCTAATTCCCATAAACGAATGGATAAATCTGGATCTTCACCAGGATGTATGTTGCCGAATCCTTTTGAAATTTCGAAAGCTTTACGTGATAAACCCATATTAAAGCTTCGAGGTTGGAATTTTCCAATTTTCTCTGAGCCACCGCGAATTCCACCTGTTGTTAAGAAAGAAGTCATTGCAAAATTAATGGCCTTTTGAATATCTGAAAAACTATCTAGTGCTTTATCTGGTCCACCAAAACAATCCACATAAGCTGTATTAAGTGATGCTTCAACTTCTTTCAAATAATTAGCCGGAATAATACAATCCGAATCGAAAATAATAAAATAATTTCCTCTTGCTTTTTCCATACCAAAATTTCTTGAATCTCCTGGGCCAGAATTAGGTTTAAAATAATAAGAGATATTCAATTTATCGGCATACTTTTCTAGTACTTCTTGGCATTTGATTGTAGATCCATCTTCAACAATAACTATTTCGTATACATCATGATACTGCATTTGTGACAAACTCATTAAAAGTTCATCTACTTCATCCGGTCGGTTATATACTGGAATTATTAAAGAAAAAAACATAGAAAAAAAGTGGTGTTAAAATTAATGCTGTTTCAAATTTTAGTTGCAAAGATACTATTTATTCAAACATTTCCATTATTTCCTGACTCACTCCTACATTAGAAAAACCACCATCGTGCATTAAATTTTGCAAAGTAACTTTTCGAGTCAAATCTGAAAACAGAGTAACCGTATAATTGGCACAATCTAATGCCGATGCATTTCCTAAAGGTGACATCTTTTCAGCATAAGTAATAAAACCTTTAAAGCCTTTTACCCCATGACCCGCTTTGGTAGCCGTTGGAGATTGCGAAACAGTATTTACCCGAACTTTTGATTTTTTTCCAAAAAAGTAACCAAAACTTCTAGCAATAGACTCTAAAAAAGCTTTATTATCAGCCATATCATTATAATCTGGAAAAACCCGTTGCGCAGCCATATAGGACAATGCTACGATACTCCCCCATTCATTCATAGCCTCTTTATGATATAAAACTTGAAGCACTTTATGAAAAGAAACCGCCGAAACATTCCAACCTTTTTCGGTAAAATCATAATTTTGATTGGTGTAATGATTGCCTTTACGCACATTTACCGACATCCCGATGGAATGCAATACAAAATCTATTTTCCCTCCAAGAATTATCATGGCTTGATCCACTAAATTTTCTAAATCAGAAACCGAGGTTGCATCAGCAGGAATTACCGTAGCGCCAGTTTTCAAAGCTAGGTCATCAATATTTCCCAATCGAATGGAGGCAGGAGCATTAGTCAATACAAAAATACCTCCTTCTTCATGAACACGTTCAGCTGTCTTCCAAGCAATAGAATTCTCATCTAAAGCTCCAAAAATAATCCCTCTTTTTCCTTTTAATAAATTATACATGACATTAATTTTATATATAAAAAAACACCTTATTTTATATTTTATTAAAAATAAAACAAAAATAAGGTGTTTGCAATTTTTATTTGTATTACGCTATACTTGGCACATTCACCAACTCGTTTGCATCCGCTTGATAATCCACACCATCAAATTCAAAACCAAAAAGATTATAAAAATCATGACGGTATCCTGCAAGATCACCAATTTCGGCTAGATTTTCGGTAGTAGCCTCAGGCCACAACTTAGCTACTAGTTCCTGAACATCTTCTCTCATTTCCCAATCATCGATACGAATACGTCCTTTTTCATCGGTAGCAATCCCTTCATTAGTATATAAGCGTTCGCTATACAAACGCTGAATTTGCTCAATACAACCTTCATGAATTCCTTTTTCTTTCATGATTTTGTACAATAATGAAATATATAACGGAATTACGGGAATAGCTGAGCTTGCTTGAGTTACCAATGCTTTATTTACAGACACAAACGCTTTTCCTTTAACATCTTTCAAACTTCCTGTAATTGTAAATGCTGTAGCCTCTAGATGATCTTTTGCACGACCTATGGTTCCTTTTCTATAAACCGCTTCTGTCAATGAAGGACCGATATAAGAATAAGCAACAGTCATAGCTCCTTCTGCTAATAAATTTTCTGCTTTTAAAGCCTCAATCCACATCGACCAATCTTCACCTCCCATAACAGCAACAGTATTTTCAATATCATCGCCTTCACAAGGTTGAATCGAAATTTCAGATACTTTACCAGAATGAAAATCAACAGTTTTATTAGAGTAAACCCCTCCAATTGGTTTTAAAGTAGAACGATGCAACACTCCAGTAACTGGATGTTGACGAACTGGAGAAGCTAAGCTATACACTACCAAATCAACTTGACCTAAATCTTTTTTGATTAACTCTAATGTTTGTTGTTTTACTTCATTAGAAAAAGCATCACCATTAATACTTTTGGCATACAAACCTGCTTTATGTGCTTCTTTTTCAAAAGCGGCAGAATTGTACCAACCTGGTGAAGCAGTTTTACCTTCAGCAGCAGGTTTTTCGAAGAAAACACCAATTGTTGCAGCATTCGATCCGAAAGCACTAGTAATTCTTGAAGCTAAACCAAAACCAGTAGAAGCACCAATAACTAGTACTTTTTTAGCACCTTCAATTGTGCCTTTAGATTTGATGTATTCGATTTGATTTTTTACATTTTGCTCGCATCCATCAGGGTGAGATGTCAAACAAATAAATCCTCTCATTCTAGGTTCTATAATCATAGTATTGAAATTTATTTTTTATAAAAATAAAAAAAGTGATTAGTGTTTTTTTTTTGAGTATTGGTCTATTTTTGAGTGAACAAATATAGCCCATTTTTTTAGTTCAGCAAGGCTTTGGCGTGATTTAAGGCAGATTCTGAAACTACAGTTCCAGACAACATTTGCGCAATTTCAAGTACTCGTTCGTCTTCAGTCAGCAACTTCAATTCAGAGTTAGTCACCTCACCTACTGTAGTTTTAGCTACCTTGAAATGTGAATCTCCTTTGGCAGCAATTTGTGGTAAATGAGTAATCGCAAAAACTTGCATATTGGCACTCATTTGTTTCATAATCTCACCCATACGAATAGCAATTTCGCCAGAAACACCCGTGTCTATTTCATCAAAAATCAACGTAGGCAATTTAGAATATTGTGCCAAAATAGCTTTTACAGCCAGCATAATTCTTGACATTTCTCCACCAGAAGCTACTTTCCTAAGCAATCCAAAATCTCCTCCTTTGTTCGCTGAAAATAAAAATTGCAACTCCTCCTTGCCGTTTGAAAAATAATTCGCTACTAATTTTAAATCGATTTTAAAGCGCACATTAGGCATTCCTAATTTTTCTAAAATCTGAATCATTTTTTCAGTCAAAACAGGAATTGCTTTTAGCCTTTTCTCATGAATTAATTGAGCCAAAGTATCTAATTCTTCTTCATTTTTAGTGATAAGTTCATGCAGCTTTTCAATTTCAGATTCGAGGTTGCTAATTGATACTAAAGACTGATCTAACTCATTTTGAATCACCAATAATTCTGCAACCGTTTTAACCTGATGCTTTTTTTGTAAGGTATAAATCAACTGCAACTTTTGGTTCGTATATTCTAATTTTTCCGGATCATTTAGTAATTGTTCTGCTTGTTGGTTTAACTCCAAGCTAATATCGTCAAACTCAATAATCACACTATTAATTCTCTCAAGCAATTCCTGATACTTAGAACCAAAGGGAGCGATTCGTTGCAACGCGTTTTTAATTTCTTTCAAATGATGCAAAGCACCAATCTCTTCTTCATTAGCTATCAGCAAGCTTTTATCAATAGCCTCTTTTATTGTCTCAACATTGTTTAAGCGCTCAAAATCGGCTTCTAATTGTTCTTGTTCACCATCAACCAATTTAGAAGACAACAATTCTTCTAATAAAAAAGAATGATATTCTTGTTCTTTAAGAGATTCAGCTTGTTTTTTTTGTAATGTAACCAATTGCGCTTTTTGGGCTTTAAATTTTTTCAAAACCTCTTGGTAAGTCGCAAGCTCATTCTTATTATCAGCAATAGCATCAATAATTTTGAACTGCACTTCTTCTTCAGATAACTCTTGTGTTTGTTGCTGTGAATGAATATCTATTAAAAACAAGCTCAATTCCTGCAATTCTTGAAGATTCACAGGGCTGTCATTAATAAAAGCTCTCGATTTTCCTGATGGTAATATTTCTCTGCGAATAATGGTTTCTGCTTCGTAATCTAAATCATTGGCCTCAAAAAAAGGCAATAAATTATACTTCGAAATTTCGAAATGAGCCTCAATAACACATTTTTCATCCGTATTTTTTAAAGAAGACAAATCGGCTCTTTTTCCTAAAACAAGTCCAAGCGCTCCAAGAATTATAGACTTACCAGCTCCAGTTTCACCCGTAATGATAGATAAACCTTTTGTAAAATCAATAGTTAGTTGATCTATTAAAGCAAAATTTTTGATAGAAAGTGACGTAATCATTAAAATGTATTTTTAAATAAAGCTATTAAATAAAGCCGCCAATATAAGGCAAAAAAGAGGATTTATCAGTATTTAATTTGACTCCATTTACTTGCATTCATTGGAGAGATTTTGTTTAATGTTTCTACTAAATCTGAAATAGTAATACTAGGACCTCCAGAAAAGATTGAAACTATTTCATCGGCTTTGGCATCAAAAAACACACGAGTTAAAAAGGCATTAGGTCGGGTTTGATTTATCTTTGATAAATTTAGAATAGCCGCTTTTATTTTTTCTTTAGCTGATTTCAAATCACTACTCATCAAATCCAGTCCTTGGTGGTAATCTGTCAAAGCTTGACGATACGGAGCAAAAGTTGGAGACAATAAGTCATTAGTTAAGAAAAAGCGATTTTGTATACCGTCAGATTGACTCCAGCCCTTATAACCACCTTGTTGGGCTACATTTAAGATATTCTGAGCCGTTTCTAGATGAGCATTTCCACCAAAAGATTGAAAAGTATCCATATTTAAGCCCAAAATAACATAACTGTAATAGGCAATAACAGAAACTAAATTGGATTCAAAAACTGAAGGATTAAAGATTAAATTTTCGAATTCAACATATTTAAAATTAAAATCTTTATCATTGAAATTAAAAACAGGAGAACTGTAAGTAGAATTATAAATTAATCTTGAAGATTGTACCTGAATAGTACCCGAAAACTGATCTGTGTTCACTGCCGAAAGGGTTATAAACATAGAGCATTTTATTTTCTCGTTTTGCTTTAGTGCTTGCCCTGTCCAATCTGTCTTGTTTACGAATTCATTTAAGGCTAATTCTAAATTCTTAATCAATTGTTGATTGGTATTTGCAACCTTTTGAGCATTAACAACTACCGAGCAATTTAATTGTTGAGCATACAAAAAGGTATTGTTAATCAAAATAAAGAAAAAGGCTCCTATAAATCTATACATATGCAAAAGTATTGTTTGATTAGAAACGACTAATAAATTGAAAAAGTATGCAATTTAAAAGAACTTTGGATTTAAATAAAATAAGCACACACTTTATCCATAATATCAATAGCAACCGCAGATTTTGATTTCAAATCCATTGGTTCCACCGTAAAATTCTTGTCAATAAAGGTAATCTTATTCGTGGATTTACCAAAACCTGCTCCTTCATCTTGCAAAGAATTCAAAACGATTAAATCTAAGTTCTTTTTTTTAATTTTAATTGTAGCGTTTTCAATTTCATTTTCAGTTTCTAAAGCAAACCCTATCAAAAATTGATGCTCCTTAGCAGCTCCTAATGAAGCTAAAATATCTTGAGTCTTCTCTAATTCTATTACAAAATTATCTGCTGTCTTTTTAATTTTTTGCTCAGCAACTATTTTGGGTCTATAATCAGCAACAGCAGCAGCAGCAATAGCTACATCGACTTGATCGTATAACTCATGGCATTTAGTATACATTTCTTTCGCAGAAACTACAGGAAAAACAGTAATCGAAGAATAATATGGTTTACAATGCGTTGGCCCTGAAACAAGATAAACCTTGGCGCCTAATTCGGCTGCTCTGTTGGCAATATCAAAACCCATTTTTCCGGAAGAATGATTCCCTATAAAACGAACTGGGTCGATAGCCTCATAGGTTGGCCCAGCTGTAATCAAAATTGACTTACCATGCAAAGGCAATTGCTTTTCTATATCGGTTTCAATAAAAGCTATTATGTTTTCTGGCTCAGCCATTCGTCCCTCACCTGAAAGCCCACTTGCTAATTCACCAGTTTCAGCTGGTATCATTACATTGCCAAACTCTTGTAATTTTTGAAAACTATTTACAGTTGAAGGATGCTTATACATGTCCAAATCCATGGCAGGAGCAAAATAAACAGGACATTTAGCAGAAAGATAAACTGCCAATAATAAATTATCACAAACGCCATTAGCCATTTTAGACATGGTATGGGCTGTAGCAGGAGCAATAAGCATAATATCAGCCCATAGTCCTAACTCAACATGATTATTCCACATTTCTTTTGCGTCGTCTTGAGATACGATTGCATCCGAAGTTTCTTTGTCAAAAAAAGTTGAATAAACAGGATTTTTAGATAATACGGACAATGTTAACGGAGTTACAAAATCCTTAGAAGCAGGTGTCATAATCACTTGGACCTGTGCACCTGCTTTGATAAAAAGTCGTACTAACGAAGCGGTTTTATAGGCAGCAATTCCACCAGAAATCCCTAGTAAAACCTTTTTGCCTTTTAAAACAGACATCAATACTATTATTTGTTAGAATCTCTGTGATAGATTTTTCCATCTAACCACTCTTGTACTGCTAATGCATGTGGTTTTGGTAATTTTTCGTAAAATTTAGAAACTTCAATTTGTTCCTTATTTTCAAAAACTTCTTCAAGACTATCATTATATGTAGCAAATTCTTCCAATTTTTCAGTCAATTCTTTTTTAATTTCAGAATTGATTTGATTTGCTCTTTTAGCCATAATGGTTATTGCTTCATATACATTACCAGTTGGTTCTTCAATTACAGTTTTATTGTAGGTAATTGTATTTACTGGTGCATTCGTCTTCTTTAAATCCATGACTTTATTTATTTAGTAAATTTTTGTAAATCTTTTTCAATTCTAGCCAACATATCATCGGCTTTTTCTTTGTATTCAGTATCTGCTTTATATCGTATTAAAGCAGTATAAGCTTCTTTTGCAACATTCAAACGTTCTTGCATCTTCTCTGGAACGCTATTAATTGCCAAGTTATAGGAAGAATCTAATTTGTAATATAAAGCCTTTTCTTTCAAAGGAGTACCAGGATAATCAGCTATAAAATTATCTAAAGCAATCAAAGCAGATTTATAATCCATAATCGTATTGTAACCAATCGCATTTTCGTAGACTTTTTTCTCAATCTTTTCATTCAAAGTACGCATGGTCTTATTAGCCTCAGGCAAATATTCTGAACTTGGATAGTTATCGATAAACGCTTGTAATTTTTCAATAGCTTTAAATGTATCCGTTTGATCCAAACTATACACTGGTGAAAGCATGGAGTAACATTTAGCGCCTAAATATGCCGCTTCTTGAACTTTTTCGCTTCTTGGATAATTAGAAGCAAAACTTTCAAATTGATATCCTGCTAAATAATATTGTTTTGTTTTATAATAGGACTGAGAATACATATAAAACATTTTCTCAGCTTGTGGTTTTCCTCTGTAAGCTGGAGCTATCTGCTCAAAAAGTCGAATGGCTTTAGAATATTTCCCTGCATCGTATAGCTTTTCTGCTAATTCATACTTAACCCCAATATCTTCAGTTTTTAACGCTTTTTGATATTCCCCACAAGAACCTAAAGCAAGGGCAAGAATAAATAATGCAATAATTTTCTTCATTTATTTTTTTACTTTTATTACAATTTAGCACCAAATAGTTATAAATCAAACTCAACTTTGGGTGGCAAATTTAGTTATTAATTTAGCGAATACAAAATATATTTTTTGATTAAAAAAATACTTACTTTTTATGGGTTTCAATTTAGAAATTTTTCACAAACTTTTGAATTCTTTCAGAGAGAGATTCATCTACCGAAACTAAAGGTAAACGCACTACGTTTTCAGCAATTCCTAGAGCTTTGAAAACTTCTTTTATTCCCGCAGGATTACCTTGTTCAAAAATCATATCAATACTATCTGCAATTTTATACTGAATTTCGAAAGCGGCATCTACTTTTTTATTCAATCCAAGGCGAATCATTTCTGAAAATTCTTTTGGAAAACCTTGACCAATTACTGAAATCACTCCTGCTCCACCAGCCAAAACCATAGGCAACGCAATCATATCATCACCAGAAATAACTAAAAAATCTTTGGGTTTGTGTTGTATAATTTTCATAGCTTGAACCAAATCACCTGCCGCTTCTTTTATTCCAACAATATTTGAAAAATCTTTTGCTAAACGAATTACTGTCGATGGTAACATATTGCTAGAAGTTCTTCCTGGCACATTATATAAAACTACTGGAATTGGAGAAGCTTCTGCAACCGCTTTAAAATGTTGATAAATCCCCTCTTGAGTAGGTTTGTTGTAATAAGGTGAAACCGACAAAATGGCATCGAAAGCAGAAAAATCTCTTGTTTTCAATTCATTAACCACTTGCATCGTATTATTCCCTCCAACTCCCAAAACTAATGGTAATCTACCATTATTTACAGCAACAACGGTTTCGATAACCAATTCTTTTTCTTCCGCACTAAGGGTTGCATTTTCTGCGGTTGTCCCCATTACAACCAGATATTCTATTCCATTTTCTACTGAAAAGTTTACAATACTTTTTAACGCTTCTACATCTACTGAAAAATCTGATTTGAATGGTGTAATTAATGCAACACCGGTGCCTATTAATGCTTGCATAATGGTATTAAATTTTATTAAATAATTGTAAAACTCGAACAAATTCTTGCACGAATTCTTTGTAATTCATGGTTTGAGTATTAATCAATATATTATTCAAGCGCTTGTCTACCGAAAAAAAACCAACTTTAAAAGAGGCTTTGGATTGCAAAGTGATCCATTGCAAAAGTCCATTATTAACATCATAATAACTCAACAATACATCGAAAGGATTTTGTATAAAATCTACCACCAATGCTTCTTGAATTTGAAAACTCCAATTAATGTGTTTCCACCCAAAAACTGGATAACTACTCTCTTCTTTAACTTTGATAGGATCTCTAAAAGCGAGTATTGAAATGTTTTTTGCTAAAAAATTATGTTCAATTAGTGCTTCTTTTAATGCTAATGTTTGAAAAAAAGAACGTTCATCTACAAGAATTCCAATAGTTTGAATTTTATTATTCGATGCCACTACTCCAGCATTTGACAAACTGCTTTTTAATTTCTTTTTTAAGAAATAATCTTTAAAATAATTGAAAAACATACTACTTTTACTGGGGTTCAAAATTAATTAATAAAGTCGCATTACAAATGGTAAATCTAAAAAAGTATTATGGTGTTTTAAAACTTTTTGTTATATTCTTAACATTTTTTTTAATTCTTTCCTGTGCATCCAGTTCCTACAAGGTTACTAAAATAGAAGGAAAACGTATTCCAGTAACAAAAGCATACAATACAAACCCTGAAATAGACAATTATATTGCGCCTTACAGAGAGAATATAGATAAAGATTTAAATACCGTTTTAGCCTATTGTCCCGAAACTTTGGACAAAAGCACTGGAAAATGGCAATCTACACTTGGAAATTTAATGGCTGATGCCTGTGTTGCTCGTGGCAATACTATTTTGTATGCTCGCGAAAAAAAGAAAATTGATATTTGTATTTTAAATCATGGTGGTATTCGTGCTGCCTTACCAAAAGGAGACGTAACACCTCGTACCGCATTTCAAATCATGCCATTCGAGAATAGTTTGGTAGTAATTGCCATGAACGGCGAGACGGTTATGGACATGATTCGTTATTTTATCAAAACACAAAAGGCGCAACCATTATCTGGTTTGACTTTTACAATTGACAAAAACAACCAACCCAAAGACATCAAAATACAAGGAAATCCAATAGAAATATCGAAAATATATTTTGTAGGTACCAATGATTACTTGGCCAACGGTGGAGACGACATGACTTTTTTCCAAAAAGGAATCCAAACGTATGACTTGAATTATAAATTACGTAACGTACTTATAGATTATTTCAAAGAAATTAAAACTATACCCGTTTTAAAAGAGACACGAATTACCGTAGAATAACTTCAAAAAAAAATCAATAAAAAAATAAAGCTTCACAAAGCTGTAAAAAACATAAAAATGAAAAGAAGAGATTTTATTCAAAAAACAGCTGCGAGTTCTGCATTATTAGCATTACCAAGCTTACCATTGATGAGTTTTACAAAGCCTGAAATAAAGAAAATAACCATTCTACATACTAATGACGTTCATAGCCACATCGATCCATTTCCTGCGGATGACCCCAGAAATGCAAATATGGGTGGCGTATCCAGAAGAGCTGCTTTAATCGAATCAATACGAAAAGAAAACCCAAACGTTTTACTATTAGATGCTGGAGATGTGTTCCAAGGAACTCCTTATTTTAATTACTATGGAGGAGAATTAGAGTTAAAATTAATGAGTATGATGAAATATGATCTCGCTACATTAGGCAATCATGATTTTGACAATGGTATCGAGGGCTTTTATTCCCAATTGCCTCATGCCAATTTTGATTTCGTTTCAGCCAATTATGATTTCAAAAACACTGCGTTAGATACTCACATTAAACCCTACAAAATCTTTCACAAAGACGGAATCAAAATTGGTGTTTTCGGATTAGGAATAGAATTACAAGGCTTGGTTGATAAAAAAAACTACAAAGAAACCGTTTACCTAGATCCGATAGAAATTGCTCAAGACATGACTCGAATCCTAAAAAAAGACGAAAAATGCGACTTGGTTATTTGTCTATCACACTTAGGGTATCAATATAAAAACAGTGACGAAAACAAAATATCCGATTTAAAATTGGCGCAAAAAACACAAGACATCGATTTGATTATTGGAGGACACACACATACTTTTTTAGATAAGCCGACCGTTGTAAAAAATGCAGCAAACCAAGAAGTACTTGTCAATCAAGTAGGTTGTTACGGAATTCATCTTGGAAGAATTGATTTCTATTTTGACAATAACAAGCAAAATATCGCCAAAGGAAAGGCAATCATAGTCTAAAACTTTCCAAACCAAAATACGAAAACACCTTTTAAATCAATAAAAGGTGTTTTTTTATCAGGAGCAGACGCAATCTGCATTTCAACAACAGTTGTCCCGCTCTTCGCTATAATCTTTGCTGCCGAAACCCGGCAACAAAGGATTTCCACTACGATCGGGGCTAAAGAACAAGGTTAGGCTTTCATTAGAACCTATCCAACTATGCTTCAAGCATTTCGATAAAATCCTTTTCGGAAACAATAGTAATTCCCAATTTGGTTGCTTTTTCTAATTTTGAAGGCCCCATATTATCTCCCGCCACCACAAAATCCGTTTTAGACGAGATAGAATTTCCTACTTTTCCTCCATTATCTTCAATAGCTCTCTTTAAATCATCTCTAGAGAATTGCTCAAAAACTCCTGAAACTACAAAGGTCTTTCCTGAAAATTTAGTTGTAGCATTTGGATTTACTTTTTCAACAATTTCCAATTGAACTCCTTTTGATCGTAAACGCTCGATAATTTCTATATTTTCTTCATTCGCAAAAAATTCGATTACACTTTTGGCAATACGTTCTCCAATCTCATCCACCAAAATCAAATCTTCAAGCGTAGCCTTTTCTAAAGCAGTGATGGTTTTATAATGCTTTGCCAATTTTTTAGCCACCGTTTCACCAACAAAGCGAATACCCAGGGCAAACAAAACACTTTCAAAAGGAATTTCTTTTGATTTAGCGACACCATTAACTAAATTCTCTGCAGATTTCTGAGCCATTCGTTCCAACGGTAACACTTGCTCCACAGTCAAATCATACAAATCGGCATAGTTATGTACCAAACCGTTATTGTACAACAAAGCTACTGTTTCACCTCCTAAACCTTCAATATCCATTGCCTTACGAGAAATAAAATGCTGAATTCTACCTATGATTTGAGGGGGACAACCATAAAAATTAGGGCAATAATGATTGGCTTCACCTTCAGAACGAACCAAAACCGTTTGGCATTCAGGGCATTTTGTAATATAATGCGTTACTTCAGAATGTTCAGGACGCTTTTCGAAGTCAACAGTAATGATTTTTGGAATTATCTCTCCACCTTTTTCTACAAAAACCGTGTCTCCAATACGGATATCCAATTTTTCTATCTGATCGGCGTTATGCAAGGAAGCGCGTTTGACTACAGTTCCTGCCAATTGTACAGGCTCTAAATTCGCAACTGGTGTAATGGCACCTGTACGCCCTACCTGATACGAAATAGAATTTAATCGAGTACTAACTTGTTCTGATTTAAATTTATAAGCTATGGCCCAACGAGGAGATTTTGCAGTATACCCTAACTCCTCTTGATACGACAAAGCATTTACTTTGATTACTACACCATCTGTTTCGTAAGGAAGCTCGTGACGATGCACATCCCAATAGGCAATAAACTCAAAAACTTCGTCTAGGTTTTTGGCCAATTTTGCTTCTTTTGGCGCTTTAAATCCCCAGTCTCTGGCCGCTTGCAGTCCTTCAAACTGTGATTGAAATGGCAAATTGTTTCCAACCAAAGAGTACAATAAACAATCCAATGGTCGCTTAGCTACTTCTGAACTATCTTGCAATTTTAAACTTCCTGAAGCTGTATTTCTAGGATTAGCATAAGGAGTCTCGCCAATTTCAATCAATTCCTGGTTCATTTTTTCAAAACCAGCGAAAGGCAAGATGATTTCACCGCGAATAGCAAAGTGAGCAGGATAATTCCCTTTCAATTGCAAAGGAATTGATTTGATAGTTTTGATATTATTCGTCACATCATCACCCTGAACACCATCACCACGAGTGACAGCGCGAGCCAATTGACCATTTTCATAGGTGATGCTAATGGAAGCGCCATCGTATTTTAATTCACAAGTATAGTCAACAGGAACATTACCCAACACCTTTTGAATTCGGGTTTCCCAGTCCACTACATCTTCTTTGGAATACGAATTATCCAAAGAATACATTCGGTAATCGTGCACCACCGTTTGGAAGTTTTTAGTAATTGCCCCACCTACTCTTTGAGTTGGAGAATTGGGATCAAAAAATTCGGGATGTGCTGCTTCTAAAGTTTGCAGTTCTTTTAATTTTTGGTCAAATTCGAAATCCGAAATTTGAGGTTGATCCAACACATAATAATTATAATTGTGTTGGTCTAATTCGGAACGCAACTGCTGAATCGTATCTTGAATATTCATGAAATAAAAATGGCTATTTTAGTTTTTCAAATAAGGTACTAAAATAGCCAATTTATACTTTATAAAATAGTTTTACGATTCTATAATTGAATTAATTTGATTAAACAAATGACCATCACTAAGAAAAGCCCCTTGTTGAATCAATTGAAACAAGGAATAATTTCGTTCCTCAGTAAATACTTTTTTACCCACTTTCATTTCAATTGTTTCTGTAAACATGTTGTCAGAAAGCCATTGTAACCCTTCTTTGGTCAAAAAGTCAACTTCTGACACTAGAGATTTCAATACTATTGATTTTACTTCCGTATCAAAGCATTGAAATAGAAAAATATGATTCTTTGAAAAATGTTCCAAAAACTGAGCTTTCGCAAGCACGCCTTCCCAGATTAAATCTGAAAAAACATCCAATTCTTGTTCAGCTACTTCTGGTTTTTCTTTTTTAATGGTATCCCATTCCGCTTTATCAATAGATTGAGTTGCCAAAAAAGTAGTAAATTCTTGATGCAATTCTTCCAATTGTTCCTTTGTAAGTCTTGTATATTTCATTTTATAAAATTTAAACAAAAAAGTCTGTAGTTTTTGGATAAAAAAAATCCCGATTTCGTTGCTTCAACGTATCGGGATTTAAAGTATTTTGGAGATTAAAATTATGCTTTCTCAGCAACAATTTCGTATGCTACTTCAACAATTACGTCTCTGTGTAAACGGATAGATGCACTGTATTTTCCGATACGTTTTACGATACCGCTAGTGATGAATTTACGATCAATTTCTTGACCTGCGTTAGCTAAAGCAGCAGCAATGTCAATATTTGTGATAGAACCGAATAATTTCTCACCACCTGCTTTTGCAGCGATTTTAATTTCTAATGCTTTTAATGCTTCAGCAGTAGCTTTAGCATCAGCAACGATTTTAGCTTCTTTATGAGCTCTTTGTTTTAGGTTTTCAGCCAATACTTTCTTTGCAGAAGCAGTTGCTAAATGAGCAAAACCTTGAGGAATTAAATAGTTACGACCATAACCATTTTTTACAGTTACGATATCATCTTTAAAGCCTAAGTTTTGAACGTCTTGTCTTAAAATAAGTTCCATGTTGTTGTCCTTTATTTAGAGAAGTTAGGTTTCGTTTAGCGAAAACCAACAACTATTTTAATTAATTATTTAAGTAAATCAGCCACATATGGCATTAAAGCTAAGTGACGAGCTCTTTTCACAGCTACAGACACTTTTCTTTGGTATTTTAAAGAAGTACCAGTTAAACGACGAGGTAAAATTTTACCTTGTTCATTTACAAATTTCAATAAGAAATCAGCATCTTTATAATCGATATATTTGATTCCTGATTTTTTGAAACGACAATACTTTTTAGTTTTGTTGATTTCGATGTTTAAAGGAGTAAGATATCTGATATCTCCGTCTTTTTTTCCTGAAGCAGATTGTTGTAATGTTGCCATGATGATTAAGCTTTAGTAGATTTAAGTTTTGCTCTTCTTCTTTCAGCCCAAGAGATAGCGTGTTTGTCTAAAGTTACAGTTAAAAAACGCATTACACGTTCGTCACGTCTAAACTCAGTTTCAAATGGCAAAAGAACTTCACCAGCTACTTTGTACTCGAACAAATGGTAAAAACCACTTTTTTTGTTTTGAATTTCGTAGGCCATTTTTTTAAGACCCCAATCTTCTTTCGATACCATTTCAGCTCCTCTACTAGTAAGAAATTCTTCAAATTTGCTTACTGTTTCCTTTACCTGAACCTCAGATAAAACGGGATTTAAAATGAAAACAGTTTCATAATGATTCATAAATAATATATTTATTTGTTAAATTGGGTGCAAAAGTAAACTTTTTATTTGATTCCGCAAACCATTTTTTTTAATTAATCGATAAAGTGCAAAATTTATTACAACAAATTTGTTTTGCGTAATAAAAAAAAATATATTTACCTAACCAAATTTTTAAATAGCCTAATTATGAAACTAAACTGTGTTGTTGTTGATGATAGTTCCATCCAACGAATGATCATAGCTAAATTAGTTAATAATCATCAACATTTACATTTGATTGGCGATTTTTCAAATGCTATTGAAGCCAAAAACTGTATATCTATACATACCGTAGATTTGATTTTTCTAGACATTGAAATGCCTGTAATCAATGGATTTGATTTTTTGGATGGATTAAAAATCAAACCACAGATTATCTTCATCACATCAAAAGCAGAGTACGCAATGAAAGCTTTTGATTATGATGCAACCGACTATTTACAGAAACCCATAGCCCTAGAACGTTTTAACGCCTCAGTAAAGAGAGCTATTGACTTGCATTTACTAAGAAATGAAAACAAAGAAGAAGAAGGCGAACACATTTTTATCAAGAGTAATTTAAAAAAACTAAAAGTTTTTACTTCCAAAATTAAATGGATAGAAGCTTATGGAGATTACGTAAGAGTGGTTACTGAAGAAGATAGCAATTTAGTACTTTCAACTATGAAATCTTTTGAAAATGATTTAAGCAAAGATAAATTTATACGTGTTCATAAATCGTATATTGTGAATATTGACAAAATCGATCGTTTCAACAGTAAATTTGCTGAAATTGGTGTAACAAAAATTCCATTAAGCAGAAACAAAAAAGAGGATCTCGTGAAAGCATTGTCAATGTCATAAAACTTTTTCGCTAATAAAAGTCAACATTAACTCCGACTTTAATAGCTCTATATTGAGCAACGGCTTCAAAACTATTCAGTATTTTTTGAATAGTTTTTTTTGTACTACCAATAGGTTTATCTTGAGGAATTTTAATCATGATAGTCCTGATATATTCATTTCTGATCCTATTAATAGCAGGTTCCTCAGGCCCCAAAACCGGCATAACCAAGGATTGGCTCATTACTTGATACAACCACATTGCTCCTTCTTTGAGTTTATCAAAATCTCGATGTTTTAAGGTAACCTTTATCAATCTATAATAAGGAGGATATTTATAAATCTGTCTATCGTATAATTGTTCTTTATACATTCCTTCAAAATCGTTTCTAGTGACTTGTTGAATGGTATTATGCAACGGATTATAAGTCTGAATGATCACTTTTCCTTGTTTTTCTGCACGTCCAGAACGACCAGCTACTTGTGTCATCATTTGAAAACTTCGCTCGAAAGCTCTAAAATCAGGATGATAAAGCATCGTATCGGCATTCATAATTCCGACTAGACTCACATTATCAAAATCCAACCCTTTGGCTAACATTTGGGTACCGACCAAAATATCAATTTCTTGATTTTTGAAACTATCGATAATTTTTTCGAAACCGTACTTTCCTCTTGTGGTGTCTTGATCCATTCTACCACATTTAACATTAGGAAACAAAGACAACAATTCAAGTTCTATTTGCTCCGTTCCAAAACCTTTTGTAGTCAAATCAATACTAGAGCATGAATAACAATTGGTAGGTTTTCCCATAACGTACCCACAGTAATGACATCGTAACTGATTTTTAAATTTATGATAGGTTAAACTCACGTCGCATTGAGGACATTGGGGAATATGCCCACACGTCATACATTCAATCACAGGAGAAAAACCTCTTCTGTTCTGAAACAAAATCACTTGTTCTCCTAAAGATAACGCATTACTTATTTCTCCGATTAAAGTATCACTAAAATGACCTTTCATTCGTTTACGGAAATAATTATCTTTCAAATCTACCAATTCCACAACAGGCATTTGCCCGTTACCAAAGCGTTCTTTAAGCGTAACTAATCCGTATTTTGCAGATTGAGCATTAAAATAGGTCTCTAAACTTGGTGTCGCAGATCCTAAAAGTACTTTGGACTTATGAAAATTGGCCAAAACAATAGCTGCATCGCGAGCATGATACCGAGGCGCTGGATCGGTTTGCTTAAAAGTTTGCTCATGCTCTTCATCTATAATTATACCTCCTAACTCTTGAAAAGGAAGAAATAAAGCTGATCGAGCTCCTATTACAATTTGAGCCTTTTCAGAATTATTCAAAACCTGCTGCCAGACTTCTACGCGTTCGTTGTTATTATATTTTGAATGAAAAACAGCCACTTTGTCTCCAAAATGTAATCTCAATCGACCAACCAATTGTGTTGTCAATGCTATTTCTGGTAATAAATACAATACTTGTTTTCCTTTGACTAAAAATTCTTCGATCCATTTAATATAAATCTCCGTTTTCCCACTTGCAGTAACACCATGAAGTAAACACACCTCTTTTTGAGAAAATTGATTTTGAATGGCATCAAAAGCTTTTTGTTGCGAAGTACTTAAACGCAAAACTTTGGAAGATGCTTCTCCTGAATACAAAACTCTATCTTGTTGAACAAAATATTCTTCAAAAATTCCTTTATCAATTAATGTTTTTATAGTTGCCGAAGTTACCTTTGCTGATTCTATCAACTTTTTGACAGGAATTGGCTTTTTGTCTGAGGCATTCAATTGAAAATACTGAAGCACAATTTCTTTTTGTTTGTTAGCATTTTTTAATTGCTCCAACAAAGCAGCCAAACCATCTTGAGAATTATATTGTGAATGCAAACGAATATAGCGCACCAACTTTGGTTTATAGCTCTCAGATATTTCTTCTTGCAAAACCAATATGTTTTTATCAATCATCTTATGAATAATTGGAAAAACATTTTTTTTATTTAGTACGGCAATTATATCATCAATTTTTAATGAACTTTGTTGCTGCAATGCTTGATACACTAAATACTCCTCATCTGAAAGTTGTATTTCATCAACGACAGATGACGATTGAGCAGTAACCACAGTTTCACTCTCCAAAAGTAAAGCACTAGGCATGGCACCGCGATAAACTTCACCAATACTACACATATAATAAGTAGCTATCCAAAACCAATGATCAATTTGTATTGAGGTCACAATAGGTTCGTGATCTAATATCTGATGAATTTCTTTCGCTTGATACAAAACCGGATTGTTTTGATGCAGTTCGACTGCAATCGCAGTATAAATTTTGCTTTTACCAAAAGGCACCGCCAAACGCATTCCTTTTTTTATGAAATGATATTCGGTTTCCGAGACTTGATAGGTAAAGGTTTTAGCTAAGGCTAAGGGCAAAATTACTTCAACGAAGAACATGTGATTTGGGATTTTGTCAAGCGACAATTTTTGAATAATTACTTTTTGGTCTTTGGCTCAAAAATAATAAAAAAAAATACCCTTATAACTACAATTTCAAAATAGCATCTGAAAAATGGAGTTACAAGGGCAGTACCGTAATGGTAAAATACTATTTTACTCGATGCCAATATTGGGTTCTTCCCATTAATGCAAAACCAATATAGCCTCTAACTTTTAATTTATCTTTTCCTTCTAATGTGATGAAACATTTGTATTTTTTACCCGTCACTGGATCTGTAATTGAACCTCCATTGTATTCTTCAGCATCTTTTTGAAGACCTTTAATAATAACCATTCCCAATACTGGTTTGTTTTTTTCATCACCTGTACACTCAGTACATAGCTTGTCTTTTTTTTGTGGATCTAAAATATCTACAATTTTACCAAAAATCTTTCCGGATTTTTCATAAACTTCTACGATAGATTTTGGTTTACCAGTTTCATCATCAATGGTTTTCCATTTTCCAATTACAGATTGACTTTGAGCAGTGGTTACTACTGCAAAACATAAGACACTTGCTAATAGAACAATTTTTTTCATTTGTTATTTTTTTCTTGGTTTTTTTATTTTTTTTATAGCCCTGATGGAAGCGGCATCCTTGCTTGGAGGGGTTCGCCGAGCAAGATATAGCGTACAGCAGGACACGAGCATCGCGAACTGGCGAAGCAAATAGATCCAAAAAGAACACTCTATACTTTGTAAAAAGGGTCTTTTGGTATTTCAAATTTATTCAAAAATAAAACAGTTTATCTTATTTATAATACAACTATATCGTTTTTTTTGATTTTATTTGGTTGCGATGGGACTGAATAATTGCATTGAGCTCAAAACCAAGCAAGAGCAACATACAGTTAATCCAGATGTAAAACATGAGGATCAAAAGTGTACCAATAGAGCCGTACAACTCGTTATATTTGGAAAATTTGACTACCCAAATCCCAAAGCCATAGGAAGAAACAATGATCAAAATAGTAGTAAAAACAGAGCCTACAGAAATAAATTTAGGCTTATGCCGTTGTTTGATTCCAAATCGAAGCAAAATAGAAGTGGTAAACAAAATCATTAAGGAAAGAAACAAATAACGTCCGAGTTGAATTAGCGAAATGGTATCGTTCAACACATCTTGAATCTTTGATTTTTGGATAAAAACCTCAAAAACTACGATAATCGCTACCGTAAAAAGCAATAAGAAAGATAGAAAAATTGACATACCTATAGCTACAATATATTGATCAATAAATCCTCGTTTTTCTATCACATGTCTTGATTCTTCAAAACCACCAAGAATAGCATTAAGACCATTAGCCATTAAAAAAATGGACAAAATAAATCCAGACGAAAGCAATCCTGAATGACTGTTATTTAAAATATCATTAATAATTCCAGCAATAGCATCATAGGTATTAGGTGGCACACTTTGCTCAACAAAGCGCAAAAAATCAGTTTGAAACCCTTGAATTGGAATGAATGGAATTAAGTTCAAAATATAAAGTGCAAAAGGAAACAAAGCCATAAAGAAACTAAAGGCAATAGCTCCTGTCCTTACTGACAAATTACCGTTCAAAATACCTAGTACATAAGAACGTAAAAAATCATACAATGAAACTTCTTCTAACCAAAGTAATTTTCGGTTTTGTAAAAAATGAATAAACTTGCTAACCAAGACGTTTTTCTTGATGCGGTTTTTGAGCTGAATTTCAAAAGGAACTTTATTTGTTGGGGTCATTTGAATATATCTTTTTTTTTATGTAATCAAATGGCTTTTAAACTCAAATCCATATTATACACCGAATGTGTTAACGCTCCAGAAGAAATAAAATCAACTCCACAAGCAGCATATTCGCTTATGGTAGTTTCGTTGATATTTCCAGAAGATTCAGACTGGCACTTTCCGTTAATCAACGCAACCGCTTTGCGTGTGTCTTCAAAATTAAAATTATCGATCAGAATACGATGAATGCCATCTGATTGCAAGATTTCCTCAATTTCGGCTAAATCTCTAGCTTCTACAATAATCTTTAAATCCAAATTATGCTCTTTCAAATAGTTTTGAGTTTTAGCAATAGCTTTTGTGATGCCTCCTGCAAAATCAATATGATTATCTTTTAGCATAATCATGTCGTATAATGCAAAACGATGATTTACACCACCACCAATCGTTACCGCCCATTTTTCGGCAGCACGAAAACCCGGAGTAGTTTTACGAGTATCTAAAATTTGAGTTGAAGTACCTTTTAATAATTGAACATAACTGTTGGTTTTTGTCGCAATGGCCGACATTCGTTGCATGGTATTCAAAACCAAACGCTCCGCTTTTAATATAGATTGCGAACTACCAGACACATGAAAAACCACATCACCATAACACACAGGCGTTCCATCTTGTATAAAGGTCTCTATTTGTAAGGAAGCATCAACATAGTGAAAAATCATTGTTGCCAAGGCTACACCTGCAATTATCCCATCTTCTTTTACTAGCAATCTTGCTTTTCCCGCAGCCGATGACGGAATACAAGCTAAGGAACTATAATCACCTGGGCCAACATCTTCACGAATACCATTGACAATAAACAATTGTAGCTCTTGTTCAAACTGTGCTTCTGAAATCATTCTCTTATTTTTTTTGTGGTGCTAAATTAATCAAAAAACAGTAGTAAAAGCTAGTCTAAACCCAAAATAAACTGTCAAAATTACCCGAAAAAAAACTAGCAAAACCAAGGATTTTCATCAGGCTAACAGCAATGATACATCCTCGACTACTAAATACAACAAAGTCAAGGCTTTTACTTTTTAGAAGCACCAACAAAAGGCATATTTGCCAGCATCGTTCTTGCTCTCCGCTGTATCTTTGTCTTTTTAAAGAAAAAAGACAAAGGATGCCGCTGCGATCAAGGCTAAGGAGCGGCAATGGTGCTTTTTTGGTTTCATTCGTATTCAACAACACAATAGCTTTTTGATATTTTTAACGCACCATCATTACAGAAATAGTAACTTTGCAAAAAAAACAAAACATGTCAAATAGTTACATAGGATACCATTTTAGTATTGAACCCAAAGAATTAGGTTCAGAAATTCTAATTGCCGAGTTGGGCGAAAAAGCCTTCGAAAGCTTTACCGAAACCGAAACAGGAATAGATGCGTTCGTTCAAAAAGACCTTTGGGACGAAAATATTCTAGACGGTATTTTTATTCTACAATCCGATGAATTTAAGATTAGCTATACCTTCGAAGAAATCGAACAAATCAACTGGAATGAAGAATGGGAAAAAAACTTTGAACCTATCGATGTAGACGGAAACTGTCACGTTCGCGCTCCTTTTCACCCAAAAACCAATGCCGAATTTGATATTGTCATCGAACCGAAAATGAGTTTTGGTACCGGTCATCACGAAACGACTCACATGATGATTCAACATTTACTAGACATGGATGTTGCGGGATTAAAAACACTAGACATGGGATGCGGAACCGCTATTTTGGCCATTTTGTCCGAGATGAAAGGAGCTCAACCTATTGATGCAATAGATATCGATAATTGGTGTTATTTGAACTCAATAGAAAATGCGGAACGCAATAATTGTGAACACATTACAGTTTATGAAGGAGATGCCGCTTTACTTGCCGGAAAACAATATGATTTGATTATTGCCAACATCAATAGAAACATTTTATTAAATGATATGCAAAGTTATGTCGACTGTTTAAATGAAAATGGAATTATTTTGTTTAGTGGCTTTTACGAAGAAGACGTTCCATTCATAGACACGTCTTGCATTGAAAAAGGATTGACTTTCTTCAAAAAATTACAAAGAAACAATTGGGTTTCCCTTAAATATGTTAAGCAAAAAATTTAAACCATTTATAGTATCAAAACATATCTATTATGAGTACTAAAGAAAAAGCAAGAGAAAAAGTCAGTGTAAAGGAATTATTGGGGCTCAACAATGAAATTATAGTATACAATGACGATGTAAACACCTTTGATCACGTCATTGAAACTTTAATTCGAGTATGCGAACACGCCCCTGAACAAGCGGAACAATGCTCATTAATCATTCATTATAATGGCAAGTGTACCGTTAAAACTGGCCCTTATGACAAATTAAAACCACAATGTACCAAACTTTTGGCAGCGGGGTTAAGCGCTGAAATAGTGTAATAAAAAAACTTTCATAAAAAAGCAGCATTATCAACACAATTGATACTACTGCTTTATATTTTTTATATATTTGGCAAAAATATAGTTGATTATGGAAGAATACGGGAAAATTCTGGTATTTGTAATGCCTATCTTTTTACTGCTTATTGCAATCGAAAAAATTTACGGCCATTTTAAAGGTGAAGACACCGCTCCTTACATGGATACCGTGTCTAGTGTCAGTGCTGGAATGACCAATTCGGTTAAGGATGTTTTAGGAATTAGTATTTCCATACTAACTTATGGATGGTTAGAATCACACCTAGCCTTTTTTCACCTAGAAGCCAATGTTTGGGCATATATCATTGCTTTTATCGCTATTGATTTTTATGGGTATTGGTCCCACAGATGGGCGCATCAAATTAATTTTTTATGGAACAAACACGCTATTCATCACAGTAGTGAGGAATTCAATTTGGCCTGTGCGTTGCGCCAAACCATTTCAAGTTTTGTCAATCTTTTTACGTTTTTATTGATTCCAGCAGCAGTTTTGGGAGTTCCCTCAGTCGTAATTGCAGTTACCTTACCCATTCATTTGTTTTTACAATTTTGGTACCATACCAAACACATCAAAAAAATGGGCTTTCTAGAAAAAATCTTGGTTACACCTTCTCACCATAGAGTGCATCACGCCATCAATCAAGAATATATCGATAAGAATCATTCCCAAATCTTTATTTTTTGGGACAAACTCTTTGGCACTTTTCAAGAAGAATTGGATGCAGTGCCTCCTGTTTTTGGGATTACCCGACCAGCACAAACTTGGAACCCCATTAGAATTAATTTTCAGCATTTAGGATTGTTGATTTCGGATGCGTGGCGTGCTGAAAACTGGAAAGACAAACTCACCATTTGGTTCAAACCTACAGGTTGGCGTCCCGAAAATTTTGAAGAAAAATATCCCGTTACTAAAATTAGCGATGTGTACAACTTTGAAAAATATGACACAAGACATTCTAAAAAACTAATGTACTGGTCGATTTTTCAGGCTTTGATTACTTTATTGTTGATTACCTATATGTATAACTCCATTGGCGTAATTGGTTTGCCGCATGTATTTGTTTACGGCGCTTTTATTTTTGTAACAGTTTATAGCTATACTGAATTAATGGATACCAGAAAAATCAGTATCCTATGGGAAAGCATTCGTTTTATTTATGCGATGGGAGTCCTTTGTTTTTATGGTGATTGGTTTGGCTCGTCTGATGTGTGGTCTGGTAGTACTTACCTTCTTATTGGCTATTTCGTGCTTTCGCTTAGTATGAGTATTTACTTTGTTGCTATTAATTTCGAAAAAGAAAAATTAGCTATCGCATAAATACACTTATCCCTTAATCTTACATTCATCATTCGCAAAGCATGCGATAAAAAATCATTGCTGCTATGAAACCTCAAAATATTCTAAAAAGCTATCTTGTTTTTAGTGCAATCTATTTAGTACTCCCTTTTGTAGGTTTGGAAGGTATTAGTTGGTATTTAAAACCCTTTTTATTGCCTTTTTTGCTACTAGCCGTCATTGTTTCATCTGAATTTAAAACAAAAAATCCTCTCCTAATTGCTTTAATTTTTTCTTGGATTGGAGACATCATTTTGCTATTTGCCGACCAAGCCGAAATCTATTTCATAGTAGGATTGGTTTCATTTTTATTGTCTCATTTGTTATATATTTTTCTTTTTTTACGACAAGATAAAAATCAAAATCCAATAAACAAAGGCGCTTTAGCATTGGGTTTTGTAATAATTTTGAGTTATTTCTTTGGAATGGTTAGTCTTTTGTTTCCGAAATTAGGGCCTTTGCAAATACCCGTTATGGTGTATGCCGTTGTAATTACAACAATGCTTTTTGTTGCTTACAAAAGAAGCTTGAGTTGGAAAAAACCAGCTGCTCAGTTCATCATAGTAGGAGCTGTTTTCTTTGTACTTTCGGATAGTATTCTGGCCTTCAATAAATTCTATCAAGCCTTACCACGAGCTGGCTTTTGGATTATGAGTACGTACATTTTAGCACAATACCTTATAGTATCGGGAGTACTTCGACTAAACCAAAAAAAGTAGTCCTTTCAATTTAGAAAAGACTACTTTTTTTCTGCTTTTAACCAAAATTACATTTAGATTTCCAATAGAATTAATTGCTAATGAGGAAGTTTATCCATAATCAATCCATAAACAAAAGTTCCCAAAAGTGCTCCTAAAAGCACAATAACGACAGGAAAAAATCCTGCACCCAATAATATAAAAATGGGGCCAGGACAACAGCCTACCAAAGCCCATCCTAAACCAAAAAGAATTCCTCCAATCCAATAGCGTGTAGAACTTTTTTCTTTGTCTTCTACCTGCATAAGTTCGCCTTTTATGTTTTTGATTTGGAAACGTTTCACCACTTGCATCCCAATTAATCCAGTAGCTACAGCAACGCCAATTATTCCATACATGTGAAGGGATTGAAAATGAAACATTTCGTAAATACGATACCAAGAAACTGCTTCGGATTTCGTTAAAACAATCCCGAATAAAAATCCAACGAGAAGATATTTTAATGCTTTGATCATAACTTAATTATTTTAAAAGTAAAGGCAACAGCAAGTGTGCCATAATTAATCCTCCAATAAAAAATCCAATTACTGCTTTTAGCGAAGGTAGTTGCAAATTACTCAAGCCTGTAATAGCATGTCCTGAGGTACAACCGCCTGCATAACGAGAGCCAAAACCAATTAAAAAACCACCTAAAAGCAATAGCGCTATTCCTTTTGGAGATTGAAAAACCGCACTACTAAAAAGGGCATCGGGCACTAATTTCCCATCAGGAGCATCGATTCCTAATGTTGCCAATTGCTCGACCGTTTGGGGATTGATTGCTACGTTGGTTGGAGCGCTCATATAAAGTACCGCCACAAAACCACCTAACATTGCACCAAGTACCACTACTAAATTCCAGCGAGAAGCTTTCCAATCAAAATTAAAAAAAGCTACTTTTTTTCCTGCACCAGCCAAGGTACATAAGGATCGAAGATTAGAAGACATACCGAATGTTTTTCCAAAATAAACCAAAAGAAGCATAATACATCCGATGATAAAACCAGAAACATACCAAGCCCAAGTTTGAGAAATAAAATCCATAAATTACATTTATTTTTTTTGCAAATATACTATCCTTTTTCCTCTTTTGTGTGCGTTGTGTCACAAAGCAAAAAAACATGATTAATTATACTAGAAATAAACTTCTCAAAAGTTTTATATTTGCTGGAAATCTTAATTTAAAGTTGGTACTATTATTGTAAAATAAAAAATAAATTTCACTCCTATGAAAAAAATCAGTTTATTAGTGACCTGTGTTTTACTATTTACTTCATGTATTAGTACAAAATCGACGCTTCAAAATGTTGACAACAATGCACCTGTACCCCAACTTTCTAAAAACAACACATTTGTGATTACCACTTACAGCAAAGACAAAAAGTATGGCTATGATAAAGATTACCCAATTAATATCTTTTATCGAGGCACAAAAGACGATGCAATTAATCAGCAGCGCTTTTTGAAGGCTTTAGCAGGACCAAATGGGGAAGCGATCACTTTTTCGAAACTGGAAAGTTGTTGTCCTTTTCCTTCGAAAAACACCGAAATGGGCGCTGGATTTCTAGATGTTTATGAAATAAAATGGGAAGGCCAAAAAAAACCAATCTTGTTATATTTAAACATCTACGAGAGAGGGTATTTGATGGTTCCAATGGGACTAACATTGAAGAAAAATTAAGCTGAATTTGATTCAAAACTTAAGACTTTCTTAATAATAACTCTACATACATTATTTTACACGCTATTTATAATCAAAAATCGTAAAAGCTAATTACCTTTGCACACAAAATTTAAAAAAATGAACATACATCATATCCCGCAAATTAAGCATACCGATAGTGGTAATTTTTTCGTTCTAGCAGGTCCTTGCGCCATTGAAGGCGAAGAAATGGCCTTGCGTATTGCTGATCGATTAGTTAGTATCACAGACAAATTACAAATTCCCTACGTTTTTAAAGGTTCCTTCAAAAAAGCCAATCGTTCTAGAATTGATAGTTTTTCTGGAATTGGAGATGAAAAAGCCTTAAAAATCCTTCGTAAAGTATCAGAAACTTTTGGTGTTCCAACAGTGACGGACATTCATACTAATGAAGACGCGGCTATGGCTGCTGCTTACGTAGATGTACTACAAATTCCTGCTTTTTTGGTAAGACAAACTGATTTGGTGGTTGCTGCTGCCAATACTGGTAAAGTGGTAAACTTAAAAAAAGGACAATTCATGAGCCCAGAAAGCATGAAGCATGCGGTTCAAAAAGTTTTGGATTGCCAAAACGAAAATGTAATGGTTACCGATCGTGGCACCATGTTTGGTTACCAAGACATGATTGTAGATTATAGAGGAATTCCAACGATGCAGCAATATGCTACTACTGTTTTAGATGTAACACACTCTTTACAACAGCCCAACCAAACAGCGGGTGTAACTGGCGGAAGACCTGATATGATTGAAACTGTAGCCAAAGCTGGAATAGCAGTTGGTGTAGACGGCATCTTTATCGAAACTCATTTTGATCCAGCGAATGCAAAAAGTGATGGTGCAAACATGTTACATTTAGATTATTTTGAAGCTTTAATGACCAAATTAGTAGCTATTAGACAAACCATCAATCATTTTTAATTTTTATATCTTGAAAAACTCAATTTATATAGTAATTGCTTTTTTAACGACTACAATTACAATAGCACAAGAAAATAACAATACTCGCTACACGGCACACAATAAAGGTAAATTCTTTATTTCATGGGGAGGAAACAGAGAATCTTATACCAAATCTGATGTTACCTTTACGGGTAAAGATTATCATTTTACCATAGCGGACATGAAAGCTCAGGATAAGCCCAAAGGCTGGCATATAGATTACGTTAATCCTGGTAGAATGACGATTCCACAAACAAATTTGCGTTTAGGGTATTTTTTCTCCGATCATTATAGTGTGGCTATTGGTGTAGATCACATGAAATATGTCATGACACAAGATCAAACGGCTAATGTAACAGGAACTATTAATCTTCCAGCAACAGATGCTGGGTCAGTGTTTAATGGTACTTACAATAACACTCCCGTTAACTTTACTGACGAAAAATTTTTAACTTACGAACACACGGATGGTTTAAATTATATCAATACTGAAGTTTCTCGTCATGATGACATTTCTAAGTTATTCAAAATTGGAAATACCGATAAAATTCAAGTTAACTTAACAGAAGGAATTGGTTTTGGGTTATTATATCCAAAAACTAATACCAAATTACTAGGAAAGGAACGCCATGATGATTTTCATGTTTCAGGTTTTGGAACTTCAGTAAAAGCGGGTTTAAACATTACTTTCTTTAAATATTTCTATGTTCAAGGAGAATTAAAAGGAGGTTATATTAATATGAATGATATTAGAACAACCGTAAGTTCAGAAGATAAAGCCTCACAAGACTTTTTCTTTTTTCAAAGAATTATTGCTATAGGAGGAAATTTTAGAATCTAATCTTACAACACTAATCAACAAAAAAAAGTGATTTGAAGTAGTTCAAATCGCTTTTTTTTATTTTAATTTAATAACAATTGCTATGGTGAAATATTAAAATCTAGATATTTATATTTACAATATATACCCTAATACAAACTTCTTTTATCAATATCTTAAGTTGTTATTACCTGAGATAATTGTAGACTGCTTTGAACTCACTTCTTATAAAAAAGAGGATTAAACACTGCATCTGTATTTATAAGAGATTAATTCGATACCTAAAGAATATCGAGAATCAAAATTGAGCTCAAAAGGATTCTTCGAAGAGATTACGTCTTGATCCCTGAATTACGTCTTGATCCTAAAAATGCAAAATAGAAGAAAAAAAAAAAAAACTCCTTAATTGCTTAAGGAGTTTATCGGTGGGCGATGAGGGGTTCGAACCCCCGACCCCCTCGGTGTAAACGAGGTGCTCTGAACCAGCTGAGCTAATCGCCCGATTGCGTGTGCAAATATACACCTAGAATTCGTATTTGCAAGGCTTTTTTTTGAAAAAAATTAAAAAAATCAAACCTAATTCCATTAAAACCTCACGTACAGCATTTTAGTTTCAAACACTAAGTTCATTATTTTTTTGAATTCCATTTTCATAATGGTACATTTGAAACATAAATTAAAAACAATGGGAAGATTTAAAGAAAACGATTTACCGAAAGCCAAAATCACAGCCTCGTCAATAAATAAAGCCAAAATAATTTTTAAATATGCAGGCAATAATACTTGGAAATTTTACCTCGGATTACTATTCTTACTACTAACAAGTGTCACTGCTCTCGCCTTCCCAAAGTTCATGGGAATGCTGGTAGATTGCGTTAATAAAAAAGATAGTGCATTGGCTAATCAAATTGCATTAGGTTTAGCATTGGTTCTGGTTTTACAATCTATTTTTTCCTTTTTCAGACTCTCACTGTTTGTGAATTTTACCGAAAACACTTTGGCCAATGTTAGATTAGCTCTTTACACTAATTTGGTCAAACTACCAATGTCTTTTTTCTCTCAAAAACGTGTGGGCGAATTGAATAGCCGAATCAGTAACGACATTAGTCAAATTCAAGATACCTTAACTACCACTATAGCTGAATTTTTACGACAATTCATTCTGATTATAGGAAGTTTTGTAATGTTGGCCAGTATCAACATTAAGCTGACTATAATGATGGTTTCAGTTGTTCCGCTAGTTGGTGTTGCAGCAGTATTCTTTGGTAGATTTATTCGTAAGTATTCTAAAAAAGTTCAAGATCAAGTAGCCGAAAGCCAAGTAGTGGTTGAAGAAACGATGCAAGGTATTAGCATAGTAAAAGCCTTTGCCAACGAATGGTATGAAATTGAACGCTACACTACAAAAATTAAAGAAGTCGTAAAAGTGGCTATAAAAGGTGGACAATTACGCGGCTATTTTGCTTCTTTTATTATTGTTTGTTTGTTCGGAACAATAGTAGCAGTAGTTTGGTATGGCGTACAATTAAGCATTGCGGGCGAAATCACGGTGGGTGAACTGTTTACTTTTATTCTTTATTCGAGTTATGTTGGCGCTTCCTCTGGTGGCATAGCCGAATTGTATGCACAAATGCAAAAAGCCATTGGAGCTACAGAACGTGTCTTTGAATTATTAGAAGAAATTCCGGAAGAAATCAATAGCACCGAAAATCAAAATTTTCCAAAAATAAAAGGAGATGTCTCATTTAAAAATGTTGCCTTCACCTACCCTTCTCGTAAAGAAATTCAAGTTTTAAAAGAAGTAAGTTTTACCGCTTTATCAGGTCAAAAAATTGCTATTGTTGGTCCGAGTGGCGCAGGAAAATCAACTATTGCCTCTTTGTTATTGCGCTTCTATGATACCACAGGCGGTAGCATTACTATAGATGACAAAAATATGTTGGATTATGATTTAGAAGCCTTGCGAGGCAATATGAGCATTGTTCCTCAAGATGTAATTCTGTTTGGAGGAACCATCAAAGAAAATATTGCTTACGGTAAACCCAATGCTACCGACGATGAAATTATGTTGGCCGCTAAACAAGCCAACGCATTACAATTCATTCAAGGTTTCCCAGAAAAATTTGAAACTGTGGTCGGAGAAAGAGGAATTAAACTTTCTGGAGGTCAAAGACAGCGTATTGCGATTGCAAGAGCCTTACTCAAAAACCCAAGTATTTTGATTTTGGATGAAGCCACTTCCTCTTTAGATAGCGAAAGTGAAAAATTAGTTCAAGAAGCTCTAGAAATTTTAATGGAAGGAAGAACAAGCATCATTATTGCGCACCGTTTATCAACGATTCGTAGTGCGGATCAAATTTTGGTTTTAGACCAAGGACAAATTACCGAAAAAGGAACCCATCAAGAATTAATTGCCATAGAAAATGGAATTTATAAAAATTTAAGTAATTTGCAGTTTAGTCATTCATAAAAAAATCCACTAGTTACTGCTAGAGTAAATAGTGGATTAAAAAAAATGCTGATTAGTTTTTATCCTCTAATCAATTTTCTGTATTTTAAACGTTTTGGAGTCAAATCGCCACCTAAACGTTTCTTTTTGTTTTCTTCGTATTCAGAGAAACTACCTTCGAAGAAATACACTTCTGAATCGCCTTCAAACGCTAGAATGTGTGTACAAATTCTATCCAAAAACCATCTATCGTGTGAGATAACTACGGCACAACCTGCAAAGTTTTCTAAACCTTCTTCAAGTGCACGTAATGTATTCACGTCCAAATCATTGGTAGGCTCATCTAAAAGCAATACGTTACCTTCTTCTTTCAAGGTCATCGCTAGGTGTAAACGGTTGCGTTCACCACCAGAAAGCATCGATACTTTCTTGTTTTGCTCGCCACCTCCAAAGTTAAAACGTGACAAATAAGCTCTAGAATTCACTTGCTTACCTCCCATCATAATCAATTCTTGCCCATCGGCAAAGTTTTCCCAAATGGATTTATTTGGATCTATATTGGAATGTGATTGATCAACATAAGCGATTTTTACCGTTTCTCCTACCGAAAACTCACCTGCATCGGTTTGCTGTTCGCCCATAATCATTTTGAAAATAGTCGATTTACCTGCACCGTTTGGCCCAATAATTCCAACAATTCCGGCTTGTGGTAAAGTGAAATTCAGGTTATCGTATAATAACTTTTCTCCAAAGGCTTTGGCAACATTTTTAGCTTCGATTACATTGGTTCCCAAACGAGGACCATTAGGAATATAAATCTCTAATTTTTCGTCTAATTGTTTTTGGTCTTCATTCAAAAGTTTGTCGTAGTTCTGCAAACGGGCTTTTTGCTTGGTTTGACGACCTTTGGCACCTTGACGTACCCAGTCCAACTCACGCTCTAAAGTCTTTCTGCGTTTAGAAGCCACTTTTTCTTCTTGAGCCATACGATTTGATTTTTGATCCAACCAAGAAGAATAGTTACCTTTCCAAGGAATACCTTCTCCACGGTCTAATTCCAAAATCCATCCCGCAACGTTATCTAAGAAATAACGGTCGTGTGTCACGGCAATTACAGTTCCTGAATACTGAGCTAAATGTTGCTCTAACCACAATACAGATTCAGCGTCTAAGTGGTTGGTAGGCTCATCTAAAAGCAATACATCTGGTTGCTGTAATAACAAACGACATAAAGCTACACGACGACGCTCTCCACCTGAAAGATTTTTTATTGGTGTATCACCTTCAGGAGTACGTAAAGCATCCATTGCGATTTCCAATTTGGTATCGATTTCCCAAGCGCCTAAAGCATCAATTTTGTCTTGTAAGGCAGCTTGACGATCCATCAATTTATCCATTTTGTCTGGATCAGAATAGTTTTCTTCAAGACCAAACAAATCATTGATTTGGTTGTACTCCTCAAGTACCGCCATAGTTTCAGCAACTCCTTCTCGAACAATTTCGATTACAGTTTTGGAGTCATCCAAAATTGGTTCTTGCTCTAAATAACCAACCGTATATCCGGGTTGAAAAACCACATCTCCTTGGTAATTTTTATCAACTCCAGCAATAATTTTTAAAAGAGAAGATTTACCAGAGCCGTTAAGACCCAAAATACCAATTTTGGCTCCATAAAAGAAACTCAAATAGATGTTTTTTAATACCGGTTTATCTGCACCTTGATAGGTTTTGCTCAATTTCTGCATCGAGAAAATGACCTTCTTATCGTCTGACATATTCTTGTTTTTTTTTGTTTAAAGTTTGTGGTTAATGGTGTGTTATTTATTGTTCAATCTTTACATTTTTCGCGGTACAAATCATAATAATTTATCACCTAGTTTTTGTCATAATTACAAACTACGGACAATCATTAAAAACCTACACTCGTCCCTTCAAAGAGCTAAACACCCAAGCGTTGGCTAAAAAACCTATTCCTACAGCTGCAAATCCCCATCCAGAAACATCTCTGTAGCGAAAAGCACCAAGGCCAATTAATAATAATCCCATCAAAGCCATTATAAATGTTGCCCATCCTAAGATAGTATTTTTATTCATTCCCATAATAGAGGTATTTTTTTGTTTTTTTTTGGAATTGCAAATATACAACAATTGAGATTTATTCAAATTGAAATAATTAGTATAGTTAGTAGATTCAATAACAATGTTTATCGATAACAAATAAAAGTTCATCTACGTTCAATGGTTTATTCAAGACTTGTTTTATATTGGAATTTTCAAATTTTTCTTTGTTTATATCTTCTGAAATAGCAGTTAAAGCCACTATAGGTATTTCCTTTTTCAATTCGCTAATAATTAAAGAAGCTTCAAATCCATCCATTATTGGCATCATAATATCCATTATAATGATAGAAAAATTCTCTTTCTCAACACATTCCACAGCTTCTTGTCCGTTGAATGCAGTTTTAAATAGAAAACCGTTATTTTTTAAAATTTGGGTAACCAAGAGCATGTTAATTTTATTGTCTTCTACAACTAAAACTTTAATCTTACTTCTGTCTTTTATTGGTACAGTAATCAACGCTTCTTCAACAACGTTTAACATATCTTTTTTAAAACTCAAACAAAATGAAACACTTGTCCCTTTTCCTAATTCTGATTGTATGTCTATATGAGAGTCATAAAGCTTTACTATTTTATCAGCTAAAGCTAATCCAATTCCTGTTCCACCGTACAACAAATTTATTTCATCTGAGCCATAGCTAAACAAATCATAGACATTATCAATTTTTTCTTCTGAAATACCAATACCAGTATCATTTATCAAGAAGATTATCTTCTGAAACTCTTCATTTGATTCTACAAATTTCAAATTAACATCTATTAATCCGTTGTCTGTAAATTTGAATGCATTATCTAGAATAATATTAAGCACCATAGTTAAACGTGTACTATCAAAAAGTATATTTTGATGAATCTTTTCATCTATAGAAATGGAAGTTCTATTTTTATTCAGATACAAACTTTCAAAAGATGCAATTAAGTTATTAATAAAAACCTCAAGATTAATTTTTTCTTCAACTACAAGCTTCAAACCATTTTTACTTATAAAATTGTATTCAAAAAATTGATTGATAAGATTATTTAGATAATTAGTTGAATTCTCAATTATCTTCAATTTATCGGAGTTATTTTCGTCTTCATGAAGTAAACTCAATGTCCCCATAATAGCATTTAATGGTGTTCTAAACTCATGAGAAATAGTATTTAAAAACTTACTTTTAATTTCTAAAGCGTTCGTTAATTCTGTGTTTTTTAGTTGTAATTGAGCGTTAGCATTACTTTTAAATGCAGATCGTGACTTTTGAATTTTAATTATAATTAATAATGAAATGATTAAAACAATACCCAAGATGATTATACTGTTTTTATATAAATTATTTTGTAGTACATGAAAATTCTCATTCTTAATTTTATCAAGTTCATGTGAAATTTGTTGGATTTTTTTTTCGCTTTGTGCTTTTTCAATTGAATTAATTAAATCTTTTTTTCGTTCTTTTTCAGCAAACTCCCTTGATTTAAGAAACATCATTGAGGCATTTTTATAATCCCCTATCTTCATAAAATAATTTCCATAAATATGATAATAGTTTCGACATTTACTAAGGTAAGATTGATCTTTTGGTATTGCATTAACATCTATTGTTTTAAGATACTGGTAAGCTTTTGCTAAATCATTTTTGTGCATGTATGCATCAGCAATAAACAATGGCATAGTTATTGATTTTTTTTCTTTAAAAATCTCAGCGTTTGAAATATGTAAAAATCCATACTTCAGCACTTTTGGCCAGTCTTTCTTGCGATAATAGGATTGATTAAGGTTATAATACAAATCTACCCTGTCCTTAAGAGGCGCATATTTTGTTAAATATTTTTCTGAAAGTAAAATCATTTCAAATGATTTCGACTCTTCACCAATTAAATCAAAAGACACACCAATGATTTCATAAAATTTACCAACAAAATAATAATCCTTACTTTTTTTAGAAAAATACAACCCTTTATTTGCGTAGTAATTCGTTTCGTTAAAATTTGAAAAAAAGACAAAAAAAGAAGCACAATTGTAATAATAATCAACAATTAATTTGCTGTTTTTTGATTTAAGAACATCTATCTCAAAACTTTTAAGCTGAGAAACAACATTAAATAGATCTATATAATTATTTGATTTATATAGCTTTACAATATCATCAAATTTTTTTTCAAACTCTTTTTGCCTGAATACCGATTTAAATTGAGAAAAAGCATTCAATGAAGAAAAACAAAAGAGAGAAACTAAAATTATTCTTTTTAGATGAACTGAAAACATACCATATTGTTATAAATTAATACCCATCAATTTTGAAATTTTGATTTAGCATATTGGATTATAATAATAAACAAAATATGTTAAAAAACACAAAATAAACAATTATTAATCACAAATAACACATAATAGTTAATTTTAAAAAACTTTTAATAAAACCATTAGCTCTTGATAGCAATAATTACATTAAAAAACCTTGACTACTTAAAAATCTGAAACAACATTTCTTTCAATAGATCCCCATTCGAAAGTGCGTTGGCGCCAACGCCTTTACTTTTTACATCAATCACTCGCAATGAACCTATTATTTGACTGACTTTTTTCATGGGATAATTTTTTACAGCTACATCATAATCTTTAAGAAAATAAGGATTAACCCCTAACACAGACGCCACATTTTTGGGGTTTTTATCTTTTAACCCGTGATACTTTAGGAGTTGAATAAAAAAACTAAAAACCAGCCCTGTAGTCATCACCAAAGGATTCTCTTTAGGATTTTGAGCAAAATTCTCAGCAATAGTATACGCTTTGAGTTGATTGCGTTCACCAATGGCTTTTCGCAACTCAAACACGTTAAAATCTTTACTAAAACCAATGTTTTCTTCGATATGGTGGGCCGTAATTGTACTACCGATGGGTAAAATAATCTTTAGCTTCTCCAATTCATTATTAATTCGGCTTAAATCGGTGCCTAAAAACTCGACCAACATCGCCGACGCTTTGGGTTCAATGGCATATTTTTTACCCGCCAATACTCTTTTAATCCAATCCCCAACTTGGTTTTCATATAACTTTTTACTCTCGTATACCAAACCATTTTTAGCCAAAACTTTAGTTACTTTTTTTCGTTTATCCAACGTCTTGTATTTGTAACAAAAAACCAAAACCGTAGTTGACATTGGGTTTTCAGCATAGCGCTCTATTTTATCAATGGTTCTAGAAAGTTCTTGTGCTTCCTTTACAATCACCACTTGACGTTCTGCCATCATTGGGTACCTTTTGGCGGTACTTACAATATCCTCTATCGATACATCTCGACCATACAACACCGATTGATTAAAGCCTTTCTCTTCTTCGGTCAAAATAGTTTCTTCGATATAATTGGATAATTTATCAATGTAATAGGGCTCTTCTCCCATTAAAAAATAAATAGGTTTGATATTTCCTGCTTTAATATCGTTGACAATTTTTACTACTTCGTCCATTCTAATGATTTATGATTCGCCGTTTTAAAGAATAGTAGTTATTTAAAGAACCAACCATAAACTACAAACAAAATAACTATTTTTGCGTTATGCAAGAACTCAATTTTCCTTCTTACTCTTTTCGATTCAAAAATAGCGAAAATAAAGTGTCTATTTTTGATGAAATTCGGAAAAAATTTATAATTCTTACCCCAGAAGAATGGGTGCGTCAACATGTAGTACAATTTTTAATGCATGAAAAGAACTACCCAAAATCCCTTATCAATGTTGAAAAAGTATTACATGTGAATGGGTTACGAAAACGGTATGATATCGTTTTATTCAATCCTAATGGAACTATTTTTGCATTAGTAGAGTGCAAAGCTCCACACATTACTATCAGTCAAGCTACTTTTGATCAAATTGCGCAATACAATATGACTTTACAATCCCAATTTTTGATGGTAACCAATGGTTTAAAACATTATTATTGTACGATGGATTTTGAAAATGAAAAATATGATTTTCTAAAAATGCTTCCTGATTATTCTTCAACATTTTTAAATAACAGTAAATAAATCAATGAAATTAGCCGTAGTTATACTAAATTGGAATGGACAATCGCTGCTAAAACAGTTTCTTCCAAAAATTGTTCAATATTCGCCAGAAGCCACCATTTATGTCGCTGATAATGCTTCTACAGATGATTCTGTAGCTTATATACAAACAAATTTTCCTGAAGTTAAAATCATTATTAATAATGCTAATTACGGATTTGCTGGAGGGTACAACGAAGCTTTACAACAGATAAATGCAGATGTTTATGCCTTAGTAAACTCAGATATTGAAGTCACTCCCAATTGGTTACAACCTATTATCGATACGTTCAAGAACGAGCCAAAAACAGCAATTATTCAGCCCAAAATATTAGACTTTAAAAACAAAGAATACTTTGAATATGCTGGAGCAGCTGGTGGTTTCATCGATAAATATGGTTATCCGTTTTGTAGAGGACGCCTTTTTGATACTATAGAAAAAGACAATGGACAATATGATGACAGTATCGAAATTTTTTGGGCTTCGGGTGCTTGTTTTTTTATCAAAGCTCCAGTTTATCACGATTTAAAAGGTTTTGATGCTGATTTCTTTGCTCACCAAGAAGAAATTGATTTATGTTGGAGAGCAATTAATTTAGGGCATACTATAAAATACGTACCAACTTCAGTCGTATATCATGTAGGAGGCGCTACATTACAACAGGGAAATCCTAAAAAAACTGAATTAAATTTTAGAAATTCTCTTTATATGCTCACTAAAAATTTGCCAAATTCTGTTTTATACCGAACGCTTTTCATCAGAATGGTTCTAGATGGTATTGCAGGGGTGCAATTTTTAACAAAAGGTAAACCCGCGCATTTTTTTGCAATTTTAAAAGCACATGTTACTTTTTATCAGTATTTTAGCAAAAACATAAAGAAGAGAGGATCTTTTCAAAAAGCATCTTACTATAAAATAAAAAGCATTGTATATGCCTATTTTATTAAAGGTGGCACTGTTTTTGAAAAGCTAGTTTAACAATATTTTATACCTAGGTATTCATATTAAAATTTAACTTTGTACAATATTTTTAAATTAAAAAATTATGAGAAAAATAGTAATTGCTTTATCGGTTTTGACTCTTTTAACTTCTTGTGTTTCTAAAAAGAAATACACTGATTTGGAAGCTAAGAACAAAGAAACTCAAGATTTACTGAACACTGCTACTGTAAAATTAAATTCTTGCTTAGAAGAAAAAGCGGGACTTGCAGCTACTGTTGAAGGATTAAAAGAGAAAAATCAATTGTTAATCAACACTTCAAAAGATATGACAGTTCTAACCACAAAAGGAGCTGAAAATATTGAAAAAGCACTAGAAACAATAAAAGAAAAGGATTTAAAAATTAGTAGAATGCAAGACGCATTAACTAAAAAAGATAGCGTAACTCTTGCTTTAGTAACTAGTTTGAAAAGTTCTGTAGGTATCTCTGATCCAGATATTGAAATTAATGTAGAAAAAGGAGTTGTATTTATCTCAATTGCTGATAAATTATTGTTTAAAAGCGGTAGTTATGAAGTAACTGATAAAGCTAAAGCTGTTTTAGCTAAAGTGGCTAAAGTAGTAAATGACAAACCTGATTTTGAATGTATGGTTGAAGGTCACACTGATAATGTTCCTTACAGAAGTAATGGAATAATGTTAGACAACTGGGATTTGAGTGTAAAACGTTCTACTTCTATTATCCGAGTATTGACTAATGATTTGGGGGTAAAACCTGCTCAATTGATTGCAGCTGGTAGAAGTTCATATGTACCATTGGTAGAAAATGACACTCCAGAAAATCGTTCTAAAAACAGAAGAACTCGTATCGTAGTATTGCCAAAAATTGACCAATTCTATGATATGATTGAAAAAGAAATGAAGAAACAACAACAATAAGTAATACTTCGGTATTTTCAAAAAGCGTCTTTTTAAGACGCTTTTTTTATGCAAAAAAGGCAGGTCTCTCGACCTGCCATCATGTATTCTCAATATTATTTTAATAACCAATTAAATATATTAAGAATAGCATTTTATTGTGTTTTTTTCTATGTTTTTAAACATTGCTTATAGTAAATTTAAAAAAAATTTATACAAAAAACAACAGTTATTTCTATTTTTTTAATAAAAAACAACTAAAAATACTATTTTTTTATAATATATCTAAACTCCCTTTACCCTCTCGAACAACAACAGGTTCATAATCAGACAAATCAACTATGGTAGAACCAACATTATCTCCATACCCTCCATCAACAACAACATCTACCAAATTTTGCCATTTTTCAAAAATCAATTCCGGATCTGTAGTATACTCAATCACGTCATCCTCATCGCGAATTGACGTTGAAACGATAGGATTTCCTAACTGACGTACCATCTCTAAAATAATGGAATTGTCAGGAATCCTGATTCCGACTGTGGTTTTTTTCTTGAATTCTTTAGGCAAATTATTGTTTCCCGGCAAAATAAAAGTATATGGACCAGGCAAAGCACGTTTTAAAATTTTAAAAGTTGCGGTATCAATTTGGCGAACATAATCCGAAAGATTACTTAAATCGTGACAGATAAAAGACCAATTGGCTTTTTCTAACTTAATCCCTTTAATTTTAGCAATTTTTTCAAGCGCTCTAGAATTAGTAATATCACAACCCAAACCATAAACAGTATCTGTTGGATAAATCACTAAGCCTCCATCTTTTAAAACTTTCACCACTTTAGCAATTGCTGCTTCACTGGGTTTATCTTCGTATATTTTAATAAATTGTGCCATCTTTTATCTAGATTTTTAATTAGAAGCTTCAGTATTGTATTCTAGATTACCCAATCACTTCTAATTTTGCGAAACGCAATAATAACTTTTTGATACCTCCTACTTCAAACTTAATTTCAGCTTTTTTATCGGCTCCTACCCCTTCTAAATTAAGGATTTGCCCCTTCCCAAAACGTTCATGCATCACCACATTTCCTACCATTAATTGATTGTCAAACAAATTGGCGCTGCCTGAAGAACTTGAACTCCCTACTGGCTTTAATTTACGAATAGTAACTTCTGGTTTAGGCTCATTATCTGTAATGTATTTTGGAGGAGTTCCGGCAACGGGTTTAGCTAATCTTAGTTTTGATTTATCTACATCACCAAAAATATCACTATCAATTTGAGGTTTATAGCGATAATTACTCTCTGCTGGAGTTAAGTATTCTAAAAATTGTCCATCAATTTCTTCAATAAATCTAGAGGGTTCGCTATCCGTTAATTTTCCCCAACGGTAGCGAGATTGCGCATAAGTCAAATATGCTTGATGCTCCGCACGAGTAAGAGCCACATAAAACAATCTTCGTTCTTCTTCTAATTCACTTCGAGTGCTCATACTCATAGCTGATGGAAACAAATCTTCTTCCATTCCAACCACAAAAACATGAGGAAACTCTAACCCTTTTGCTAAATGTATGGTCATTAATGCCACACGATCCTCATCGCTAGTATCTTTATCTAAATCGGTGGCTAAGGCAACATCTTCCATGAATTCTGACAATGCACCGCGAGCCCCTTCAATTTCTTTTTGTCCTTCGGTAAAATCTTTAATACCGTTCAAGAGTTCTTCTATATTCTGGATTTTTGCCATTCCTTCAGGCGTAGCATCTTTTTTTAATTCCTGAACCAGACCTGTTTTTTTGGCCACATGATCTGTTATATAAAAAGCATCTTGATTTTCATTAATAACCTGAAAACTCTGAATCATCGTAACAAAATCCGAAAGTTTTTGTTTGGTTCCCGAGTTCAATTTCAAATCAATTTTATCTACATTTTGCATGACTTCCCAAATCGAACGCTTGTAATGGTTGGCTGCAATCGTCAACTTTTCGATAGTGGTATCTCCTATTCCTCTCGCAGGATAATTAATCACACGAATCAACGCTTCTTCATCTTTGGGATTAATTACTAAGCGTAGATAACACAGAACATCTTTAATTTCTTTCCTTTGATAAAAAGACAATCCACCATAAATACGATATGGTATATCTCTTTTTCTCAAGGCGTCTTCCATAGCTCTTGATTGCGCATTGGTTCTATACAAAATAGCAAAAGCACCGTTATGCAACTGATTTTGCATTTTTTGCTCAAAAATAGTACTCGCGACAAAGCGACCTTCTTCGGCATCAGTCAAACTTCGATGTACTTTGATTTTGGGACCAAAGTCATTGGCAGTCCAAACCACTTTATCTAACTTAGTTTTATTTTTGTCAATAATCGTATTGGCAGCCTCTACAATATTTCGGGTAGAACGATAATTTTGTTCCAAACGAAAGGTTTTTACCCCTTCATAATCTTTTTGAAAATTCAGAATGTTGTTGATATTCGCTCCACGAAAAGCATAAATACTTTGCGCATCATCTCCAACCACACATATATTTTGGAATTTATCCGACAAAGCGCGTACAATTAAATACTGCGAATGATTAGTATCTTGGTACTCATCTACAAGTATGTATCGAAAACGGTTTTGGTATTTAGCCAAAATCTCAGGAAAACGAGTCAATAACTCATTCGTTTTTAGCAATAAATCATCAAAATCCATAGCACCAGCTTTGAAACAGCGTTCTACATATTGCTGATAAATCTCGCCTAACCTTGGTTTTTTGGCCATGGCATCGGCTTCCATCAATTCTGGATTATTGAAATAGGCCTTAACCGTAATCAAACTATTTTTATAACTCGAAATGCGACTCAGAACCTGTTTAGGTTTGTAAATATCCCGATCCAATTGCATTTCTTTGATAATGGACGAAATCAACCGAGCCGAATCCTGCGAATCATAAATCGTAAAGTTCGAAGGATACCCCAAATGATCCGATTCTGCTCTCAAAATTCTAGCAAAAACCGAGTGAAACGTTCCCATCCATAAATTCTTGGCTTCCCCAGAACCCACAATCTGAGCAATACGATTTTTCATCTCTCGAGCGGCTTTATTGGTAAATGTCAAGGATAAAATATTAAAAGCATCAACGCCTTGATGCATCAAATACGCAATCCGAATCGTCAGTACTCTTGTTTTTCCAGAGCCAGCACCTGCGATAATAATCATTGGCCCGTCTTTTTGAAGTACGGGTTCGCGTTGCGCTTCGTTGAGTTGATCGATATATTGATGCATGTCTATTTTCATTAAAGATAGGCAAAAATAAGGATTTAGGCACAATATCCGAAGGCCTTATATCAATTTACTAAATTAAAAAGGAAGGGGATTTACAATAGAAATTAGGGCGTGACCACAGTCATAAAAGGGGCTTTTTAAAACAAGCGTGCTAGTCGCCCCTTTCATTACTGAGGTCGGGCTATCCGCGCTACTTCGGTAGCTCGCTACTATCCCTCACGCAAAAAAAACAAGCACCCAAATGAATTATAAAAAAAATAACACAAAACAGCATAAAGCAAAACCATAATAGTTAAATAGAATTGTTTAAATTTATCCAAAACTAAAATTATAGAACAACTATGACCAAAAAAAGCTTTCTATTAATCGGTGCGGTGCTCTTAGCATTTTCAATCCAAGCCCAAAACAATTCCAAAACACTCACCGCAACCGATTATGAACAAGCGGTAAAGTTTTTAGGATTCAATACCAATAAGTTAGTTTTCAACAGCGCTGTAAACCCAAATTGGCTACCAAATGGTGATTTTTGGTATAACAACACCACACCCAAAGGAAAAGAAATCGTAGTAATCCAAACCGTTGATGGCACTCGAAAAATAGGGGCAGATTTAAAATCGTTACTTCCTGAAAACAACACAACATCTATCTCAACTTATACAGTTAGTCATTTTGAAGTAAAATCTCCAGACGGTAAAAAAGCCGCTTTTATCAAAGATTGGAATCTTTGGATCAAAGATTTGGCTACTCAAAAAGAAACACAACTCACCTTCGATGGTGTAAAAGATTATGGTTATGCCACTGATAATGCAGGATGGAAACATAGCAACAAAGCCATATTATTATGGTCTCCCGATTCTAAAAAAATTGCGACTTTTCAACAAGATCAGCGTCATGTAAAGGATATGTATTTGGTTTCAACCAATGTGGGAGCACCCAAATTAGAAGCTTGGAAATATCCGCTTCCTGGTGATGAAAAAATAATTCAAATTGAGCGTGTAATTATCGAAGTTGAAACGCCAAAAGTTATTCGCTTCAATATAGCTCCCGATCCGCGAAGAGGAACCTTGTGCGATGATATTTCGTGTTCCGGTTCTTTTGATGATAACGAATGGAATGCTGACGGAACAAAATTAGTCTTTGTTTCTACTTCTCGAGATCATAAAGAAGCCAAAGTCAGAATTGCCGATGCCCTAACAGGTGCCGTAAAAGACATCTTTGAAGAAAAAGTGGCTACACAATACGAAAGTGGTCAAGGGAAAGTAAATTGGCATTTTTTAGAAAGCTCTAATGAAATCATTTGGTACAGTGAACGTGACGATTGGGGACATTTGTATTTGTATGATGCCAAAACCGGTAAATTAAAATCGCAAATCACCAAAGGGAATTTTGTAGTGACCCAACTTTTGAAAGTAGACGAAAAAAATCGAGTACTCTATTTTGAAGCCAATGGAAGAGAATCTGGTCGTGATCCTTATTTTAGTCATTTTTACAGAATTGATTTCAGTGGAAAGAACCTTCAATTGCTTACTCCAGAGGATGGAAACCACACCATCTCACTATCTCCGAATGGAGACTATTTTGTCGATACGTATTCGCAACCCAATGTGGCACCCGTTTCGGTGTTGAGAGCTACAAATGGAAAACTAATTGCAACCCTTGAAAAAGCAGATATTTCAAAACTAGTAGCAACAGGTTGGAAAGCACCAGAACCCATCAAAGTAAAATCAAGAGATGGAAAATGGGATTTGTATGGATTGCTTTTTACGCCTACTCATTTGGATCCAACTAAAAAATATCCTGTAGTTAATTACATTTATCCAGGACCCCAAGGCGGCGGTGTTGGCAGTCGTAATTTTTTATCAGCACGAAGTGATCATCAGGCTTTGGCTGAATTAGGTTTTGCAGTGGTTATCATTGATGGAACATGTAATCCAGATCGTTCCAAATCATTCCACGATGCCTGTTATGGCAATATGGCCGATAACACCTTGGAAGATCAAATTTCGGGAATTAAGCAATTAGCTACTAAATACCCATTTATGGATTTGGGCAAGGTGGGGATTTGGGGACATTCAGGTGGTGGTTATGCAACGGCAGCGGCCTTATTCAGATATCCTGAGTTTTACAAAGTGGGAATTTCTGAATCAGGCAATCACGAAAACCGAAATTATGAAGACGACTGGGGAGAACGATATATCGGGCTTCTGACCAAAGACGCCAACGGAAAATCAAACTATGAAGATCAAGCCAATGCTAATTTTGCTTCAAACTTAAAAGGAAAATTATTATTAGCGCATGGCGGAATGGATGACAATGTACCTCCTTACAACACTTATCTAGTGATTCAAGCCTTGCAAAAAGCCAACAAAGATTTTGATTTTATTCTTTTCCCAAATGCACGTCATGGTTTTGGTGCAGACACCTATTACATGATGCGCAAACGATGGGATTATTTCGTAACCCATTTGCTGCAAGCGCAACCTCCGAAGGAATTTTTGATTCAACCGAAATAACAAAGAAAGCAATGTGTAAGCATTGCTTTTTTGTTTTATAAAGCTCATCCACTCAATTTACCAGATTCAAGTTCCAACATTAAGACAACCCAAATTTTTAATTATAAAGCAATTTAAATCGGTTGCTTTTTACTAGAAACTGAATGCAAAAAATTAAATCATTTCAATATTGAATGGCTGCAAATATCTCGTTATTTCCCAGTTTTTCTCTACCGCTTAAAAAAGTGAGTTCCATAATAAAATTATACTGAACGATAATTCCACCTAATTGTTCAACCAATTCCCCCACCGCTTTGGCTGTTCCTCCGGTTGCCAAAACATCATCATGAATGAGTACACGATCTGCTTTTTGTATGGAATCGGTGTGAATTTCTAACGTATCTGTTCCGTATTCCAAGGCATAGGAAGCCGAAATTGTGTCAAAAGGTAATTTATTGGGTTTTCGAACAGGAACAAAGCCTACATTTAGCTCTTGTGCAAGTAGCGTTCCAAAAAAGAAGCCCCTACTTTCTACTCCAATTACTTTGTTTATGCCTTTATCTCTCAAGGTAGAAACCAAGATATCCAAACATTCTTTCCTAGCTATAGCATCAATTAGCAAAGGAGTAATGTCTTTAAACAAAATTCCTTCTTTAGGAAAGTCCTGAATATCACGGATGTATTGATCAACTGTCATTTTTTTTTATTTTTATACAATTTTACTCTTGCAAGTTACACATTTATTCCTATCTTTGCACCCGCAATAAGGCACTAGTACTTTTTTAAAAAGTCGTCTTAAAAAGCAAAAAAGGCCTCGTGGCGCAACTGAATAGCGCATCTGATTACGGCTCAGAAGGTTACTGGTTTGAATCCAGTCGAGGTCACTAAAAAACGCAATTGTCTCTTGATAATTGCGTTTTTTGCTTTAAAACACTTCCTTTGTGTATGCCAAAATACAATCTAGACCAACATTACCAAAAAATTATCTATAACAGAGACGAATTAAATCATCATGAATTCGAGTGCTGTACTTTCGAAAACTGTGATTTTACGGCTTGCAATTTTATGGATGTAACATTTATTGATTGTGTGTTTTCAAAGTGTAATTTTAATGGAGCACACATCAATCACGTGGCGTTACGAACCGTTACTTTTAACCATTGTCAAATCAGAGAAGTTAATTTTGCCATGTGCGATAAATTAATTTTTGAAGTACATTTTCAGCATTGCGTGTTGGACTTTTCAAAGTTTTACACTTTAAAACTAAAAGGCACCACTTTTAAGAATTGTAGCTTAATCGCCGTTGATTTTATGGCAACTGACTTAACCGAAAGTATTTTTGATAATTGCGACTTATATCGCACCGAATTTGACAAAGCTATTGCCAACAAAGCGAATTTCAAAACAAGCTATAATTATACTATAGATCCTTCCAGAACCAAACTCAAAAAGGCAACTTTCAGTCTCAACGAAGTAAAAGGCTTACTCTTTAAGCACGAAATTCTAATAGAACCCATGGTCTGAAATTGCTTTTTTCCACATAGGAGAAACATTGAATTTATGGGTTCTAAAAGAATGAAATAGACGTTTTACTATTCACATAGCAACTAGAAACGAATAAGTATTATTTCTTTTAATTCTTTACTCAATTAGCTTTGAACTAATAAATTACGTAGACTAGCTCTTTATAATTCGACCGTCTTGCATGGTTATTGTTCTATCTGAACGCTCTGCAAAATCATTATCATGCGTTACAATCAATAGTGTCTGCTTCTGCTCATGGGTCAATTGCTTAAAAATATCAAACACTAGGTCGCTGTTTTTTTTATCTAAATTTCCTGTAGGCTCATCTCCCATAATGATTAAAGGATCATTGATTAACGCTCTCGCTATAGCTACCCTTTGTTTTTGTCCACCGCTCAATTGATTGGGCAACTTCAAAGCATGTTCGTGCATGTCTAATGTTTTTAGATGCTCCATTGCACGATGTTCCACTTCTTTTTCAGAAAATTTAGCCAATTTCAAACCAGGAAGCATCACGTTTTTCAGCACATTATATTCATTGAGCAAATAATGAAATTGAAAAACAAAGCCAATTTTTTCATTGCGAATCAAAGCCAATTCTTTATCGGGTTTTCCAGTAATCAATTCGTTATTCACAAACAATTGTCCATCATAATCCGTATCCATGGTCGAAAGCAAATACAACAAGGTTGACTTTCCACAACCCGACTTCCCTACAATCGAAACAAACTCTCCATGATTGATATTCATGTCAATTTCCTTCAATACTTGAAATTTAACGGGATCATAAAAATATTTACTCAATCCGATAGTTTGCAGTACTTTATTTTCCATTTTATTTCCCTCTAATAATTTCTACTGGATCTACTTTGCTGGCTTTTAAAGCAGGAAACAAACCTGCAATAGTAGTAGTGAACAACGCAAATACAATTCCGATGATATAATATAAAATATTGAAATTAATTGGATACGTTTTAACCGTTGGCAAAGCCGCAGTTTCAAAAGGAATCACATCAATAATTGAAGTAAAAATAAAGCCAAAAATGAGACCAAAAATACCACCCGCCAAACCAATAATTATAGATAACGAAACAAAAATCCACTTGACGTCATTTCCTGAAAAGCCAGTCGCTTTCAAAATAGCAATACTGTCCATTTTCTCGTAAATCATCATGTTTAGAATATTGTAAATTCCAAAACCAGCCACAATCAACAACACGATTCCAACCGCATAGGAAATTATTGTTCGCACAGAACTTCCGGTCTCAAATTGTGAATTGGCCGTTTGGTAATCAATAGTGTCCAATTGATACGTAGCTTGCAATTCTTTGGCTACAAGGGGTGCCGAAGTCATATCAAACAATTTAATCTGAATATCTGTAATGTAATTTGTGGCTTCACCCAACATTTTTTGAGCCGTATCTAAAGAAGTATAAGACATTGTATCGTCTATTTCTGCAATACCAATTTGTGAAATCCCAACTACTTTTAAGGTGGCCAAATTCCCTTTGGATGTGGTGACTTTGATTCGGTCTCCAACAATTAATAGCATTTTATCCGCCAACCCTTTACCAATAACAATACTATTGTTTTGCACCAAATCGGTTATCTTTCCTTCGATGATATAATCACTAGTTTGAAACAATTTTTCTTCTGCCAAAATAGCTATCCCATTCACCACTCCAGAAATCTCGATAGTTCCCGAATTATAAAAAACGGGTGCCACTACTTTGGGAGCCACATCAATGATTCTTTTATCTTCTTTAAGAGCTTTGATAATTGGAATTCCGTTATAAATTGATTTTCCTCTATCTTTAGGCTTTATCGAACTGATAAAATTGGTACTATTTTTATACGCTTTAGCTAAATAAACAGGCTGATCTTTAGTGGGTTTTATCTCGTTATACAACCTTACATGCGGCGTTCTGTTGAGCATTAATCCATCTAATAAATCATTGAGTCCGTTCATAAAACTCACCAATGCAATAAACATAGCGATACTAAACGTAACCCCAATTGCTGCCACAATCGTTTGTTTTAATCGCGCACGCAACAAATGCAAAGCGATGTTTAAGATAAGTTTGTAGTTCATTAGTTCGGTTTATAAAGTGTTTCATTAGCTTTTAACCCTTCTAAAATCTCTACTTTTTTATAATCACTTAAGCCGACTTTTACTTTACGTTTTTCATCTTTATTGACTAAGACATACGTACCCTCTATTAAATATTCTTTCGGAATAGTGATGGCATTTTTCTTGGTATGAATTATAATATTTGCTTCTGCGGTTAGATTGGGAAATACGTTTGGAGGTGTTTTTAAAAATCGAGCTTCAATTTTAAACGTTCTAGAGCGCTCATCCATAATTGGATATATTTTTGAAACGATGGCATCAAATACAATTCCTTTGTAACTATCCATCGTAACTACTATTTTTTGACCTAATTGCACACGAACCATATCGTTTTCGTCCACATCAAGCTCAAGAATAAAATTATTGCTTTTACCAATTGTAGCAATTGGCATTTGGGTTGTAACAAAAGTACCGTCTTTAACCGGAAGATCAAATAACTGTCCTTCAAACTCACTTTTGACACTATAATCACTTTGGTTTTTTAGACTAATTTTTAGATTATTGGCATTTTTATTTTGTTCATTTTGGAATTGAATTTTTTGTTGTGTCAACTGATTTTTAGCCATTTCAAGACTACTTTTAGAACTTTTATAAGCTTGCTCTACTCTTTCAAAATCAACTTGTGAAATACCTCCATACTTCAAAGCATTCTTATTTCTACTATATATTGATTCGTCAAGAACTAATTTGTCTTTTGCTGCTTGAATCTTTAACTCTAATTCAGCAATTTTATCCTGAATGTAGCGATTTTCTTTCTTACTTATTTCATAAGCTAATAAAGCATTTTGAGTATTCAAATCCGCTTTATCGTTATCTAATTCAAATAACACTTGTCCTTTGTTGATTTTCTGACCGACAACTACTTTTGTTTTTTTTAAAATTCCATTTACGGTAGAAAAAACGGTGTATTGATCTTTAGCTTTTATCACACCCGAAGCATAGACGCTTTCGGTAATATTACCAATAGTTGGTTGGATTTCTTGAGATTCTTTTTTGGAACAATTTATTAGAAGTATCGAAAGAAACGACACTAATACATACATTTTTGACCGCATGGTATTTATTTATTACGAAGAAAATTATATCATAAATATACGACTTTTCTACCTAGCAATATAATATAATACAAAAAACAAATTAGCATATAAAATGCCCCCTATATTGATCGTTCCATCACATAATCCTCCATCATGTAGCCATGTTCTAACTCGATGTTTACCTCACTACTGATAGAAAAACCCATTTTTTCATAAAAAGTAATCGCTTTATTAAAGCGATTGACATTCAGACACAAGGTAAGAGAACCTTGCTTTCTCGCTTCAGAGGCGATATAATCTATAAGTACTTTACCTACTCCTTTGCCTTGGGCGGAAGGAAGTATATAAATTTATGAATCTTAGTTTGTTTTTGATGGTCGTAATTGCATTCAAAAGAAGCAAAACCTAAGGTTTGGTTTCCTTCATTTTCCAAAATAAAATGATGTCCTCTTTGCGTTACACTTTCCTTTAAAGCCACATCGTTATAAAATGCGCCCAACATATACTCTAATTGAGTTTTGGCTAAAATTTGACCGTAAGCCACTGGCCATGTTTCGTAGGCAATGGAACGAATCGTAGCAAAATCGTTGTCGGTGGCAGAATGAACTGTAATCATAAAATTAGAAAATTAAATTTACACTTAAACGAGGTCTTTTTATGATAAAAAACTAACCATGAATCGTTTCGTTTTTACCATAATTTGTGATGATAGATTCTTCAAAAACCAACCATTCTCTCCAGCGTTTTTCCACATCAATTCCTACTCCGTATTTACGTGCATAAGTAATGAAAGTAGTGTAATGTCCAGCTTCACTTTCCATCAAATCACGATAAAAAGAAGCCAATTCTTCATCTTGAATATTCTCAGAAAGTACTTTGAAGCGTTCACAACTTCTAGCCTCGATCATGGCAGAAAACAACAAACGCTCCACTAAACCCGAAACTCGACTACCATCAATACTTCTTTTCATATACAAATACAATTCATTCACATAATCATCTTTGCGTTCTCTACCAAGTTTCAAACCTCGCTTGATGATAATGTTATGTACTTGCTCAAAATGATCAATTTCTTCTTTGGCTAATGCCAATAAATCTTGCACTAAATCTTGATGTTCCGAATTATTCGTAATTATTGTAATGGCATTGGTAGCTGCTTTTTGCTCACACCAAGCATGATCGGTTAAAATTTCTTCAATATTTTTCTCCACGATATTGACCCATCTTGGATCTGTTGGTAATTGCAAACGTAATACGCCCATTGTTTTATTATTTAAAAGTTTGAAATTGTTTAAAGTTGTATTAAAAATGAAAAAAGTTTAAAGTTTTGAAATGCTTTTAAACATCAACAAAACCTTAAACCTTTAAATTTTAAATTTTAAAACAAAAATTAGAATACAAAAATGGCTCTTTCACTCATCATTTCATTGACTTGAGCAGCCACTTCTTCTATAACATCCTCATTTGTATGATTCATTAATACTTTATCAATCATAGCAACAATAGTTTCCATATCTTCTTCAACTAAACCACGAGTTGTAATAGCTGCAGTACCTACACGGATACCTGAAGTTACAAAAGGAGATTTATCATCAAAAGGAACCATGTTTTTATTAACGGTTATTTCAGCTTTTACTAATGCATTTTCTGCATCTTTTCCTGAAATATTTTTATTTCTTAAGTCAATCAACATCATGTGATTGTCTGTTCCTCCAGAAATGATTTCGTATCCTCTAGCTACAAATGCCTCAGCCATAGCTTTAGCATTTTTTTGCAATTGCATAGCATAAGTAAAGAACTCATCTTGTAAAGCTTCACCAAAAGCAACTGCTTTAGCAGCAATAATATGCATTAATGGTCCACCTTGATTACCAGGAAAAACAGCTAAATCCAATAAAGATGACATCATACGAATTTCACCTTTTGGCGTTTTGTGTCCCCAAGGGTTTTCGAAATCTTTACCCATCATAATCAAACCACCACGAGGGCCACGAAGTGTTTTATGCGTAGTAGTTGTTACAATATGACAATGAGGAATAGGATCATTCATTAAACCTTTAGCAATCAAACCAGCAGGATGAGAAATATCTGCCATCAAAATTGCACCAACACTATCCGCAATTTGTCTGAAACGAGCAAAATCCATATCGCGAGAATAAGCAGATGCTCCAGCGATGATTAATTTAGGCTGCTCTTTAGTAGCAATTTCTTGAATTTTATCGTAATTCAAACGACCCGTTTCTTTGTCTACTCCATAAAAAACAGGATTATAGAGACGTCCTGAAAAATTAACTGGAGAACCGTGTGTTAAATGCCCACCGTGAGACAAATCAAAACCTAAAATAGTATCTCCTGGTTTCAAACAAGCGTGATATACCGCTGTATTGGCTTGAGATCCTGAATGAGGTTGAACATTGGCATATTCAGCACCAAATAAAGCTTTGGCTCTGTCTATAGCAATTTGTTCCACCACATCTACTACTTCACAACCTCCGTAGTATCTTTTACCAGGATACCCTTCAGCATATTTATTCGTTAAAACAGAACCAGCTGCTTCTAAAACTTCATCACTTACGAAGTTTTCTGAAGCGATAAGCTCTAATCCGTGTATTTGTCTATCTTGTTCTTCAAGAATAAGGTCAAAAATTTGTTCGTCGCGTTGCATTTTTTTGTTTTTCGTTAATTATGGCGCAAAAATACAAAAAAACGTTTGGTTACTACTTAGATTATAATATATTTGGCGTGTAATTTTCAACAATATAATTAACACTTTATGCCAATAATAGCAAATAATCCTAACATAAAATCTTGGTTAGACGTTCCAGCTGATAGCGATTTTCCAATTCAAAATATTCCTTTTGGAGTTTTTCTTACCAAAGAAAATATAGTAACTGTAGGGACACGTATTGGTGATTACGCCATTGACCTTGGAGCTTTGCAGCAACTCAATTACTTTGAAGGTATTGAACTAACAGATGACATGTTCATGCAAGATACCCTAAATGATTTTATATCAGATGGTAAAAAAACTTGGCGTTTGGTAAGAAATCGAATCTCAGATATTTTCAACGAAAACAATCCAAAGTTAAGAGACAATAAAGAACATAGAGAAATTGTAATTTTCAAAATTACTGAAGTTGAAATGCAACTTCCGGTTTTAATTGGTGATTATACTGATTTTTATTCCAGCAAGGAGCACGCGACTAATGTTGGAAAAATGTTTCGTGATCCCGAAAATGCCTTACTACCCAATTGGCTTCACATTCCTGTGGGCTATCATGGAAGAAGTTCTACTATTATCCCTTCAGGAATTCCTGTGCACAGACCTATGGGACAAACTTTACCTAATGGAGAAACAACACCTGTTTTTGGCCCATCGCGATTGGTTGATTTTGAACTAGAAACTGCTTTTATTACCACTGATGCTAATATCATGGGCGAAAATATTCCGGTTTATGAAGCCGAAGATTATATTTTTGGAATGGTTTTGCTTAATGATTGGAGCGCAAGAGATATTCAAAAATGGGAATATGTGCCTCTAGGACCATTCTTAGCCAAGAATTTTGGTTCTTCAATTTCTCCTTGGATTGTCACACTAGATGCTTTAGAACCTTTTAGAACCAAAGGACCAAAACAAAGCCCAGCGCCACTTCCCTATTTACAATTAAAAGGAAAGCACGCATTCGATATTAATTTAGAAGTAGCAATCACTCCTAAAAATGGTATTCCAAATGTGGTATCTCAAACCAATTTCAAATACATGTATTGGTCTATGAGTCAGCAGCTAGCTCACCACACTTCAAACGGATGCAGAGTTAATTCTGGTGACATGATGGGATCCGGAACCCTTTCTGGCCCAACTCCAGATAGCTTCGGCTCAATGCTAGAACTAACATGGGGAGGTAAAAACCCTATCCAAATGAATGATGGAAGCGAGAGAAAATTCATTAACGATTATGACACCGTTACTATAAAAGGATATAGCAAAAACAATGAAGTTCGTATTGGTTTTGGAGAAGTTTCTAGTCAATTACTACCGCCATTTGTTAGGTCATAAACACTAAAATTTAATTTTAAAAAAAGCCATTCTTACTGTATATAAGAATGGCTTTTCTTTTTAAAATTCAGTTTTTTTTTAACTCAGACTTCAATAAAGTGGCAAACTAGAACAAATGAAATCTAACTTGCAAGTGTGTATTAAGCCAATGTCATTAAGTTATGAGGTTTTAGTTTGAAGATTAACGGTTCTTTATTTAGATTTTGGAGCAAGTGAATAAAAATCAAATGTTTTTCAAAATCTTATACATCAACGTACAGCCAAAAATCGTTCATCAAAAATTAGCAATCATTTTATCATTTAACCTTTAACTTAATGATATTGGGTTTCTTTATACTAATGATTCATAAGTTAGTACTAATAAATACCATAATAATCCATCAGGATGCTATAAAGAGCAAGTTTACCATATTTCGAATATGCGCTTTAAATTACCTCACCCCATACATTTTGATTTTTTTTAGAGACTAAAATACTTTTTTTGGAATTTGTTCCAAAAAATGGAATTATTTACGATTTCATCGTGCCATTTTTTTTCTTTACAGTGGAAAAATTTTAAATAATTACAGATCTAAAGATTAAAGTACTAAATAATATAATCTCTTTATTTTATTAGTGATTACAAGGTTTTGCATGACTCTTCAGACCTCTTTTTTTTATAAGTTAACCTATTAATTTTAAGCAAAACAAACATAATATGTTTTTGGTTTATTAAAATGGTTTCTTTTTTGACAATGATATATAGAAGCTAACTAAATTAATTACCAAAATGCGTCTATTATTAATAATCATATTTGTTTTAACTAGTACAATAACTACTGCACAGCAGCTCCATCATGAAATGATAAGTGCTCAAGGTGGTTCAAAAATAACAGCTAGTGGTCAATTTGTGAGCTACACTATTGGTCAACAATCCGTAACTGGTACTTCATCTAATGGTTATGTTGTGCAACAAGGTTTTCAGCAAAGCAATTGGAGTAAAATTTTAGAACAAAACACAATTTCAGTAGTAACTACTGTCTACCCTAATCCTTTTGTCACAGATGTTAATTTTTCATTTTCAACTTCTCCTGGAAACAAAATTGAAGTAATGGTATTTGATGTTTTAGGCAGAGTAGTTTACTCAGAGACCGCAATAAATCAAAATAATGTTATTGCCTTAAATTTAAGCAAGCTTTCTAGCGCATTATACTTAGTAAAACTTGTAAGTGAAAAGTTTGTTTATTCTGCAAAAATTATTAAAAAATAATGAATCAAAAATTCCTAAAAAGAACAAATAATAAATATATAATAACCCTTTAAATTATGAAAAAAGTATACTTTATATTGATTTTTTTTATATCGTTAATAGGTTTTTCACAAAATGGAATTTCTTATCAAGCATTAATAATTAATCCTTCAGGAGAACAATTACCGGGTGCGAATAATTATAATGTGCCCTTGTCAAATAAGTTAATTTGTTTAAAATTCTCCATCATTGATTCAAAATCAAATTTAGAATACATTGAAACTCACACAACAACTACGGATGCTCATGGTATTGTAAATTTAATTATTGGAACAGGAAGTCAAATAGGTGGATATGCATCTACATTTTCAACTATTTTATGGAACAATACCACTAAAAGCTTGAAAGTAGATTTAGATGTGGAGGCAAGTTGTAGCAATTTTACAGAAATTAGCAATCAACCTTTTACGTATGTTCCTTTTGCTCTCTATGCCGCAAATGCTCATGTTGACAAGGCAACTACTACTAGTACTGGGGTCATCAAATTAGCTGGAGATTTAGGAGGAACAGCAGATTTACCAACTGTTCCTGGATTGGCAAAAAAAGAAAATACCATTACGCCAGGTACAACCTCTCAATATTGGCGAGGCGATAAAACTTGGCAAACCTTAGATAAATCGGTAGTTGGGTTAGGAAATGTTGACAATACATCAGATGCTAATAAACCAGTATCTAGTGCTGCTCAAACGGCATTAAACAAAAAAGAAGATGTTGCCAATAAGTCTACTAACATAGATCTAGGAACAAGTGATGTGTTGTATCCAACACAAAATGCAGTAAAAACATATGTAGATTCTCAATTAATATCGGGTTTTGCTCTTAATAATACACCAGATGCCACAACAACTGTAAAAGGAAAAATAAAAATAGCTGGAGATTTAGGAGGAACAGCAGATTTGCCAACTGTTCCTGGATTAGCAACAAAAGAACCTACAATTACTGCCGGTACAACTTCGCAATATTGGAGAGGCGATAAATCTTGGCAAACTTTAGACAAAACGGTAGTTGGGTTAGGAAATGTTGACAATACCTCAGATTTAAATAAACCAATTTCTAATGCTACCGCTACTGCTTTAGACACAAAACTAGACAAAACCTTAGCTAAACCTGAAACCATAACGACTACGGCAACAAATACATTAGCAATTAAAGGGTTGCAAAATGAGACCTCTAGTACCTACCAAATACTTACAACTGATCCGGCAACTGGTGAAATAAGAAAAATTAACCCATCGTCAGTTGTGAGTATTCATGAGGTAGTTTATAGTACTACTGCCAATGCTAACCAATTCACTACTCCAAGAGCATTTAGTGATATTAGTAAAGTTCATGCGTATAGAAATGGCGTTAGAATTGGTTTGATTGTTATAGACACAACCCATGTCCAGTTAGAAGCCGGCATTGTATGCGACCTTAATGACGAAATTAGAATAGTGCAATATGAGTAATAGTAAAATAGTAACCAAATCGATTAAAAATTAACAATTAAAAAATTAAAATTAAAAATTAAAACTAAAATTATGAAAAAAAGTGTGATAATTAAAGGTTCATTTTTGTTTGTATTCTTTCTATTTACAACCATAAAAATGAGTGCGCAATCAGGTGTTGATGTTGCAAAAGCTGCTACAGCAGTACGTTTGATAGATAATAAAGGAACTATCAAATATTTACAATCGAATAATGGTATCACTCAAATTGTGAACACTACAGCCGACAAAACAACTACAACTTGGCAATTAGGAGGAACATTAACAGATAATACGTATATTGACGTTAGTGGAAAAGTTTTTGGGTTAGATAAGATTGACTTAGTTCCGGCTGGAACAGCGGCTTCTACTGATGCAACAGATAAATCCGTACATGGAACTGGTACAAGTTGGACCTTATTAGTTCGTGATGAAGCTACTGGAGCCATTAAAAAGTTGATGGCATCTTCCTTACTAGAAAGTGGGGAAACCACTAAAACAGCTACAGCAGATGTTGCGACTTTAGATATTGATGCAATTGGTGTAAAAGCAGATGCTCAATACAAAAGCAGAATTTGGGTGTACAGAAATGGAGCCAAGTTACTTCCAACAGATTTTGTAGTTGTAGCTGATAAAGTCACTGTCAATGCAGTGACTGGTACAGGCAATGACGCTTGGTCTATTCTTACTGGAGATGTTTTCGAAGTACAATGGTTGAAATAATTTAATTATAACCCGTTGATTGTAAACATTTTACCAACGGGTTAACAACTATTTTTTTGGTTACTTTTATTTTACTGCACTACTCGATTGAAAAAAATATAAAAAAGTAAAGGTTATATCTTTTACCCTATTAATTAAAAGATAAAATCAAGAATTTGTTTTAAGAATACCTATTAAGTATTTGTATTAATAAATACTTAATTAAAAATGAAATATTTAATTTTATTTTTAAAACACGCCATTAACTTAATGTATACCCCTAATTATTAGGTAGTAATAAGATTGAAACCTTTTAATCTGTGAAAAAAAACAGTTAAATATAGAGGATAATATTTTATCTCCTACAAATATTTTACAATATGAATTTTTTAAAAAAAATAGTATATATTTTTATTTTTATAACTTCTTCCTTTTCTTTTGGACAAAAAGTAAGAGTTATTGATAATAAAGGAACAATTAAGGAAGTTGACAACAGTAAATGGAGTACTTCTGGTAATGACATATATAATAAAAATTCAGGTAATATAGGAATTGGAGCAACTCCTGACGCATCTGCAAAATTAGAGGTAAAAAGTACTACTAGTGGTTTTTTACCCCCTCGTTTAACTACTTTACAACGTGATGCAATAGTACTGCCTGCTACCGGATTAGTTGTTTTCAATCTAACTACTAATGCATTAGAAATTAACAATGGTACCAATCTAGTTCCTGTATGGACCTCCTCATTTACGCCAGATGCTACTACAACCTCAAAAGGGATACTACAATTAGCCGGTGACTTAGCAGGAATAGGTTCAACAGCTACAAATCCAGTAATTTCAAACAGCGCAATTTCTACTATTAAATTAGCCGATAATGCAGTTACTACCCTTAAAATTGCTGACGCCAATGTGACCAATGCAAAATTAGCTACAGATGCCGTAACTACTGGTAAAATACTAGACGGTACAATTATTGGCGCAGATTTAGCAAATAGTATTATAACCAATGCCAAATTAGCAGAAACAATTAGTGTTCCAAATGGAGGAACGGGAGCCACAACACTTACGGGTTATGTAAAAGGGAATGGAACAAATGCAATGACGGCGGTTGCTACAATTCCAGTTGCAGACATCGTTGGCGCCCAAACAACAGCAAATCTAGCCTCAAATATCACAGCAAATACAGGCTCCACAACACTTTATCCTAGTGTAGCCGCAGTAGAAGCTTATGTAACAAATAGTGCTACTCCAGACGCTACCTCAACGGTAAAAGGAAAAGTAAAATTAGCAGGTGATCTTGGTGGAACAGCTGATTTGCCAACCGTACCAGGTCTTGCCACCAAAGAGCCAACAATTGCAGCGGGAACTACCACTCAATATTGGAGAGGAGATAAAACTTGGCAAACACTTGATAAATCAACAGTTGGTTTAAGTAATGTAGATAATACATCGGATACAAATAAACCCATTTCAACAGCCACTCAAACTGCCTTGAATAACAAGGAAGATGTTGCCAACAAATCAACTAATACTGCTTTAGGAACAAGTAATGTGCTCTACCCTACACAAAATGCTGTGAAGACCTACGTAGATGCTCAAATAACTTCAAATAGCACTCCAGACGCTACTACAACTGTAAAAGGAAAAATTCAATTAGCAGGAGATTTAGGTGGAACGGCTGCAGCGCCATCAGTTGTCAAATTGCAGGGTACAGCGGTAAGTGCTACTACTCCAACAACAGGTCAATTATTACAATTTGACGGTACGAATTGGAAACCTGTGAATGCTAACATAATAGTAAAAATGGAGACCGATGAATTTGTAGCTACAGCTGCACAAGTTTCTTTCACTTTAACAGCGACCCCTATCGGTAAAATTGCGATGTATGTGAATGGTGTTAGAGTACCAAAAGCAGCAATAACTGTTACAGGAACAACTGTGGCCTATACAAGTTCAAGTAATGGAGGATATGTAGTCTTAGTTAATGATCGAATCACATTTGATTATATTACCAATTAAAATCAAAGAAAGCTGTTACAGTACTTTTCTAACAAAAAAAGATTCAAAAATTTGGGTCGAACAAGTACAATAATCACATAATTAATTCAAAAAAAAGCAACTTAAACTCTCTTAACTTATTTTTTTAGTTCTCCGAAATGATAAAATTAATAACTTAGACCTATTACAATTAAAAAATAAAATCATTAGATCTTATTTAAACCTAAGAGTTGCTATATTAAACTATGAAATCAACATTAACATTACTTTTTCGGAAGTAAAACTAATGATTATTAGGTAGATGCTATATTTTACCTCAAAAAATAAAATTTAAACATATGAAAAAGGTATTAATTTTAGTTTTAATTTTTAATTTTATTTTGGTGCAAGCCCAAGATAAAGTGGTTACCAAAAATGGAAAAGAAATAGAGGTCAATAATGATGCCTCAACTACTTCAAAAGGAATGGTTAAATTAGCAGGTGATCTTGGAGGAACTGCTGATTCACCTACTGTGCCTGGTTTAGCAACCAAACAAAATACCTTAACATTAACAACAACAGGAACAGGAGCTGCAACCTTGACTGGAGCAACTTTAAACATTCCAACACCTACATTTGGAACTCCTTTTTCGTTACTAGGCACTTCAACAGAGGCAGGTAATGACAAAACTTCAGGAATTTGGAGAACAGGAGGGCTATTTACAGGCGGTAGCTCTACTGCTACACTATTTGGAAATTTATCTACTATAGGCGGAACAAATTTTAGTGGTGGTTTTCCAAAAGGGTTAGCTTCAATAGGTCTAATAAGTAATTCAACAGCAGGCTGGACCGGATCTGGCTTTTTGTTTTCGAATTCAGTGACTGGAAATAATGCTTTTACAGCTACTATAAATAATGACAAGATCTATCAAGCTTGGTTAACACCTGCTAACACCTATACTATGACATCTATTGCTAATAGCTTAGGATGGGGTTTTGGAACAAATGTTCCTACTGGATATTCTCCAACGTATGGTCTAGAAGCGGTAACCACTTTTAAAATCGGTACTTTACCTACTATAACTAATGCTACAGAGGTTTTGGTGCCTGATCCAACCACAGCGCAAGTATCTAAACAAACTATTGCAAATATTAGAAATACCCCATGGTTTACCGCAGGTACAACAACCGATGCTGGTGGGGATAAAACCAATGCTATTTATCGAAATGGATCAACGCTAATTGCCACAGGAACTACTACTCAAACCACGCCACTTAAATCATTTCATTTGCAGGCGGGAGGAGCTTCCAATTTAACCTCAGCTTTTGGCTCGGGGCAAATATTTTCTACAAATGATGGTAGTGGCGCAAGATTCTTTTTAGAGCATACCACCTCAAATGTAAATGAGAAGACATCTGTAATTTACAATCAATCCGGATTAACATATCTTGGCGCTATCGTAAGTGATAATGGAGGTTCATGGATTTATGGAGCTCCGCTTGTTGTCAAACATTCTAACGGATTTGTTGGATTTAATCAAACTAACCCTTCATATCAAGCAGATATTAATGGAACAGCAAGGATTGCCACATTACCAGCAATTACTACTGCAACAGAAGTTATGGTGCCTGATCCTACAACTGGACAAGTATCTAAACAAACTATTGCAAATATTAGAAATACCCCATGGTTTACCGCCGGAACAACAACAGATGCTGGAGGGGATAAAGCAGGAGATATTTATAGAACTGGAAAAATTGGAATTGGAGCTACTTCACCATTAACAAATCCAATATCAAGGGTTGAAATCATCCAAAATTCTTTGTTTAGTGGTACTGAAACCTCAACACATGGAATGCAAATTATCTCAGGAAAAACAGTTGGTACTGATATTACCTTATATATGGGGGCTGATAATACTAATGCTAATTCCTACTTACAATCGGTAAAATGGGGTACTACAACAGCTCCATTAGTTTTGAATGGAAGAGGTGGAAATGTAGGTATAGGAACTCCAACACCAGCCAACAAATTAGAAATTACACATGGGACTGCAGGTAACTCTGGATTGCGATTTACAAATTTAAATTCATCAAGTGCTGCAACGACATCCGCTAGTAAAGTACTGGCATTGAATAGTACAGGAGATGTTATTTTAACCAATGTTCCAGGCACACAAAATATTGTTTCATTTTCTACAGCAACCCCAACAACATCTGGTGTAGTTTTTACACCTAATACACCTGCTGATCAAACCGTTATTTATCAATCAGCAACAGATAATAGTATGTGGACCTATAACGGAACGGTTTATACTACGTATACTGCACCATCTTCTACAGCTTGGAATTTAGCCAATACTACCAATGATGCAGGAAGTACCAAAACATCATCTATTTGGAGAACTGGGAATATAGGTATTGGAACCAATAATCCAACCAATAATTTAGATGTAGTAGGAGGTTTCCATTTAAGAAATACCTCAGGAGCTGCTGGTTCTAATTATGGCATAGAGTTGAATACTAACTCAAATGCACCTCGCATTGACTGGGTTTTTAATGGAAGTTATATTGGACAATTTTCTTCAGATGCAAATAATTTTTTATTACAGAACAGTAAAACAAGCACTGGAGGTTTTCGATTTACAACCAATCCAGGTTCTGGAGCCTTAGATCGTTTAAATATTTTAAATAATGGTAATGTGGGTATTGGGATTTCTACTCCCCTTTCAAAATTACATGTAAACTCAGAAACTACGGAAGTTGCTAGATTAGTAACATCTCTAACTGGAACAAATTATGCAGGGATTGGAATTGGAAATGGATCAGGTGTTTGGGGAAAAATAGCTTCTGGTGAAGGTAAATTTCAAATTAGAAATTTCACTACAGATGCAGTGATTATGAATGCAGAGTTAGGCACTGGTAATGTAGGTATTGGAACCACTGCTCCAGCTAGTAGATTAGATGTAAATGCAGGTGTAACAACAGCTAATACTGTAGTAAATGCTACTGGAAGCGTTAATGATTTCTTACAATATAATATTCAAAATACAAGCACGGGAACACAAGCTCAAAGTGGCTATTCAGCGACGGCAAACAATGGAAGTGCTACAACCGGTTTTGCATGGATGGGTATCAATAACTCAAATTTTAACTTCCCCACAGCCTATAATATAGGAGGAGCTAATGACGTATCATTCGTAGGTAGTGGGCAAGATTTGTATTTAGCCAATGCAAATAACACAAAAAGTATCATTTTCAGTACAGGTACAGCAGCTACTCCATTTTTTAATGAAAGAATGCGTATTATGAATAGTGGTAATGTAGGTATTGGAACCTCTGCTCCTTCACAACGATTAACTATAGCAGGAACAAATAATCAACCAGCTACTACAGGTACAACATCTAATGCAACTTTACGCATAGATGGTAGTAGCAATCATGCATTGGATTTTGGTACCTATACAAATAGCCCATTTGGCTCCTATGTACAATCGGTAGACAAAGCAAATTTCTCTACAAATTTGCCATTAAACCTTAATCCAGTAGCAGGTAATGTAGGAATTGGAACCTCAAATCCAACTTCAAGATTAGAAGTAAACGGCGCTGCAACAAATACAACGGCATTCAATGCTGCTGCTGGAACGAGTATTGATTTTTCAAGAAGTAATTTAGCCTATACCACTGCTAGTGCAGGAGCATTTACACTTACAAATCTTAAAGATGGTGGAACCTATACCCTAGCGGTTCAAGGAACGACTTCTGGAACATCTAGTTTTAGTGGGACAAATCCATCAGGAACTACATTGACTATTAAATATGTTAACAATGGTGCTACTATAGTAGCAGGAGGAAAACACACACTTTATACCTTTTTAGTAATGGGAACCAATGTTTATGTATATATGGCAACAGGATTTTAGAATTAGCTAAGTTTTTAATATGAAAAAAGTTATTTTATTTTTGCTCATTGTTCCTTTTTTTGTTCAAGCGCAATTGTTGGGATTTTTTCCTCCAAATGTGGATTTGAATGTTTTAGATAATACAGCCTCAAGTAATATCAGTTTTTTGTATAGTTTTAGAAAAGCAAGAGCATCCTATACAGGGTTTTGTTTTCGAGCACGACGAACCGATACCAATGCTCAAGTTGATGTCGCTTTTGACACGAATGGTATTGCGAGTGCTAGTTCTATTTGCACAGTTGCTATTGTAGGCACAAGTTCTTACACCTTAGGACAGCAAATGACTTGGAGTACTTTTATTTCAGGAGCACCCCAACTTAGAGCTACCATATGGTACGATCAAAGTGGCAATACTAGAAATGCTATTCAAAACACAACCTCAGCTCAGCCTCTCATTACTGGGAGTCAAAATGGTTTATTTTATTTATCATACTCAGGAGTTGAAAATTTGTATTGTCCCTTTGCTTCCAATGTATTACTATCAGCCAATGGAGCCGTACAAGGAGTTAATGGTACGCTATTCTTGGTAGTAACACCATCTGTAGCTGCAAATCCTGGTTCATTTGGGTATTTGTCAGGGACAAATGTAAGATGGGCAGCACATATCAATTGGTCGGATGGAAATGTCTATTTTGATGCAGGAGAGATTTGTTGTTCAGGAACTAATCGATCGTTTTTCAATGGCACTAGCAACGGCTTATGGAAACAATATACTATGCAACGTTTAAATACTAATAAGCTAGTTAGAGTTAGTAGTGTTCAAAAAATAAACGGAACTGGTAATGCGGATAGTTACGATGCTACTAATACTAGTTTTGGAATTGGAAATAACAACCAGGGAACAATTAGTGGTCATACAGGTTTTATAGGAGAGGCAGCATTGTTAAAAAACGTCTTATCACAAGCAGAAATACAAGACATAGAAAATAATCAAATGAGATCATGGAACGCATTTTAAGATTTACTTTTACTTTATTATGTGGATTTTATGCCACTGCGCAAGTTGTAGGTACGCCTTACATAATTCCTGTTTATAATAGACCCATTTTGGACCAAGTAGGTATTACGCCCTCTTTTGCATTTAGCACTCGAAAATTACGTGAATTATACACAGGGCCTGCTGTTCGCATACGCAGAGCAACAGACAACGCCCAAGCAGATGTAGCTTTTGACACAAACAATGTAGTTTCTGACAACAGTACCGTAACTGTTGCTGTAGCGGGTGGTGCATTATCGGTTGGTAATACGCTTACGCTAGCTAGTTTCAGAAGTGGAAATACCCTGTTCGTTTCTACCTGGTACGATCAAGGAGCCAATGGATATCACGGAACACAAAGTAACACCAGTAGACAAGCTGTGTTTAACTTAAACGTAATTGGTCCTTCTAATCAATATGCCTCGTTAGTGTTTACAGGTACGGCTAAACATAACGTAACCGTAAATCAAACGCTGCCGGTCTTATTAGGCAGTGGATTAAGAGGAAGTGTCATGATGATTGCTTTTATACAAAATAGTACAATTAGCAATAACTCATTCGGGTATTCTGATAGTAGCGACAACAACATTCGATGGTCTACACACATGAACTGGCCAGACAACAATATGTACTCCGATTTAGGATCATCTTCAGATTTAAATAGGAGTTTTTTTAATGACGGCACCATTGGTTTAGGTAGGAACAAACAATACACCATCATTAGAGCAACATCTAGTAAAATTGTTCGAGTTAGTGGAATAGATCGAATAATAGTTCACAAAATATAACTTCTCGAACTTGGTCAGCCGGTTCTACTTTTGGCGTAGGTTTAACAACCGGTTCTTTAGATACGGCTTTTAATCAAAACGGCTTTACAGGAAATATACCTGAATTTATTTTATTTTCAGAACCCCTAACTGCTGCGCAATACGGATTAATAGAAAACAATCAAATTTTGTTTTGGGGGGCTTATTAGTGCTTTGTACTTTATTTGAATTAAAAACTTAATCAAATCAACTATTTATAGTAATTCGTCAAAAAACAAAAAATAGACACTCAGCTGCTTAATTTAATAATGCGTGTGTCTATTTTTTATGCTAAAAATTTGATTTAAAACTACTTCATCTTGCTATTATAGCGTTTATCAAATTATACTTCCATTATAAAACACAAGAATACTTCAAGCCAAAGATTTTGATTGGAAAATGGAAAATTCATTTAATTGGAAATTATTCCAAAAAATGGAAATAATATACTTTTTATAATACCATTTTTTTTCTTTTTTATAGAAAATAAAAAAAAAGTATCCAGCTTTAGGTTCAAGTCTAGAACAAAACAATCTCCTTGTTTTACAAGCATTTACTGCGTTTTACATCACTTCTCTCCTTCCCTTTTTTAAAAAAACATCAAAATTTCAAGTAGAACTGACCAAATAGAAGTGCTACTGTATTCAAATGGTTTCTTTTTTGCAAACAATAATTAAGTGGTTAAAAAACTAAATATTTAATCAAGTTCTTAAATATTTAAAAGATTAAACTAAAGATCAAACTTTAATTATTAATGTAGAAATAATAGTGTTGTTTCGATGCAATTTGATTTTTTTTTTGTATATCAGCTTCATTTGATAAAACAAATCTTACGCTATATGGAATGATTTATTAAAAATTTGATTTTTAATGTTTTACAAATACAAAAAAATAGTATCATTGCAACCAAATATTTTTTTTATAATTGTTTAATTACGCAAAAATACGTGTATTTAAAATAAAAAAATAATGATCTCTGTGTTATCAAAATAATAAACGTCTCTATTTATTTATCAATTCAGGAGCTGATCAATGAATTTTATTTTTTTTATAAATGTTGAACAAATTAAATTTCCAAAAATGCGCCTATTGTTTATAATTTTACTTACTTTTATTTACGAAATGACTGATGCACAACAACTTCACCATGAAATGATAAGTGCGCAAGGTGGTTCAAAAGTTACTGAAAGTGGCCAATTTGTAAGTTATACTATTGGTCAACAATCTGTAACAGGTACTACATCTAATGGTTACATTGTGCAACAAGGTTTTCAACAGAGCAATTGGAGCAAAATTTTAGAACAAAACACAATTTCAATCGTTACTACTGTTTTCCCCAATCCTTTTGTTACTGATGTTAATTTTTCGTTTTCAACTTCGCCTGGAAACAAAATAGAGGTAATGGTATTTGATGTTTTAGGACGAATAGTGCATACAGAAACAGCTATAAATCAAAATAATGTACTAGCATTAAATTTATCCAAACTAGCTAGCGCATTATATTTAGTCAAACTTAGTTCAGAAAAATTTGTTTATTCCGTTAAAGTAATCAAACAATAATATATAAAAATTACCAAAAAAACACCAAATAATAAATGTATCTAAACCGGTTAAACTATGAGAAAAGTATACTTTACATTGATTTTTTTTTTATCGTTACTAGGATTTTCGCAAAATGGAATTTCTTATCAAGCTTTAATAATTAATCCTTCAGGAGAACAATTACCTGGGGCAAATAATTTTAACGCTCCTTTATCTAATCAGTTAATTTGTTTGAAGTTTTCATTTCTAGATTCCAATTCAAATTTAGAATACATAGAAACACATAAGATTACGACAGACGCTCATGGTATTGTAAATTTAGTAATTGGTACGGGGCAACCAATTGGTGGGTATGCTACTACATTTTCCAATATCTTATGGAATAATACCGCAAAAAGTTTAAAAGTAGATTTAGATGTAGAAGCAAACTGTACTAATTTTACGGAAATAAGCAATCAACCTTTTACCTATGTTCCTTTTGCTTTTTATGCGGCAAATGCTAATGTTAACAAAGCGACAACAATTAGCACCGGAATAATTCAATTAGCAGGTGATTTAGGTGGTACCGGAACAACCGCTACAGCCCCAATAATCTCAAATAATGCCATTACTTCTGCTAAAATTTTGAATGGCGCTGTTACTCCAATTAAAATTGCCCCAGGCGCTAATAATACCGTCCTAGTTACAGACGCCACTGGAAATGTTGCTTGGGTAAATAGCAATTCATTTCTAGCAGTTTCAGACTTGAATACCATTGAAGGAACTGGTACAGCGACAAATCCTTTTAAAGTAAAAGACTTAGGAATTGTTTCCGCCAAAATAGCAGATAATGCAGTGACAACTACAAAGCTTGCCAATGGAGCCGTTACGAATGCTAAAATTGGGGAAATTATTTCTGTACCCAACGGAGGAACTGGTGCGGCTACTTTAACCGGATATGTAAAAGGAAATGGAACCTCTGCAATGACAGCTAGTCCTTCCATTCCTGTCGCAGACGTTGCAGGGGCGCAAACAACTTCAAATTTAGCGTCAAGTATAACTTCAAATACCGGATCAACAACTTTGTATCCGAGTGTATCCGCTGTTGAAACTTTTGTTGCTAATAATGCCACTCCAGACGCTACTGCAGCCCTAAAAGGAAAAGTAAAATTAGCGGGAGATTTAGGCGGAACAGCTGATGCTCCTACCGTTCCAGGATTAGCAAACAAAGAAAATACAATTACCGCAGGTACAACTGCACAATATTGGAGAGGCGATAAAACGTGGCAAACCTTAGATAAATCCGCAGTTGGTTTAAGCAATGTAGACAATACAACAGATGCAAATAAACCCGTTTCAACCGCTGTTCAAACCGCATTAAATACAAAAGAAGATGTGGCTAATAAAGCGACAGATATAGCTTTAGGAACAAGTGATGTGTTGTATCCCACACAAAATGCAGTTAAAACCTATGTCGATAATCAATTAATTTCAAGTTTTGCTCTTAACACTACTCCAGATGCTTCCACTACCGTAAAAGGAAAAGTAAAATTAGCAGGAGATTTAGGCGGAACAGCAGATTTGCCAACCGTACCAGGACTGGCTTTAAAAGCTCCTTTGGCTTCTCCTGCATTTACAGGAACACCAACTGCTCCAACCGCTACTGCTGGTGATAGCAGTACGCAAATAGCTACAACAGCTTTTGTAAATGCTACAGTCTCAAATGCGGTTTCTGCAGCGGCTACACCAGACGCCACCTCTGTAGCGAAAGGAAAAATTCAATTGGCAGGAGATTTGGGCGGAACAGCAGATGCTCCTACAGTTCCTGGACTGGCTTTAAAAGCACCTTTGGCTTCTCCTGCATTTACAGGTGATGCTACAGCTACAACAGCTACAGCAGGAGATAATGATACATCAGTGGCAACAACAGCCTTTGTAAGTACAGCCGTTTCAAGTGCCGTTTCAGCAGCGGCTACACCAGACGCTACTACCACCCTAAAAGGAAAAGTAAAATTAGCGGGAGATTTAGGCGGAACAGCTGATGCTCCTACCGTTCCAGGATTAGCAAACAAAGAAAACACGATTACCGCAGGAACAACAACTCAATATTATAGAGGCGATAAAACGTGGCAAACCTTAGATAAATCTGCAGTAGGTTTAGGAAATGCAGACAATACTTCGGATGCTAATAAGCCTATTTCAACGGCCACACAAACGGCATTGGATACGAAAGAAAACGCAGTAAATAAATCTGACGTTACTACCTTAGGAACAAGTGATGTGTTGTTTCCAACTCAGAATGCGGTAAAAACCTATGTTGACACTCAGATAGGAACTAATGCAACGCTTGACGCAACGTCAACCGCGACAGGGAAAATTCAATTAGCGGGAGATTTAGCGGGTACAGGAAGTTCAGCTTCAAGTCCGGTAATATCTAATGATGCTATTACAACGGTTAAAATACTTGATGCAGCAGTTACACCTGCTAAAATAGCACCAGGTTCTATTGAGTCGGTTTTAATTACAGATACTACAGGAGCAGTGGCCTGGATAAACAAAGGGTCATTTGGTGCAGTGGCTGATTTATCAACTATTGAAGGTGTTGGAACTACTGCAACCCCTTTTAAAGTAAAAGATTCAGGAATTAGCACAGCTAAATTAACTGACAATGCAGTTAACACAGCAAAACTTGCAGATGATGCGGTAACGAATGCTAAAATAGGTGAAATAATTTCTGTTGAAAACGGAGGAACAGGATCAAATATGACTACAACTGCTGGTTATGTAAAACAAGCATCCACTGGAGCTAATTTTACAACGGTATCAACAATTCCTGTAGCCCATGTAACAGGGGCCGTTCGTTCTGTAAATGGTGTTCAGCCAGAAGCAGACGGTAATGTGGCAGTAGTAATTGGTAGGGTTTTTACGGGGAATACCATTGACCCAAACTTAGCAACTTCAATTATAAATGCAAGTCCTCCTAAAAAGCAATCAGATATTTATGTAGTTGCAGAAAGTAATAATCCTAACAATGGCCGTACTTTCATATTTGATGGAACCAATTGGTTAGAAGTAGCTGTAGATATATCAGCAACAGATAATCGATACGTTAACGTTGGAGGAGATAGTATGGTGGGTAATTTAACAGTACCTACCGGAACAAAAATAATAATAGCTGATGCACCTACAGCAAGTACCGATGCAACAAATAAAGGATATGTTGATGGGTTAATTACGTCATCTGCCACTCCAGATGCTACTACAACTGTAAAAGGAAAAATCAAATTAGCAGGAGATTTAGGAGGTACAGCAGATTTGCCAACAGTCCCAGAATTAGCCTTTAAAGCACCTTTAAACTCTCCTAGTTTAACGGGTACACCATTAGCGCCAACAGCTGCTTCGGGCACCAATACCACGCAAATTGCTACTACAGCCTTTGTTACAGCTGCAACTTCTGGTAAACAAGATGCTATCACTTTAACAACTACTGGAACTGGAGCTGCATCATTGGTAGGTGCAACGTTAAACATTCCAACACCAAATAACGGAACAGTAACAGAAGTAAGTGCCTTAACTATTGGAACTTCAGGAACCAATATTTCTTCAACAGTTGCTACCTCTACCACCACACCAGTTATTACATTAAATATTCCAACGGCTTCTGCTGCTAATAGAGGCGCTTTGAGTAGTGCCGATTGGACTACATTTAATGCGAAAGTTGGAGGCAGTGGAACAACTAATTTCGTTCCAAAATTTACAAGCTCAAATGGAATTGGAGACAGTTCAATTTTTGACAATGGAACTAATGTAGGAATAGGTACAACTGCGCCTGCTAACAAATTAGAAATCACACAAGGCACAGAAGGTAATTCAGGATTACGATTTACAAATCTAAATGCTTCGAGTATAGCAACAACAACTTCAAATAAAGTTTTAGGTGTTAACAACAATGGTGATATTATTTTAACAAACGTTCCCGGAACACAAAACATTGTTTCTTTTTCAACCGCTACCCCAACTACTTCTGGAGTGGTTTTCACACCCAATACTCCTACTGATCAAAGTGTAGTATATCAATCAGCAACAGACAATAGTTTATGGACCTATAATGGCACTACTTATGTAACCTATACTGCTCCTGCTTCAACAGCTTGGAATCTTGGAGGCACAACTAATGATGCAGGAAGTAATAAAACTAGCTCCATTTTTAGAACTGGTAATGTAGGAATAGGTACTGGAACAAATTCACCAGCTGGAGTATTGAATGTATTCGGAACTACATTAGGAAACTCAGGCGCTAGTGGCGCAGGCTCTCTAGTATGGTTAAAGCAAAACAGTACTTGGGGAGTAAATGCTCCTTATGCACTTTGGGTTGATGGTTATTCATATCTAAACGGCTTTAGAGTTAATGGCGCAGATGGACAAAGAGCTATTCATAACCAGCTAGTAAACACAGAACTTGGATTTGGAACGAATGGAGGAGATATTACATTTAGTTTTAATAACGGAACAACAAGAGGTATGGTTTTGAAAAATGATTCAGGAAATATTGGTATTGGAACCAATTCCCCTATTGCTAAATTAATTGTAAATGACAACAACTATATTGCAAATATTCCAACTTCTTCCTCCAATTTAATGGACAATTCTACTTTTAGACCCTTAACTCGTTTTCAAACTACATCTGGCGTAAATAATAATGCAATTAGCCACTATTTAACTACTACAACTGCTGCAACTCAAGCACATAATTATTCTACTGGAACATCTTTACCCTATGTTTTGCAACCCGCAGGAGGAAATGTGGGAATTGGTACGACAAATCCATTAACTAGTTTACATGTTAAGAGTTCAATTTCTGCAACTGCGACAGTAAATGCTGATGCAGAAGTATTCCGATTATCTAGATCCTATACATCAGGTTTAAAATGGGATAACATTGCCCAATTTAATTTAGGATCTTATTCTACTTCTACCAATTCCAATTCAAGATTAGATTTAACAATGAATGATGGCGGAGGCATAAGCACTTCAAATGTTATGACTTGGTTGGCAAATGGTTATGTAGGAATTAATAATACTGCACCAAGTGCACCTTTAGTTATACAAGGTACAACAGGAACAGGCGCGTTAAAATTAATCGCCCCTTCAGTAGCTGCTGGTGATAATTGGTGGATGGGATTTGGTCATGGAACTGCTTCCACAGACGCTAATGATAGAGCCAGAATAGGAGTAGATATTATAGGAGGTGGAGCAGGTAGATTATTCTTTACCACAGGTTCAACAGGAACACAAACTAGAGCTATGTTTATTGATGAAAGTCAGCGTGTGGGTATTGGTACTTCTTCTCCAACCGCCCAATTACACACTACGGGATCTGTTCGTTTTGCAGGTGCTGGAACACCAGGAGCAGGAAGAGTATTAACTTCAGATGCCTCTGGTAATGCAACTTGGCAAACAGGAGCCATTGCAACAACGGTTTCAACTAGAACAGCTGATTTTAGTATAGCTGCAGCAGACAACGGCGGTGTACTAGTTGTCAATAGTGCAACAACAGTTACCATAACAATTCCATCTACTTTATCTACAGGATTTTCATGTCAAATCATTCAAGCCGGTGCTGGACAAGTAAATGTAGTTGGCTCCGGAGTTACGATAACAAGTGCATTAGGTACGTTTAGCAGAACATCGGGCTCGTCTATTGGTATAATGTTAACTTCTGCAACTACAGCATTTTTATCAGGAGATACCTCTTTTTAATTGTTTTATTATGAAATCGCCATTACCAACAAGTTTGTTGCAAACAAGCACCGATAAGCTAAAGGCAACCCGAGCGAAGCGAATTGGTGAAGCATACCATATATGATTGATGATCAATAAATTTTACATAAATGAAAAAGATAATTGTTTTATTACTTCTACCCTTTTTTGCATTGGCTCAACTCACTCCGCAGTTTTTGCAGTTAAAGCCTGTATACACCAAATTTATTAGATTTGATTATACCGGTGCAATTCAGACATGGACAGTTCCAGCGGGGGTTACAAGAATATTTGTTGATGTAGCTGGAGCACAAGGAGGAGGGTCAGGAGGTACATTTATAGGTGGAAAAGGCGGTAAAGTTAGCGGTATTTTAACAGTTACCCCCGGCAATGTATTGCAAATTACAGTTGGCGGGCAATCGACTACTAATATCGCAGTATATGGTTTTGGTGGAAATGGAGGTCAATCTACAATTTATGGAACTATCGCTAGAGCTGGTGGAGGTCTAAGTGCTATTTCTACTGCAGCACCAGTCACACAAGCCAATGCTTTGTTAATAGCAGGTGGCGGTGGCGGAATAGCTACAGCTACAAATATCTATGCTGGCAACGGTGGTGCAGGAGGCGGGTTAAACGGTATAAGTGCTACCTCAAATTATGGAGGAACCCCAACAAGAGGTGGTGGAGCGAGTCAAACCGCAGGAGGTATGGCTGGTTCGCCTTTTGATGGTAATTCAACGAATCCTACTGCTGGTACGGCAATCAATGGTGGTGCGGGTGGAATCGTTGGTGGCTTCAGTGCTGGATGGAATGGCGGTGGCGGTGGCGGCGCTGGATATTTTGGTGGTGGTGGTGCTGCTGGTGGCGGTAACGCCCAAGGTTCAGGAGGTGGCGGCTCTTCATGGACTCATGCGTCTGTTGTGCAAGTTTCTAATATTTCCAACTTTAATACAGGAAATGGAAGGATAATTATTTACTATAACTAAACCGTGGTCAAAAAAAACTATTCTAATACTTTTTTTTGCTACTTAAAATACTCTGAAAGGCTTTCAGTTCAAAAAATAAACAATCTTTTAAAAAACGAAAAAAATGAGACAATTAACTTTTATTATTCTATTATTCCTAACTGTTGCAGCGGCAAAAGCGCAAGGTTATTATTTTAACTTAGGGCAGAATTTTACGAAATATGATTACAAGAATTCTTCAGGCCAAACAAATGCTAATGTCAAATCCGATAACGGATTTATGATTGATTTTGGCTACCAATGGAATATTTCGTACGATTCAAAATGGCAATACAAAGCAGGTCTTTCCTACCAACAATTCAATGCTAAAGGTAAAAATGACACATTTGATTATTCGTGGAATACAAATTATATAGGCATTCAAAATACCATAAGCTATGAAATTTATACTTCATATGGCAAAGAAGTAGCTATAAAAATCAATTCTGGATTTACAGGTGCAACAATAATCAATGGAGAACAAATGATTAATAGCACTAGTTACGACTTAACTAAACAAGAAGAATTCAAGGGATTATTCATACAGCCCCATATCGGTGTAGAAAACGATTTTTATATTAACGAGTCGATTCGATTAGGTATTGGCTACCGATTTTCTAAAGCCTTTCGAATTAATTCAGGTTCAAAAGAAAGTTTAAATTTTATAAATAATACTTTCTATTTAAATTTTAAATACATCATTTAAGCTAAAGGATAATTGTAAGTTAAAAAGCATGAAGGTTTGTGCAAGCTTTCATACTTTTTTAATTGAATATTTAAATCCAAATCTACTCCTAATTCTTGTTATTGTGAATTTATCTTTACTGTTTTTCTAAAAAAAAAATTACTTTCAAAAAAGAACATATTAGCGCATTAGGTATTTATAACCCAATCGTTTTTCAAAGTGTTAAATTAACAACAATAAACTATTTAATTAAGACTACAACTTTATGCCTGTTTTTTAATCCTAAAGTATTTTTCATTTACTAACTAAACCACTTTGAACTGAATGTCCATAGATTTGGTTGTCAGACTGAAAGTCTGCAAGGTTGGAATATGATTTAACCGCAGATTCGCAAATTATTATAATTAACCTGTAGGGTGAAATTTATATAAAATAAAAAACTTAACCACACTTCGATGCCTCAGTGCAGGCTAGAGCTATAGAATTTATGTGGTACAAAATATTTTCACCCAACGGATAATAATTATTAACCTGAACTCGATTAATAATTTGGGTTGAAAATATTGCACAAAAAGGTAAAATTTAGTATATTTAAATCTCTGACAATTAAATATTTAACTAAATTCTACCTTATGATTTGTTTCGATAAAATTACTGATATTTTTTCT
>NZ_JAPZSU010000022.1 GCF_027531905.1 Flavobacterium sp. | reverse complement strand
TTTTGGTTGTATATTAAAAATATTATTTATAAACTTAATGTTTTTTCAACACATTTTTTCAAAAGACAACAAATTTATTGGTTTAAATCCGTTCAATCTGTGTCATCTGTGGTCTATCAAAAGATGTGTCCAGACGGTAGGGCAGGAGTGGCATCCTTTTTGGTCTCGTTTTTTGAACGAGACCAAAAAGATATAGCGGATGACGGGACCAATGCCTACAAAAAAGCCTTTTGTTTCTGCTCCTTTGCAAAAAAATCGGATGGCGTTTTCTACAATTTATTTTTCCTTAATAAATATCCCATAAGCGATAGACTGCGAAATGGAAAGCACTAAACTAAAGAGCAAGGCTGTCCAAAAAGAATCGACTACAAATCCGCCAACAATTTTGGTGCATAAAACTATTACCAAACCATTGATAATTAAAAGAAAAAATCCGAAGGTTACAATGGTAAATGGTAGGGTTAGCACCACCATAATGGGTTTGATAAAAATATTGATAAGACCCAAAACGAATGCTACAATTAATGAGGTAACGAAACTTGCGACATGGACTCCTGAAATGATGTTGGAGAGTAACAAAACCAATCCTGCGGTGATAAAAAGGCGTAATATCATGTTCATAATTTGATGTGTTTAGGTTAGCTTAAAATAGAAAAATTATTGGTTTTATAAAAAATCAACACAAAACTGAAAAAAAAGTTCTGGATTCTCAGCATGCAACCAGTGACCTGCATTTGGAATGGTTTTCAATTGCATGTTGGGAAAATGATGCTGCATTTTTTCTAAATCTTGATCTAAAATATAGTTAGAATTCCCTCCACGAATAAAAAGCGTAGGCATCATTGCTACGGCATTTTCAGGTAAAGCTTTACCAATTTGGTCGATTTTTTGATTAAAAACGGGCAAATTGAAGCGGAAAGCTAATTGTCCTGGCTCTTGCCAATACAAACTTTTGAGCAAGAATTGTCGCGTGCCAAAATCTGAAACAAAAGTACTAAGAATGGCGTCTACCTCGTGTCTGCTTGGTTTTTGGGTAAAATCGACCGCATTTAAACCGGCCAATATATCTTGATGATGAGGCGTATAATATTTTGGACCTATATCGGCTACTATTAATTTTTGAATCAAATCTGGATAGGTGGTAGCTAATAACATGGTCACCTTTCCGCCCATCGAGTGACCGATGCTATCGATATTTGTTAAATTATTTGCTTTACAATAGTCATACACATCTTGTACCATCAATTCATAACTAAAGTCGTCTGAGTGAAAACTTCGTCCATGATTTCGTAAGTCTAAAAGATGTACTTCAAACCCTTTTGCTGCGAATTGTACTCCAAGGGTTTTCCAATTGTCTGACATGCCTAAAAATCCGTGAAGAATTAAAAGCGGTTTGCCTGAACCTTCTATTTTTGAGTGTAACATACCTAATTAAATTACTTTAACTTTTGCAAATACATATTAACGACATTATCTAATCCTAGATATATAGCTTCAGAAATTAAGGCGTGCCCAATAGATACTTCTAATAAGCCAGGAATATTCTGATTGAAAAACTGAATATTATCCAAACTCAAATCATGTCCTGCGTTGATCCCCAATCCAAGTTCATTGGCCAATTCGGCTGCTTTAATATAAGGCTCGATTCCTTTTTCGTTACCTAAACTGTATTCGTGCACAAAGGCTTCGGTATATAATTCAATTCTATCGGTTCCTGTTTTTTTTGCACCTTCGATCATGGCTTCAATTGGATCAACAAAAATAGAAGTTCGAATGCCGTTTCGCTGAAATTCTTGAATCACTTCGGTCAAATAAGACACGTTGGCTACGGTATCCCAACCCGCAGAAGAAGTGATCGCTCCAATAGCATCTGGAACCAAAGTCACTTGAGTTGGTTTACATTCTAATACCAAATCAATAAAATTATGTTGTGGGTTCCCTTCGATATTGTATTCTGTATATACAATTGATTTTAAATCCCGAGCATCTTGATAGCGAATGTGACGCTCATCTGGCCGAGGATGAATCGTAATGCCTTGTCCTCCAAATTTTTGAATATCGGCGGCTACTTGTAACAAATTAGGAACGTTTCCGCCTCTAGCATTACGCAAAGTAGCTATTTTGTTGATGTTTACACTTAATTTTGTCATGTTACCTTATATAATTAATACCAATACATTATTGAGGAAACAAAAATACAAAGTAAAACCTAGGACTTTTTGCCTTTTTTTGATTATTTTGCATGAAATATTTCGGAGAGAACGATGACAGAAATTTTAAATTACATCACCAACGATTATAAAGCCATTGATAGCCAAGAAACCATTATGGCCGTTCAGGACAATTTGTATGATATTCCGTTTTCGCACTTTCCTGTTCTAGAAGACGGCATCTATATTGGATGTATTATCAAAGATGATCTTGAAACCTTTGATGGAGACAAAAAAGTAACCGATTATCGCTTTACTTTGGAGCCTTTTTTTGCTAGAACTAAAATGATTTGGTTAGATGTGTTGGAAGTTTTTGCCAAAAACCACACTAATTTAGTTCCTGTTTTAGACGAAAACAACGCTTATGTGGGCTATTATGAAATAGAAGACATTATTAAGTTTTTTCACGAAACCCCTTTTTTAAAAGAACAAGGAGGCATTCTTGTGGTTCAAAAAGGAACTTTAGAATACTCTATGAGTCAAGTTGCCCAAATCGTAGAAAGCAACAATGGCAAACTTTTAGGCCTTTTTATTTCAGAAGCCAATGCTGAATACATTCAAGTTACGATTAAAATAAGCTTAGGAGCCATGAATGATATTATTCAAACCTTTCGTCGCTATAACTACGAAATCATTTCTGAACACCAAGAAGACAATTACATCAATAACCTAAAAGAACGATCCGATTACTTGGATAAATACCTTAGTATATAATATCACCCAAACGAATACTCCAAAAGTCATGAAAGTAGCCCTATACGGTCAATATTATTTAGTAAGCACAGAACCGATCATCAAAGACATTTTTGTTTTTTTTAATGAAAATCAAGTCGAAATGGTGATTGAAGCTACTTTTCTTGACATGTTATATGAAAAGAAAATCGTTAGAAAAGAATACAAAACATTTAGTTCGCATACCGAATTAGACAGTAGCTTCGACATGCTGATTAGCATTGGTGGCGATGGCACAATGCTCAGAGCAGTAACTTTGGTTCGCAATTCTGGCGTTCCTTTATTAGGGATAAACGCTGGCAGATTAGGTTTTTTGGCAAATGTTCAAAAAGAAAATATAGCTGCCTTTATGCAATTGGTTTTGGACAAAAAATACACCTTGTCTAAAAGAACCTTACTTAGCTTGTCTTGTTCTCCAGAAAACAAAACCATTCTTGATATCAACTTTGCTTTAAATGAAGTTACAGTTAGCCGTAAAGATTCCACTTCAATGATTACTATAGAAACGTATTTGAATGGGGAGTTTTTAAATTCCTATTGGGCAGATGGGTTGATTATTGCCACACCAACGGGAACCACTGGCTACTCTTTGAGTTGTGGCGGTCCCATTTTAACACCAGATGTAAAAAGTTTGGTCATTACTCCTATCGCCCCACACAACCTTAACGCTAGACCACTCGTTATTGCCGATGACACCGAAATTGTTCTTAGAGTTACCGGACGTGAGGATCAATACTTAGTTTCGCTCGACTCCAGAATCACCACGGTACAAAACGAATCCGTATTGACTATCAAAAAAACACCGTTTCAAATAAATATGATCGAAATCCAAGAAGAAACCTTCTTAAAAACCCTTCGCAATAAATTACTTTGGGGCGAAGATCGAAGAAACTAAGTTTATTTTAAACCTTTCTATACGATACCATTAGAATTTGTCGTTTTAACTATCCAAGGGCTGTAGCTGAACAAAAACTTATTTATTTATCAAAAAAGTAGACATTTGTGCTATGGAACGTTGATTAGTATTGAATATTATTATATTTGCACGCAATTTTATAAGTATGAAGAAATTCTTTTATTTGCTTTTAGTGACTTTTTCTTACGGAATTTCCTATTCTCAAATTCATGAAATAGGTCTTTTTGCAGGAGGAAGTAATTTTATTGGAGATGTAGGCGCCACCACTTACATTGCTCCAAACAAAGCAGCATTGGGTATTATATACAAATGGAACAAAAGCCCTAGACATGCTTATCGCTTTTCTTACACCCAATCAATGTTAGAATCGAATGACTCAAAATCAAAAGAAGGCAGTAGAATTCAACGAGGGTATTCCTTCACCAATACCATCAAAGAACTATCAGCTGGATTAGAATTCAATTTTTTTGATTTTAACTTACACGAAACTAAAACAAAAGTAACGCCCTATGTTTTTTCTGGGATCAATTATTTTTTTCATGACGAACTGTATGTCGATAACATTGGAGATACTTATAAAGAAAAAACTGGAAATTCCATTGCTATCCCTATGATTGTTGGCATAAAATCGAATCTATCCCGTAGGTTTATTATTGGATTAGAAGTCGGTGCTAGATATACATTCACAGACAATATAGACGGGAGCAATCCTGACACTACAACTTTACAACAAAATCGTTTTGGCAACATCAATAATAAGGACTGGTATGTTTTTTCGGGTTTAACATTAACCTATACTTTTGGTGAAAAACCATGCTATTGCGCATACTAATTATGGATTTACTACAACAAATAGATACAAAAAAATTACCCAAACACTTAGCCATCATCATGGATGGCAATGGGCGTTGGGCAAAAAAACAAGGTTTCTTAAGAGCTTTTGGTCACGAAAGCGGCACAAAATCTGTCAAAAAAATCATTCAAGCTAGTGCAGAATTGGGTATAAAAAACCTGACGCTTTATGCGTTTTCAACTGAAAATTGGAACCGACCAAAACTAGAAGTTGACACATTGATGAAAGTATTGATCAATGCATTAAAAAAAGAAGTCGATACCCTTCAAAATAACAACATCAAACTGAATGCCATTGGCAATCTTGAGTTGTTACCAAAGACTGCTCAAAACCAACTTTTGGAAGTAATTAACCTTACAAAGGACAATACATTAATGACACTGACCCTAGCCTTAAGCTACGGATCTAGAGAAGAATTAACAAATGCAGTAAGAATAATTAGCGAGAAAGTTAAAAATAATATAATTTCAATTGACACTATTGACGATTCAATTATAAATGAGCATCTTTACACGCATAATTTACCGGATGTAGATTTAGTAATACGTACCAGTGGTGAACACCGAATAAGCAATTTTCTTCTTTGGCAAATTGCTTATGCAGAACTCTACTTTACAGATATTTTATGGCCGGATTTTAAAGAACAAGATTTATATGAGGCAATCCTTAGTTATCAAAAAAGAGAACGTAGATTTGGAAAAACAAGTGAACAAATTAAATAAAATTTTAGTGTTACAAAAAAGTATAAAAATAGCCTTTACCCTACTCCTTTTTGGAAGTTTTTCACAAATAAAAGCGCAAGACCGTGTCCCTTTTGACCAAGGAAAGAAATACATACTGGCCAACGTAGACGTTACAGGGAAAATTAGTTTTAACAAACAAACCGTTGTTACTTTTTCTGGTTTAGAAAAAGGACAACAAATTACCGTACCAGGAGAAGAAATAAGTAGTGCCATCAAAAAATTAGGCAAACTAGGATTGTTTGATGAAATCACTTTTTATGTCAATAAAATTGAAAACGACAGCATTTTTCTTGAATTAAACATTCAAGAATTACCTAAATTGAAAGAGGTAAAATTTGTAGGCGTTAAGAAAAGTAAAACCGAAGCACTTATCAAAGACAACAACCTAAATAAAGGTAAAATTGTCAACGAAAACCTTATTACTACTACAAAAAATTACATAGAAAATAAGTATAAAAAAGATGGATTTTACAACACCAAAGTAGTGATTGTAAATACTCCTGCTGACTCCGCTACCAGCAACCAAGTCAATATGTTAATCAATGTTGACACTGGTACAAAAGTCAAAATCGCTAGCATTGATTTTGTTGGAAACAATAAATTATCCGACAAAACATTGAAGGCAGCAATGAAAGAAACAAAACAAAAGAAACTGACTCGAATTTTAAAGAAATCCAAATTCATTAAAGCAAAATACAAAGAAGATCTCGAAAAAGTAATTGCACTTTATAAAGAAAAAGGATATCGTGACGCACGAATCGTTTCAGATTCTGTATCCTATAACAAAGAACAAAATGCAATTAATATTAAGGTAAATGTAGAAGAAGGAAACAAATACTACTTTGGGAACATAAAATTCCTTGGAAATACCGTATACCCTGATCATTTATTATCACAAGTTTTGGGTATAAAAAAAGGAGAAACCTATAATGGTGTACTCCTTGAAAAACGTATCGCCGATAAATCTAAACCAGACAGCGAAGACATCACCAATTTATACCAAAACAATGGTTATTTGTTTTCAAACATTAATGCGGTAGAGGTCAAAACCGCTAACGATACGATTGATTTTGAAATTAGAGTAACAGAAGGACCAATTGCATATTTCAACAAAATATCAGTAGTTGGAAACGACAAAACTAATGATCGCGTTATTTATCGTGAATTAAGAACAAAACCTGGCGAAAAGTATAGCAAAGATGAATTGGTTCGTACCATTCGAGAAATTGGACAATTAGGCTTTTTCGACCCTGAAGCGATTGATCCTAAATTTAAAAATGTTGATGCCGGCGCAGGAACTGTAGATATTGAATACCATTTAGTAGAAAAAGGCGCCAGTCAAATCGAATTACAAGGAGGTTATGGTGGCGGAGGTTTCATTGGAACCTTAGGGCTATCATTCAACAACTTCTCAGCAAGAAATATGTTCAAAAAAGATGCTTACAAACCATTACCTATGGGAGATGGTCAAAAAGTATCCCTTCGTTTGCAAGCCAGTACTTTTTTCCAAACGTACAGTGTTTCATTCTCAGAACCTTGGTTTGGCGGAAAAAAACCGGTTTCTTTTAGTTCATCACTCTCTTATAGCAAGCAGTTTTTGCAAAGTTTCTCTACTGGAAACGCAAGGGTTGATAGAAGCAAAAGTTTTAACATCTTATCGCTTTCTGTTGGAATCTCAAAACGTCTTAGTGAACCAGATGATTTCACCTATTTATCACATGCTATCAGTTTTCAAAGTTATGATTTGAATAATTACTTTACAGGATTGTTTAGCTTCGGAAATGGCTATTCTAACAACCTAGCTTATACAATAGGAATTACACACACCAACAAAGGTTTCAATCCTATTTTCCCAACCTATGGATCAGAATTTAGTTTATCTGCTAAATTCACTCCACCCTATTCCTTATTCAATGGAGTAGATTATAAAAATTTAGGAGAATTAAAAGAAAACAAATACGTTTATGATGGAAGCATTGGCGACTCATACGTAGGAGATAACGGAATAATAGTCAACAAAGGAGATTACGTTGAGGCAATACCCACGCAAAACACTAGACCAAATAGTGTAACTGATTATAAAGACGCAGCAGCAGATCCTGCTAAAGTAGATCAGCAAAAATTTAATTGGTTAGAATACTATAAAGTAAAATTCAAAGCAGATTGGTATACTAAAGTATATGGAAAATTCGTTTTAAGAACTTTGGGAGAATTTGGTTTCATGGGAGCTTACAATCAAAACAGAGGACTGGTTCCTTTTGAGCGTTTCTTCTTAGGTGGTGATGGTATGCAGAATTTTGCCATGGATGGTAGAGAAACTATCCAGTTGAGAGGTTATCCTAACAATTCATTAACCCCTCTAGTAAATGGTTCGCAAGACGGAGCTACAGTTTATAATAAATTTTCAATGGAGCTACGTTATCCAATAACATTAAAAGCATCGGCCTCGATTTATGCTTTAGCGTTTATGGAAGCTGGATCATCATATGTAAATTTCAAAAACTATAATCCTTTCGATTTAAGTCGTTCGGCTGGTTTTGGATTACGTGTTTTCATGCCTGCATTTGGCCTATTAGGAATCGATTTTGGTCATGGATTTGACCCAATTCCAGGACAAACCAAAGCTAATGGTTGGGAAACCCACTTCATTATTGGTCAGCAATTCTAGAATTATTGAAACTAACCACATTCAACACTATAAAGTTATGAGAAAACATATTTTATTTATATTTTTATCCCTTTTTGTAGTTGCAATTGGTAATGCTCAGTCCAAAGGGCCGAAAATTGGGTACATCGATATGGAGTACATTTTACAAAATGTAAACGGTTATATTGACGCAACCAATCAATTAGAAGTCAAAGCGCAAGCTTGGAAACAAGAAATTGAAGTTAAAAAGAGTGAAATTAAAAAATTAAAAGACGCGCTAATCGTTGAAAAAGCCTTACTAACAAGAGAATTAATAGAGGAAAGAGAAGCTGAAATTAAATTTCTTGATACCGAATTGTTAGAATATCAACAAAAAAGGTTTGGAGCTAATGGCGATTATATTTATCAAAAAAGTTCTTTATCAAAACCAGTTCAAGATCAAGTTTTTACTGTCGTACAAGATATTGCGGAACGACTAAAATTTGATTTTATATTTGACAAAAGCTCTGATATGACCATGCTTTTTGCAGCAAAAAGATTCGACATTAGTGATCAGGTATTACGAAAGTTAAACAATACCGAGAAAAGAGAAAAACTAAGCAAAAAACAGCAAGAAGCTGAACAAGCAAAAGAAAAAATTCAAGAAGCTCTAGACGAAAATCCAGAGTTAAACGAACGTCAATTACAATTAGAAGCCAAAAAAGCAGCAAAAGAAAAAGCACTTGCAGAACGCATACAATTGCAAGAACAAAAAAGAAAAGATTTCGAAGATAATAGACGTAGAATAAAAGAAGAAAGAGAAGCTAAAAAAAATGGCACAGTTTCTGCAACCACTGAAAAAGTAACAACTGAGAAGATTAAAACAGAAAAAGCAGGCACAACTGTAAAAGATGAGACTGCAACGACAACAAAAAATAATGCTGAAATTGAACGAGAAAGAATTGCTACCGAAAGAGCCAAATCAGTAGAAGCTAAAAAACAAGAAATCGCTGATCGTAAAAAAGCATTAGAAGAAAAAAGAAAGAAGATACTAGAAGAAAGAGAAGCACAAAGAAAAGCCAAAGAAGAACAATTAAAACAAAAAACAAACGGAAATTAATTACTAAATTTTTTAAAACAATGAAACAAATCAAAACTTTATTAATTGCAGCAATGGTGGTATTGGGAGCAAATACAATGAATGCTCAAGCAAAGGTTGCACATGTAAATGTTGGTGAAATTATGACTAAAATGCCAGCTATGTTAGACGCTCAAAAACAATTAGACAAATTGAGCACTACTTATGATGCTGAGTACAAAAAAATGGTTACTGAATATCAAGATTTATTAAAAAAATACGAAGCTGAAGCAAAAACTGTAACAGATGCTGTAAATGAAACTCGTGGTAAAGAAGTGCAAGACATGCAACAACGTATTGTAGCTTACAGAGATAATGCTCAAAAAGAATTACAACAAAAAGAATCAGACATTACAAAACCATTATATGATAAAGTAAGAGCATCTATTCAAAAAATTGGAAAAGCAAAAGGAATCCAATACATTTTAGATGGAGCTTCTCTTTTATTAGCTGATGGCCCAGACTTGACAGCTGATGTTAAAAAAGACTTAGGATTCTAAGAAACAACTAACTTATATAGTACAACTGCTCCTTTCTTTTGATCGGAGCAGTTTTTTTTTGAACAATTTATTTAACTTTGTTGCTATGAATAACAATCAACCCATAGGCGTTTTTGATTCTGGAATTGGCGGCACTTCTATTTGGAAAGCTATCCATCATTTGCTTCCTAACGAACAAACGATTTATTTAGCCGATAGTAAGAATGCTCCTTATGGACAAAAGTCTAAAGAGGAAATCGTAGCATTGAGCATAAAAAACACAGAACTCTTACTAGAAATGGGATCTAAACTTATAGTCGTAGCTTGTAATACAGCCACCACTAATGCCATACGAGAATTAAGAGCAAAATACAACATTCCTTTTATAGGTATAGAACCAGCCATCAAACCTGCGGCTACACATTCTAAAACTCAAACCATTGGTATTCTCGCCACTCAAGGCACTTTAAACAGTGAATTATTCAACAAAACGGTCGAAAGGTATCAAGACACCAAAATCATTGAACAAATTGGTCACGGATTAGTCCAATTAATTGAAAGCGGCAACATCGACTCTGTGGAAATGAATCAATTGCTTACTGAATATCTTACCCCAATGATTGCGGCAAATATTGATTATCTAGTTTTAGGCTGTAGTCATTATCCGTATTTGATTCCACAGATAAAAAAAATAGTACCTCCTCATATCCAAATAATTGATTCTGGAGAAGCAGTTGCAAAACAAACACAAAATGTTTTGAAAGAAAAAGTAGGACTTTCGAGTTTAACGGAAAGTCATCCTATGTTTTATACGAATACAGATCCAAAAGTCCTTTCTGATATTTTAGATAATAAGTATCAAGTTCTCCGTAAAGATTTTTAGTTTAAAAAAGGGATTTAATAATTAGTTTTCTTCTTTAAACCAGCTTGAGTACATGACGTAATTATTAGAAATACGTTCGATTTCGCCAGCAAAATCAGATTGATCAATATCTTTTACTTTTTTGGCAGGAACTCCAGCAAAAATTGTCCCGGATGGTACGATTGTATTTTGTGTAATTACGGACCCCGCTGCAACGATAGCATTACTCTCAATCACACAATTATCCATCACAATGGCTCCCATTCCGATTAAAACATTGTCATGAATCGTACATCCATGAACAATTGCATTGTGACCAATTGAGACATTATTACCTATCACCGTTGGATGCTTTTGGTAAGTACAATGAATCACTGCACCATCTTGAATATTGACTTTATTCCCTATCGAAATTGAATTAACATCACCTCTCACCACAGCATTGAACCAAACACTACAAGATTCCCCAAAAGAAACCTCTCCTACAATAGTGGCATTTTCGGCAACATAACAATCAGTTGGGATTTTGGGAGATTTCCCATTTACAGATTTAATCAACATAACTTGGTATTTGAAGGAATTAATTAATTGCAGGACAATTACAATCGTACTTTTCTCGTTTACAAAACAGGTTCAACCCTAAAGTAATTTGATGATAACCTCCATTATCAAAGCGAACAGCTCCTGTAACTTGAGAATAGGTGTACGCTATCATAAAATTTTTATAATTCACACCAACTATAGGACTAAAAAACTGTAATTTTTGAGAGGCAACGCTATTATTATTGATGTATTCGGCGCCATCCAAACTTCTTCTATACGACAATCCTCCCCATATACTTCCAAAATCGAGGTTTTTATAGGCCTTTAAATTCACATCAATTGTTTTTTCTTGTGTCTTTTCTGTTAATTGAAACAAAACAGAAGGCTCCCACAGTACCTTCTCTTTATTTCCAAAAACATAACCTGCACTCAATAAATATTTCCTCAAATTGTCACTTTCGTAGACACTGTAAATTTCTCGTCTAGTCTCAACTACATTTTTAATTGTTCCATGAGCGTAGAAATTCAAGTAATTATACGATACCCCAAAGTCAAAATTTAAATACGAATCTCTTTGAACTATAGTTCCATTAATGTTAGGGTCAAAATCTCCAGAATTCAAAAACTCGGTTTCATCCAACTGACTTTGTATTACTCCAGCACTCAATCCGAAAGACAATTGATTCAAATCTATTTCATCACGAGAGAATAACAAATGATATGCGTATGAAACTTTCAATCCTTTTTGAGAATGGTATCCATTTTTATCGTTAAAAACAATAATCCCAGCTCCAGCTCTATCTGAAACACGTCCATTAAAGCTCAACGTTTGCAATTGTGGGGCATCATCTTGACCAAACCATTGTTTCCTTGCAGTCAAACGTATTTTGTCACAATTAGAAGCGCCAGCCATGGAAGGGTGAATTAGATAATAATTATCGGATAAATAATCAGAATAAACAGGTACTCCTTCTTGCGCATTAGCAAACCCTATCACAAAAAGAACTAGACTTAAAAGTTTAAATTTTATATACATTTAGTAATACTATTAATGAAATCGATAGACCAAAAACAAGACAAATGGTTGAAGTTTATACTTATTATTCCTGTTTATTATTAATTAATCTTATAAAAAACCAAATATAGGTATTAGTAGAAAATAACTTTAGTAATTTTGCGAAAAATAATAAGTCATGACAAAAATAACTATAAAGGAAACCCAAAATCCAACGATATTGAAATTTGAATTTCCTGATTTCATTACACAAAATGAAAACTACGAATTCAAGAACATTGATGAGACAAAAAATGCTCCATTGGCGCAACAATTATTTTATTTGCCATTCGTAAAAACCGTATACATTTCGGGGAATTTCATTGCAATCGAACGCTTTAGCATTGTAGAATGGGACGATGTAAAAGAGGCCGTTGCAGAACAAATTGAGAAATTTGTAAATGACGGAGGAACAATCCTAACGGTTGATGAAAACAGAAGCAAAAAACAACCTATCACGGTTTATGGAGAAACGACTCCAAACCCAGCTGCACTGAAATTTGTTGTTAGCAGAATGCTTACAAAAACACCTATCGAATATAAAAATATTGACCAGACTTCTTCTTCACCTTTAGCTCAAGAATTATTTAAATTCCCTTATGTAAAAGAAGTTTTCATCGATGAGAATTATGTTTCGGTAACAAAATACGAAATCAACGACTGGCAAGAAATTACCTTAGAACTAAGAACTTTCATCAAACAATTCATTGAAAATGGAGGAACAGTTATCGACGAATCGCTTTTGGATATTGCATTAAAAGACGAAAAAGTAAAAGATCAAAACTTTGATAACCTAGACGAGACTTCACAAAAGATAATAAACATCTTAGAGGAATATGTAAAACCCGCAGTAGCTGCTGATGGTGGAAATATTGTTTTTGATTCTTATGACGACCAAACCGACACTGTAAAAGTAATGATGCAAGGAGCTTGCAATGGATGTCCTTCTTCAACTTTCACTTTAAAAAGTGGAATCGAAAATATGCTAAAAAGCATGTTGAATAATGAAAATATAAAAGTAGAAGCAGTATAAAGCTCTTCAATTTTAACTAAAGCGTCTCAACAGAGGCGCTTTTTTATTTACAAAATATATAAATAGTTAATTTTCAGTTACTTTAAAAACAACAACGAAAGATTTTTATAAAAAATTGTTTATCATTGTGTACTAATTTTAACTATCAAACACCATGGGAATCACATCATTTTTTAAAAATCTATTTGGATCAGCAAAAGAATCCGCAACAGAGGTAGCCAAAGAAGCAGAATCCACTTTTGATGAAGTAAAAGAAGCTGCGGCACCTCACATCAACAATGCCATTAAATTTGCTGATGAATCCATAGAAACGGTAAAAGAAACCGCTGCGCCATACCTTGAAAAAGCAGAGAAATTAGTTGATGAAACTATTGATAAAGTTACTACAGCCGCTGCTCCTGTTATTGAAAAAGCAGAAGAGTATGCCAATCAAGCCAAAGAAACCATCAGTGAATATGCTGATAAAGCTGAAACAGCTATAGGAGACTTGGTTGATCAAGTAAAAGAAAAAACTTCAGCAGCAACAGAGAAAGCAGCAGAAGATGTAACCGAAAAAGCGGAAGAAGTTAAAAAAGACGTAGATGATACTACTAAATAAATTCTAAAAAATTGTACTTTTGCATATCACCAAACCTTCTCATTGAGAAGGTTTTTTAAATTAAAAATACAGGTATTATGGAAGTAAACCCAAACCAATTAACCAATTACGCTTCGCTACTTTGGAATGCAGTTCTTGATTATTCTCCAAAAATCATATCTGCATTTGTAATTCTAATTGTCGGTATTTACGCTATCCGATTAATCACTCGGTTGATCAAAAAAATAATGGTAAAAAGAGATTTAGACCCTACACTCACAAAATTTTTAGCTGATATTCTGATTTGGGCATTGCGAATCCTTTTGTTTATCGCTTTCATATCGAAGCTTGGCGTAGAAACCTCTTCTTTTGTTGCTATCTTAGGAGCTATGGGATTGGCCGTTGGTTTATCACTTCAAGGCTCTCTTTCTAATTTTGCGGGAGGAATGTTGATTATTCTTTTTAAACCCTTCAAAGTTGGCGATACTATCGAAGCTCAAGGTCAGATTGCTACGGTCTTAGAAATTCAAATTTTTGTAACCAAACTAGTGACCGCAAACAATCAAACCATTTTTATCCCCAATGGAATTTTATCCAACGGGACTATTATCAATTATTCGACACAAGGACAACGCAGAGCTGACTTGACCATCGCTATTTCGTATGAAACAGATATTAAGAAAGCTAAAGAAATTATAGCAGAAGTTATGCGAAGCAACCCAAAAGTATTGACTACCCCTGCACCAGAAGTTGGCGTGAAAAACTTAACTGATAACGCCATTCAACTAGCGGTGCGCCCTTGGGCTAAAAATGAAGATTTTGGCGCAGTATTTTCAGAAACATTAGAAAATTGTAAATTGGCTTTTGATGCTGCTGGTATTACAATACAACCTTATGTTAGGGAATCTTCAATTCAAAACTAAGATTACTTTTTGGTAGTAATCATAAAATCTTTCAAGTAAAAAGGTTCAAAATAAGCGACATCTACGGTGTCGCTTTTTTGATATTTCTCAAAACTCAAAGCACTCATTTCTTTAGCAGAAGGATACTGAATCCCTTCTAAAAAAACAAAATTGGGAGCGGAAAGTACCGTTTTACATTTTCCATTGCAATCCCCAATAAAATAGAGGGTCTCTTTACTATCGGCAAACGAATTTTCGGTAATTACTTCGGCTTGAATGGCTCTCTTCTGCTCATAATTGGCATCAAAAATAGCACTGTATACTTCCATTCTTCTGGCATCAATCATTGGAACTATAAAACCATCGGGTTGCTTTACTTGTCTAGCTAAAGTTTGTAAGGTATCAATCGCAATCAACGGTATATCCAAAGCATAACATAAGCCCTTGGCCGCCGAAACACCAATTCGTAATCCCGTATAGGACCCAGGCCCTTGACTCACAGCAATGGCACTGAGGTCTTGAAATGCAATTCCTGCTTCTTGAATTATTTCTTCAATAAAAACGTGTAAGCGTTCGGCATGAGAATAGCCTTCTTCTGACATTTCTTTGCATAAAAGTGTACTTCCATCTTTAGCCAAAGACACGGAACAATTCTTAGTAGCTGTTTCAATATTTAATAAGTATGCCAAAACGTAAATTGTATAAACTTAAAAAATCACAATCTTTTTTACGATTGTGATTTTTTAAGTTGTTAGACTATTATTTTATTTCTTTCCTTCTTTTGCATTGTCTGTTTTCAAAGAGACTTTGTCGCCAGAATTGAGCTCTTTAGAAACCGTTGTGTAAGGCCCTGTAATGACCACATCTCCTTTTTTCAATCCCGAAAGTACCTCAATATTGGTATCATCCTGAATACCGGTTTTGATCACTCTAATTTTTGCTTTATTGCCAACTTTTACAAAAACACATTCGAATTTTTTATCACTTTTCGGTTTTGATTTTTCGTCATTAGGATCCTCCACTTTAATTTCTTTTACCGCAGTCGTATCTGATTTTACCACAACTGAACTAATTGGCACAGTTAAGATATTCGATTTAGTATTGGTAATAATATCAACTGTAGCAGTCATTCCAGGTCTAAAAGGGGAATAAGTACTTGGCTTACCTTCTAATAAATCTTGATAAGACTCTTTCAAAATTCTAACTTTTACTTTAAAGTTAGTCACCTGATCAGCCGTTAAAGTGGAACTCGCCGAATTTGAAATACTAGTCACTACCCCTTTGAATTGCTTTTTCAAATAGGCGTCTACTTCTACGTTCGCTTTGTCACCAACCTTTATTTTTACAATGTCATTTTCGTTTACATCTACTTCAACCTCCATATTGTTCAAATTGGCTACGCGTAAAATCTCGGTTCCTGCCATTTGTTGCGTTCCCAAAACACGTTCTCCTAATTCTACATTCAATACAGAAATAGTACCATCAGCAGGCGCATAAATAGTGGTTCTGCCTAAGTTATCTTTGGCTTCAAGCACTGTAGCAGAAGCACTCTGTACGTTGTAGTAAGCGTTTTGTTTATTGGCTTTGGCTACTTCAAAAGAGGCCACCGCTTTGTCCCAATCTGCTCTTGAGATAATACCTTTATCATATAGGGATTTATTTCGGTCATAATTGGCTTTGGCTTCTTTGTAAGAAGCTTCAGATTGGTTTAAACCTGCTTTGGTTCCTGACAAGTTGGATACTGTTCTGTTGTAACTAGAGGTGTATAAATCTGGATTTATTTTAACCAATAAATCTCCTTTTTTCACCACTTGTCCCTCTTTTACATTCAATGCAATAATTTCCCCAGATACTTCAGAAGATATTTTAACTTCAATTTCGGGTTGAATTTTTCCAGTAGCAGAAACGGTTTCTACAATGGTAGATGCAGCCACATTGGCAATTTCAATTTCGGTTCCTTTATCTTTATTTCCAATTACTCCCGATTTAGAAAGCCCTATTAAGGTTCCTATTAAGACAACGGCAACGGCTAAAAGTATATAAATAGTTTTCTTAGACATAATGTATTAGTTTTTTATGATTGGAATTCCAAAATAGAATTCAAGTATTTTAATTTTAAAGATATAGTCGTATTTGGTTCGGATTACTTCAGATTGAGCATTGGTCAACAACGTTTGTGCTTGATTAAAATCGAAAGAATTCATCATCCCCACCGCATAACGCTCTTTAGCATAATTGAAAGCCTCTTGTCTAGATTCTAATGAAACAATAGCAGATTCATGTGTTTTTAAAGCACCTTTAGCATCGGTAAACGCAGTATACACATTTCTTTGTAAATCTAATTCTTGTTGTTCTAAAGCAATTTTAGATTTTTCTAAATTAACTTTGTTGCGCTCAACATTATTTTTAACTGACCAACCATTAAAAATTGGAATTGATAATTGTGCACCAAATGCTTGTCCTTTATTATCTCTAAACTGATCCCAAAAAGGCAACGCTGGTTTAGTAACTGGATTTCCATTTTGGTCTAGCCCAACTCTATCAGCATAGGCAATCCTTGTATTGTAATTATAAAATCCTTGCACAGTTGGTTGAAAAGCTCCTTTGGCAATGGCCAAATCTTTTTGAGCTACTTCTAAATTTGCTTTTGCAATTTTCAACTCGGTTCTTGATTCTTTTGCCTTATCATAGATAGCTGTAGCAGGTTGTGCCAAAATATTATTTTCATCTTTGATGTTTTCATTATCAACAACATCAAAATCATAAAACTCCTTCAACTGTAACAATTGTGCCAAACTTAGTTTTGAAATCAATAAAGCGTTTTCTGCTGTGATCACATTTTGCTTATTGGTCGCAACATTTGCTTTAATGTCCAAAACATCTCCTCTTGGAATTGACCCGGCTTTAACAAGTTCTTCAGAACGTGCCAATTGCTTTTCACTAATCGCCAATTGCTCATTTTGCACTTTTAAATTTTCTTTGTTAAACAAAATTTGTAAAAAGGCATTCGCAACATTTAACGCAATATCTTCTTGCATTTTAAGCAACTGGTATTTTGAAGCTACAATAGCCAAATTTGCTCTATGCAATGTATTTTGATTTTGTAAGCCTTTATAAATATCAATTCCTAATGTTCCACCTACAGAAGTAAACTGAGTGGTTTGATTTCGCAATAAACCGGTGGTAATATCCTGGTTCAAACCAATATTCCATGAATGTGAAGTATTAGCATTTAGAGAAGGAATAAAATTTCCTACTGCCCCTTTTTTATTAATTTCGGCAGTTTTGATATCCAGCGCGGTGTTTTTGATAGAAATATTATTTTCTATTGCATATTTTACACACTCTTCTAAAGTCCAGGTTTTAGTTTGTGCCGTTCCAACAACGGAAGCGAACAAAAAGAACACTAAACTTAAATAATTATTTTTTTTCATAAATCGGGAATGAAAGTGCAACAAATATACTGCACAAATTTAACATTTTTTCAAAATTAGCAACTAGTTTGTAGGGCTTAATTACGGCTTGGGCTCTTCGGTTAACAATCCTTGATTCCATACTTTTATCTTGTCTGTAGCCTTAATTCCGCTTTTTATCTGAACATAAATTCCATCGCTTACACCCAAAACCAAATCTTTACGAACAAATTTTTGTGGTCCTGTTTGGACTTCAACATAAGGTTTCTGAGTTTTTTTATCAAATTGGACTAACGCTTCTTTGATAGCCAAAACTTTATCGGCTTTTTCCAAAATAATAGAAGCGTTTGCGCTTAATCCTGCTCTAATAAAGGTGTTATCGCGATTGGTCATTTTGGCTTTGATTTCAAATTGAATCGCGCCATTTTCGGTTTTTCCTTTTGGAGCAATGTAATTCAAAACCGCATCGAATTTTTTGTTTTCGATAGCACCAACCGTAATCTCAATTGGCAAATTTTCTTTTATTTTACCCACTTCAGATTCGTCGATTTTTCCAACAAAAATCATTCTTCCTACATCGGCTACACTTGCAATAGTCGTTCCTTCATTGAAATTGTTACTTTCAATAACTTGATTTCCTACTTTTACTGGAACATCTAGCACCATTCCGTTAACGGTAGAACGAATTAAGGTATTTGCGTAATTGCCCATTCCAGAAGTAGTTCCTGTTTTTACGATATCGTTGCTTTTTTTAGCTGCAACATAGTTTTGTTTTGCTTGTTTATATGCTACTTGAGCAGCGTCAAAATCATTAGCAGAAATCACACCTTTGTCGAATAATGTTTTTTGTCTTTGGAATAATTTTTCTTGGTTATCCAAATCTATTTTTGCCGTTTGCACTTGATTTTGAGTGTTATTCAAAGTAGAAACATTCGCTACTACTTTAATTTTAGCAATCAAATCGCCAGCTTTAATCGTTTCACCAGCTTTAATGTATACTTCTTCAATAATCCCAGAAATATTTGGCTTAATCAACACCTCTTCATCAGGAACGATATTACCTGTAGCGATAGTTGTTTTTACAATAGTTTTATTTTCTGTTTTATCGGTTTGAAAAACTACCGGTGGCTCCTGATTTTTAGTATACAAGTAGTACAAAGCGCCAAAAAAAACTAGTGCTATTACGACTAATACGGTTATAGTAATTCCTTTTTTCATTGTAAATATGGTTATTCGGTTATTATTTATTCGGTTCTTAATGCATCTACAGGTTTTACACGAATGGCAGTTTGCGCTGGAATAAATCCTGCAAGTAATCCTGAGCCAATCAAAATAAGTAGCGCAAAAAACACTACTGCTAAATCTACACTTGGATTCGCAAACATCATATCATCACTCGGCATGCTATCCAAAACAAAATTCAAGCCCCACAATACTCCCGTTGCCAATGCAATACCAAACATTCCTGCCATAATAGTCAAGAAAATAGCTTCGGTTAATATTTGTGTTCTTATGGCTCCGGGAGTAGCTCCAAGAGCTCTTCGTATTCCAATTTCTTTGGTTCGTTCTTTTACTACAATTAGCATAATATTAGAAATTCCTATCACACCAGAAAGCAATACCAAAGTACCCACGAAATAAGCAATGAATCTCAAAATAGCAAAGAGACTTTGTACTTTACTAAACTCTGCATACAAGTCAAAATTACCAATAGCACGATCGTCAGCCGGATTTATGGAGTGTCTCCCTTTCATAAACTCCAAGATTTTCGGCTTTAAATCCGTAATTGAAGCGCCATCATTCGCCGTTAGTGCCATCCAACCAACCGTATCTCCAAAATTGAAAGCTTGCTGAAAAGTCGTAAAAGGAATGAAGATTTTTTTCTGTTCTTCCTCTCCTCCACCTCTATTGTTGGACTTTGATTTATACACACCAACAATCATAAAGTTGACTCCATTGATTTTTATATATGTCCCAATTACTTCTTCAACTGGAGTATATAGTTCTTTGATAACCCCTTGACCTATAACTGCAACTTTTCGCTTTAAGGTAATATCTTGTTGGTTCAAAAATCGCCCTTTTGGAATATCCATAGGCTCTTGATTTATCAACTCTGGATAATCCCCGTAAATAGTATAAGCCGCTGTTTTAGTACCGCGAACCACATTATTTGCTCCCTCAAAACCACCTAACTGATTTCGTGGTGAAACATACAACAAATCAGGAAAATTCTCTTTTAGCGCAGCAACATCAGCATTTTTAAAATTAAATTTTCGGTTAGCCGGTAACCCTTTATAAGGTTTTGAAGCGGTTTGTGACCACATAAACATTGTATTGGTTGCAATACCATCAAAGCCTTTTTTTACTCCGTTTTCTAAACCATTTCCAGCAGCAAGCAAGATTACCAAAATAAAAATCCCCCAAAACACACCAAAAGCCGTCAGAATAGTTCGGAACGTATTGGCCGTCAATGCTTCTAAAATCTCATTCCATTTATCTCTATCAAACATAATTATTCGTCTCTAAGTGCTACAATAGGTTTGATTTTTGCTGCATGATAGGCTGGAAAAAAACCTGCCATTGCGCCAGCGAATACTAATAAAATTAAGGTAGTAATCGCTACCCCAAAATCTACTTCAGGATTTAAAAAATAGTCACTTTTCACGTAAGGCCCAACCAATTCAAGCAATAATAAACTGGATAATAAACCTATAAAACCTGCAATTGTGGTAATAAAAATAGACTCGTGTAATATCATCCCAACAATAGAAATGGGCGATGCGCCAAGTGCTTTTCTAATTCCAATCTCTTTAGTACGCTCTTTTACAATAATCAGCATAATATTACTAACCCCAACTACTCCTGCTATAATGGTACAAATTCCTACCCACCAAAAAAATAGACGGATGTACAAATTCAAATCATAAAATTGTTTAGCATTTTCGATAGAATTATTAATACCTATGGCACTTTCATCATCTGGAGCAACAGTGTTTTTACTTCTTAATAACTGCCCAAGTTCCTTTGTAAATTCGGTTGATTGCGCCAAAGCTTCTTCATAAGTAGCTTTTTTGTTAAGTGTAAATTGCATGTTACTAATCTTGTCACCAACACTAAAAGCCTTTTGAGTAGTAGTTATTGGTAAATAAATTCTTGATTCTTCGCGTTCTCCCGAAGGATCCGTAAACACCCCAACAACCTTAAAGTTCACATTATTGATTATGATTTCCTCACCGATAGAATTTTTATCTTTAAACAAATCCAACTTAACTTTCTGACCAATTGCAGCGACTTTTTCGTTGTGCAACAAATCATTTTCGTTGATAAAGCGTCCGCTTACAATGGTGGCATTTTCTAAAGCTAAGTAATCAGGATAAATTCCTCTGAATTGATAATTACCCGTTTCTTTTCCGTAGACAATAACGCCATTCCAATAGGAATAGACCGCCGATCTTCGATCCAGTTTATCGTCAAATTTGGTAACGGCCAAGTCGTAATCACTATTTCTGAACTGCACTTCTCTTCCGGGATTTAGTCCCTTATATTCTTTGGTTGTGGTACCCGTCCAAACTTCAATTATTCCTTCTGCATCACGTTCGAATTGTTTCGCAATTCCGTTTTGCAATCCTTTACCTGCGCCAAGGAGAATGACCAAAATGAAGATACCAGATGCCACAGAAATTCCCGTCAAGAAAGTTCTCAACTTGTTCTTGGCAATCGCCTCGAATATTTCCTGCCAGCGTTCTGTATTAAACATAAGAAGAAGCTCTTACTTGTTCTACTAATTTATCATCTATAATCAATCCGTCTTTTAAGACTACATTTCGCTTGCACATTGCAGCAATATCTGGTTCGTGAGTTACAATTAGAATGGTTTTTCCTTCATCATTAATTCCTTGGATTAGCTCCATAACCTCATAAGATGTTTTGGTGTCTAATGCTCCTGTTGGTTCATCTGCTAATAATACTTTTGGATTTGAAGCCAAAGCTCTAGCTATTGCAACCCTTTGCTTTTGCCCCCCAGAAAGTTCATTCGGTAAATGATGCGAGTGACTATCTAGACCTACTTTCTTCAAATAAGCCATAGCAATTTCGTTACGCTCTTTTCGTTTTACCCCTTGATAATACAAAGGCATTGCTACATTATCTAAAGCCGTTTTGTAATTAATCAAATTAAAGGATTGAAAAACAAAACCTAGAAACTTATTACGGTATCTAGAAGCAATAGTCTCATTCAGATTTTTTATAGATACATTATCCAAAACATAACTTCCGCTATCTGCCTCATCTAATATACCTAAGATATTGAGCAAGGTCGATTTACCTGAACCAGAAGAACCCATTATGGCTACCAACTCTCCTTCTTGTATATTGAAATTAATTCCTTTAAGCACATGTAAGGAAGAAGAACCCATCTTGTAGGATTTATGCAAGTCTTTAATTTCAATCATACTAAAAAAATTATGGCATTAATGGAATTTATGAACAAAATCAATTGTTAGTATTGCTACCTAAACAATTCTAAACGATAAGACTCGATTGCTTTGAAAATGTTACAAAAAAACTGGAATAATATTTGTTTTAGTATTTTTACCAAAACAAACCATCATCAAATGTCAAAATTCCTTTTCTTTATTACTATAATATTAGCAATTTCATTATTGGTAAGTTGCTCTACAGCAAGTAAGTTAGATGCTTTAAAACCCGAACCTGACGACGCAGTTCCATTAGTTTACGAGAACAGTCCTTCCTTCATCAACCTCCCGGTGACAATAAAACTAAAAGACATTGAGAACAAGACCAATACACTACTCAATGGATTGATTTATGAAGACAACACTATTGAAGACGACGATATTGAATTGAAGGTTTGGAAAGAAGCACCAATTACCATTACTAATGCACACCAAGGAACAACTGAAAAGATAAAAACAGTTTTTCCCCTAAAAATCTGGGTAAAATACCGCATTGGCACCAAAAAACTAGGAGTAGAACTCTACACCTACAAAGAATTCAATTTGAATGGGGTAGTAACATTGCATAGCGATATAAGCCTAACCAATTGGCGAATGCACACCAAAACTGAATTAAAATCTTTAGACTGGAAGGAAAGCCCCACAATGGTGCTATTGGGCAAAAACGTTCCAATCACATATATCATCAACCCTACCATTAGCTTATTCAAATCTAAAATTGAAAGAAAAATTGATGAATCGATTGAAAAATCAATGGATTTTAAACCCAACGTATTGGATGCACTTGAAAAAATCTGCACACCTTTCGAAATGAGTGAAGCTTACTCCAGCTGGCTAAGAATTACTCCTATTGAAGTGTACACTACAGATGCCCGATTAAAAAACGACACTTTTGTGTTAGAAATGGGAATGAAATGCAATATGGAAACGCTAATTGGTGCAAAACCAACATCAAAATATGACAAAAACAAAATACTCTTAAAACCAGTAACGCAAATTCCACAACAAATCAATACCAATATTGCGGCAGTTTCAACATATTTAGAGGCTTCAAGAATTATGAGCAAAAATTTTAGTGGGCAAGTATTTGGTTCAGGAAGTAAAAAAGTGACGGTAAAACAAGTAAACATTTGGCATAAAAATGACAAAATGGTGATTGCTTTAGACCTATTAGGAAGTGTGAACGGTACAATATATCTTTCTGGATTTCCTCAATACAATGAAAAAACCAAAGAAATATATTTTTACAAATTAGATTATGTTTTAGATACTAAAAACCGATTGATGAGAACAGCCAATTGGCTTGCACAAGGCATTATTTTACGAAAAATAGAAGCCAATTGCAGGTATTCTATTCAGCCCAATTTAGAAGAAGGCAAAAAAAGCATGATGAGTTACCTCACTAATTATTCACCAATGCCAGGTGTTTTTGTAAATGGAAAAATGGAGGATATCCAATTTCAAAAAATTCAATTAACCAATCAAGCCATCATTGCTTTTATCAATGTAAAAGGGAATGTTAAAGTCACCATAGATGGATTGAAATAACTATAAAAAAGGCTGAATTAATAATTCAGCCTTTTTTATTATGATTTTTTCTTTTTCATTCGATAAATATAATACCCTAGCGCAGCAACCAAAAGATATGGAATTACCATTAGGTACACGATACCATCATTAACCGCTGCTGCTTTTGTAGCATTGCCTTCACTGGTTAATGCTGCTCTACACATTGCACATTGCGCATACGAAGAAAACTCAAAAAGGAAAAAACAAATTCCCAAAAGCAGGAATTGTAATTTACTAGTTTTTATTTCTCTCTTGTGATTTCTATCTTTAACTAGCATAATATGGCGCTATCATTAAATAAACGATTACTCCAGTTACTGCAACGTATAACCAAATTGGGAAGGTGATTTTGGCTATTTTCTTGTGCTTATCAAACCTTTCAGCGAGTGCACGAACATAAGTAATAAGTACCAAAGGTATTACGGCAATAGACAACAGAATATGCGATAAAAGAATAAAGAAATAAACATATCTAAGCACACCTTCTCCACCATAACTAGTAGAATCTGTCGTCATATGGTAAGCGATATACATCACCAAAAAAGCCAATGAACAACCTATGGCGGTTTTCATTAAATTTTCGTGTAAACCTCTATTCCCCTTTTTAATGGCTAGTACTGCCCAAATTAGCAAAACCGCAGTTATCCCATTGATTGTAGCATAAATCGGAGGTAAAAATCGAAGTGGTGCCACTTCTATTCCAAAGTCTTTTAATTTAACTTTAAACAATATAGCAACCGCTACAGGGATTAAAATAGATAGTATTATAATCCATTTATTGTATTTCTGCTCAACTGAATTTTGTTCCATTTTATTCTTTTAAAAGTAATTTAATATCTTCTTGAATGTCTTTAACGCCTTTTTTATCTAATCCATCATAGTACAAAATTGGATTACCAAACTCATCATTTCTACAACGAATATGTCCTTTTTTATCAATTAGAGCAAATAAACCAGAATGCTCAAAACCACCACTCACTTTGTTATTGGCAGCAGCATATAGATTAAAACCTTTGTTAGCCAAATCAAAAATAGCCGTTTTGTCTCCGGTTAAAAAATTCCAATTTGAAGATTTAACCCCTAACAACTTAGCATGCGCTTTTAAAACTTCAGGTGTATCTGTTTTTGGGTCTATAGTAACTGATACGATACCAAAATTAGGGTTGCCAAAAAAAGTTTTCTCGATTTGCAACATACTCAAATTCATCTTTGGACAAATGGAAGGACAGGTTGTGAAGAAAAATTCCAAAACATAAACTTTCCCTTCGTAAAATTCATTATTGATTTTTTTATTGTCTTGATTAGTAAATTCAAAAGAAGGTGCTTTGCCAATGTCTACCAAACTTTCTGCAGCAATTCCAGCTCCACTATCTTTATCCAATCGATCCGATTTCACAACTGCATTGCCCTGTACTCGATCGATAATTTTAGGAATTGCATAAATTCCAAAAATTAAAATAATAAAGGATATCCCGATATATGATTTATTCTTAAACATATTACAATTGTTTAGTAGCGTTATTATTCTTTTTCAAAGCCGCTTTGTACTCGTACAAAAGGATTTTAAAGTCATCCAGCATTTCATTACTCAACTCTGCTGGATGAAAGGTATTATACCCTTCTTTGTATTCTTCTTTATCTTTTCTTCCTCTCAAATTGCGTTCTTTATCAAAAATAAAAACGTTGGATGTGCCATAATTGGAATCCAATTGACTCTTAAGTTGCATTTGCTTGTAAAAGTTTGCAATCTCTTCAGGAGTTGCGAAAACAAAATTCCACTGCTTTACATCGGTAAAAGCTTTCAAGGCATCCAAAACAGCTTGGGCGTCTTTTTCGGTTCCAAGTGGACAAAGCATAACAAACTGCAAGTCTTTGAAAGTGTGGTAACGTTGGTAAATCTTTTGATTCAAATTGAATAAATTTCCTCTATTGGCAAGCAAATTTGTCCCTGAAAATCCAAGAACAGTTATCTTTCCATCTAAACGAACGACATCTCCTCTCAACGATTTCCAGTTACCAAAGTCAGCAACTTTAGGTGTAATTGTAGGTAATTTGGTAAAACTATTCACTCCAGAAGCAAAAAATAAATAAGCTACTATTGGAAGAATAAACAAGACAAAAAGAACAATATTTTTTTTCATCAGAAGGGTGGTATTGAGAGTGTAAAAATAAAAAAAGCTCCGATATTTCGGAGCTCTTTTCTGAATTAATATTTAGTTAAAAATTCCATTTAATGATAGAATTTTTAAAAACCCCGAATACATAATCACCTTCAGTTAATAGAATAAAAAGTAAATATAAAATTAAAAATATTAGTGGGGCAACTACAGCACTTTGTAAGGATTTTTTTTCTCCCTCCATGTGCATAAAAGCCCAAACAATATAATATGCTTTAACAATTGTCAATATATAGAATATCCAATTTAGCAAGTTCATTCCAAGAAAATTAGTAAAATGCAATGATTCAGGTTTAATAATACCCAAGATAACCTCAACTATAGTTACCGCTGATAATAAACCGAAAACAAACCAAATTCTTTTTGTGTTAGAAACGTGTTCGTGTGACATAATAATAAGTTCCTTTAAAATTAAACAAGATAAAATACGGTAAATACAAATACCCAAACTAAATCTACAAAGTGCCAGTATAAACCAACTTTCTCTACCATTTCATAGCTTCTACGCTTTTCGTAAGTTCCTAACAATACATTAAAGAAGATAATGATATTGATTACAACTCCTGAAAATACGTGAAATCCGTGAAAACCTGTAATAAAGAAAAAGAAGTCAGCAAATAATTTACTTCCGTATTCGTTATGCGTTAAGTTCGCACCTTCAATAACCAATTTTGCATCCGCTAATCTAGCTTCTGACTCCGCTCTTGAAAGCACTAATTTCTTTTTGTCTTTTGTGATAGTTTCTGTTCTAACCAATATATCAGGATTAGCTTTGAAACCTGCTTGAATTTCTGCCACAGAATAAGATGGTAAAGCTGGCTCACTCATAAACCATTTGGCTTTGTTACGAGTCAATTGCTCACGCTCTTCTGGTAAAGTTTTAGCAAAATCAGCCAAAGCAACACGTTTTCCGTCTTTATCCACAAACTGAAGTAAACTACCTCCTGTTGTTTCTACTGCACCATATTCTCCTTTAATAAAGTTTTTCCACTCCCAAGCTTGAGAACCCACGAAAACTAAACCTCCGATAATGGTCAAAAACATATAAAGTGCCACTTTATCTTTCTTCATTTGATGTCCTGCATCAACAGCCAATACCATTGTTACAGAAGAGAAAATCAAGATAAATGTCATTAAGGCTACATAATACATCGGAGCTGATACACCGTGTAAAAATGGAAAGTGAGTAAACACTTCGTCGGCTAAAGGCCAAGTTTCAATAAATTTAAATCTAGAAAATCCATAAGCTGCAAGAAAACCTGAGAAAGTCAAGGCATCTGATACGATAAAAAACCACATCATTAATTTACCATAACTCGCTCCCATTGGCTCATTTCCGCCACCCCATGTCTTTTCGTCGTTGTTTGCAGTAGTAACTGTCGCTCCCATAAAATTAATTCGTTAAAAAGTTCCCAAATTTACATTTTTTTCTTATTTAAAGAAATATAAAAACAAAAATAAATAAACCCACAATAAATCAAGAAAATGCCAATACATTACACCAAGTTCAATTCCAAGAGATTGAGTTGCGCTGTATTTTTGTTTAAAATGATTATAAATAATAATTAGCAAAGAAATCAAGCCTCCAGCTAAGTGCAACAAGTGCATAACGGTTACAATATAAAGGAATGTAGTAGTAATCGAACTAGCAGGTCCTGTAAAAAAATAACCTTGGGCAACAATTTGACCAAAACCTACAAATTGCAATACTACAAATGCAATCCCTAAAGCTAAAGTAACCAACAACCATTGTGTAGTAGCCTTGTGATTGTCACGTTGTATTGCTTTTTTAGCCAAATGAAAGGTAATACTACTCACCAAAATAGCAAAAGTACTAAGTAAAAAAGCCGAAGGCAATTGAAAATCTTTTAACCAATCTACTCTTGATTTACTTACCACAAAGGCACTTGTTAATCCTGCAAACATCATGGTCATGCTTACCATTGCAAACAACAAAATCAACTTATAGGATCTTGCCGTTCTGGATTGATGCTCGTCTTTAGTCATTGTCATATCCATACTATCTTAAAAATTTATCTACTATATATATTAATTGTAACAAAGTGATATACGAAACACTCACCAACATCAAGGTTCTTGCAGACTTAGCTGTTCTTAATTGATAAACTTTTACCGCATAAAACAACATCCATAATCCCAATAAAAACACTAAAATAGCCGCAACAGGTGTTAAAAATAGAGAACCCGTATAGCCAAACATTGGCAAAAGCGACGCGATTATTAACCAAACGGTGTATAATATAATCTGCAAAGCCGTTCCATTATCTTTTTTTCCTGTCGGCAACATAAAAAAACCTGCTTTTTCATAATCTTCATACAAGAACCAACCTATAGCCCAAAAATGAGGAAATTGCCAAAAAAACTGAATCAAAAACAAGGTACCTGCCTCTATTCCAAATTCTCCCGTAGCAGCAACCCATCCTAACATGAACGGTATGGCTCCTGGAAATGCCCCAACAAAAACAGACAACGAAGTCATTGTTTTTAATGGCGTATAAACACTAGTATATAAAAAAATCGAAATCGCACCAAACATGGCCGACTTTGGATTAATACTATACAACAATACTAATCCCAAAATAGTTAACAATGTCGCCACAGCTAGAGCTACTCTTGGTTGCATCCTTCCTGAAGCGACTGGACGATCCTTAGTTCGATCCATTAAAGCATCTAGATCCTTTTCTATAACCTGATTGTACGCATTTGAAGCACCAACCATGCAATACCCGCCTATAGCTAATTTTAGCAATATCCACCAAGTGCTTGCTTCGAAATGATCAACTCCCAAAACAAAACCAGCAATGGAAGAAAAAACAACACTAATAGCAAGACCTGCTTTAGTGATGGCTTTAAAATCTAAATAAATGGATTTGAGGGAAACTGTATTTGTCAAAACGATTAAAACTAGTGTTATTTTTATAAAAACTTTTGCAAAAGTAGGTTATCAAAAGGGATTTGACAAAAAACAACTCATAAAAAAAGTTGCTATTAAAATAGACCTACTAATAATCAAAATAAAAATTAAAAATATCGGATCTAACTCCCAAAGTAAACCAATTAGTACTTTGGGTAAAAGTGGCAACTGTATTTTGAGAAGGATCGAAGTTTCTATAAATATAACTAGCAAAAAGCTTCAAATTAGTGGCAGGATTGACCAAATAACCACCTTGAATGTCTGCTATAAATACTTTAGTCTTGTTCCCTTGTCCTACTTTTACTCCTGTATCGAAAGGACGTTTTTCATCGTAGTCTTTGTAAATATTACCCCCGTAATTAAAACTATCTTCAGTAGTATTAAAATCTAGACCACGTGTTCCTACAGTTACTTTAGCATCGGCAAAAAGCCTTCCTTTATTATAACGAGCAATAGCAATTAATTCACTGAAATTTCCTCCCCATTGGTGTCCCAAACTTTGATTGTTATGCGCATAATTCGTAATAGGATTACTGTGCGAATACACATAAGGACGCACGTGATTGTATTCTAACTGCAATAAAAGATTGTTCACTTTGAAAGCATTATAATACTTCAAACCGAATTGATATCCGAATTTGTTTTTCCAACTATTATCGCCTCCTTTTATGTCGCCCAATGAAAATTCATCTATCAAAAATTGTCCGTAGGCATTAATTGAAGCATCCCATTTGTACTTAAATGTAAGACCCAACAAAGCATTTCCACTTCTAGAGGAAGACCCAAACTCTACCGCACGGTAAAAAATAATAGGATTCACAAAACTCATATCAAAGCCACGGTTATTGTCTTTTGTCCAAACTACCGATTCAAAAAAACCTAAATTCAAACGATTCGAAACATTCCAGCTCAAATAATGATTGGCCATAAATTTGGTAGCATACGTTCGATCTACGGTCACTTCTGGACGCACATCTTTCAGCCACATATAGGTATTGGTGTATTTAATTTTCCAAAAATTAGTATTGATTTTGAAATAAGGATAAGGACTAGCACCATCACTTTCTAACAAAGATCGATACCCATCTCCAATAAAATTCCTGCCATAACCCAATTGTAAATCTATAAATCTATTGGGAGTAAAAGTAATGTTGGCTTCCGCCAAAGGAAAATCATAGGCATCATCTTTGAATCTTTTGGCAATTCCAATTCCAGGAATTATAGCAGGATTTCCTCCCGAAGGCTTAATGGATTCCGCATACTGATTATAATAATCTGCAAAACGCCCTTGACTTTCAAAAACTGTGGTCGTAAAATTCAATTGTTTCCCCAATCCTCCTCTAAAATTGAGTGCACGAGTATTTACATAAGTGTACGAATTTTCGGTTTGAGAAGCTTTCCCTAATTGCAAATCAAAAATTGGATTTAAGGTAAACCAATAGTCTTCGCCTTGAATCTCAACAGTGTTTTCATTCCATAATTTTCTCGCCCACCAACCAGAAGCTTTCTTTTTCAACTGCTCATTAACTTCCTTCATATTATAATACTTAGCTACTTCAGCATAAGTATACGGCTTGGAAGCGGTATGATTGTTACTTCCCACTTGATTCATTTTGGCATCAAATTGCGCATAAAGACTGTGCGAAAAAGGCACATTTAAATGACTTTCGTATTCTGGATTGCGGTATTTTTTATAAACAATACTATCTAATTCCGTTAGTTTTGGATTTTTAACATTGAGAATCTCTGCTTTGGCAAGTGCTTCCGCCTCGAACTGTTCTTTTGATTTTAAAGGAATGGTAATTGCAATTGTATATTTAGAATAAGTTGGCTTCCCATTATACGTGGCAGGACTCACTTTGGGCATACTCGAAAAAACCCTTTTTGCCTCGTTACTAAGTGATTCTGACACTGCATCAACGTATAATACTTTAAATTTCCCCTCTGCGGTAACTTCAAAAAGGACTTTTATATTTCCTTTGAAAGCATCATTTTGTGGCACTTTGAAATTAGCAAAAACAAAATCTTGCACTTGATTATAAAAACACATTTCAACTTGTTTGGTCTCAAGATTTTGACAAGTTTCAAAAACAGGAAAACGTTCCACTTCATTAAAAACCGAAACATTTAGGTTTTGTCCACAACACCAGTTTAATCCAAGAAAAAAGAACAGCGCACTGTAAAGTTTGTACATAATTTTACAAATAGTTAATATTCATTTTGAGTATTTACACCATCCACAATGGCTTTTGCTCCCGAAGTACCAATTCGCTGAACACCTAGCTGGATCATTTCAAGAGCATCTGCATAATTACGAACACCACCAGCAGCTTTTATAGGTAATGGCGAAGCGTTTTCGAGCATTATTTTAATGCTTTCAATAGTTGCTCCATTAGGTTCATTATTAGGTGTTACATAAAATCCTGTAGATGATTTTACAAAAACAGCTGCGTATTGCTCTTCTTTGAAGTTTTGTATGACAACATTTTTGATCAAAGCAGAAAGTTGCATTATTTGACCATTATTCAAAGCTGCAACTTCAATAATCCATTTTACTACTTTTTTATGGGCTAACCCCAATTGTGTTCCTTTTAAAACTTCCTCTTTAACTAAAGCAATTTCACCTTTTTTAAAGGCCTCATAATTACAAACAAAATCCAAATCATCCGCTCCATCCTTTATAGCTTGTTGAGCTTCGGCCAATTTGGTTGCTAGATCAGATTGTCCTTTGGGAAAATCAATAACTGTTCCTACCAATAGGTTAGAGTGAGCTTCTTGAATCATTTTTTTGGCCAAAGCCACTCGATCAGGGCGAATCATAATGAGTTTGAAATGCTCTCGAATAGCCTCTTCGATAAAGGATTTTGCCACTGATATATTTTCTGCTTCAGTTACATTGGCTTGCTGATTGCTTTTTAAATAAGTCGAATCAAGATAAGTTCTAATATCCATATTTTACAAGGAATTGGAATTGATAAATAAGTCGTACAAAAATACATTATTAATTGAAAACACTGGGGTGGAGTTCCCTATTTATCTTTATTTAGCAACTAACAAAAGGATTAAAACAAAAAAAATCCCATCGAAATGGGATTCTTATCGCTATTTTTGTTGTATTTCCTTTTTCTCTTTAAATTGATACAAAAGAGCAATTGCAAATAGTGAACCAAATATATTAGCCAAAACATCTGTAATATCTGCACTTCGCGAAGTAGTATAATAGCCTTGAATGAATTCGATTAACAATCCGAAGACAAGGGAAAGCAAAAATGAAAAACACATCACTTTTGAAAAACTACTCCATCTGCCACTTTTAACCAAAGTGATTCCCCAAAAAAAAGTGAAGAATAAATGCAATAGAATGTGTACTATTTTGTCAATTCCAACTATTTTAATGGAAGGAACATCTGACGATTTCATTAAACAGACGTAGCACATCAAAGAAGTCCACACCAGTGCAACAACTAAAAAGAAATGTTTAGGCACCAATTAATTCTTTGTAAGCAGCATCAGAAAGTAATTCTTCGATTTCAGCTGGATTTGCAATTTTCACTTTAATCATCCAACCTGCTCCGTATGGATCAGAATTTACTGTTTCTGGAGCACTTTCTAAATCATCATTGAAAGCAATGATTTCACCAGTAAGTGGTAAAAATAAATCAGATACTGTTTTTACTGCTTCAACAGTTCCAAAAACGGCATCTTTATCTAAAGTTTGGTCTAAAGTTTCTACTTCTACATAAACAATGTCTCCTAACTCTTTTTGTGCAAAATGAGTAATTCCTACCGTTGCAATATCGCCTTCGATACTAATCCACTCGTGATCTTTGGTGTACTTTAAATTTGATGGTACGCTCATAATATATAAATGTTGTGTTATTGATAATAAAAAGCAAATATAACTATCTTGTATTGAATTTTCACATAGAATAAGTCCAAATTAATTCCCAAAATTGTAACGAAGGGTAAATCCTGAACGAATATTAGTAAGTGGAAACGTAGTTGAAATTACCGCTTTGGAGAACGAATGATCGTAATAGAAAATAGCGGTTAGATTTTTACTAAAGGCATAATCAGCCGCCAAGCGCAATTGCCAAATGTTTTGTCCCGCAGCTAATTGGTTGTTGTTATAATCTAAATAGCGAACAATTGTCTGGTTATTTCTATAAGATAAATCTGCTTTAATATTAATATCACTTTTAATAATCCCCGTTGGATTATCCGCCAAGCGAGAAGAAAAAATCACGTCCTTGAATCGATATCCCAAACCTACAATATACTCTACTCCTTTTACTTCGGTCAAAAGATTGTTATCAAAACTCATTGATAAAGCCCGGTCTTTCTTGATTTCAGTCAGTACTTTGAAAGAGTTCTTTAATTCAAAATCCAATCGAATTAACGGACTGAATTGTTCTACCAAATTCACATTGGAAATGACCGTTGGGTTATAAAAATTTCCGCTTGCATCTACCCCATTTGGCTTTTTGGTGTATTCAAAATTAGAACGATAATCATTGATGGTATAGGAAGCTCGATAGTTATGCAGCAACGAAACCCTTTTGAAATTATTTTTAAAAAAAGTATACCTCATAAATCCATTGTATTTAATGGACCAGTTTGGAATTGGAAAACTCCTAAAAATACCTGTAGACACATCATTGGCATTGCCTCCAGTATAAGCTGCTAAAAAGGCAGGTAACAAAACGGCTTGGTTATTTTTTCCGAAACCTTTAGGAAATCCGTCTGCATCAATATTACCTGGATTATTGATATCAATTCCTCGTTGTGTTGCTAATCGATTGGCCACAACAAGACGATTGGTTCTAAAATCATCAAAAGCGGCCGAACCAGTTTCATCACTTTTTGAAAAAGCTGTTTTTATCAAAACAGTAGAAATAGAAAACATGCCATAGCTATATGGAGATAATGGCGTATAATTTCCTGCCACAACACTATACTGTTCAGATGAATTATTAGAATAAGCGCGGTCTGCAGTTAAATCAATTTTAAAATCTGGAAACAAATCAACATTGGCTGTCGCTTTTAAAAGCTTATTGGTGACTTGTGTAAAATTTTGATTAAAATCCTGATAGGTAGTTAACCAACCTCTTTTGGCTGCTTCGTATCGAACATCATCCTGACTTCCAAAAATGAATCCAAGTGAAGGACGAGAAGATCCTAAGAAACCAACACTAGGCGTAAAACCTGGTAAAACAGTTCCACTATTGTGAGTATAATTGACTTGAATATTTTTCACACTTGTCAACACCCCAATCAATCCATCCATAAATGGACTTCTTTGTTGCAATGGCTTAACCGCTGTATTTACTACTTTTTCTCCTGGTTTTGGCGCTACAGTTTTAGGTTTTGCAGCACCAGAGCTAGGTGATTTTTTGGAAAGTCCAATGTATTTGTAGAATGTTTCCATAGCAAAAGAAGCATTCAAAATTTTAGAACTCGCATTTTGAATTGTATTTCCTAAATTATAATTAACCCCTTCAATAGTAATATTGTCAAAAGCATTCGAAGCGCGTTGCCAACTATAATCTCCTGTATAAGTAAAATTAGCTTTAACAAAACCAAATACTGGGATTTTATTCAACGGAATTTCGTAGTTTACGATAAGTTGTTGCATGTGTTGATTAGGATTTCCAATATCAAAATAACTATCCCAAATGGTAAAGGAATCAATAGGCGTATTGTCTGCATTCAAATAACTTTTTACAATGTTATTAGAAGAAGCCGTATAATTTAACTTTAACGATTTGGTCAAATTATAATTAAAGCCATATTGATAATTAAAGGCGAAATTTCTTCTATACAAAGGATCAAGTCCTATGCCAACCACATCTACCTGACGAAATTGCTGACGATTGTATTGTCTGATTATGCTACTATTGAAAGTGATATTAGTCGGTAAAAAATTGAAATTGAAATCCTGCAACCATTTCCAATAGTCGCTTTTTTTCACAAATGTTTTCTTCTTGAACGGCTCATATGGTTTAAGTAATGGTTAAAATTTAATGTCGTATTTAGTTCCAAAATTAGTCAGGACAAAATTTAATTTTTCTTTGAGGTTTTCGAATGATTTATAAGCATCAAAATCTAACCATTGATATTTTATTCTTCGCCATAGAATTTCA
>NZ_JAPZSU010000024.1 GCF_027531905.1 Flavobacterium sp. | reverse complement strand
CTACCGTCTGGACACAAATATTTTTATGTTAAAATGGCACGCAGATTAGGCAGATTATCGCCGATTTTTGGTTGTATATTAATAATATTATTTATAAAACTTAATGTTTTTTCAACACATTATTTTAAAAGACAACAAATTTATTGGTTTAAATCCGTTTAATCCGTGTCATCTGTGGTCTATCAAAAGATGTGTCCAGACGGTAGTCTCTAGAGGGGAGCAGCTCCCGCAAAAATTGGATTTTTATCGCGCTAACGTTCCTTGCCCTGATGGGAGTGGAAATCCTCTGGCTCGGGTGGCTATTTTTGGGCAGGACGGAAAGAGCGACCAGTCCCGACGCTTCGGGACTCCTTTGCGGCCTAGCCCAAAAAGCCACGCGAGGCGGAGATTATAACGGACAGCAGGAGTAGCTCCTAAAAAAACGATTTCATCACTTTAGGAGACGCTATCCCAAAACACAAAAGGCCGCCGAAGCAACCTTTTGACTAACAACAACAAAATAAAAAAACGTAACTACAATTTTAGACAGTTATAGTTTGTGTTTACTGTAATTTGGCATACTCGAACGTAGGATTTCCTCTTAGTCCCGCTTCGTTGCTCATCGCGAGGAAGCGCACTTTGTAGTAGTTGGAAGCGGCATCTTTGACCACATAGAAACGGTCTGTTCTCACGCTCGGTAAGGTAGTTGGTCCGCCACCGCTTCTCCAGTTGGAGCCTATGATTCTTTGATCGGTTTTGGAGGTTGTAAATTTATCTTCTACTACTTTTGCCAAGGTAAAATCAGCATAGCTGCTACCCTCGGCCACCAAAACTTGGTAGGCTTGTGTGCCGCCCAATCTGTTTGTTACGATAAAATCGGAATAGCCATAGGTTACCTCTGCTGCTCCTGTTGGCAAATAATTGGTGAAAGGCGTAAAATTCAAATCCCACTTGGTTTTTTGTGGCTCGACCGTTACTGTTTTGCCTTCGGCCAAACTGAAAAACGTAAAATTGAAATTGCTGTCTTTGGCAATGGTTTTTTCTGTAAAAGTAGTGGCACTCAAATCCGCATATTGGATTTTGTAGCCGTTTCCGTTGCGTAGTATTCTGATTTTTTTCCAGCCTCTCGCTTCGCCGTCAAGGCTCACCGAGCCAACGCCCGGCGTAGTGGTCGAAACTGCAAAACCTAGATTGACCAAATAGACTTTGTTCTCGGCATCGTTGGCAGCAACCGCAGCGATGGCCGTTCCTACTCCTGCTCCCGCTCCTTCTAAAACACCCGTTGGATTATCGACAAAACCATTGCTGGCCAAAGTTGTTCCTCCGCCAACTGCCACAGCAGCATCTGCCGTTTGAGGCAAGGTAATGTCAGTAGTTTCTAGTTTTTTCACGGCCATTTTTAAAGCTCCGTTAAGAATTACTCGGTATTCTGCACCCGTCGAAAATCCAAAATCCCAAGACCCTCTCGGAATCGCATCGCTTTTGCTGGTGCTCAAATCTACATAGACTTGATTCGGCTGATTCGGCCCACCGACTGCGGGTTGCAAAATCGCTCCTAAGGAAGGAATTTCTGGTTTGTTCCCTTCGTCATCGTTGGAACAAGAGCTTAAGGTAGCTAAGGCTAAGGCTAAAATTAAAAAGGTTTTTTGCATAACAATTTGATTTATATTAAAGATTAAGGTTATAGGTCAGTTTTACAAAAAAAGAACGTCCGTAAGCCAGCATAACTTGGTTGGATGTGGCGTGTCCTGCGCCTTCCGAGGTTCTAGTTTGATTGATATTTTTGATGTCGAACAAGTTTCTCGCGCCTATAGTCGTTTCGAGTGTATTGCTGAAAAAATTCTTCTGAATGGTCGCGTCCAACCAATGGCTATCGTCTATTTCGGAAATCACATAGGCATTGCTACTTTCTATAAATTGCTGGGTTTTTCCGCTGTATTTGTAGTAGGCCGAAACAATCGTTTTCCATTTGGGTACAGTATACGATACACTGGTATTGGCATTGATGGTGTACAAAAATCGGTCATCTGACACAAAAACTTGATTGTCGATTTTTTGGGAAACACCTACCAAAGAAGCCCCCAAATTGAACAGCCAATTCTTGCCCTTGAACTGATTCGTGGTCGCAACATTCCACATTTGATAGCGGCTGATGTTGATGTATTCGTATTCGGGATTGCCGGTTTCGGCATTGAATCGCGCCAGTGCCATATCGATACGGTCGTCGACTTTGAGATAATTGGCGGTAAACGTATGCGCCACTTGAAGCCCCGAATCCAAAAATGATGTTTTCTTAGCGCTCATTTCGTAAGACCAACTGGTTTCTGGAATCAGATTTTCATTGCCTGTAAAATGATGCCCATCAAAAATTTGTTTGGTGTACAATTCTTCGAATGTTGGCGTTCTGAAAGATTGCCCTAAAGAAGTGCGTAGTTCTATTCCTTTTGGCAACAAATAACGCAAGCCCAAGGAAGTCGCATATTGATTATCAAATTGCGATTGAATAGAATAGCGAACTCCGGGACGAATAGAAAAAGAAGGCGTCGCTTTGATTTCGGAACTCATAAACCAATCGTAATTGTTCAAGCGTTTCGCTATCGGAACAAATAGATTGTTGCCTTCTTGCACCAAAGAATAGCCCAAATTGCTCACCACTTCATAACCCAATTGCACATCTATTTTCTTGCTTTTGAAAAAATTACTGAGCGTTCCGGTGCTATACAACACTTCCATCGCTTGGTCCTTTTGTCTCACGGCTTCCTTTTCCTGCTGTGTAAAAAGATAGTACCTAAAGTCTTCGGTGTCGCGTTGTTGTTTTTGATGCGAAAGCGAAACGGTATAACTCATTCCGTTTTCTAGTTTTCCAGATGCATTCCAATTGTGGAAAAATCGTTGCGTCCAATACCTTTTGTCCATAGCATAGCGGTAAGAACCAAGCGTTGGTGAATAGCCCGACTGCACCGTGCTGTTGTAAAAATCGACACGCTCGTTGAGCCATTGGAACTTATAAAACATTCGAAAAGCATTCTTTTGGTAGCCCAACATCGTGGTAGCATTCCATTGTTCTTTGGGCAACCAGCGATAGCCTCGCGTAGCATCATTTTCGAAATAATCCTTCCCTTTTTTGCCATCCAAAAAACCTTGAAAATCGTTTCGATTCACCGATGCATTAAAAAACCATCTTTCGTTGGGCGCATAAGAAAGTGCCAAAGCCTGAATGTGACGTCCTTTGTCAAAAAGAGCGAATTCGTTATGAACCGATTCTTCTTGGGTTGTGGCGCGCAAACTCCATTTGTAGCGCGACCCTTTTTTGGTAATAATGTTGAGCACACCGCTTACGGCATTGGCACCGTGCGTCACGCCCATCGAGCCTTCAATGATTTCGATTTGTTCGATGTCGTCCAAATTAATCTGAGACAAATCGGCGTTATTCCCCAAACCCGCCTCTCCGATTAATGGAATGTTGTCGACCAATATCTTGAAATACTGCCCGTCTAAACCAAATAAAGAAACAGTAGAACGACCATCGGAACTGCTGGGTCTTACAGTAATGTTCAAATATTGATTCAAAACGTCCGCCAAGTTATTCGCAGCTAAATTTTTGATATCCTGACTCGAAATCACCCGAACATTGAAAACCGATTTTCTCAAAGACTGGGGTTCTATTTGTCCGGTCACCACAATTTCTTGCAACGGATTAGCCTGAAGCGAATCTTGTACCTTTTGCTGGGAATAGCCTGTAAATACTGGCAATAACAAGATAATAACCGCTATACTCTTTTTCATTATTTAGAATTAATCTTAATTATTTTCGGCAAATATATACTTTATTTTTATTTATTCTAAATTAATATAGTATTTTTGTCCGCATAATTTTAACCCTTACTAATTAAAAAATGAAAACAAAATCAATGCTTATCTTAGGTGCACTTGCACTAAGTACGACCCTTAGTTTTGGACAAAATGCCAAGAAAAAAGAAGACATCAAGGCCATACAAGCGATGTGCGGTTGTTATGAAGTACAATTCAATTTTACCGAAACCTTTGACTATCCAAAAGATAGCGCTAGTTACAAACCCTCAAAAACCAAACACGAAACGGCTTTGGAATGGGTAGAATTGGTAGAAAACACGCCTAACAAATTGGTTTTGCAACACCTACTCATTACAGGCAACAAAGAAGAAGACATTGTAAAACACTGGCGACAAGACTGGCTCTACGAAAACACCGATTTGTTGCAGTTTCACAAAGACCTTACTTGGAAATACAGAAAACTTGACCCTAAAACCGTAAAAGGCCAATGGACACAGAAAGTATACCAAGTAGACGACAGTCCAAGATACGAAGGCTCTGCTTCTTGGGCTACGGTAGATGGCGTGACGTCTTGGAAAAACACTACCGTTGCGCCTTTGCCTAGAAGAGAGCATACACAACGCAACGATTACAATGTTTTGAAAAGAAGAAACATACACGAAATCACTCCAAAAGGATGGATTCACGAACAAGACAACGACAAATTGATTCGTACAGAAGGAGGTTCTGATGTGCTTTTGGCACAAGAAAAAGGAATGGACATTTACACCAAAGTACCAGACGAAAAATGCCAATTGGCACAAAAATGGTGGGCTAAAAACAAAGACCTTTGGGCAAAAGTACGTAACGAATGGGCAAAAGTTTACGCACAAAACAAAGACCTAAACTTGGAGAAAAAAGTAGATAAGAAATCATTATTCAGCATCCTATTCGATTTAAAACCCGATGCTTCTCAAGAAGAAGTAGCCAAAATCATTAACGCATTTGTAATTCGCTAAAACCAAAAACGATGTGCACCCTAAACATTTTAAATAGAACCAATAACGGACTGTTATTTTATTGTACGCATAGTTCGCTGTACAATCTTTCGTATAACAATTTGACCTTCAACTTCGAGGCGGTGGAATTTGATAGATTTAGGGTGTACCTCAACTCCATAGACAGTGCGTACTGGGAAAAGGAATACGAAAATTCTATCTATGAAAAGAAAATTCCCATTCCAACCCTGCAAAACAACTTCATCATTTTGCTGAATCGCCACGAATTGGAGGAACTCAAAATACTAGTCGATTTTAACCATCGGGCACGCCTGTTAGCTCCCGAGGAAATCAACTATAAAATGATTTACAATTAAAAAATAACCACATAGAATCATAGATAAAGTAACAAGTAAAAAAAAATAGAAATAGCGCTATTTCTCACATAGAATAACTATGTGAATAGTAAAACGTCTATTCTCTTCTTTTAATCACTAAAATTTCTATGTATCTATGTGGTAAAAAAAATCACCACTTATTAAAACCAAAAGTCCAGCAAACACATACGATTGCTGGACTTTTATTTATCTACTTCTACCTTATTTCAACAACTTCTCAAAGGCCTTTCGTGGCATACCGCGAACCAAAATTTCGCCACAATAGGTATAACCCAATTTTTCGAAAATTTTCAACATCGGAAAGTTATCAAAGTTGGTATCCACTTTAATACTAAACACGTTTTTCGAAATACTCAACGCCTCAATTTTCTCAAACAAAAGTGTGGCAATTCCCTTTCCTTTGTACTCAGGTGCCGTAGCCACACGATGCACCACCACATAATCCGAATGGCTCAACCACTCGCCTTGCAGGTCGTTGTAGGTCGGTTCCTCTCCAAAAATAATGGCTGCATAGGCTACAACCACCTCATTTTCGACCAATACGTGGGCGTATCCTTTCACAAAATCATCGGTCACCGTTTCCAAATTCGGATAACCATCTTGCCATTGTGTGCTGCCGTCTTCTTTGCGTTGTGCAATCGCCGCTTGCAAAATATCCCAAATCACAGGAATATCGGCCAGACTTGCTGTTTTCAAAATCATATCGTGCGCATTTGAGCCGTAAAAATAACTTTTATCCCCAAAAAACGAATACTTTTTTGCATTAGTTTGAGGAGCACACCAACCTGCTCACCACACGAGTCGTCCTGCTGTCCACTATATCTTGCTTGCCGAACCCCGTCAAGCAAGGATGCCGCTCCCATCAGGGCTAGACGAGAACGTTTGGTTTTCATCAGCCAAGCACAGCTAATACAAATCGTGTTTTTAAATGATTTTCCAGTTGTTTTCCTGCAAGGTCTTTTTCCAGACCTTGTAGGTATTTTGAAAGTAGCCTAAACCACAAATAGGATTTGAATTTATATCACATCAATACAATAATGCTGATTAATTGATTGCACGAAAATCAATTGCCTCTCCCTTTAGCGAGAGGATATAAGTATAAACAAGCAGAGGCTTTAGCCAAAAAACTATAGATTTTGGCTAAAGCCCTAAACTGAACTAACATTAGTGAATGGGCTAAAGCCCATTCCTATTGAATTTTTCGAAAGAAGTAGTTGGCTTCACCTACGAGGTCTTTTCCAGACCTTGTAGGTATTATAACAGAGCATACCTACAAGGTTAAAAGAAACCTTGCAGGAAGTTCGAAAGCACAACTTTTTTTCGTGAACAAGGATATCATAAACTTGTAATGATTTAAGATGTTTTCCTGCAAGGTCTTTTTCCAGACCTTGTAGGTATTTTGAAAGTAGCCTAAACCACAAATCGGATTTGAATTTATATCACATCAATAAAATAATGCTGATTAATTGACTGCACGAAAATCAATTGCCTCTCCCTTTAGCGAGAGGATATAAGTATAGAGGCTTTAGCCAAAACCACTATAGATTTTGGTTAAAATTAATGAATGGGCTAAAGCCCATTCCTATTCAATTATTTAAAAAACAAAAAAAAGGAATCGAACTAGATTTATAAATCCTTAACTCCAACTTTCTTCATTATTTTACGCGCTTCTTTGAATTCTTCTGGTGTTTTCACTTCAACCAAGTCGCGTTTTTTTCCATTAGTTAGTACAATCGCCAAGCGTTTTTTTCCAAAAAAGGAATATTCCTTTAGCCCTTTGATTGCGCTAGCAGGAATTTTTTCTGAAGTCGTATTCTTAACTGTTAAATTATACAACACCACCATCGACACCAACCCCAGAAAAAGCCATACCAATTGCATAAAACCGATACTACTTATACTAAAAGTCGAGACATTCAAAATGGCGTTGAGTAAATTCAAAATCATCAAAAGCTTCAGTAAAAAATGGTGATTTTTCAATCCGTCTTGAATGAGTATGGCTTGCTCTTGGGTGTTGTAGTGTAATTTCATTGTTATTGTGGTTAGTATTTATTTTGTTGTCCATTTTACAAACTCGTTCATTACTTCTTTCCAATGCTCTTTATCGTAATTGGTCGTTCCATCTTCATTAACTTCAAAAAAGTTATGTTCTAAATTTGGGTATCTTTTGTAAGTCAAGTTTGTTTTTGAATGTTGGATGTAAAACAAAGGGACTAAATCACATAATTCTGCTCCACTATCATTAGTGCCATAAGCCAAATACGTTGGTATTTTAATTTGTAACCAATCATTTATGAATGGTTTTGAAAAGGATTTCCAAGCTAACAAATAGGGGTCTTTATTTAATTTATTGAAATCATAAGAATCTCTAAGCATTTGATAGGTACTTTCGGTTCTTTCATCAGCTTCGCCCCAAGTCATTTCTTTTTTATCCGCCTTTTTTCGATACTCTCTAATTCTTTGGTCAATTCTACCAAATGGATTTGCGCCAAACAATCCTAAATGGGTAACGTTTTTAGTATTCAATGACACTGCTGAAGCCACTTTTGAACCTTGTGAATGGCCTGCTACAATCAATTTTGAAGTATCTACCCAGCGCTGTTTCTTTAAAAACTTCAATACTAGCTTTGCTCTTTTCTCGTAATTCTCTAAAAAATCAGCTGTCACGTATTCTTCGTCAAATTCGTCAGGTTTGTTTGAATTGGGAATGTAACAATAGGATTCGTTTAAATTTTTCTCATTAACGACCACTGGTGTTTTTGGCATAGAAATCACAACTAAATGATAGTGTTTTTTGATTTCATCTAGGTCAAAATTTGTAATTCCTCCACCAAACATCCACATTTCTTCTTTTTCGGGTTGTATAAATAAAGGTATCGGCAAAGAACCTTGACAAAATAAGAATATTGGTTTTTTCTCGTCAGTTTTAGTATCAACTAAAATAAAATCAATAGTATCCTTTTTTTGTTTGAGACTAAAGTGAATCGCTTCGTTATTAATTATTTTTGAAGTCTGTCCAAAACTTAATTGAACTAAAAATAGTAAAAATAGTGTCTTTTGTAATTTTTTCATATTGTAAATGCTAACGTCAATCTGCTAAAAAGGTTCTGTCTGTTGTCTCTCAAAAGTAGTCAAAACCGCGCAATATATGAAAGAAAAATTGTATGTTATAAAATGCGAATACTATTATAACTCATCCTATAAATACTAAAAAAGCAGTCTTGAAAATAAAGTATTTGATGGGAATGTTGAGGATTGCGAATTTAAATACAAAACCAACTTTAAACTAAGCCAATTTTGAATCACTTTATAATGCTTTACATAGGAAATCAAGCTGTTGGCAAGTCGTTTTTTATTTATTCGGCTAATCGGTTTTCAATATCCATTCTTTCGTGTAAAACCCTAACAACTTCAATTTCATTTACTTTGCCTTTTTTAAAAAAAATCAAATGTGATTTTACCTTGGAGTAGCTATATGATTTTCTAATTTTCCCAAAGTCACGAGCCATATCGATATTATTAACGATGTATTCAATTTCGTCAATGATTAAGTTATAATATCGGTCAGCTTGTTCAACAGACCAATTTTCCGCTGTATAAATCCAAATGTTATTAATATCTTCTAATGCCTTTTCACTAATGATATATTCAGCCATTATTTTTGAAAATTAGCTTTTAGCATTTCAAGATTTTTATTGCGGTCAAAGTCTTTAATTTTAGTACTCTTTTCACCAATTTTTAGTTCATTGATTAGAGATTTTGTTTTTATTTCTTCTTGTTCAAAAACTCTTAGAGCCGTTCTAACAACTTCACTTACTGAACTGTATTTCCCTGTAGCAATTTGTTCATTAATAAAATTCTCAAAATAGTCCCCTAATAAGATTGATGTATTTCGTGCCATAATTTTTCTTTTTACCAAAGATACCAATAATTGGTATTAGTGTCAAATTTTTTCAAGTTTTTACGCAATGGTTATTGCTTTAGTTATCTTAATAAGGCGATTGCAAAAGTGCCAACCTTTCTAAAAACTACCATCTATAAGTTAATAAACCTATTTTTAAGGATTACAACCAAAAATAAACCTCGCTTAAAAATTCTTAAACGAGATTGTATTTTATGATTATTTTGAAAATTTAGTTTTTATAGAGAATTGCGCAAAAGTACTGTTGTTGTTCATTCGTATTTCTTAAAATTGCTTTTCAAAAGTCTTTCCACTGAACTTATATATGCTTCCGTCTGCCATTCCGAACCATAATTCACTATTTTTATCCTCATAAATTGAGAGAACGAAATCATTTGTTAATCCATCTTTTACGGTATAATTTTCTAAATTGTTACCATCATATTTCCAGATCCCAGCATCCCTGTCTCCAAACCAAATGTTTCCTTTTTTATCTTCTGCGATTGTAAAAACGTGTTCCAGTGTGCCTTGAGGTGATTTATCTCCTTTTCGTTTACTATTGGGATGAATCAGGTGATGCTTATTTGAAAAATTAATTATAGAATCACCATCTTTTAGTAATACCCCAATTCCATTATTCCCAATCCAAAGCCTGCCTTTAGAATCCTCGTAAATACTTCGTATATGCAACGATTCAATTTTCCTATCAAATCCTAATGTTTCATCATTAATGAATGTAAAATCACTCCCATTATAACCAAAAACACCAGCATAAGTGCCAAACCAAATCATATCATTTTTTCCTTTTGAAATATCGGTTACAGCAAATAAATTATCATAAGGATTAAGTGCTTTATGAGCAGGAAACGCTAAGTATTTTAATTCCTGCCCATCAAATCTATAAACCCCTTCTTTAGTACCAGCCTCAAACCAAAGGTCGCTATCTGATTTCATCCATTTACCCTGCAAAGGTTCATTACTTTGAATTTGGATTTTTTTTGTCTCCACATCAGTGTGATTCTTTATACTCATCTCATCGTAACTACTAACACCGTTTTGGGTGTTAAACCAAATAACACCTTCTTTGTCTTCTTGAATTGAATGGATTTGGTTGTCTGTCAGCCCATCATTACTGTTGAAATAAATGAATGTTTTGCCATCATAAATTGCAACTCCTTCCCGAAGACTTCCAAACCAATAATTTCCTTTACTGTCTTGAAAGATAGAGCTAATTCCTGAAGTGAATTTTAAGGTGGCAGCTTTTGAAGTTACTACCAATTCAGACTTGTTAGTCTCATTCTCTGTTGATTTCTTTTCAACGCAAGAAAAGCTTAGTGTCAATAGGAGTGTTAGATAAATCAATTTCATTTTTTTATTTAGAGTTTTTATAATATGAAACACAACACCAGCCTGCGAAAAAACCTCCGCTTATTGTTATTCCAAAAGTAGTAAAACCAACTTTACTAAAAACTACCATCTATAACTTAAGAAAGATATTTTTTAGGACTACACCCAAAAAAAAGAAACCTCGCTTAAATATCCTTAAACGAGGTTGTTTCTTGCCCATATCTTGAAATTTTTCCTTTTTAAGAGATTTGTGCGACAGTTACGTGTGTTACTTGCCGTTTCTTTTTTCCATCTCTTTTTTTATTTGCTCATTGTTATAGTATAATTGAAGCCAACCATTTATTCTAACGAGCTTTATTTCGCCAATATTTGAGAACCAATGTCTACCTTCCCAGACTTCATTCTGTATTTCCGAAATCTCAAATAACCCTAATTGATTTTTATCAGGACCTAGAATTTCAAAAAATATTTTTACTAACGTTTCGATTTCTTTATATGCAGTATATGTTTTTTTTCGATTAGGCGGAAGTGTGCTTAAGGTAAAATAAAAATAATTTTCTGTATTAGTTGGAACCCATATTTTATTGAAAAAATTAAAGAAGTATTCTTTTGGATAAGCAACCTTTCCAAAATAATTTCCATCATCATCATTAATAGGGTGGAAGATTGATTTCGTGAAGATTTCGAATAAAGATTTGAAATGTTCAGTTAATGAGTTATAATTCAAATATGTGTTATAATAATCAATAAATTCAGCAGGTTTTAAAACTTTTGTATTAATGGCAAGTTTTTCATAGACAGCTTTTGTTTTATGGTAGTTTTTATCGTCATTGGTTAGATAAAAACTACAAATCGATGCAAAAGCAGTATGTGACGCATCATCAGTGGTATTAGTAAATGTATTTTTTTCCTTTTCAGATACTTTTACTTTGTCAGCTTTATAGCCGTGCATATCAAGATAAAGATAATCATTGACAACCGTATCAAACCACTCTGGTGCATTTTTGCCTTTAGGAAAATATTCATCAGCTTTAAAACTTTCTATCCCTTTCTGTTTATATGAATTATCAATTAAATCAAAAGGATTCTTATTAGCATTAAAATGTCCACTATTAATCCCTATTTTCTGAACTATTTGTCTTAAATCTTTATAAGTTTCTTGTTCGTTAAGGTTATAATTCATTTTATTAAAACTATTGAAAAAACCATTCATTGTTAAATCATCTTTTAGCCCTGGAAAAATATCATTTAATATTTTTGCAGATTCAGGATTTTTAAAAGCTTCGGCAAATACAGGATCTAGATTTAAAGATTTTAGCATAGTCTTTAAAGATTCAAATAACTTATTTAATATTGGATCATTTGAATCATTTTGGAATAGATTGTCAATGCTTAAGTCAGAGAAAATATTTGATTCACTGATTCTTGTTTCAAGTAATTCTTTTGGGTCAAATTGTTGTAGAATTATATTTTTTCCATCATTGAACAAACAAAAATCATTTGTGAATTTTGTTATGAATTCTAAATCTTGGTTTATTTGTGATTGCTGTTCTTTGTCTTCAGAATAACTACGATAAATATCTCCAATATGAGCTGTCGAATATAAACATAGAAACTTATCCTTAACAGTAAGTATTGAATGTAATTCTTGGAAATGATTATTTCTCATTCCTGACATTATATTCCAATCGACATATATTTTAATCATAGTGAATATTGTTTTCATTCCTATTCTTCGTGGAAATGGCTAGTAACTAGTAGATCGGTCTTACAAGAATGAGACTTTATTTCTCAAATATATACAATTTTCACTACAACGCTTTTTATTTGTGTTTGGGGTTTATGGTTTGTTGTTTTGGCTTCAAAGTCACGTGATTGGAATTTAAAAAACACACCCCCAGCCCCTCTCTAGAGGGGAGCAGCGCCCATAAAATTTGGAATTTGGGATTTCAAAGATTGAGGTTTTCTCGTGCTAACGTTCCTAGCCCTGATGGGAGCGGCATCCTGTGGCTCCGGGGTTCGGAGCCACAGATATAGTGGACAGCAGGATTAGCTCCTAAACATTAATCCAAATGCCATCGCAAGCCCACAAAAGCGCGGATGCCTTGATTGGGTCCGTAGGCGTAGGTCGGGTCGAAGGTAAGCGCATAGGGATTGTCGGGAGTAGGTTGTGTAACGCCATTGCTATCGAAGGTGACTTGCTTGTCGAAAGGGTCATTGGCTCGTGCAATCAAAAAAGGATTGCCTCGATTGGGTGTCCAATTCAGGAGGTTTTTGACCCCGCCAAACAACTCCACGTTGTGGAATTTCTTGTAGGTGATTTGGATGTTTTGAATACTGTACGGCAAGGAATACTCGCGACGCGGATCGAGTGGGGACAACAAGGGTAAACGCATACTGCCAGTATAACTCCCTGTATAATCCAAACTCAGGAACCAATTGGGGATTTCGTAGCTCAAGGCCCAAGACAGGCTGACTTTTTCGGTAAATAAAGGCACAAAACGACGGCCTTCTTGCTCGGTCAATGGATTGAAATAACTACCGCCCAAAGTCCCTTTTACCCCAAACGGACTGACCCAATCCAAGGAAATACTACTTCCGAAAATTCTAGAAAAACCATCGAGATTGGCATAAATGATTTGGGTGGGATTCGTATCATAGTCGGCAATGATGCGGTTTTTGAAATGGGTGTACCAAGTCGAAGCTTCGAGAGTGATAACTCCAGCTGTGTTGGTATCGAATTTCTTGAGGTAATTCAGGTTGGCGGTATACGAAGTTTCGGGGTCTAGATTGCCTTTGAGGACGACTTCCCGAGCACCCGAAAGCGCTTGATGGTCTTCGGTAAACAAATTCACCACTCGGAATCCCGTTCCCAAATTGAGTCGCAAAACATCGGTGGCGGTGGGTTTCCATTTCAGGGCGAGACGAGGCGTGACAATCGAGCCGTGCGCTGGGTGGTAATCGTAACGCGCGCCCAACAACAAGCCCGTTTGTCCAGAAAGTTTGATATCGTCTTGAAGAAATCCACTGTAAATAGCGGTTTGGGAGGAAGTGGCCGTGGCGGGCGTGTTGTCGTTATACCAAGTAAAGCGCGCAGCCGCTCCGAACAAAAGCGAATGGTTTTTGAGCTCTTTGTCCCAAAGGTATTGCCCAAACGCAATTTTTTGGTTCGCCAAAAAAACGGAAGTACCATAGACCGAATTTTGGTCGTGGCCCACCATCGAAAATTGCAGGCTCATTTTTTCATCCAAAGGCAATTGGTACTTGCCCAAAATTTCGTAGCGCGAGGTGTAAATACTTTCGCCATAGACTTGATTGCCGCCTCGGAAGCTCGAATTCCACTGCATTTCGCCACCCCAACGGTCTTCATACAAATAACGGGCGACGAGGCTCATTTCTTTTTTGGAACGGCGTTCAAAATTCCAGCGGCTAAAAAAGGAAACTCTTTTCTGCAAAGCAATATCCGTAAAATTATCGCCGTTGTTATCGACTAGATGGTCATTATAAAACGCGCTGAGTCCAAAAAGGGCATTGGCATTTTTACCAATATTGGTACGATAACCCAAATCGAGACTGTTTTCTAACCAAGAAGTGGTCATCAAATCGGCAGTAAATTGAGGAGCGTTTTGTGGTTTTTTGGTAATGATATTGATGAGTCCGCCTACCGCCTCGCTCCCATACAAACTAGAAGCAGCGCCTTTGATGATTTCGATTTTGTCAATCATCGCATTCGGAATTCCAGACAAACCATACACCGTTCCCAAAGCACTCACTATAGGCATTCCATCGATAGTCACCATTGTGTAAGGGCCATCCAACCCATTGATGCGAATATCGCCCGTGTTGCAAACATTACAATTGTTCTGTGGACGCAAACCGTTGACGTTTTGCAAGCCTTCAAAAACTGAAGCGGTGGGATTTTGTTTCAAAAAAGTAGTCGAAATGATTTCTACTGGCACGGGATTTTCCAAACGGCGAACGGCTTTCATCGTACCCGAAACCACTACTTCGTCGAGCAGTTGTTCGTTGGTCACCACATTTATTTTTAGTACATGCCCAAAATCCGCACTGCTGATGGATTGCGTATGGGTTTTGATGCCTAGTGCTGCAATACGAAGGGTGTAGCGTTTTAGGGGTAACTTGGGGATTTCAAAAAAGCCCAAACTATCGGTTTGAGTTCCAAAAGCAGTGCCTACGATTTCAACTTGCGCTTGTGCTACGGGTTGATTTTCGGAGGTGACTTGTCCGCGAAGGGTAGCTTTTTCTTGTGCCAAAACAACAGTTAACGAAAAGAAAAACAAGTAGCTATATAATAATTTCATTAGAGTAAATAATATTTTAGACAAATCTAAAAAATAATTTTATATTATCTTAAAAAAAACGGCTCAATAAAATTGAGCCGTCTGCTTACCCAAAAATTAACCAAACATTCAGGATTTACAACAAAGAATAAATTATACTTTTAGTGATCTCCACTATTCTCAAAACCTACAATGGATAGACGATAAGGCGTATTAGAGATTTTTATTTTTTTGGTGGTTGCGCTGTTTTTTGTACTAAAGATTTGCAGTTCCCCTGTGGTAGGAGCTGTGATGTAAACGAAACGCTGTGTAAACTCCATTTGAGGTTTTTGAGTGGAAGCTTTATTTGTAGCTGGAATTAGGTTTCTCTCGGAAATAGCAACCGCCAAAGTAGCAAGATCATAAGCAATAAAATTACCCGAGTGCAACAAGATGCCAAGCTTCTTAGTATCGTAGCTCACTTTACACTGCATAATATCTGTACTCTCAAAAATAGGTTTTACTGTTTTATTCAATACATTGATGAGATAAGCTCCTTTTGCAGCTGTGTAGCCTACAAAATTTCCTTTGGTTGCTGTTTCTAAAATTGTTCCAAACCAAGCTGTTCCAAAACCATCAGGATGAGGAACAAGAAATTGTTGCCCTTTACTATCTACTACAAGAATCCCACTTGAAGAACCAAAAACAGCATAATCACCATCTGACGCATTTCCATGAATTCCTTTAGTAGCAATGCTTGATGCAAAAAGCTCTTTTCCTGTTTTATCTATAACTTTAACACGTTCTGGCAAAACTCCAGGGATAGAATTATCTTTCTCGGTGATAACGTAGCTTCCATTGGAGAAAACGGCCATTGCCCCATGATGTGCTTTTAGACCTGCATTAATAATTTTCATTTTGGCACCGTTAGTATGAATTTCTGATTCACTCCCTACGGCCAATGTGCCATCTCCATCATTAAAAGTTAAGATTTCGCCATAGTTGCTTTTGAAATGGGTCGGTTTTGAAGCAACTCCTGTTAATGCTCCAAACTTTGGAGTTCCTTTGATATCAACATGGTCACCATGAAACTCAAGACCAGTATCAAAAGTTTCTGTCAAGTCATTTTCTCTGTGAATGATACCCACAAAACGACCCGACTCGGTTGTGTACAATGCCGACTTAGGAAATTTAGCTTCAAAAGAAGTAGTGGTATTTAAAAAAGGATTGACCAAAGTCAAAGCTTTGCTCGTTTCATCAGAAACTAGAATACGCAAGTGTTTGTATTCTGTTAAGGTTTCATCTATGTTATCAGAGCTATCGTCGTCTGAACAAGATTGAGCAAAAAAGGACAAGGCTACAACAAATAAAAAGCGAAATACATTAATTTTCATTACAATTGATTATTTAAAACAGGTTAAGGTTGATTATTCGACGGTTATATTAAAATCGACTTGAGCGTCTGTGGCTCCTCCAGCATTGGTTATATCGCCATTGGCTACATTGGGAGCACTCTTATTGGGACCATGTTTCAGTGTAACCCGAAGCACACCAGAGGCAATCCCTGTTGTTTTAAAAACAGTTTGTAGACCCAGCGGTTTTCCTTTTGCATCAAAATTTGATTGAATAGTTGCATAAGTCAACGGATTCAAATTGCCAGTGGTTTGGTAAAACATTTGGTGCTCCAGCGCTTCTTGCACAATCTCGCGCGTGATGTCTATCGCGGGATTGACCAACTCATTTTTAAATGTTATTACTCCATTATAGGTTTTTGCCTTTTCAAAAGCACTGCTCACGGTTACAATTGGTGCGTTAGCCCCTTCTCCATCTAAATCTTTGAATGCTAAAACCACATTCTTTCCGCCATTTTCAGGAGTAAAAACTAAGCGTACTGTTGTTATAAATTCAACTTCATTTACGGGCACAATTGGATCATCAGTAGTACAGCCTACCAAAAGAACACTACTTAAAAAAGCAAATGCTTGTCTCAAAAAACGTTATGTATTCTTATTCATTTAATTCAGATTTTCGTTAAAAATAGCTGTAGGCGAACTACTTGTTGCAGTTCTTGGAATTGGAAAAGGGTCGTTACTAGAGAAAAAACCATCTTGCAAGTCCATAAGTTCATTTGAAGTACACAAACAACTGTCTAATTCTATACGAATTTCAGTTTCGTTCAGACCTATTCCAATAAAAACCAATTCATTCAAACGGTCTCCGTAAGCTCGAGTCCATCGTTCTTCAATAACCTCTTGAAATTCGACAAAATTTGAAAACGTCATGCGCTCGCTCAAAGGCATACTCGCCCACCAAACTCCGGCACCTTCGGCTTTAAGAGAACCACCCGCTTGACTCCAATTGATGGCTTGATCGGGTCGCGAAGCCATCCAAAACAATCCTTTACTCCGAATAATGCTTTGCGGAAAACGATTGCTCATCCATTCCCAAAAACGATACGGATGAAAGGGACGTGGGTCTCTAAAAACGAAAGACGAAATCCCGTATTACTCGGTCTCTGGCGTGTGAATGCCTTCTAATTCTTGCATCCAACCGGCTGATGTTTCGGCTTCTTCAAAATTGAACAAACCGGTATGCAGAATTTCATGGGGCGCTATTTTTCCCATAGTCGATGTTATGATTCTTGCCACGGGATTCAACTTTTGAATGGAGGCTTTCAAAATTTCGAGTTGTTTTGGAGTAATCAAATCAGTTTTATTCAACACAATCACGTTGGCAAACTCCACCTGATCGACCAACAAATTCACTATTGTTCGTGTATCATTTTCGATATTGGTAGCTTTGATATCTTACAGGGTTTGGGCAGAGCCAAAGTCTTTGAAAAAGTTGAACGCATCAACCACCGTTACCATAGTATCGATATAGCTGAAGCGAGACAAATCAATATTTTCATCCTCATTCACAAACGTAAACGTCTGCGCTACTGGAATGGGTTCACTAATTCCTGTACTTTCGATTAATAAATAATCAAAACGATTTTCTTTGGCTAATTTTTCTACTTCGAGCATCAAATCCTCACGAAGCGTACAACAAATGCAACCGTTGCTCATTTCAACGAGTTTCTCTTCTGTTCGAGAAAGTGTCATTTCGTCTTTTATCAAACGAGCATCTACATTCACCTCACTCATGTCATTTACAATCACAGCAACTTTTAGTCCGTCTTTGTTATGCAAAATATGGTTAAGCAAAGTGGTTTTACCTGCGCCAAGAAAACCTGATAATACCGTAACCGGGAGTTTTTTCATTTTTTTTGTTATTGCAATTATGTTGCAAATATAAAATATTGATCATATATCGCAACATTATTGCGTTAATTATTTGACGCTTTAAAAAAAAGATCCCTCAACAACTTCTACATAATTTATATAGGCTTCAAAAGGAGTAATAGACAATTGAAGTTCTTTGGTAATTAAAGGTTATAAAATTCTATAAATTACCCATGCACTATTTTCTGTAGAAACTATAGTTTTTTTTTAAATTCTGAACTATCAATGTTAGGTTCTTATGGTCAAAATGAGCTTCATTTTCTTCTCTAATTATATTACCTAAAACTTTCAAATCCATAACAAAGCCTGTTTCAGGATTAATTTCTCCTGTTATTTTTACAATAAGCATAAAGTTATGTCCGTGATATGACATTATTACAAATCCCAAATCCCTCATTGTTTTTTTGATCCGTCCAGTTTAGCTTGTGTCCCTGTTGTAGGCATTAAAATGAGTTTCACTGCAAAGTGGAGTTGTTACTATTCTAAAATAGTTTTTTGTGGAAAAACTGAGATAACTCCAAATCAATCACATCTAAGCGCTCTAAAGAATAATTATCTGTTTTTTTTATGATTACATCCGCAAAAAGATTAATTATCTTCATAATTAAACAAAAAAAGAACAATTAACTTATTTAAAATATTAATTAAAATTATTAATCTTTTATTTTAAACTTTGTAAGGTAAAAAAACCAAACACTCTCATTAAATGAATACATACAAAAGAGAAGAAACACTATTAAACGAAAAGCAAGATATTGAAAACACGCAGAATACAATTAAGAATGATTTTGCATTTACATTGCAGCGCACTTGTTTAGATGAAAACTATAACCCATCAAGTAAAACGCGTCTGACAACCAATTTTGCAAACTTGGCTAGAGGAGCTAATCGCCAACAAAACTTACGTAACGCCATAAACATGATTAACAATCGATTCAATGCCTTGGCTTATTTGGATAACCCAAAAGCAGATCGTTACCTTGTAGAACTTGAAATCATAACAGTAACGATGCATATTGATGATAAGAATATAATTGACAAGGTGCCGATGATTGAAGTTTTAAAAACGAATATTTTTGACCACAAAACTAACCAGCGTATCGAAGGTATTGCCGGAAATAATTTCTCTTCTTATGTTCGTGATTATGATTTTAGTGTTTTATTAATTGAGTACAATAAAAACAAATCTAATTTTTGTATTCCTGAAAATTTTGGTGATTTGCACGGTAAACTTTATAAGTGTTTTGTAAATTCAGCCACATATAAAGAGCACTTTAAGATGTCACCGATAATTTGTTTAAGTGTATCGAGCAACAAAACGTATACTCGCACTGAGTATCAGCATCCGGTTCTGGGTTTTGAGTATCTACAGGATCAGTATTCTATCACTGATGAATATTTCTCTAAAATGGGCTTAAACGTTCGTTTTTTTATGCCTCCGAATAGTGTGGCACCCATGGCTTTTTATCATTCCGGAGATCTACTTGCTGATTATACGGATCTTGGACTCATCAGCTCCATTAGCACGATGGAGACTTTCCAGAAAATTTATCGCCCTGAAATTTACAATGCAAATTCAGTGGCTGGAAAAATCTATCAACCTAGTCTTAAACACGAAGATTATTCACTGACTCGCGTGGTTTATGACCGCGAAGAGCGCAGCCAATTGGCAGCTGAACAGGGTAAATATGCTGAAGAGCATTTCATTACCCCTTACAAAAGTCTTCTGGAACAATGGTCTGCCAATTTCGCTCTTTAATTAATATAACAACACATTAAAATTATTTTACTATGAATAAATTAGTATTACCCACCTCAATTGTTGGAAGTTTACCCAAACCTGCCTGGCTTGCACCACCTGAAAAACTTTGGTCACCTTGGAAATTAGATGGCGATCAGCTGCTTGAAGGAAAACAAGATGCTTTGCGCATTTCTTTGCAAGAACAACAATTGGCCGGGGTTGATATAATTAGTGATGGTGAACAAACACGTCAGCATTTTGTGACGACTTTTATCGAGCATTTAAGCGGTGTAGATTTCGAAAATCGTAAGATTGTAAAAATTCGGGATCGTTATGATGCAAGTGTTCCTGTTGTTGTAGGTGAAGTGGCTCGTCAGCAATCAGTTTTTGTTGAGGATGCAAAATTTTTACGTAAACAGACTAATAAGCCTATAAAATGGGCATTGCCAGGTCCGATGACCATGGTAGATACCTTATACGATGACCATTACAAAAGCCGAGAAAAATTGGCCTGGGAATTTGCAAAAGCGCTCAATGAAGAAGCAAGAGAACTTCAAGATGCAGGGGTAGATATTATTCAGTTTGATGAACCTGCATTTAATGTATTCTTTGATGAAGTAAACGATTGGGGAATGGCAGTATTGGAAAGAGCCATTGAAGGTTTAAAGTGCGAAACTGCTATACATATTTGTTACGGTTACGGAATACAAGCCAATACTGATTGGAAAAAGACATTGGGTTCAGAGTGGCGTCAATACGAAGGAATTTTTCCGAAAATTCAAAAATCTAAAATTGATATTGTGTCATTAGAATGTCATAACTCAAATGTACCTTATAATTTAATGGAACTTGTTCGTGGTAAAAAAGTAATGGTCGGCGCAATTGATGTGGCAACTAATGCTATTGAAACCCCCGAAGAAGTAGCCACTACTCTACGCAAAGCGCTGGAGTTTGTAAATATCGAAAATCTTTACCCTTCTACAAACTGTGGTATGGCTCCGTTAGCTCGAAACGTAGCTAGAGGTAAGTTAAATGCTTTAAGCGCAGGAGCAGCAATTATACGCAAAGAATTGGCTATTTAGTCCCAATGTATTAATTAGAAAATGGAGCTTAGTCCATAGCGTTTACGAAGTGACTATACGGACTATAACCCTAGAAAACACTTACTTCAATGACATAAACAAAAATTATACTTCTTTTCGTCGAGCCATACCTTGAGCAATGATACTAGCGGCAATCAATTGCATAGCGTGATAAATCATAAGCGGCAACAATACGATGCCGGTAATGGTACTGTGCTGAAAGAGTACTTTTGACATAACGGTGCCGTGTACCAATGACTTTTTAGATCCGCAAAATAAGACCGTAATACGATCTTCATCTGAAAAACCAAGCAAACGACTGACTAGTCCCACACAAAGGAATACGGCAAAAAACAAAACCATCATTCCTGTGGCGAGTACAACAAGTTCAAGGGCAGTGAAACCTTCGAAAAGATGTTCGGAAAATGACTTACAAAACGACGTATAAATGATGGTAAGGATGACTGCCTGATCGAAATATTTGAGCTGTTTCTTATATTTTTCGGCAATGGTACCAAAACGCGAGTTGAGGCAGATGCCAACAATGACAGGCAACAAGACTTGAAAAATCAATTTAAAAAAAACATCAGTAACATCAAAATCGCCTGTTGCAGAAGCTATGAACAGCCCAACCCAAAGCGGAGTAACGACTACTCCAATCAAACTGGAAATGCTCGCATTAAAAATGGCTGCGGGAATGTTTCCTTTGGCGATAGAAACCATAACCACGGAAGAGGAAACTGTGGACGGTAAAGCTGCCAGAAAAAATACACCTAACCAAAGCAACTCGAAGTCAGTGTCGATAAACAACGGACGAAATGCCAAAACAATGAGCGGAAAAAACAAAAAGGTTGTCAACTGAACGACAATGTGCATTTTCCAGTTAGCCAGTCCGGCTTTTAGTTTCTCAACACTCAGTCGCAAACCATAAAACAAGAAAATAAACGATACGCCTACATTGGCAATATCCTCCAGCGAAACAGGTTCTTTAATCATGCCTAGCTTTGGCAAAAAATAAGCCAGCAGGATCATGGTTCCTATCATTAACAGGAAACCGTCGAAACCTGCTTTACGTAATACTTCTAATAATTTCTTCAATGTGTTCTTATTTTTTATTTTTAGATTTTTATACTACAAAAATAAGTTTTGTAGATCATTAAATCTTCAACTTAATCAAAAAACGGTTTCTGTATTGTTTTTTATTACATTTGAAGATTATTATTCTTTTTTATAAATTAATTCAACCTTTTTAGGTAAAATATTCTATGGAGCAAATAGACGATATTGATCTTAAGTTACTAAATATACTTCACGATAATTCTAAATACACGGTAAAAGAACTGGCAAAAATGGTAAATCTTTCGGCATCGCCAGTTTTTGAGCGTATTAAAAGGTTAGAAAACAACGGTTATATTAAGAAATATATAGCCCTGCTGGATGCAGAAAAACTAAACAGGGGATTCATCGTTTTTTGTAATATCAAACTTAAACAACACGATCGTACTATTGGGAATCAGTTTGTTAGTGATATTATGAAAATAGAAGAAGTTGTAGAATGCTACAATATATCAGGTGATTACGATTTTTTAATGAAAGTTTATGCCAAAGACATGAAGCATTATCAGGATTTTGTGTTTAATAAATTGGGATCAGTTGAAAGCATTGGAAGTACCCAAAGTACCTTTGTTATGTCGGAGATAAAAAATATCTACGGATAAGCTAAAGGAAAGCTTATTGGTAAAACTAATCAGGTAGCTATCGAAAAATGTTTTTTTACTAATTATAGCGAAGAGCCTTTATTTTTTTAGTCCCTAACTTCCACAAAATTCCTATCGGTTTCAAAAAGGGTAATTGCTAATTGATTATCTTTTGGAAGTAACGGTTTTAAAATTATAGTATAACACCCAAGCAAAATCTTCGGTAAAAGCTATTTGGAAAAGGGAATAAATATCTGTGCTAGAAAAAGGACTAAATATCCTCGAAAACCGCCACCGTTAATCCGCTTTCTTGATCATAATCAATCTCCAAAGCTCCCCCTTCGAAAGTAATACTGACATAATCTCCAGTCATGGGTGTATCTTCTCGCTCAGCTTTTATAGCCAGCAAAGGGGTTTTGATATTTTCGACCCATAAAGGCGCGGCAGAAACATCCACTCTTTTTAAAGATAAGGTACCGTTAAATTGTTCCGCTAATTGTTGTTGTTCCTTTTCAAAATCATAATCAGTCACAATGGAAAATCCAGTATCTTCCTCATTGATTTTGAAAAACAATTTTTGATGGTTCTCAAAATGCAATTCAACGGTATCAATAAATATAAATTGATTGTCGGGCTGTACCAAATTAACCCACAAATGATAAAAGACAGCCGTTACTGTTTTTTGTTTATTAGTTTCTTGAAGTAAAGAAAGTTCTTCTGGAGAAAAAAAATAGGTAGTACTCATAACAATAATAGCATTTTAAACAGCTTAAATAATCCATTGAAAATGCAAAAGTAGGCTTTCAATTGCTTTAAATAACGTAAAAGTTATTTTTTTTGATGATATAAAAAATGTAAAACATGACCAACGATTATCCCAATCCCTCCAATGGGAACCAAATAGGTTTCTTGATGCAAGGCAAAATCTAAAAGCATCCCATTAAATACCAAGAACAAGGAAAACAGCAATGTCATTTTGATATAAAATGGCCCTGTACCTTTCAAAATAGAAAAGATCAAAACAGCCGCTATCCCAAAAAAGAAAACATCAATCCATGGGTTATGCGTAATTCCTAAAGGCAATACCGATAGCAATGGAAATACAATGCAATGTACCAAACAGATACTAGCACTCGAAATTCCCAAAACGTCTTGAACAATCAAAGTTTGCTTCTTCATTTTTTTTGTATTTTTGTGAATGGCAAAGATAGCCTCTTTTTTATTTATTGCAACAATGTTGCGTTATTTAATTTTTTTATGAAAACTACCCGTAACACAGCGGCCAAAACAGCCATTGCTTCCCTTTTATCCGAATCAAAAGTAGCGCTATCACATATTGAAATACAACATCTGTTGAACGGTCTTTGTGATCGCGTCACTATTTATCGCGTTTTAGATCGCTTAGTTAACGAGGACAGTATTCACAAAATCGCAACTCCTGAAGGCACTGTGAAATATGCTAGTTGCCATCATACCCACACTCACGACAACCATCCGCATCAGCACAACCATGTACATTTTCATTGTGAAAAATGCCAATCGGTAACTTGCTTAGATGCTGTCATTCCCCAATTTGAAATTCCTACAACCTATGTGGTGAAAGAAACTAATTTCACCGTAACCGGAATTTGTCCAAAATGCCAATAAGCTTCTTATTATTTAGACAAGTCTAAAAAAATATTTAAAGTAAACTTTTTTTGTATATATTTGGGTTTTAAAACACTATACAATTGAGTCATTCCTTAGAAGAAGTCAACCAATCGGTGACTACGCAAAATAAAAAATCAAAATTTAGAAAAATCCTTGCTTTTCTAGGCCCAGCTTATCTCGTAAGTGTAGGCTACATGGATCCAGGCAACTGGGCTACTGATATTGCGGGTGGAAGTCAATTTGGCTATTCACTATTGTGGGTATTGCTGATGAGTAATCTTATGGCATTGCTATTGCAAAGTTTGAGTGCTCGTTTAGGGATTGTCACCCAACGCGATTTGGCACAAGCCTCACGCGAGACCTATTCGCCTTTTGTGAATTACATTTTATATTTTTTGGCTGAAATTGCCATTGCTGCTTGTGATTTGGCCGAAGTACTCGGAATGGCGATTGGAATTAATTTACTGTTTGACATTCCGTTGATTGAAGGCGTTTTGATTACAGTTTTGGATACCTTTTTACTCCTCTTTTTAATCAACAAAGGCATCCGAAAAATGGAAGCTTTTATCATAGTTTTGGTGGCCATCATAGGATTTTCTTTCGTCTTTGAAATGTTTTTTGCGCAACCCGAACTAGACAAAGTCGTTTTAGGACTGATTCCATCCATTCCAAATGAAGCTGCGCTTTACATTGCCATTGGAATTATTGGAGCCACGGTAATGCCTCACAATTTGTACTTGCATTCGTCATTGGTGCAAACCCGAAAATTTGATCGCAGTCCGAAAGGCATTCGACAAGCCTTAAAGTACAACCTAATTGATTCAACAATCGCGCTGAATTTGGCTTTTTTTGTGAATGCCGCTATTTTGATTTTGGCAGCCGCCACCTTCTACAAAAACGGGCTATTTGAGGTAGCCGAAATTCAAGATGCTCATAAATTTTTGGCACCAATTTTAGGCACTAAATGGGCTTCTATCCTATTTGCCGTGGCATTGATTGCTGCTGGCCAGAGTTCAACAATCACGGGAACTTTAGCGGGTCAAATCGTGATGGAAGGCTATTTGAATTTACGTATTCAGCCTTGGGTTCGCCGCATTATTACCAGAATAATAGCCATAGTTCCAGCAGTTATTGTAATCTTGATTTATGGCGAAAGTGTCACAGGAAAACTACTTATTTTCAGTCAAGTGATTTTAAGTTTACAATTGGGATTTGCCATTATTCCATTGATCCATTTTGTAAGCGATAAAAACAAAATGAATGGTTTTCATATCAACACGCTGACTAAAATAGCCGCTTGGACTATTGCTTTGATTATTGTTTCGCTAAACGCTAAATTGGTTTTTGACGAGATTCAAGGTTGGTTGTCGGAGTCTCAAAATCCAATGGTGTTATGGTTAACTGTAGTTCCTCTTGCAATCGGTTTCTTAATTTTACTACTTTATATTGTTATAAAACCGTTCTTAACCAAGACAAAATATACCATTCAAAATCATTCGCCACATAATATGGCCTTGCAATTCAATGCTACCGAGGCGCATCTCCCTCAAAAAATTGCTATTGCCGTCGATTTTTCTTTTGCCGATGAAACTGCCATTAACTACGCCTTTAATATGGGTGGAAAAGAGGCTAAATATACGCTGATTCATGTGGTTGAAACTGTTGGTGCTATGATGTACGGCAAACAAACCGACGATCACGAAACCACCATTGACGAAAAATTATTACTAGAATACAAAGAAATGTTTCAAGAAAAAGGTTTCCACGTCAAAACCCTACTTGGTTTTGGGAAGCCCAACAAAGTAGTTCCAAAATTGGTCAATAAAGGCAAATTCGATTTACTTATTATGGGTACGCATGGCCATACTGGATTTAAAGATTTACTGTTGGGAACCACAATCGATCATTTGCGCCATAAGATTTCCATTCCATTAGTATTGATTAATAATGCTAAAAAATAAAACAACCCCGTTCTGGCTTTAAAAACTGAAAGAGGTTAAAAATTCCATTTCATATGATGACCCACTCCGAAGAAAATTACTTAAAAACCATTTATCATTTGACGGTGCAGCTTGAAGCCGAAGTGCCTACCAACGCCATTGCCGAAATGATGGAAACCAAAGCTTCTTCGGTAACCGATATGTTGAAGAAATTGGCTGATAAAGCACTAATCAATTACATCAAATACCAAGGGGTTTCTTTAACTGAAAAAGGAATGCACGCTGCTAAAATGATTGTACGCAAACACCGTCTCTGGGAAGTATTTTTAGTTGAAAAATTAAGTTTTACTTGGGACGAAGTACACGACATCGCCGAGCAATTAGAACACATCAAATCCGAACAACTCATCAATAAACTTGATGATTTTTTGGGTAACCCAACCGAAGACCCTCACGGCGATCCCATTCCAGACGCACAAGGAAAAATCACTAAAACAGAAAAACTATTACTCTCAGAATTGACTGAAAAGGATACCGCTATTTGTGTGGGAGTAAAAGATTCCTCTGCCGATTTTCTGCAATACTTGAACAAACAAAAAATTGCTTTAGGAGCGGTTATCAAAGTATTGGGAAGAGAAAATTTTGATGCGTCTTTACATTTAATAATCAACGATACACCACTTACCGTATCGTCAAAAATCGCTGGAAACTTGTATGTGAAGCGGGTTTAACTCACCGTAAGTGAACTAGCTTCTTCCATATGATTATTAGGGATATACTGTACCAAATAACGCTGGTCTCTTTGGTCAAAAAAGACATACCAAGAAGTTTTGTTATTTAGCGAAACTACTATAAAGTAGCTTCCATATTGACTTAAAAATTTAGGCGTTTTGTAGTGTTGCCTTACATCAATATAATTTTCGATTTCATCTCGAAGCGCAACAACCTATTTTTCTGCATTTTCTATATAACTGAAATACTCGTCAAAAAATAGAATCGTAATTAAATAGTTTTCAAATGATGGAGTATAAACTATTCTTTTTTCCAAGGCAAAGTGCGTAAATGGGTTTGAACACGTTTGACCAATTCGGCTCCTGAAATACCCTCAGACCATTTTTTTTCAAAATTTTCTTCTTCAGATAAAGCGCCTACTTGCTCTAAAAAAAACTGTAAGGCTTCTCCGTGTTTTTGTAAATCTATCGTTACCGATTTTGCTTTACCCGAAACATCTCTTTTAAATTCAACACCTGAAATATTTTTCATCTGTAGATTATTTTAACTGTGTGATAGATGACATCATTTAAACAAACATTCATCAGAATATTACCTATAAGACTGTTTTTCAAATCATTTAACCATAATACTGAGTGCCGTTTTGGACAAATGACTTACAAATATAGGGATTTAACCACACCCACAATTCCCGTCTCCACAGTTTTTTTTGGACTTCTTTTTCCAGAAAAACTTTCGAACAAGGAAACCAATGGCAATAGCCAATAAGGAAAAAGCGATGATTTCTTGTACCAACATAGTAGGTTCATTTTAAAGAATTAAACCCAGATTCCGCATTAGAAATCTGGGTTAAAGGTAGGCTTTATTTAAAATTTGGCACCAATACTAATGTAAAAAGTACGTCCATCATTTGGCAATACGCCAGGTCCAGGATAACCTCCAGCACGACGAGTAGCATAACTAACATTCGTAAGATTATTAATTCCCGACTTAATATTATAATTCCCAAAAAAGTCATATTTCATAGAGAAATCATAGACACTAAATCCTGCTAAAGCTCCCGTTACACCGTTTGCTGATGGAGTTTCGGTGTTGTTGGCATCGGTATAAATCTTACTAGTTCTACGATTTTGAAACGTGGTAGAAATATTTTTGAAATCCCAACTAATACCAAAATTGTGGATGTAGCGTGGCGCATTCTCTACTTGTTTTCCAGCTAAATTGCTTTCAATAATATCTATATTTCCAGTTGTTGGATTAGGTTTTACTTGAGTAAATTTAAAATCAGTGTAAGTAGCATCAATGAAAGACATCGTAGCAAAGAAGTTAATATCTCCTATTGTCTCATTTACCTGAAATGCTTTGGCTACGTTCACATTTACAAATCCTTCAAATCCTTTGTGTGTAGTCTCCCCTAAGTTGGTTCGAAATAAAAAAGTTTTTTGTGTTGTTGGATCATCATTTTCGAATTTAGAAATTCCTCCCACTCTGTTTTGATATGACATATAAAAATACGACACATCAAAGTTTACAAAACCAAGAACAGAACCTCTATATCCAAAATCAAAATTATAACCTTTTGCATCTTTCAAGTTCGGGTCAATCACATCAGTAGTTGCAGAAGGTGTCAAGTCTGAGAATAATACTGGACGAAAGGCTTGTGAGAAATTAGCATAAAAGTTTGTTCTTTCCCATTTGTATTCTACTCCTAAACCAAACAATGCTACATTTCGAGTAATGTCTTGCGGAGTCGCTATAACATCATTTCCATTAATGATATTAATTCTTCCTGCACTGGTAGAACGAATCGATTCGAAACGCACACCAGGTGTCACACTTAATCTTGGGGTAATTTTGAACTGATTTTCTGCAAAAGCTGCAAAATTGTCTGTGGTGAAATCTAAATCACGATTGTAACGACCTTCAATCGTCAAATCAAAATCAGAACCCGTCGTTCCTCTTCCTTGTTGCACACGGTTCATATTGGCTTGGTACAAACGAATTCCAAAGGCTAATTTTTGTTCTTCTGTTCCTAGTGTGTACTTAAAAATACTTCGGGTTTCTAAACCAATATTTTTATAAAAATCACGATCTACCTGACGATTGTCATAAGCATTTGTAGCTGGATTAATTGCATCGACCAAATTTGGAGCTTTTATAAAACCTACTGAATTTCGTTCTCCGATTAATCCAAAAAGTTTCGCATTAAAACTCAAGCGATCACTGAATTGGGTATCCAAAATCAAAGCTCCTACATTCCAAGGCGTACCAAACCAGTTACGACTGCGAAGAGACTGTTGCGGATTAGCTTCAAACTGTGCGTCCGTCAATCCTCCCGCTTGCTGCATGTCATAATCCATATTGGTATATTCAGCAGAAAGTTTGGTTTTCTCGTTGAACTTATAGGCAAAATAAGCGTGGGTATTGCGCACAGAATAGTGTCCATTTTCTCTCCAGCCATCACCATGTCTGGAATGATTATATACGTAATAGTCTATTTTTTTTGTGGTACCGCCAATAGCGTTATATGAGCTAAAAAGTCCATAACTCCCAACTGTATTTTGAGTTTCAAAAGAGAAAGCCTTTTCCGTTTCGCGTTTTAATTCATAGTTGAGCATACCGCCAAACTGTGATCCAAATTGTAGTGAGGCACCACCGCGGACCAATTGAATATTGCCTACTGCTTCCAATGGCGGATTGTAATACGCTTCTGGGTATCCAAAAACATCCGATGAAATATCATAACCATTCTGACGCGTATTCAATTCCCAACTTCTGTTTGGGCTTAATCCACGAACTCCCACATTGATTTGTATTCCAGATCCTTCATTTTCCCAAATCGAAACGCCCGGCACTTTGGCAAAAATCTCTCTTGCGTTGTTGGTAACTACATTTCCATTGGTATTTAGTAATGAAATCACTTCGTTTTTCTTTCCAGAAAACAAACTATTTCCTTGCACTTCTTTCAAGCGCTCTACAGGTTGTTTCTTATAATAAACGGTTACAGGGTATAATTTTTTTACAGTGTCGTTTAAAGCGACATCATTGACATCTACTTGTCCGAAAGCCATACTGCTTGTTACCAATACAAGCGCAGAGAATAATAGTTTCATTTTTATTTAGATTAATTCTATGCTGCAAATGTACTTTTCAATTCTTATTTAGACAAATTAAAAATTAATTTTAACACTTGTTCTGCGACATTAACTCAATAATTGATAGGCTACTAAAGCTACCGTATAAGCAAAAGCACTCATGAAAATAAGTTGACCCAACGGCCATTTCCAACTGTTGGTCTCTTTTCGAGTGACCGCTAGTGTACTAGCACATTGCATAGCAAAAGCATAAAATAGTAGTAAAGAAATCCCAGAAGCAAAATTGAAGACTTTTTCGCCTGTCAAAGGATTGATTTCGGATTGCATTTTATTCTTGATGGTGTCTTCATTATCGGTGTCACCAACGCTGTAAATCGTGGCCAAGGTACCTACAAAGACTTCTCTCGCTGCAAAAGAACTAATAATGGCTATCCCTATTTTCCAATCATAACCCAAAGGTGTTAAAACAGGCTCAATAGATTTACCCATGATTCCGATATAGGAATTCTCTAATTTTTGCGAAGCCACTTCGTTCTCCAACTCTGTTTCAGAAAGGGGTTTATCAGCGTGTTTGCTTACTACAATTTGCTCCGCATTACTGAAGTTTTCACCTGGACCATACGACGCCATAAACCACAAAATAATTGAAATCGCCAAAATGATTTTTCCAGCGCCAAACACAAAAGCTTTGGTTTTTTCGACTACATTAATGCCTACGTTTTTAAACAAAGGCAATTTGTAGTTGGGCATTTCCACAATGAAATAAGACTTCCCTTTAATCTTCAATATTTTATTTAAAACATAAGCCGAAAAAATTGCCATTCCAAATCCCAACAAATACAATAACATTAGGGTTAATCCTTGCAAGTTGAAAATCCCCAAAATCCTTTGATCCGGAATCACCAATCCAATAATGATGGCGTAGACTGGTAAACGCGCCGAACAAGTCGTAAACGGAGTCACTAAAATGGTTATTAAGCGTTCTTTCCAATTTTCGATATTACGAGTCGCCATAATCGCAGGAATAGCACAAGCCGTTCCCGAAACCAAAGGCACGACACTCTTGCCCGACAACCCAAATTTACTCATGATTTTATCCATCAAAAACACCACACGACTCATGTATCCGCTTTCCTCAAGTATAGAAATGAACAAAAACAAAAAGGCAATCTGAGGAATAAAAATTAAGATACCGCCAATTCCTGGAATAATTCCTTGCGAAATCAAATTGGTCAACATTCCTGCAGGTAAGACTTCGGCAGACAAAGCGCTCAAACTAGCAAAGGAGCTGTCGATAAAATCCATTGGCACTGCTGACCACACAAAAATGGATTGAAAAATACCAAACAATATACAGAAGAAAATTACATAGCCCCAGAATTTATGCGTCAACACACGATCCAATTGGGCTCTAAAATCTTTAGCAATAGATTGATCGATGGTCATTCCCACTTTCAACACATCATTGATGAATTGGTAGCGCTTAATGGTTTCTTTTTGCTGCAAGCGTTTCAAATCCGAATGCGATTTGGTGAACGTGCTCTGAATTTCTTTTCGTTCTAAATTCAAAAAGTTCACATCTTGAGTAATCACCAACCATAACTTATACAGCAATTGATTTGGAAACGCCTTGCGAAGATTTTCAAAATAGTCTGTATCAATCACAGAGGCATTCAAGCAAGGTTCATTAGAAATGGATTTATACGAAACGATTAAATTTTTCAATTCCTCAATTCCAAATCCTTTTCGGGAACTCACTAAAGCAATTTTGGTTTTTAGCTTTTCTTCTAAAAAAGGAATATCCAAACTGATGCCTTTGTATTCCATTCGATCGGCCATATTTATGACCAAAATAGTCGGTATTTCAAGGTCTTTGATTTGGGTAAAAAGCAACAAATTACGCTTTAAATTCTCTACATCTGTCACCACTATGGCTACATCAGGATAGAGTTTATCATTTTTATTGAGCAGTAATTCAATCACCACATTTTCATCGATAGAACTGGCATTCAAACTATAGGTACCTGGTAAATCCAGAATATTGGCTTTGAAATTATAAGGCAACTTACAAAAACCTACCTTTTTTTCTACCGTAATTCCAGGATAATTCCCTACTTGTTGATTCAAACCCGTCAATTGATTAAAAACAGAGGTTTTCCCCACATTCGGGTTCCCTATCAAAGCGACATTGATGTTGTGATTGCTGGTCATTAGCTTTATTGGATTCGTTCCACTTCTATTTCCTGGGCCGTTGCTATTCGAATGGCAACGTGCGATCCGTTAATGTTAAGGTACAACGGATCACCGAAGGGAGCGATTTGCAGCAACTCTACTTCATTACCAGGCAAACAGCCCATTTCGAGCAATTTTAATGGAATCGCATCAATATCAAAGTCTTTGATAATGGCTTTTTCCCCTTTTTTGAGTGAATGTATTGTTGTTGGCAAACCTTATTTAGATTGAATTAAGATTGCAAAAATACATATTATAATAGAAATTCAAATGATAATTATCACAATTGTAAAAAAGAATCTGACTGTCTGTTAGGTGGACTAACAACTTAAATGGCACGCGGATGAAGCGGATGAAACGGATTCACGCGGGTTTAAACTAAACACTATGAATTAAAAGTCCAAAGATTTGATTTCACAAACTCAAAGTCTGAAAGGTTGGATAGTAAATTTTTACCGCAAATTCGCAAATTATTCCAATTAAAAATATTTCAAAATTTGCGAATTTGCGGTAATATTTTTTTTAGTAACTAAAACGAAAAGCCCCGAAAGTGCATAGCTTTAAAGTTTATTTGAGACCAATAAAAATCCGTGTGCATCCGTTTAAATCAGCGTCATCCGTGTTCCATTTCAGAACTGAAAATCACGCTCATAAACACAGCTGAATTCGTGAAAATTATTGGAATTAGCGTTCCATTTTCGCCAAACTAATTAGCACACAAAAAATTAATATCTTCTATCAATCGCGTCATATCTTCTTTTTTGGTTCCATCATAAAAACCACGAACGCGTTTTTTTTGGTCCACCAACACAAAATTTTCGGTATGTACCATATCGTACAACTCTTCGGGTTTCCCCAACTTAACGGCCAAATACGATTTTCGAGCCATCGTATAAATTTCCTTTTTATCGCCTGTAACCAAGTTCCATTTGGTATCTATCACGCCGTGTTTTAGCGCGTATTCTTTTAAAACAGGCACACTGTCTGTCTCAGGAAAAACGGTGTGTGACAAAAGCATTACTTTGGGATTATTTTTTATAGCCGCTTGCACTTCGGCCAAGTTCTTGGTCATTTTGGGACAAATAGAACCACAAGTCGTAAAGAAAAAATCGGCCACATACACTTTCCCTTCATAATTCTTTTGGGTAATCGTTTTCCCGTTTTGATTCACAAACGAAAAATCAGCAATCGTGTGCGCCTTACTCACATATTGCACCGTACTGTCCACCAATTCTGGATTCACGTCGGCAGGATTGTAAATAGGCAAAGTCTTTTCTGGCTTCAACGCATTGTAAAACAAGCCAATAGTAATCGCCGAAAATACCAATAAAACACCAAAAAATATACGATACTTATAGAAGAAAGCTTTCATTTGTAGGTTTTTAGAATAAAATAGAAAGTCAACATTTAAATTTCGCGCAAAATTACAAAACAACGGTCTGCCTTGCACTACGCTTTTCAAAATAATTTGGGCGTGCCCCTTCGCCTCGTAGAAAAAACGAGGCTTCGGGTCGGGTCTCCGTTCCCGCTTTTTTTTATCCCGCGAAAAAACGGGATAAAAAAAGAGCTCCACTGCACCCCTCACGCAAAAAAAGCACAGTAGTAATTAGTTAAAAGTCATTAGTCAAAAAGCAAAAGTTTGTATCTTATACATCAACAATCAAAAATCGTTACTCAAAAATCAGCAATTATTTTATCATTTAATCCTTAACTTAATGACATTGAACCCACGCAAAAAAAAACAGTAGTAATTCGGCATTAGCCATAAGTGAAAAGCTAAAAGTTGTATTTTTATTAATACTTTTATAAAACCAACAAAAAATCAGTTGCTTATACAGAATTCCCTTAATAATGCATTTATTTTTGCAAAAAACTCAACTTTTTATGTAACATTACCTTATTTATAAACACCTATACCCGTAACTAATTCAAATTTTAATATGAACCCAAAAAAGTCCACCAGCCTACTTTTGGCTTTGCCAGCAGTGCTTAGTTTTGGATGGAGCCAAGCGCAAACCGCTTCGACCGCCAAAGAACCAGGAATCAATATCCAATACATGGATAAAACCATCAAACCCAGCGATGATTTTTTCCGCTATGTAAACGGAACCTGGTTGAACACAACCGAAATTCCAGGCGATAAAACCCGTTGGGGAAGCTTTGACGAATTGCGTCAACGCACCGATTCGGATGCTTTGACTATCCTAAAAGAAGCCGCCAACAACCCAGCGTACCAATCGAATACCGACCAAGGTAAAGCCATCAATTTGTACAAAACCATGTTGGATACCGTAAGTCGAAACAAATTAGGTATTGCTCCTCTAAAACCTTATTTGAAAAAAATTAATGCGGTTAAGAACGTAAAAGACCTACAAGCTTTATTAATCGAAATGGAACCTACGGGTAGCATTGGTTTCTTTGGCGCTGGTGTAGGTACCGATGCTAAAAACAGCAACGTCAATGTAATTAACTTAGGGCCAGGATCTGTAGGGCTTCCTGACCGTGATTATTATGTAAGTGACGAAAAGGATTCTAAAGAAAAAAGAGAAAAATATGTACTGCACGTGGCTAAAATGTTGCAATATTTAGGCGACAAACCTGAAGTAGCGAAAGCCAATGCGGAGAAAATTTTGGCTCTAGAAATCGAAATGTCTAAACCTCGTTTTGACCGTGTAGAAAGAAGAGACCGTCGTAAATCGTACAACCCAATGACGGTTGCGGAAATACAAAAACTAACGCCATCTATCGATTGGACTACGTATATTACTAAAATTGGTTTGCCAACGAATCAAACGATTATCGTGTCGCAACCTAAATATATGACGGCATTAGAAACCCTTTTTAAAGAAAACAAAGTAGACGACTGGAAAGCGTATATGCGTTGGTCTTTATTGAACCGAGCTTCAAGCCAATTATCTACAGAAATTGAAAAAGCCAACTGGGAATTTTATGGCAAAACCTTAACGGGTGCTGTAAAACAAAGACCTTTTGAAGAAAGAGCTTTACAAACCGTAACAGGTTCTGTAGGTGAAGCTTTAGGAAAATTATACGTAGAGAAAAAATTCCCTGCCGAAGCTAAAGAAAAGGCAGCAAAAATGATTAAAAACATTTTCCGTGCTTACGAAAACCGCATCAACAACTTACCTTGGATGTCGGCTGAAACGAAAGTTAGTGCCATTGCCAAATTAAACAAATTAAGAGTTAAAATTGGTTATCCAGACAAATGGAAAGACTACTCTGCTTTGACTATCAAAAGTCCAGCAGAAGGAGGAACATTTTTTGAGAACGTAAGAAACATTGCTATTTGGCGTAATAAAGAAAACTTTGCTGAATTGACCAAACCTGTTGACAAAGACCGTTGGGGTATGGCACCACAAACGGTGAATGCGTACTACAATCCATCGAACAACGAAATTGTATTCCCTGCCGCTATTTTGCAACCGCCATTTTACAATTACCAAGCTGACGAAGCTGTAAATTATGGTGGAATTGGAGGTGTTATTGGTCACGAAATCTCTCACGGTTTTGATGATTCAGGAGCACGTTACAATGCCGATGGTAATTTAGTAGACTGGTGGACACCAGAAGATTTAACTAAGTTTGGTGCTTTGACCGGTGCTTTAGCTGCGCAATACAGCGCTTTGCAACCGCTTCCAGGTACTTTTGTAGATGGTAAATTTACTTTAGGTGAAAACATTGGAGATTTAGGAGGAGTAAATGCTGCTTACGATGGTTTGCAATTGTACTTAAAAGAAAACGGCAACCCAGGATTGATTGACGGATATACACCAGAACAACGTTTCTTCATTTCTTGGTCTACCATCTGGCGTTCCAAAATGAGAGACGAAGCCTTGAAATCACAAGTAAAAACTGACCCGCATTCTCCAGGTATGTACAGAGCCTATGTGCCTTTACAAAACGTAGATGCATTCTACGATGCTTTCAACATTCAACCGAATGACGGTATGTATATCGCTCCAGAGAAAAGAGTAAAAATCTGGTAAGACTTACTGTTCTAAAAATACCAAAACCCATCCGCTAAAGCGGATGGGTTTTTTGTTGGTATAAAACAAATCGAACTACATAACAAATGCATTCCGTTCGTCCTGCATAAATACTATGCTACTGTATCAATTAAAATAGCATCTTAGACGAACTACTATACTATCGCTTAATAATACTTACAGCAGTGCCAGTTACAGTAGCAGAAATTAAGTACTCACTGCTTTTTACTTCGATATCCACAAGTATTCCTACTACAGCATTCGCGTTTATTTTTTCAGCATTTTGCCTAAGTTGTTCCAATGCCTGCTCTTTTACCTCTGCAATACTCTGACTTACTCCATCGTAATATTTTTGCATATTAAAAGTCATAGTCATTTTTTGGACATTTACAGCAGTTCCTGAGACAATACCCTTGTACTCAATAATTTTATAATCTTCTACAGAATTGGTGGTTGTTAAAAGCATCTTTTTTATGTTTAAAATTTAGTTACTCAGTTTGAGTGTCAAATTACCATTTCGTTACAAGGTTAGTCATATTAAATTGGTTTTGATTGTTGGAATTGAAATAAGCATTGATTACAAACAATTAATCTAACATTAGGCGTTCCCAAAAAACCTACAAGGTTTTGAAAACCTTGCAGGAAAACAACTGGAAAATTATTTAAAAAAACAAGTTTTGTATTAGTACTCCTTGGCTGATGAAAAACCAAACGCTCTATCCCCAATTAAAGTCGCATTACAACCGCTACGATTTAAGCTGCACGCGTTGCAAACGATTGCCACTTGAAGTAAATTATAAATATTCCCAAAAATTATCTTTATTGACCACATAGGTGTTTTTTGGGTGATATTTTTCCGTAAATGATTTGGTGAAAAGTACTTTTTTATTGGGATTGTATTTGATTTCATAAGCAGAAATTTCATTTTCTAAGATCTCTATAAAATCAATCTCGGCTTGTTGTGTGTTTCTCCAATAATGTGTTTTACCATAAAAACCATCGTAGGTTAATTTTTTTATTTTTTCGCTAATGAAGAAATTTTCAAATAAGGCACCCAAATCTTGTCTGTTTACTAGTGGCGCAAACTGCCCAATAATAGCATTACGAATGCCATTATCATAAAAATATATTTTTGGTTTTGAAGTAATTTCGTTGCGTTGGTTGCTAGAATACGGGTGCAATCTAAAAATAACAAATGCCTTTTCTAACAAATCAATGTAGTTTACAACCGTCATTCTATCGACTCCTAAAATTTTAGACAGTTCATTGTAAGATACTTCACTGCCCAATTGAAGGGCTAGTGCATTAAGAAGTTTCATTAACAAATCAGGCTTTTTTATATTTACCAATTCTAAAATATCTTTATACAAATAACTACCGGCCAATTGCAATAAGATTTTTTGTTTCTTGCTTTCCGTAACCACTTCAGGATATAGACCATAAATTAAAAATTCTTCCAAACGCTCATAAGCATTTGCAAAAGAGTAGTGATTTTTAACTTCGTTCCAGCACAATGGAAAAAGTTGGTGTTCCCATTTTCTGCCGGTTAAGGGTTCATTAATTTCGTTTCCTAAGTCTAAAGATGAAGAACCGGTAAGAATGATTTGTTTGTCTAGTTTTGCATCAATCAACATTTTTGTAGTAACTCCAATGTTTTGAATACGTTGGGCTTCGTCAATCACAATCACATCATAATCGTGTACCGTTTGTAATAAAAAATTAAAATTGGCATTAGCAAAAGTTAATCGTGTTTGCGGATTATCCCCATTTAAGAACAAAACTTTTTTGTTTTCTACCAATTTCTGAATCAAAGTTGTTTTTCCTACTTGTCTAGGTCCTAACAAAACAATGGCTTTTTGATTTGTCCAATCTTCGGCTATGTTTTTAGAAATATCACGTGCTATCATATTACAAATATAATATTTTACGCTTATAATCATAAAAAAATATAATATTTTGTGGTTACAAACGTAAAATATTATATTTTTTTTGATTACAAACTCCATATGTTCCCGTTTTCAACGAGAGTACATATACTTAACAAACCAGAATTAAACTATTTTACGATTTTCCTGCAAGGTCTTTTTTTGACCTTGTAGGTATTTGGATTCAAACAACATACCTACAAGGTTTTGAAAACCTTGCAGGAAAACAACTGGAAAATCATTTAAAAAACACGATTTTCATTAGCAGTGCTTGGCTTATGAAAACCAAACGTTCTCGCCTAGCCCCGATGGTAGTGAAAATCCTCTTGTGCCAGGGTTTGGCACAAGAGATTGCAACGTACAGCGGGACGACTCGTGTGGTGGGCAGGTATCGGGTGCTCCTCATGAAGAGACTATCTTTTAACGTTACCTTCTCCTAACAAAAAACCCACTCGCAGGGAATGGGTTTTGTGGGATTATTTTAAAAGATACTCTTGCATAAATCGGATGACGGCCAGTCGTTGGTAATCGACGTTGGCTTTTTTCTTGAAGCCGTGGCCTTCGTCTTTGGCCTCGAGGTACCAAACCGTGTTGCCTTGTGCTTTGAGTTTGTCGCGCATTTGAAGGGCTTCGGTCACAGGAACGCGAGGGTCGTTGGTGCCTTGAATGATGAATAACGGTTTTTTGATTTTATCGGTATTGTTTAAAGGCGCCATTTTATCAAAAAAAGCGGCCATTTCGGGGATGCGTTCATCGCCATATTCTACTCTTCGCAGGTCGCGACGGTATTCCTCGGTGTTTTTGAGGAAGGTATTGAAGTTGGAAATCCCCACAATATCTACCGAGCATCGGATTTTGTCGGCATAGTGAAAGGCCGTGGCCAAGGTCATATAACCGCCATAACTTCCGCCCATAATCATAATGCGGTCTTTGTCGAGTTCGGGTTGTTGGGCAATCCAATCCAATAGCGCGCCAATGTCTTTTACGGAATCCTCACGTAACATTCCGTTGTCTTTGGCCAAATAGGTTTTACCAAAGCCCGCAGAACCTCGCACGTTCGGGAAAATCATCGCCACGCCCATTTCGTTGGTGTAAAAATTGCTTGCGCCCAAGAAAGATGCTTGCGATTGTGCCTCTGGCCCACCGTGAATCTGAATCAGCACGGGTCTTTTTCCTGTGAATTTTGAAGCTGCTGGATAATAAAATCCTGAAATGCCCAAGCCATCAAAACTTTTCCATTCGATAAATTTTGGCAACGCCATATCAGACGCTTGCATTTCGCCCAATTCGCTTGCGGTCCATTGTTCGATTTTGCCATTTTTTAGCGAAAGACGGTACACATCTGAAGCCGTTTGAGCCGTCGATTGGATAAAAAATAAACTTTGGTTGTCCTTTGTAAACTCCGCTCCACCAATCAATCCTGTTGGAATGTTTTTGACTTCACTGTACGACTGATCTTTGGTATTCATCAAATACATTTTGTTGCGACCCGCTTCGTTGGTGATAAACACCAATTGTTTTTTGTCTTCCGAAAAAGAAAAATTTTCTACATTCCAATTGATTTTAGACGTTAGATAGTTCACTTTTTTGGTCTTTACATCCAAAATAGCCAAACGCTCAAATTCGTTGTCTTTATCGGTTAAAAACCAAATTTCGTTGGTCGAATTTCCAAATTTGGCACCACTTTGAATCACACCTTTGCTGGCTCTATCTGTTACTTCGGATAATTTCCCAGAGGCGATATCCAAAGACCAAATATGAGATTCATTGGCAGAGATGTATTCGCCAATCAACAGTTGTGAATTGTCTTTAGAAATATCCAAAATACCCCAACCGCCTCCTTTTACTTGCAGCACCATTTTGGCTGCTGAAGGATTTTTGGGGTCCATATAATAAATATCACGGTCTCCGCCGTTGCGTTTGGTCGAGGAGAAATAAAACCCTTTTCCATCGGCTCTCCAAGTAATGCCGCCGTTTTGTGAACGCCCACCATCGGTCAATAAAGTCGATTGCAGGGTTTTGAGGTCTAATTGGTACAATTGCCCAAACTCATTACCGCCCACATCTTTGGAATAAATCAAATACTCGCCTTTGGTAGGCTCGTAGCTCACGCCACTAACAGGTTCGTCGAAAAAAGTGATTTGGGTTCTCGCGCCCAAAGGTTGCACCACACGATGCAATTGTGCTGTAGAACCAAAACGGGTCGTAATGATAATATCGTTTTTTACGGGATGAATTTCTGCCAAAGAAGCACCACGAGCCTCGGAGTATTTTTTAACCTGAACGGCCAACTCTTTGGGAATGGCAGCAATGTTCTCGGTAATCAAATTTTCGTTAGGCAAAATACCCGTGTTTTTTTGCTGTGCTTGCACTAAAGTCAAGCCTAGAAACGTCGGAATTAAAATAAATGCATTGAACTTCATATTATTTTAGTTTTGGATTAGTATTCGTTTTCGATGGCGTTGCATAGCAAAATTGATAATATACAAGCCAGTTAAAGTAACCGTACCGCCAATAATTATGGCCGCGGTGAGGATTTCGTCAAACAAAAAAGCGCCTAAAAGTACCGCCACGATAGGATTGATATAAGCATACACACTACTCAATTCGGTAGGTAAATGTTGCAAGGCATAAATGAACGCAATGAAGGTCAACACCGAACCAATACCTACCAAATAGGCAATGGCCCACCAAGAAGCGGCAGGAATTTGTGTCAGCGGAATATTGGTACCAGTAGCTCCAGTGAAAGCAAAAAGACATACGCTAGAAATCAACATTTGTAATCCTAAACTAAAATAGGGATTAAAACTAGCGGCTTTTTTTTTGGTGTACAAGGTACCAAAAGCCCAAGTAATGGTAGCTGCCACAGAAAGTACAATCCCAAATTGAAAATCGGGTCGGATGAAATCGGCCAAATGTTCATAGAAAATAACGCATACCCCCGCAAAGGCAATGACAATTCCAAAAACAGCCAATCGGGTGATGCGTTCACCATTGAAAAAGCTAATCATCGCAATCCAAATAGGCACCATTGCGCCAATAATCGCACCCAAACCACTCGGAATGAATTTCACACCCCAAGTACTCAGTCCGTTGCTCAGCGCAAAATTAAGCATACTCAAAATCAAAATGGATTTCCATTGTTTGCCTTTGGGCCAAGGTGTTTTTTTTACTAAAAAGAAGCCTACATACAAAGCACCACCCAAAAACTGACGAATGGCGGCCAACTGAAGTGCTGGCATATGTTTTACGCCTTCTTTGGAGGCTAACCAAGTCGTACCCCAAGCGATACTCACCCAAGCTAAGGCCAACATAGGCAATCCCAAGGTAGTAAATGGAGCTGTTACTGCATTTTTAATTTTTTTTCTCAAAAGATTACGGAGTTTCTACAAAAGTATACTTTAAAATCGATTGTAGTTTATCACTACTAATCCTTTTTCCGGTTCCCGAAGAAGTTGGGTCAAAAGTAGGTGCTACCAACTGCCATTCGCGCGCTTTTTGTTGATAATAGTTTTCGCGCGTGGGATGATACGGCGACACGGCATTGAAGGTTTCGTTCCAACAATTGAGTGCTATAATTTTTTGAATGATTCCGATACAATCCGTTTGGTGAATGAAATTAATGGGTGCCTTGGCATTGGGTAAATTTTCTTTGCCCGATAACATTCGTATTGGATTTCGATCAGATCCTACGAGTCCCCCAAAACGAAGGATGGTCATTTGAAAATGTGTATTCTTTTGCAACAAATCTTCTACGATGACCAATTGACGTCCGCCTTCACTATCGGGATTCAAAGGTGTCTCTTCAGTGACCAAATCATTATCTTCACCGTAGACCGAAGTTGAGCTTACAAACAGTACTTTTTTGACATCGGACTGTTCGATAAAAGGAATCAAGGTTTGCATTTTACCCACAAAATCCTCGTTGTTCTTGCTTCTCAATTTGGGTGGAATATCTATAATCAATGTTTCACTTCCCCTTAGAAACGAAGTGCTATCGCCTTCAATGGCATTAGGTTGCAATGCTATCAAAAACGGAAATACGCCTAGCGTTTCTAAATCGCCTAGTTTTGAAGCAGAGGTTGTCGAACCTTTCACCGAAAAACCATCGTTTAATAAGGCTTTCGCCAAAGGCAAACCGAGCCAACCGCAACCAAGAATACTAATTTGTATCATTATAGCCATTTTAATTTCAGGAGCAACAAAAATAAGTAATAAACCTTCTATTGATGCAAAGGACACCTCAGATAAAAACAAAAAAAACGCTACTCCTTGCTGTAATACTTTTGCAAGAGTAGCGTTGGTAATTGTAAAAATGCATTTTGCCTATTTATCCTTTTTAAATACTGTTTTTCCCTCTTTGATGGATTCCAATATTTGAATTTTATTTATATCCAAAGATTTTATTTTTAATGGATTTTTATCCAATATCACAAAATCCGCCAATTTTCCTGCCGTTAAGGTTCCTTTTGATTTCTCTTCAAAATATTGAATAGCAGCCCATTCGGTCAAGGTTTTTAGCCCTTCATACGGAGTAACTCTTTGGTCTGGTCCTAAAATTTTACCAGTTCTAGTCACGCGGTTTACCGTTGCATCTAACACTCTCATAGAATTCGGGAAGGTTACCGGTGCATCGTGATGCGAAGTAGTGATAAGTCCTGCATCAATAGCATCTCTCATTGGCGAAATATAATCGGCTCTTGGGTGTCCTAACACCGATTCGGCATGCCAATCTCCCCAATAAAAGGTGTGCATTGGGAATAAGGATGGGATCATTTTTAGGCGAACCAAAGCTGGAATTTGATCTTTACGCAAAGTTTGACCGTGGATTAGTACCGTTCTGTGGTCGTCATAATTGTATTTTTTTTCAGCTGCATCAATCGCTTTTAAATATTGATCAATCGCTGCATCACCATTGGTATGACATAACAGTTGCCATTTATTTTTAAAAGCAAGTGCTACATAATCATTGGCCTGTTGATCGGTCATTACGCCTTGTCCTTTATAGCTTGCTTTTTCACCTGCCGGCGGAACATGGTAAGGATGCGAAAGCCAAGCCGTTTTACCTTGTGGCGAACCGTCTAACGTTAATTTTACACCACCAATTCGGTACTTGTTTTGATATTGATGAGCGGTGCTGTAATACGGGCTTTTCATAATTTCTTCAACACCCAAAGCCACATCAGGATAGGATACTATATCCAAATAAAATTGCTTGCTTTTTGCACAAGCCTCTAACTGCGCCACTTGCTCAAGCGTAGCTCTACCTTCTTGCGCTGTCAAATAACCATTTTTAGCATACTCCAACAAGGCTTTATCAATAAACATAGTATTGGCTTCTGCATCTCCTTTCCCTAAAATTGGGAAAAGGACAGAAAAGAAAGCACCTTCTTCCATAACGCCATTCGGTGTACCATCTGCATTTCTACGATATTTTCCACCGGCGGGATCTTTGGTGCTTTTGTTGATGCCCAGCATTTTCATCGCAAAGGAGTTCAGCACCCCTAAATGTCCTGATTGATGAATAATTAAAACCGGTTGGGTTGTACTGACTTTATCCAAATCAGTAGCTTTTGGATGATCTCCTTCTTTCAGCTGAGAATCATCGTAACCGTTACCTAAAATCCAACCAAATTTTTTAATCATTGTTGTACCATCTGCGGTGTTTTTATAGTCGTTCAAAGTATTAACAATAGAATTAAAATCTGCACCTGGACCATCAGGTGGTGGCAAAATATTGGCAACTGCCGCAGTAAAACCCACATTGATAAAATGACTGTGCGCATCTAAGAAAGCCGGTAACATCGTTTTTCCTTTCAAGTCCACCATCGTATGACCTTCGCCGGCTTGTTTCATGGCTTCGGCTTCCGTCCCTACAAATAGTATTTTGCCATCCTTTACTACTACTGCTTCAGCATAAGTAGGTTGTTTACCTTCCATAGTGATAATATCACCATTGTAATACACTACTGCAGCACCTGAATCAACTGGTGCGGCGTCACTTTTTCCTTCTTTTTTGCAGCCTAGCAAAAGCATCGCTATGGCAAAAAAACTCATAATTGATTTTTTCATAACTTATTACTTATTATTAATTATTATTTTTTTAACTCTTCAAAATTTTACTTCGATACGGAGGGTTTGATTATCAAACTTGCAGGTTCCTCTTATAGTAGTTTTAAAAAAAACTAATTAATTACTTTTTTATCGTAAATGCTTTACCTTCAAAGACCGTTTCAAGAATTTTAATATCCTTTATTTTCATTGGGTCAATCTTTAATGGATTTTCGGCAAGAATTACAAAATCCGCTTTTTTACCTACTTTAATTGATCCTGTTATTTTATCCAATTGCATTAAATCAGCGGCATTGATAGTTATGCCTTTTAAAGCCTCGTAAGCCGATACTCTTTCTTGTGGAGCCATCAGTGTGCCATCGGCAGTTACACGATTGGTAGCAATCCAAGCCAATAAAAGAGGTTGAATAGGTGCCATAGTAAAATCAGAGTGTAAAGCAAACTTTACCTTGTTTTTCACCAATGAACCTAAACGAACCATTTCTGAACCTCTTTCTTGACCAAGAACGGTATTGGCTACATATTTATCGCCCATAGAATAGAGATAGTAAGGATTAGCAGACACTACTGCTCCTAATTTTGCAATGCGAGCAGATTGCTCAGGTTTAGATTCTCCAAAATGCTCGATGGTGAGTCTTTGTTTTAAGTTTGGTAATTCTTTTTGTAATTTTTCTAATTCATCGAGGATAGTTTGTAATCCCAAACTACCATTGCAATGAATATGGATAGGATAACCTTTGTTCCACCAAAATCTCATGGCTTTATTTAAATTTTCAGGGGTCATAATCCATTCACCTGTATGTCCATCTAAATAGCCTGGTGCCAACACTTGGAAATTTTGCCCAAAAAATGCGCCATCGGCATAAAGTTTAATAGCGTGATCTATTATAATATGTGGTGAAGTTTTTTTACTTAACTCTTCTACCATTTCGTAAGTTTTCTCAAAATTCCCACCATTTACTAAGTTTAAAGTATTTACATCAGGTGTAAATTGCATACGGAAAGGCGTTTCATCATTTTCCAAATTATCTTTCATATAATTAAAATCGCCCCATAATTCACCTGATGAGCCTGTACCCATATCACCAATGGTAGTCAATCCGCCCATATGAACTAAATCACGAAGTTTCAACATATTTGTTTTCATAACTTCATTATTTCTTATGGTTGGAGCCCATTTAGGCACTACCACATTAAAAAATCCTGCTTCTACAAATTTTCCCGCAGCATAATCTATCTGACTGTTTCCTTTGGTTTCTTTCTCGGTAATATTCAAATACTTCAAACCTGCTGTATTTAACCACATAACATGTGCTGAATATTGCCAAATCATAATAGGTCTAGTAGATGAAATTCCGTCAAGCTCTTTACGAGAGATATCTCCATGAAAAGGCTCCATAAATCCCCAAACCACAAGGGGTTCTTTCGGGTCTTTTAATTCCGCTTCATATTCTTTGACTTTGGCAATGAATGCTTCATGTCCTCTCACGGCTTTTACATTTCCCCATGGAAAACTCCAATCAAAAGGTGTAGCAAACTTGGTATTCAAAATCATTGCCCCAAGATTAGGATGCAAATGCGGATCAATTAAACCAGGCATCAGGGTTTTGCCCTCTAAATCAACCATATTGTGCCCTTCACCCGCTTGTTGCATCGCTTCGTCTTCCTTACCTACAAATAGTATTTTACCATCCTTTACTACCACCGCTTCGGCGTAAGTTGCCTTATCTCCTTCCATCGTAAGAATATCACCATTGTAATATACAGTAGCACCATTTTCAGTTGTTGCTGTAGTGCTTGTCTCATTTTTTTTGCAAGAAACTAACCATAAACTTACTGCAAAACATGTTAAAAGAATCTTTTTCATAAGTTAAAGATTTAGTGAATTAATTAAAAATTTTTCCGTAATCAAAACTGTATCGGAACCCTAGCGCCAATACGTTATAATTGTCCTTGATTTGTGCATAATCAGAATGACTATAACGCCCTACTAAATACAATCTGGTTTTTGGTGTGATAAAATAATTGGTCCCTAGAATAAAATGCATCAATTGATAATTGTTGTTGTTTAATATAGCAGCTTCTTTTGAATCAATAAGGTTGAAACCTCCTTCAAAAGACCATCTCTTGTTAGGAATGTAACCTAACGAAACTTCATAACCATTGGTAGGAGCTGCAATGACGCTTGTAGCATCCTTTTTAGCAATAGCGTCATCATTGACCGAAAAAGTAGCTGCTCCATAATATTTGCCATCATTGTATTTGATTCCTACCAAAAAATTTCTCGAATTTGAGGCAATACCATCCACAAAATCTTGAACTTTTGGTGGAATTCTAACGGTGTTGTATGCAGTTCCGATGGTTAGGTTTTTATTGATATCATATTGCCCTGAAACTCCAAAAGATTCAGTATCTCCAAATAACTGCGTTTGAATACCGAGCTGAAAACCACCCCAACGATTGCGATATTGAATAGAATTGTCGGCTCTACCAGTACCTTTCCAACCACCATCGGTTCCTCCTGCATAAATTCCATGAGCAGCACCACCAAAGAGTGAAAAATTATCGGTATAAGCACCAATATCATAATAAACGCCCCACTGTTTTCCTATGGACAAGCTTCCCCATTTCTTGGATGCAATGCCAGCATATGCCAAGCGAGAGTTGAATACATCTGCTCTTGAAAAGGGATTGGCAACAAAATCCAAACTTGAATTGGCATCGTTATTGAAATCCACACCATCAATAAAGTTAAGTCCAATTTCTATCTTTCCATTAACAGTCCATTCGTCATTTATTTTTCTATGCAAGAAAGTACCTATTCTTGGTGAGTTCTCTTGGAGCTGTATTTTATTGTCAAAAACACCCAATTGCAAACGAATCATTCCATAAAAAGAAATAGAATCTAATACTTTTACATTTTGTGCTTCCAATTGTAAACTGGCAATTAAAAACAATAAAGTAAGTTGTGACTTTATATTCATCGTGTTTTGTTATTACTTTGGAAATAATAATACCACCGAAGCTCTTAATCCAAATCGACTTTCAACAGAATCAGGAGCAGAGATATTGATTCTTGGCCCTACGGCAAAACTGATTTTTTGTTTACCAAATGCCGTGAGAGCAGAGAAAACAGGTTCAAAATATAGCGTAGTTGTTTTATTTGACCAACTCTCGGTCCATTCCAATTGTCCCGTAACACCAGCGCCAGATTTCCAGTTAAAAGTAACAAAGGGATTTACATACATTTGATTCACATCTGTACGCTTTTCATCCCCCGACACGCTCCAAATCTGATTAATTAGCGCACCATACGTCCAACCTCCCATTTGCTTGAGTGCCACAACCGTTGGGCCTACGCCAAATTTTTTGGCCGTCAAAAAATCGTTGCTACCTGTGGGCAACAAGACAACAGGACCAGCGCCCCAAGTAAATCCATTTTTAGAGTTTTTTGGTAAAAAAAAAGCACTCGCTACAATATCTGACAATCCTGATTCGTGATTGCCCATTCCTGAAATATTGTATTGAGAAACAATGGGCACAATCACACGGGTGATTACGTTCCATTCACTTGAAATTCCCATAGGAATCACTGGCTGAATATTCAACGTATAACGTGAACCTTTTAAATTACCAATGCCATAATCGATATTGTTTTGCAGTGGTAGGGAAATTAAAGAAGCTACGGGATTGGCTAATTTTTTGGCTAATTCTTCCGTTTCGTGTTGCGCATAAAGAGTATTCATTAGCAAAAAGCCAAAGAATAAGAGAGTCGCTTTTTTCATAATTATTTGGTCTAAAAAAATACTTGACGAAAGTATTAAAAATAATCTCGCCAATTAATTATTTATAGCTTTATTCTTAATTTTTTAATCTAAAAATTTAATTACTTTAACTTAAAAGACAACCATCAAGTAAAGAATCTTTACTATTTTAAATAACTCTTTTGCACTTACCTAATGGATTTTAGAGATACTAAAAACAAAAAATCAATTAATTAAAAAGAAAATAAATTACTAGAATTAGCAAACAAAAACACCCTATTTCAAAAACGAAATAGGGTGTTTTTCAAAATTTTAGGTTAGAATTTTATCTTTTTGGCACTAGCAAACTATCTTTTGCCGTTGCTAAAGAATCAACAGCAGTAGGAACTACAAGCTCTTTGGGAATACTTTGTTGGCCTTTTTTAATTTTTTTACGAATGACTACCGCATCATTCAAGACAAAAGGTGTAGGCATCATCCAATTGTCTCTTGGTTGAATTTTAAAAAGTGGATTTTGTAGTAAATCAAAAGAAGATTCTAATAATTCCATATCGATTACCGCCGAAGCATTAATACTAAAATCCAACACCAAAGGCGCATTGTTGACGACATAATAACTCAATAATTTCTTTCCTTTTCGTTCTAACATTGAACTGGTATCGCCTAGATTTCTCGCACCATTGGCTCTAAAATTATAAAAAGTCATCGCTTCATTAGCAAAAACATCATAGCGGTTGACTTTTCGATTGGGTATAATTTTAATTTGAATGTGTCGCAAATTGCCAGCGAGACTATCTTTTGTAAATACAATTAAAGGTTTCTTTACACCCACTACATCCGTTGTTGCAGCATAAGTAAATCCAGAATTGTATTTGCTAAACAAAGGCATATCGTTAAGTGGCTTAGCGCTCTTAGGGTTGGCTCCTAAGTAGGTTTTCGTCCAATCGTCGAGATTCACATCATACGTCACCCAAAACGCTTGGTCAGTATCTGCATTATACAAGTACACCAAACTATTGGATTTTGCTTTTCCTGCTTCATAATCCGAATTATAATGGCCTTTGGCAAAAAACAACAACGACAACACAAACAATCCCAAAGCCCAACTTCCTTTTCGATTGAATGCTCCAAAAACTGGCAACAACAATCCAAAAGTGAGAACGGTCAAAATTGCACTTCCAAAAAGAATCTTTAATCCCAACCCAACTGGGAACATTTGAATAAATGGTGCCAAAAGTAAAACTGTCGGAATCCCACAGATTAAGTTTAATATCACATTCGAGCGTTGCGTTAAGACAAAAGCCCCAAAAGCAATCAGTCCAAAATAAACCGGAATAATCAAAAATCCAGCGCCTGTTAACGAGTTCGAAATAAATGCATTGATCACAATCCAAACCAACAACACCATTACATAATGGTTCATCGTTACTTTTTTTGCCGATAACAATTGGTACATCAAAAAACAAATCGACAAACTCAACAGTACGAAAGCTGCGATATAATCATGGCCATTGTAGGTAAATCCGTTGAGCAAATCGTTGTATTGAGGATACGCCCAAAGCAATCCTTTCCAACCAAAATACGTCAATCCACCCGCAATTCCCAAAGCACCCAAAAACGGAATCAATCCTTTGAATAATTCACTAAAAGTAAAAATGCGTTTGGCTTTGCCAATGAACAAGAAAAACACAAAAAACACTCCCGCAATAATTGTCATAGGCAGTACCCAAGAAAAAGGATAACTGATAAACGTAAACGGAATCGTAAAATACACCTCATCTTCGGTGGCTTGCACGGCGTCCAAATTGGCATTCGAAAAATACGTCAACAAAGGCATTAAGTAACGGCCTTGATGCGCTAAAGTATTTTTGGCCAAATGCTGAGCATCATCTTGCTGGGTGTGGTAATTATAATGGTCGTCGATAAACGCAAAATTCAATCCCTGAATGTTGCCTTTTTCTCTAAAAACGGTCAAGTCTGTGTCGTTAGGTAACATTTTGTAAATACTATACATCAACGAATTCGAAACAGGATAGGTCACGCCTGCTTTTGAAAATTCGTTCACCAAACCTGCATTCCCCTTGTTGGTTTCCATCAACATATAACTCGGTCCCGAAGAACCACGCGCTTCAAAATTGAGTGCCAAACCTACTTCTTTTGCCCAAGGATGTTGGGTAACAAACAAAGCGGCTCCGTTTAAGCCCAATTCTTCGGCATCCGAAAAAACAATAATGATATCGTTTTTATGCGTTTTCTTAGCATGCAAAAAAGCACGAACCCCTTCAATAATCGTAGCTACACCCGAAGCATCATCACTTGCTCCGTGCGAAAAAGAATGCGGCGCACTATCGTAATGCGACAGCAACAACAAGGCTTTTTTGGAATTCGTTCCCTTGATGCGCCCAATAATATTTTTAGACTGCACCAAATTTCCCCAATCGCTCATCGTGTAGCCTTCTTGCACTTGAGTAGCAATACCCATCATTTTCAATTCTTGCACCAGCATTTGCGCGACCACGTCGTGATTGGCAGAACCTACATAATGGGGTTCTTTCGTAAGACGCTCAACGGTTTTAAAAGCCCGCTTGGTCGAAAAATTAGCTAAATTCTGATCTTCATAATCAATGGTTTGCGGCATTTGCAAAAAATAACCTGCTGCTAGCACAAGCAACAAGACAAAAACCGAAATCAAAGAGGCGTATTTTTTCATAGCGATGGGCATAGTATTTTAAATATCTTTTTTAACCAACATATAATAGTCATTTTCTAAAATCATGTAACCTTGATCATACAAGAAATAGTAGGTATTTCCTGTTTTGGTATGCAAGATAGACGTAAAAAACTCAAAATCAAAACCCTTGCTCATCAACTTCGCTCGAGTCGTTTTCGTTTTACCTTCTACATTCAATTCTGACAAAATTCGGTAATTTTTGCGCAATTTATTGTTAATATTCCGCATATAATTCGTACTATCCTTATTTATTTTATTGTTATAGGCATTTCGGCAGCTGTCACTACAAAATTTCTTGTCCTCGCGACCTACAATTTTTTCACCACATTCTAGGCAATTTTTCATGTATCCTTGATTTTTAGATGTTACTATTCTTTTTTTGAAGCCCAGCAAATGGCTTTATTTATTTGCATTGGTTCCTGCTGTCCTTCCTATCTTTTTTGCCCCGAGAAAAATCGGGTCAAAAAAGGATATTCCCTCCCATCAGGGCTAAAGAGGGAACAGGGGTTTTGTGTTTGTTTTGGTTTATCTATTTGTTTTCTCATTTTACACACCCCTAACCCCTATCGAGAGGGGAATTCGACTACTGAATAAGAGATGTTTTATTTGTTATTCAAAAATGTGTTTTTAAAAACTAAAGGTTTTGCGGTCCTAACTCCCCTCTTGAGAGGGGCTGGGGGTGTGTTTTTCATATTCAATGATATAATACTCAATAGCTCGCAAAACATTCTCCATATCTTTCAAAACTTGTTCATCAGTAAAACGTAAAACCGTAATCCCTAACTGATTCATTCTTTTCTCTTTTACAGTGTCTTTATTATATACTTCTAAAAACTCGTGGGAATACCCATCGACTTCAATTCCTAACATCAACTCGTAACAAAAAAAATCTAAAATGTAACTATCTATAGGCTTTTGACGATGAAAATCATAAGCATACATCTGTTTTCCTTTCAGCTTTAACCAAAGAAAAATTTCTGTTTTAGTAGAATCATTTCTTAATTGTCTAGCCAATTCTTTTAGTTTTGGGTCGTATGGAATGATTTTTCTCTTAGCCATTTCGTTATAATCTTAATAAATGAGACGCTTTGTTTTATTGTTCATTTTTATTTTCTTACTTGACACACCCCTAGCCCCTCTCAAGAGGGGAATTCGATTGTGCTAAATGATACGTTTTTCACAATTATTCACTTTAGTTCACTCACTCGGCACACCCCTAACTCCTCTCGAGAGGGGAATTCGATTGTGCTAAATGATACTTTTTCACTATTATTCACTTTGGTTCTCTCGTTTTACAATCCCTTAACCCCTATCGAGAGTGGAATTAAAAAGTGCTAAATGAGGTGTTTTTCATTACTATTCACTTTTATTCTCTCGCTTGACACATCCCTAACCCCTCTCAAGAGGTGAATTCGACTGTGCAAAAAGAGATGTTTTGGTTATTATTCAAAAATGTATTTTTAATCACTAATGGTTTTACGTTCCTAACTCCCCTCTTGAAATCGAAGATTCAACGACTCCAAAATATATATGATATGGAGTTAGAGGGGTCGGGGGTGTGTTTTTTTTTTACAAATTCTCCTTTTAAACCCAAAAAATTCCCCTTGTTACTCTTTAACCCCGATAGGAGCGGCATCCTTTTTTTCTAGGCCTGACAGGTTTCAAAAACCTGTCAGGTTTAGGAAAAAAGATATAGCGGATAGCGGGACGATGTTTACTGAAATGCCTTTTGCGCCTGTTCCTATATAATCCCCTTCACTATTTTTCTCCGTTTTTTATCTTTTTTATTTCGTACAAATCGGTTCTTCGGTCTTTGAGGATGCGGACGCTGCCGTGTTCGTGCAGCTCTTTGAGCAAATCCAAATCGACATCGACGATCAGCGTCATCTCGGTATTAGGCGTGGCTTCGGCTTTGATGCCGTTGCTCGGAAACGCAAAATCCGAGGGCGTAAACACCGCCGATTGCGCATACTGAATATCCATATTGTTGACCTTGGGCAAATTCCCCACACATCCCGCAATGGCTACAAAACACTCGTTTTCGATGGCTCGGGCCTGGGAACAATGTTTGACTCTGGTGTAGGCATTTTGTGTATCGGTCAGGAAAGGCACAAACAAAATATTCATCCCTTCATCGGCCATTAATCGGGAGAGTTCTGGGAATTCGACATCATAGCAAATCATCACGCCTATTTTCCCACAATCGGTATCAAAGGTTTTGATTTCGGAGCCACCTTTCATACCCCAATGGTGTACTTCGTTGGGCGTAACGTGAATTTTGGCATACATCTCAAAAGTCCCATCGCGCTTGCACAAAAAACCTACATTGTACAGATTTCCGCCTTCTAAATACGGCATACTTCCCGTGATGATATTGATGTTGTACGAAATGGCAAACTCCTGAAACCGCTTGCGAATAGGGTCTGAATATTTGGCCAATTCGCGAATGGCTTCGGCCTCGGTGAGGTGATTATAATCGGCCATCAAAGGCGCGGTGAACAGTTCTGGAAATAATGCAAAATCGCAACCATAGCCCGAAACCACATCGATAAAAAATTCGGATTGTTCAAACAAGGCGTCCAGATTGGAGAGTGAGCGCATTTGCCACTGAATAAGCCCCAACCGAATCACCGTTTTTTCGGTGTTGATGAGCTTAGGACTTTCGTCATAATAAATATTGTTCCATTCGAGCAAAACGGCAAAATCCTTCGAATCTTCGTCGCGTTCTAAATAATTTCTGATGACGCGCAACACGTGAAAATCATTGCTCAACTGAAACGATAATACGGGATCGTGGAGTTGCTTACTTTTGATTTTGTCGATGTATTTTTTGGGCGACATTTTATCGGCATACTGTCCATAATTGGGAATTCGCCCCGCAAAAACAATGGATTTGAGGTTGAGTTGTTCGCACAATTCTTTGCGAGCGTCATACAAACGGCGTCCTAAACGCAAGCCGCGATAATTGGGATGAATAAAGACATCGATGCCATACAAAATCTCCCCAAACGGATTGTGGGTAGAAAACGAATAATTGCCCACGACCTCCAAATAATTATGGCGTTTGTCGACCAATTTTTCGTCTACAATCAACGACAAGGCCGAACCCACCACTTTGCCATCGGCCAAAATCACCAACTGTCCTTCGGGAAAAATGGCCAATAATCGCTCGATATCCTCGGAACGCCAATAGGAATCGGCCATTTCGGGATAGGATTCCACCATCGAGTTCTTGAGTTGTTTATAATCCTCAAACGCCAAATTGCGCAATTCTACTTTTTTGATTTTCGTTTGCATTTGTAGTGGAGTTTTAGGGGGTTAGTGAATTGGTTTTTTATAGCACGGAGTTTATGGATTAGACTGCTTCAAAAAAATCGTTACTTACTATAGTTTACAAGGCTCTGTTCCCTGTGATAAAGTGGATTAGAAAAAGTTTAGGTTCTAGGTCAATCACTATTTTTAATCCTTTTTGCGCGCTCACTTGACAGACCCGAAGCCCTTCTAAAGCTTAGCTGGTAGCTTTAGATTTTTATTCAATTTCATCATCCAATATGTTATATAAATTCCACCAATTATTCCAGGTATAAACCATCCATAAAAACTTGGAAAAAAATTATTTACCACAACAAATGCTGTTGTTGCAGCGATATATCCACCAATCATTTTTCCTAAATGTAATTTTAACCAACTTTTTTTCAGGTTGTTTATATCCTTATATAAAACTAGGTCTCTAACAGAAAAAATTAATCCAAGCAAACCAAAGACTGTCAAAATAATATTTATTTTATCGTTAAAAATTGGATTATATACTATCATTATTATTCCTGTAAAAATCATCGCCCAAGAAATTATTTTATCAATCGTTAGTTTTAGATTTTCAGATTTATAATTTAAAGCTCTATAACCTGTCAAAATAAAATAAGAACTAAATAAACCGATAGAAAATAAAAATGGACTTTCGTGTTTTGGTAAAATTGCAATTATTAATGCGGTTACTGCGGAAAATAGCATAGAATAGAAAAACAGTTTCCCGGATTTTTTGTGTACTATTTTACCTTTTTTTGACACAATCGAAACCATGCCTGAAAGTAGTGAAATTCCACCAAAAAGCGCATGAGCATAAATCAAAACTTGTATTGAGATAACTATTTCCATTTCTTTTTCATTTTTTAAAAATACAACTAACATTTAAAATCGCTATAATCTTACCAAATATACTCAAAAAATTTCATTTACAAACGGTTACAAACAATTACAACCGAAAGTAAATGGGATGCAACCGACTAATTATCAATCGGCACTGCATCTTTGCCCTGTCGAAATGAAACAACGACCTTGTTATTCATCCGACACGAACATTTTAATTATATGCCTAACATTTAAATTTACAAGCCATGAATGCAATGAAAAACAAAGTACAATTAATCGGTCACGTAGGAAACGAACCAGAAATCAAAAACTTCGAAGGAGGTAAAAAAGTAGCCAAACTTACTCTTGCTACAAACGAAAGCTATCGCAACGAAAAAGGCGAAAAAGTAACTCAAACGGAATGGCACAAAGTAACCGCTTGGGACAAAACAGCCGAAATCATTGAGAAATACGTGACCAAAGGCAAGGAAATTGCTGTTGAAGGCAAGCTCACTTATAATAGTTACGAAGACAAGAACGGAGAAAAACGCTATATTACTGAAGTGAAAGTGAATGAAATCCTTTTGATAGGCAAATTAAATCAGTAGTTATGAATGTGCAAGTATTTTCCGTTCGGGTAGATGCTCCTCATTTGGCGCAAGACCAGCAACAGCTTAATGATTTTATAGCCTCGGTAGAATTGGTTCAGTCCGATACCCATTTCATCGAATCCGATGCGAGTTATTGGTCGGTTTTGTTGCACTATAAAGAAAAAATCAATCTTGCGTCTCAGGAAAAAGCGTCACTCACCGACCTAACTCAAGACCAAATCGATAGGTTTGAACACTTGAAAAAATGGCGCAACGAAAAAGCCAAAACGAATGGCGTGAAACCCTTTGTAGTCTGTCACAACAGCCATCTGATTCAAATAGCGGTGCAACATCCACAAGCCCTATCCGATTTTCAATGGATTAAAGGATTTGGAGAAAAACGAACGCAACAGTATGCGGATGAAATCATTCAGCTATTAGAAAACATACATCTACATCAGGAAGAATTGAATTAAAACATATAAGCCATTTGAGTTTTCTATAAGCACAGAATTTTTCAAAACCATAGAAGGCATTTAAGGACATAAAAAGCTGAGTAAAAACTTGAGTGTTCTTGATGCCTTTTGGGTTTAATATTATGTGCTTAGTGAATCTTTGTGCCTGCTTTGTGAACTTTGTGGTTAATTTTTGTCTACCGATATACGGATGAAATGATTCAGCTATTAGAAAAATATATCTAAATCAGGAAGAATTAATTTAAAATATATAAGCCATTTAAGTTTTCTATAAGCACGGAATTTTTCAAAACCATAGAAGGCATTTAAGGACATAAAAGGCTGAACAAAAGATTGAGTGTTCTGAATGCCTTTTGGGTTTAATATTATGTCAGTATAAATAAAGGGGGAGAAAAAAAATTAAGCTACTTTGTTAATCAAATCAAACATAGGACAACGGCCACAACGTTTGTTTTCGCCTTTCTCGTATTTTCCGCAACATTTTGATTTGCAGTTTTCGGCAACTTTGATTTTAGCCAAAAGCGCTTTCTTCTTTTGGTCTTTCTTTTCTTTTTTGCCTTTTTTCTTGTCCTTTTCTTTGTCTTTCTTACTCATAATCTTGAGTCTTAATTTCGAAGGCAAATATATGCTGTTTTTATCTATTCTAAATAAACTTTAACATAAAAAGGCATAAAAAAACCCGAATAATGCATTCGGGTTAAAAGTTATAGAGAAGTATTACTTAGTTGCAGCGGCTGCGGCAGCACTGGCAACAGCAGCTTGCTGGATATCGCGGTCAAATAAATACAAGCCTCCTTTATCATCACCAATCAAATTGATTTTATCCAAAATAGACTTAGCAGTAGCTTCCTCTTCAATTTGTTCAGCAACGTACCATTGCAAGAAATTGTGCGTGGCATAATCTTTTTCTGAAAAAGTGATATGTACCAATTCGTTGATAGAATTTGAAACAAAAATCTCGTGTTTGTACAATTCCTCAAACATTCCTTGAAAAGTATCATAGGTAGTTTTTGGTGCTTTTAAATCGGTGATTTGTGCGTGACCTCCACGTTCGTTTACATACTTAATCAGTTTCAACATATGAGCACGTTCTTCATCGGACTGTGCATACATGAACTGTGCAATTCCCTCCAGTCCACTCACTTCAGCCCAACAAGCCATTGACAAATAAATTTGAGAAGACTCTGCTTCGATACGAATTTGATTGTTCAGTGCGACTTCAATATTTTTAGACAACATGATTTTATTTTTTAAGTTAATGACAATATTTAAAACAGATTTCGGGAAACACTAAGATAACAATAAGATCACAATTGTAACGACAAAAAATTAAAAACCATCATAAAATTTCTGCATCACAAACTGCTTCAACTTAGTATCGTAATATCCATTAATGTAATAATTCTTATGCCTGAAAGTACTTTGCAAAGCGGCTTGAGGGTTTTCATAAGAAAACTGACCTATAAAATCGGTGGCCAAAGGCTCGGGTTTTGAATTGATATGATTCCCTTTCTTATCCAAAACAGTTTCAAAATAAACATTCAATGGTATAAAATAAGAATTGGTTACGAAGTCACCGCCATTTGGTGCAAACCCTGTAGACAATTGCTCTATTTCTTGATTTCCGCCTATAGTTAAAAACAAATTCTTGGGTGTTTTATAGACCGTAACCCCCAAATCAGATGATGATAATTGCTTCAAAAACTTGGCGGTAGTTTTGATTGCTTTTGGCCGTTGATTCATAACTTGAGCGTACAAAGGGGAGTTTTTGAAGGTGATACTATCATTTTTGGTTACACTAAATTCTTTGATTACCGCATCGGTTTCAAAATCTTTGTACCCAAAATGGAGCTCTTCATCATTCGTCGTAAGCTGATAGATTCTGTTTTCGTGATAATATGAATTCGACAAACCATTAAGGCGTTTCAATGGAAATTGTGAAATGTTACGCTCGATGAGTTTTAGTGTTTTAAAATCCAATTGAAACAGTTGCGTTTCATTTATATTATGATCGAACGTGAAGAGTATATCATTTTCACGAACATAAAATTTTGATTTACTAGTAGCTTTGAACAACGGATTATAGGCACGGGTTTCTATTTTTTCTAAAGGCAAAACTGCTAAAATAAGAGACAAATTGATGGGTTCTTTTTTACTATTGACAAACTCGAAACCACTAAAGTCAAGAAGGTATTGCGTTTTTCCACCTCCGTTAAAAACATAAAGCACTAAAGCTTCGGTAGTATTCTTTTTAGTAAGAACATAAAAATTATTGTTCTCGTTAAAGGCGTTAAGCACCGTTTCTCGCTGTAAAGGCAACTGAAGATAGTTAGCCGTCGTCGTCTTTGTAACCAAATCATAATGTACTGCGACTATGCTTCTAAAATTAGAATCGGCCCAGTAAATAGTCGGATTTTCATCTGTTCCAAAGGAATAACCTGCCATTAATTTATAACCAATATCGGGTCTTTTGGTCACCATACTATCTTTGAAAAACAAAAAGGGACTGTACTTTAGAATCGTTGTTTTTTCTTTATCGGTAGCAAAAACAAACACATTATCATTTTGCCTATCAGAGGTGTTGATGATTTGATGGTACTCTTTTGCTTTTTTTAATTCTAAAGGATGAGAAGCCAACCTAATTTGACCAAAAGTAAAAAAAGTACTTGCTAGAAATAAAAGAACTACTACCTGCTTCATAATGATTTATATTAAAAATAGTACAATTCCTCCCGCAAAGAGCATACCAAAAAATCGCTACTTAATCGTTCATAATTTGCTGAAAATAATCTACAAATTGTCCCAAATGCAATCCATCCATCAAACCGTGATGAACATGTACCGACATATTCATTCTTTTGCTTCCATCCTTTTCAACCACCATTTTTCCAAAAGAAATTTTAGGACAACTATCTGGAAAAGTAAAACTTCTAGCATGCGATAAAGACGTAAAATCCAACCAAGGTACTGCCGAAAAATGAATTAAATTATCTGCATCAAAAGAACGAGTAAACAAACCTGTGGTGTTTTGAATGCGTTCGATTTCTTCTAACGCATTTTTTTCGAAAACAGCAAAATCGGGATGAAATTCAATTAATGAAAATCCAAAGGTTCCATCAGGACGACCAATAGTAGCAGAGCCATCAATTCTATCGTAAACCACAATGGTTTCGTCATCGATTCGGTATCTAAAATTTTCAATCGCATTGACCGCTTGTAAGGTTTTGTGCAAATAATAAATAAAGAAAGAAGATGAAATGGATTTGGCTTTTTCGTATGCCTTTGTGCAGTCTATTGCCACCGTAGCGCCAAAAAAAGGCTCACTCATTTGTCTAAAAAAATGAAAATGCTCTTTTCTGTTCCAATTTTCAAGGTCAAACGGCTGCTTCATTAGGTTAAAAGTGGAATTATATCAGTTAATTGTTGCAAGGTAGTAAAGTTGGGATGCTCTACTTTGTGGTCTATTTTCTCGTGTGCCCAAGTCGTGTGAAACGGAATATGTGCAGCATAACCACCTATAGAAAGTACAGGCAAAACATCCGACTTAAGCGAATTACCAATCATATAAAACTCATCGGGTTGAATCTCCAAACGTTTAATCAAATCCAAATAATCGATTTCTTGTTTGTCTGACATTACTTCAATATGATGAAAATACGGTCCTAAGCCCGAATTGTGCAATTTTCGTCTTTGGTCTAATAAATCACCTTTTGTAGCAACTACTAATTTATATTTTCCACTCAACGCTTCTAAAGTTTCGGTCACACCTTCTAGCAAATCGACAGGCTTTTCTAGCAAATCTTTTCCGTATTGCACGATTTTTTCAATCGCTTCAATAGAAATAGTATTGTTTGAAATTTTCATAGCAGCCTCAATCATCGATAGAATATACCCTTTGATTCCGTAGCCGTATAGTTTTAAATTCGCAATTTCTATTTGAAACAATTCGGACGAAATTCCTTGATGCGAAAGATAATCTTCCATCAAACCACAGAATTTCTTTTCGGTTTCGTCAAAATACATTTCATTGCCCCAAAGTGTATCATCTGCATCGAAGGCAATTACTTTTAGCTTTTTCATCTTCTCCAATTAAAATTTAAAGTTTAAAAGTACAACATTTCATTGGGGTTGCGCTGCTTTTGAAAGCAAAAAAAAGCATAAAAAAACCGCTTCCAATTAGAAGCGGTTCTGGTTGTGTTGTGGGTTATAGTGTTTTAAACTAAATTGGCTGCGATTAAATATTCTGCAATTTGAATGGTGTTTGTAGCGGCTCCTTTTCTCAAGTTATCAGCCACAATCCACATATTCAAAGTGTTGGCTTGGCTTTCGTCACGACGAATTCTACCTACAAAAACTTCATTTTTTCCTTCAGCATAACGAGGCATTGGATAGGTAAAAGTATCTAAGTTGTCTTGCACTACTACTCCATCTGTATGGTGTAAAATGTTACGCACCTCAGTCACATCAAAATCATTAGTGAACTCAACATTCACCGCTTCGCTATGACCTCCAACTACTGGTACACGGACAGCAGTTGCCGTAACTCTAATAGAATCATCGCTTAAGATTTTTTTGGTTTCGTTTACCAATTTCATTTCCTCTTTGGTGTAACCATTGTCTTCGAAACTATCACATTGTGGAATACAATTGCGATTGATTTTGTATTTGTACACCATTTCACCTTCAATTCCAGCTACTTCATTTTCAAATTGTTGTACCGCTTTTACACCAGTACCAGTAATGGACTGATAAGTAGAAACAATTACACGTTTGATGTTGTATTTTTGATGCAAAGGTGCCAAAGCCAATACCATTTGGATAGTTGAACAGTTTGGATTCGCAATGATTTTGTCTTCTTTAGTCAATTGACTAGCATTGATTTCTGGAACCACTAATTTTTTGGTTGGGTCCATTCTCCAAGCTGAAGAATTATCAATTACTGTAGTACCAGCGGCTGCAAATTTCGGAGCCCACTCCAAAGAAGTTCCTCCTCCAGCAGAAAACAAAGCAATATCTGCTTTTAAATCTACTGCCGTTTGCAATCCTACTACTTTATATTTTTTTCCGTTGAACTCTATTTCTTTTCCTACTGATTTTTCTGAAGCAACAGGGATTAACTCTGTAACTGGAAAATTGCGTTCTGCTAATACTTTCAACATTATTTCGCCTACCATTCCGGTAGCACCTACAACTGCTATTCTCATTGTATATAAATTTATAGTGTCTTATTATTGAGCCACAAAAGTACGTAATCTGACAAAGAAAACAACACGATTCACAATTTTTAACAAATTGTTATATTTTAAACAAAATGATTGTTTTTTACCATTTAGCCACAAAAATAAACCGCTTTTTAGGGAAAAATCCATCTTGTACTTTAATAATTTCTTTTTAGAAGTTGTTTGATTTAGTGTTTTTCTTTTTCTGGATATGCAAATAAAAACTAAACATTAAGTTAAGCTACATTTTTGTAATTAATTAATTTTTTAATTCTTGAATAGTTGCATAATTCAATGCAGAATGTCTTCTTTTTCGGTTATGCCAAATTTCAATGTATTCAAAGATGTCAAGCTTCATTTGTTCTTTAGAAATCAATTTGTTTTACAACGTTCTCAATTTTTGAATAAATGGCTAGTAATCCATAAGTCCCTTGTAGTCCCCGATCTTTAACTTCTACATATGATCCATCAATGTAATTAATTTTTAAATTGACAATGGGAACATCATATGCATCAACAGAAAAATCATTTGGTAAGTTTTTAATGTTAATAGAGCTGTAAAGATATTTTCTTATATTTCGGAAAACAAAAAAGGTTATGGAATCATTCAAAGGAGAAAGTATTATTGATTTTTTTGACACATTCAAAACAGACTTAGACTGTTTGGAATATTTGGCTTCAATAAAA
>NZ_JAPZSU010000021.1 GCF_027531905.1 Flavobacterium sp. | reverse complement strand
TGAAATTCTATGGCGAAGAATAAAATATCAATGGTTAGATTTTGATGCTTATAAATCATTCGAAAACCTCAAAGAAAAATTAAATTTTGTCCTGACTAATTTTGGAACTAAATACGACATTAAATTTTAACCATTACTTATGTATCTTTGGATTCTAAATTTTATAAATCAACTTATGTTTCTAAAAACATTAGAACTTTAATTGACATTGATGCTGCTTTCAAAATTGATCCAACAATAGTCAAAAACGATATCCCCGATTATGCAAAAAATGGCACTTTAATAAAAGTAGTGGTAAGTTATTTTAAAGGTATGGATGTCAAAACCATTTCAGAAAACTTGACCTATTTAGGCCTAAAAGATTTTAAAAATTTTGAGACATTTAATCAATTGTATTTACAAGTTTCTTTTGATAAAATAAAAGAAATAGCCAATTTAAATTGGGTTCAAAATATTGAATTAATAGCTCCTCCAGTTGAAAGTGATAATCTGCCAGGGATAACTTCTCACAAAGTGAATGTATTAAACTCTGCTATTCCAGGAATAGGATATGATTTAACTGGAAAAGGTGTGAGAATTGGTATTTGGGATGGTAATTTGGAAAAGCATATTGATCATACTAATAGAGTTATTACTAGAGAATATGAGTCAGCTTCATCACATGGTCAGCATGTTTCTGGAACAATTGGAGGAGCTGGAATACTTGATCCAAGAGGTAAAGGAATGGCTCCAAATGTTCAAATGTATGGTTGGAATTTTAATATTCAATCAAATGGTTTACCAGTTTATGCAGAACGAGATTTTGCTGCTGCGAAAGATGATATAGACCTAACCTCTAATTCTTACGGTACTTTACTCTCTTCGGGGTATAACACAACTCGATATAGTGTTAGTGATAGAGGAGATGATGATGTAACTGTAAAATATCCTTTTTTATTAAATGTATATTCAAATGGAAATGCTCAAGCAGCGTATTCTGGTGGGTTTAATACATCAACTAAGGCATCAAAAAATGCATTACATGTAGCTGCTAATGATCCAAATGATTTGATTAGTAACTACAGTAGTTTTGGACCTACACTTGATGGGCGTTTAGTACCACAAATAGCTGCTGTTGGTTCCGGTGTATATTCACTAGATTACAATAACTCATACCAAGTAATGAGTGGTACCTCAATGGCTACGCCGGGAGTTTCTGGAACTTTAGTATTGCTGTATGAGAGATATAAAAATATTTATTCAACTAAGCCTTTAGCATCATTAATGAAAGCATTGGTTTCTAATACTGCAAAAGATGTTGGTAATCCAGGACCTGATTATAAATATGGTTTTGGAAATTTAAACGCTTTGCGTGCAATTAAGGCCTTAGATGAGAAAAAATTTTTCACCTCTACTGTTGCTAATGGAGAAATTTTTGAAAAAGAAATTTTGTTACCTACGGGTTTGACTCAATTAAAAGTAATGCTTGCTTATTCGGACATTGGAGCAACTCCAGGTGTTACAGATATATTAGTCAATAATTTAGATATTAAAATTGTTAAAGATGGTGTTACCACACTTCCTTGGGTTTTAGATGCTACTCAGCCAAATGTAAATGCAAAACGAGGGGTTGATAATTTAAATAATATTGAACAAATTACCTTGGATAAACCTGCTGCTGGAGTTTATAAAATTATCATAACAGGAAGTAAAGTACCATTAAACACTCAAGAGTTTTCAGTGGTATATGACTATGTGAATCCAGAGTTAGTTTTAACTTATCCTATTGGTGGAGAAAAGTTTAACCCTGGCTCTACAGAGTACATACGTTGGGATTATGAAGGTGAAGAGAAAACTTTCAACATTGAGTATTCAAATGATGGTGGAAATAGTTATACTTCCATAGCCAGTAATGTTCCATCTGCAGCAAGGAATTTTGCATGGAAAGTACCTGAAGGTGTTGTTCCTAATGCAAAAATTCGTCTTTATGCTGGTAGTAGAGTTGTGCAGTCTAAAGAAACTTTTTCAATAATGAAAGAGCCCGAAAACTTAAGAATTGTTTCTCCAACTTGCGGAGAATCATCCTATAAGATGGATTGGGATGCTATAGATGGTGTGAATTATGAGGTTTTAAAATTAAATGGATATGCTTTTGATGTAGTTGCTACTGTAACTGATCCTACTTATACGTTTACAAATTTAACTGTCGGAAATGAAAATTGGTTTACTGTCCGTTCAATAGATAAAGTTACTGGATTAGCCTCCGAAAGAGCTAGAGCTATCAATGTTGATCCAATTGATAGATCTGTACTAACAGCTATTAATTTGCCCTTTAAAGAAAATTTTAATGAAAGAAAGCCAACTAATTATACTTTATCTAAAGCAAGTTCAACAGGAACTATAGGATATGAATCAATTAGTCTAGCTTCATTGGATGCTGTGAAAATGTCAGGATCTGCTACAGCAGGTTCACCACTTTGGGTAACTAGCAACAACACGAACGCTTTTACAAATAATCCCAACTATATTAAAAAATTATCTTTCTGCGAATTTGATGCTACTAATTTATCTGGGAAAGCAATTAGATTAAAGTTTGACTTAATTCAACAAAATAGTGTTGCCGCCAATAAAAACTTTTTTAGAGTTTTAATTAATGGTGTTCCTGTAACAAGTAGTGAAGGTACCTCTGTTTACGCAGGTATAACAACTTCAACATCTAAAACTCTAACATATAATTTAGCTTCATTAGCTGGAACAAAATTCAATATTACGTTTGAAGGAGTTATGGATAACGATGCAACTTCTACACCAATTTACAATACTATTTTTGTTGATAATGTAGAAATTTATGAGGCTGTAACAAATGATCTTGCTTTAACAGCATTGACTCCTAACACTGGATTTTCTGCAAATGAATCAGTGTCAGCTAAAATCTTTAATTTTTCTCCAATAGCAATTAGTAATGTTCCAATTTCTTATAAAATCAATGATGGAACTGAGGTTTTAGAGTTAATTCCTGGACCTATTGAACCCTTGTCTGAAGTTACTTATAACTTTACACAAAAAGCTGATTTTTCAATAGAAGGTTTATACAAAGTAGTGTGCGCGATTAAACCTTCGGATGATTCTGTACCAACTAATAACTCAATAACTAGAAGTGTTTTTAATACAGGCACAGATATTGTTATGGGAAAAATTAGTTCGGTTACTACATGTGGAGCAACTTTTACAGACAGTGGAACTAAGTATTCAGATTATGCCAATAATTTATTAAATCAAACGATTACTTTTACCCCTGGGACGGCAGGAAGCAGTATTAAAGTTGATTTTACTGAATTTAATGTTGAATCAGGATATGATTTTCTATATGTTTATAATGGACCATTAACGACATCTCCATTAATTGGGAGATTTGATGGATCATCATTACCACCTAGCCTAACTTCAACAGCTACTGGCGGTCAATTAACATTTAGATTTACTTCTGATACAGAGGTAGTTGATAAAGGTTGGGTTGCTACTATTTCATGTGTGCAAAAACCTGTGGAAGTTGACTATGAAATTGCAGCAATTGTAAGTCCAGAGGTTCTTGGAAAAAAAACAAATTCAAATGCAATTACAATACGTGTTAACAATTTATCTCCAACAGTTGCAACTAATGTTCCTGTTTTTTACCAAATCGATGGTCAGGTTAAAGTTGCTGAAGTTATACCTTCGATTGAATCTTTATCAACAATAAGTTATACTTTCATAAATACATCTGATTTGTCTATAACGGATGCATCATACTCAATAAGAGCAGGTATTGACATAGCCGATAGTAATGCAGCAAATAATACATTAGTTAAAGTTGTCTATAATAAAAATAATTTACCTTCCAATATTAATACAAATGGTTTTGCTATTTCGAGATTAAAATGGAATGATGTTATAAATAACTCAGGAACAACAGCATATTCGGATTTTAAAAATATAAAAATTCCTGTTTATGCTGGGTTTACTTATCAACCAGAAATTACAATCATAAAACCAGAAAGACCAATTACTAGAGATATATCAACCACTCCTGGAGTTTTTACTATGATAGTAATTGATTTGAATGGAGATGGAAATCTAACGGATGAGTTTTATGCAGGATCATTTTGGGTTAATACTTTAAATACAGCAACAGCTCCTGCGATTTTATCAACTACCAGTGTGCACAATTTTAGACATTATACAACATTGGCAGCTGGAGTGACAGTTCCAAGTACAACTACAGCTGGTGAAAAGTTAATGCGAGTAGTTCACATGTTTCGTTCACCAAATGAATATTTTAATGTGAATTTAGGTCCAACTTTTGATGGTTTAACGAGTTCGAGAGAAGATTTTGAAGTAGAGGAATACACAATTAATGTTCTTCCTTTTACAGATGCAAATGTAAGTATTGAAAGAATATCAGCGCCAGTAAAACTCGGTATGAAACCAGTTATAGTGTCAGCGCAGATACGAAATTTTTCTAATACAGCAGTTTCTAATTTCCCTGTTGCTTACAGAATTAATGGCGGTCCTGAAGTAGTTCAAAATCAAGTAGCAGCAATTAACCCAGGTGCTACAGCTACAATTACATTTACTACTAAAGCTGATTTAGGCGCGGTTGGAGACTATACCATTCAAGTTTACACAAAATTAGTTAACGACACTGATGTTAGTAATGACTCTAAATCCATTACTTTATCTCATGTTGCAAATGCAAATAAGAATGTGGTGGGAACTTTTGACGGTATTGATGATTATTTGATAGCTGATAATAATCCTGGTTTAGATTTAACAAATAACTATACATTTGAGGCTTGGGTTAATAGAAAAAAACCAACAATTTTTGGTAGAATTTTTGATAAATCAAGAGTTAATCTATTTGTTCATACAAATAATAATTCAACGTATAAAGAAAACAGCTTAGTATTATCAATTACAACAGCATCAGGAACTTATGTGATTAATACTGGATTAAATTCAGTACAACTAAATAAATGGCATCATGTTGCCTTTTCAGTAAGTGCAACCAATGTTTACACTATGTACATTGACGGGGTTGCTGTACCTTTTACCGCTACAGGAACGGCTGCAGCTGCTACAACAAATGCTACCCTGCCAGCATATATAGGTGGAAATAATTCCTTGACACGCGGATTAGATGGGAATATTGATGAAGTACGTATATGGTCTGGAGTTAAAACTCAAGCAGAGATTTCAGCTAATTCAATGACTAAATATATTGGTAATGAAGCGGGATTGTTAGCATATTATTCTTTTGCTGAAGGTGATAAACAATTTGTTTATGATACTACGGCAAGAGATAATACTGCTACTGTTATAAATGCAAATACTGATGGATTAGGTGAAGGGAAATTCTGGAACACTCCAACTCTTTTACAAAGTTTAGAATTAAAAGACCAGCTTTCAGTGTCTTATGATTTAGCTACCAAAACATATACTGTATTGTTAAAGAACGGTATAGATGTTACTAAGGCTATTACAGTATTTAATGCTTCTATGAATTCTATAGCTAAAATAAACGGAGTAACTCAGGTAAGTGGTGTGACAACTAATGATTTTACAAATCCTGTAACTTTTACAATAGAAGGAGTTGGATTTAACGAGGGAATTACAGAAAGTTATACTATAAAAGTAATTACGGGATTAAATGATCAGAGTAAACTATTAAGTTATACATTTAAAACAGAAAATAATTTAGGATTATCTCAGGAAATTTCAACTGTTATCTCAGGAGCTAACGCATCAATAGATATTCCTTTTGGGATTGATGTTTCTAAATTGAAAGCTAATTTTGAAATTTCTCCTGGAGCACAATTGTTCATAGATAATGTAGAACAGTTAGCTTCATTAACATCTGAACTCGATTATTCAAATAGTGTTTTGGTTACCGTAGTTTCAGAAAATAAACTTTCTAAAACGACTTATATGGTTAATGTGGATGCTAAAAACGCAGAAGCAAAGTTTGTGAAATATTCCGTAGCAAATCAAGTTGGGACTGCTAATATTGATAGTGTCAAAAAAACGGTTGAAGTTTTGGTAAATAATAATGCAACTTTAAATGCTTTAGTTCCTGTTTTTCAGGTTTCTGAAGCAGCTCAAACTCGTATAGGAACGTATATTCAAAACAGCGGAGTTACATCGTTGAATTATTTAGCCCCTATAGAATATAATATTGTATCACAAAAAGGGACAATTGAAAAATGGACAATTGCTATTCAAAGAGCAAAACCTAGTATTGTATTACTGGGAGATGATAACGTTATTGTTGGAAAAGGTTGTACTTATATTGAAAAAGGATTTACAGCTAAGGATAATTTAAATGTTGATTTAACTTCATCAGTTATTGTTACAGGAACTGTTGATGTAAATGTTATAGGTCAATATACCTTAAATTACACAGTAAAAGATGCTTTAAACAATGAAACGGTAGTAATTCGTAATGTGAATGTGACAGATGCTGCTTGTAATTTAGATGTGCCTTCTAATTCAATTCAGGGTTTTAGAATTTATCCAAATCCAATAATTGGAGGTAAAGTATTTATAACTACAACGGCAAATAGTTTAAAAAACATTTCGTTTTTTGATAGTTCTGGAAAACAAGTTTTAACTTTGAAAACAGATAGTACAGAATTAAATGTGTCAAAACTTCCTAAAGGAGTTTATATACTAAAGGTAGAAGAAAACGGTAAAGTAGCTACTGAGAAAGTAATTGTACTTTAATAAGACTAGCTCAAATTAATGACACGGATTATTAGATAGATTTAAATTTATTAAAACAGCATCAAATTTTTTTGATGCTGTTTTACGTTTTATCGGTTTCAATTATTATACCAGACCAGTGAAAATGAGTGGCGCCATCTAAAGCTTTCTTCCAATTAATTTGTCCCGATGCAATGGTTGCAAAGAATGAATTGCTTCGGTCGTAGATCACTTGTGATTGCCTTATTTGATTGCCCGATTCAACAAAATACAAACCAATTCGCTCAATAAGCGACTGACTTATTAGTGTTTTTCACGCCTAACGCAGTAACGATTACTTGATCTAAAACATTTTCGGCATGCTTTAATGAAATTTGTAATTCGTTTGCGCCATCTACTGCAACTTCTGCTTTTGCATATCCCATAAAACTAATAACAATATGTGTTTCGTTCTCTGGTAAACTAAGTTTGAATTCTCCGTCAAAATTAGAGATTGTCGTTATTTTGCTATTGCTTATTGCTTCTACAATAGCACCAGCGATTGGCAGGCCGCTATCTTGATCGAAGACTTGACCAGTAATATCAATTTTTTTGCTTTTTTGTTGCAAATTGAGTTTTGTTATTGCAGCGTTGGTTGTACTTGTTGTGAGTGATATTCCTCCAACAATTAATAGAAATAATAACTAAATTTTCATATTATATAATTTTTCATGGTTTTTATTGATCAATTTATTTTTAAAATGTAAATAATACATTTTATTATTTCGCAATTTTTTTGCGTCATCAATATTCTAAGGCTGTTTTAATTCAATATGTGCTATTTTATTTTATATAAAATTTGGAATTCAATGGTAAAGCGATCGCGATTTTGTTCGTCATATCATAAAATAGCTTACCTTGTTTGTTTGAAAAAAACCTGTAAAAATTTCGAAAAAGTAGTCCTAAATATTCATGAAAACAGCCATCCTACAATCTCCCTTAACCTGGGAAAATCCAGCAGCGAATCGAATTCATTTCGAAGAAAAAATCAATACCATTGATGAACCAGTTGATCTAATTGTACTGCCAGAAATGTTTACTTCAGGTTTTACGATGCATCCTGATTGGGTTGCGGAACCGATGCAAGGCGAAACGATGGTATGGTTGCAAGAGTTGGCTAAACTAAAAAATGCAGCCATCACTGGGAGTTTGGTTATTACGGAGAAAGGAAATTTCTATAACCGATTGGTGTTTGTTTTTCCTTCGGGAGAAGTACAGTTTTATGACAAGAGACACTTATTTACCTTGGCAGGAGAAGATAAAAAGTATACTGCGGGCAAAGAAAAAATAATCATAGATTATTTGGGTTGGAAAATTTGTCCACTGATTTGTTATGATTTGCGTTTTCCTGTTTTTGCCCGTAATGTAGAGGATTACGATGTCTTACTTTATATAGCGAACTGGCCCAATACACGAATTAACGCTTGGGACGCTTTACTCAAAGCTCGGGCGATTGAAAATATGTGTTATACAATTGGAGTGAATAGGATAGGAGTAGACGCTAATCATCATGTTTATAACGGGCATTCGCAAGTGCAAGATTATTTGGGTCGCGACATTGTAGAGCCACAAGAATCTGAAGGTGTTTTTATAGCTTCTTTAGATAAAAATACATTAGTGGAAACGAGACAAAAACTAGGTTTCTTGAATGATAAAGATGCTTTTGAGATCAAGTAAAGTGAGTAAGAATTCGCTTTATTCAATCACATGAATTACTTTTTCTGCATTTTTGCACCGTACCGTTATCTTTTGAAAAATCCATTCACTTCCTTTTTTGTTGGCTGTAAAATCCATTTTTCCCTGATTATGATTTCCTTTGACTCTAATGGTCGATGCAATAGAAGTATCGTTATTAGCATAAACAATATTGCCTTCCAAAATGGCTAATTTATCGATGGCTTCAATGGTACCTATTGTGGTTTTAACTTCCGAATTGGCATTGGCTATTTCAATTGCTTTTTCAAAAACTTTAGTATCAGAATAGGCTTTGATGATTTGAGGGGCTTCGTTGCTCAAGACTGGAATAATAGCATAAAAAGTCAAAAATAGGATTGTAATTGTGGCTGGAAGTAGCCATTTCCAATTTCTTTTCGCCCATGAAGAACCTTCAATATTATTATTTTCCATGTGCTATTTTTTCTTGTTTTTTTCGTCTTTCTTTTTAGGTTCGGGACTGTAAGGGATGCTCAAATCAAAGGATTGTTCTACTTCCCAGTTGGCTCGAACATCTACTTCTTTAGAGAAATAGATGACTTCTTCGGACTGTCTTTTTTCTAAGAAATTACCCGAATCGTATTTTTGATTATTATTATCGTCATAGATAGCTCTTAGGGTATATTTGGCAGGCTCAAGTGAAGTAAAAACTACTCTATTCTCTTTTAGTGTAAATGCAGTAGCCAAAACCTCTCCTTTGCTGTCCGTCAACTCTACAATGATCGGGAATCGTTTGGCATTGCTTAAAACAACCGTTAAGTTTCCATAATCTGCTTCGCTTCGGGTGTTGAGTTTATAGGTTAAGGTGTCATTCGATTTTTCAAAAAAGTCAGTCAAAGCACCAGGAAGCAATTTAAATTCATATTTTTCAGTAGGTGCTTTTTTGAAATCAAAAACCAATTTTTGATGAAAATCATCATATTGGTGGGTGAATGCTACGACTTTGGCAGCGGCATCGGTTAATTTTATTTTAGTTGGATCAATTTTAACCAATGGTGTGGAGGATTCCAAAGTGAACTGATCTCTCATATTCAAAATCCCAGACTGAACAGCACTGATGCTGAGGGTGTCCTTTTTCTGATTTTTGATTTTTACACTAAAATCATTTGCGTAAGCTTCTTTCTTGATATTCATCAAAAGGGAATCTGCTTTTATTGGCTTATACCATACTTGAAGGGAGTCTTTTTTGGGAAATTGTGTAACAATACTTTCAAGGATTTGGGTATTGTTTTTCAAGGTAATTTTAGGTTTTGATTTCGAAAAATCTTGTTTGCCATCATATCCCACTACCAATCGATTGCCTGAGGCTTGGTAGGGTTTGTACGTTTTAAACGGAAGCACTTCTTTGAATAATTCAATTTCATACACCGTATCGTTTGGGATGGTTACGAACTGTTTGTGAAATCCAATTTTGTCTGTTTTGGGATTGAATTTATTGTTGTTATTGCGGTCTTTCATAGCTACCAAAAGGTATTTTCCCGCCTTTAGATTTTCTAAACGAAACGTCTTTAAACTATCCAATGTATTGGTAATGTATCTTGGTGGACTAGTGTACACTACTGAATCTTTGAATTTTTCATTCACTTCATACAACATCACAGAAACAAACGATTCTACTTCTTTCTCAAGAGCATCTTTCACTCTTCCGCCAAGGGCTAGCGAATCGATATAGGGTCCTGTAGAGAAAACATACTTGAATTGGTTCAAAGGATTGCCTTCGTTGTTGTCGGTAATACTTTGTCCAAAATTAAAACTATATGTCGTATTGGGTTGTAAAGTGTCTTTGATTTGAATCGTGAGGTATTTCGTTACAGTTGATGGGATAATTAACGGCTCATTTTTCATTGGAGGCGAAACGATGAGTTGTTTTTCCAGCCCTTTCAGTTTGATGTATTCATCAAAAGTGAGTTTGATTTGATTCCCTTTAAAATTGGTACTATAATTTTCTGGGAAACTAATCTTAAGTGTTGGGGCAATGGTATCTTTCAAACCACCTGTGATATTTCCTTTTTTGGCACAGCCAATGCAAACGAAAAGAAAAAGGAACAAAAGAAAGCGGTAGTTGGATGGTGACATATTAGTTTAACATTAGAAAGTACAAAATAACAATTATATTTACTGTAATCGAAATTATTTAGCGATTTATTGGCATATCATTTATAGTAAAAATTAGCCTTTTCGTGTTTTACGTGCTGGTTATTAATATATTTGCTAAATACTTTTAAGGAATATTACTTTTGAAAAATAAATTGGGTTTTACGCTTTTATTACTTTTGCTTTTGGCTTGCCAACCTAGCAAAAAACCGGCTATATCCTTTTATTATTGGAAAACCATTTTTGAATTAAACCCAAAAGAACAAGCAGTATTGGCTCAAAACAACGTCCAAAAACTCTATGTGCGTTATTTTGATCTTACTCTAGATGTTGCTGCTCATCAAGTTTATCCCACAAGTCCGATTCATTTTAAAACGCCTATTAAGCAATTCACAGTAGTTCCTGTGGTGTACATCAAGAATCAGATTTTTTTAGATTCAACAATTGTTGTAAAAGAGGTAGCGCATAAAACAGCCGATTTAATCACAAGAATTAATACTGCTAATGGGATAGCTTGTCAAGAGATTCAGCTAGATTGCGATTGGACATTGAGAACCAAAGAACGCTACTTGGAGTTTGTTGAGGTTTTTAAAAGGGCATCCCAAAAAAGAATTTCAGCAACCATCCGATTGCATCAAGTAAAATATTTCAAAAAAACCAAAATCCCTAATGTAGATTCGGGGGTTTTGATGTATTACAACATGGGAAAAATTGCTCCTGATTCACTCAATTCTATTTATGACCGAAACATTGCCGAAAAGTATTTGGAAAGTTTAAAGAAATATCCGCTACCACTCAATTTTGCATTGCCTATTTATTCTTGGTTTATTCATATTCAAAACCAAAAAGTAATAGGTGTTCGTGCTAAACTGAGCGTTGCTGATTTAGTAAAGGATAAAAATTTTAAACGTGAAAGCGAAAAATATTTTAGAGTCATACAATCAAATTACAAAAATGGAGTTTTTTATCAAGAAAATGACATTTTGAAATTAGAAGCGATTTCTTCTTCAGATTTGTTAGAAATGGCTTCGGATTTGCAAGAAAACACCAAAGAATCTCCTAGCGAAATTTTATTTTACGATTTAGATCAATTCAATTTTAATAACTATGAAAAATCAATTTTTGAGCAAGTTATTGCTGTTTTTTAGCGCCGTTTTACTTATGGTGTATGGTATAATCTACGCCTGTTCTGATGGTGATTATAATAATTTTTCATTTGATTCTAATTTCACTCCCGAAACCTTTGTAGACACCTCCTACGAACCCTTGTTCTTGTCTGGGGATGTTTTTTATTCCATTGGTTTTGAGGTAAATTATAACACGAGGTTCAACGAATCAATTCAAAATGATTGGGAAACGTATCTAAAAGGGAAAGCGGATTCGGCTGCTGTTCGTTACTTTTTGTTGGACAGTAGCGCTGTTGCGGTTCAAGATATTTATGCTTTTTATAAAACCAAAAAAAGCACTAAAAATGTCGTGAAATGGGAATCCAAATTGAAGTTAAGTGACCCAAAAATTAAAAACTTTATCGATTTTTTGTACCTAGCAAAACAAATTGAAACAGTTTCTGTAAACACGGATTATTGGAGTTATGATCCCGTTCCAGTAAAAAAGTTTAAAGGGGCTCAAACAGTAAAAGCAATCGAAAACAATTACAAAAACACCAAAGACACCTTTTTAAAAAATAGGTATTGGTTTCAAACCTTGAAGGCTTATTTTTATAGTGATTATCGCAAAGAAGCTTTTGATTTTTTTCAAAAAACAGAAGCAACTGTTCCAAAAAATGTGTTGTATTATCGTGCTTTATCTTATTTGGCAGGATTTTATTATAAAGAAAAAGAGTACGCTAAGTCAAATTATCTCTATGCAGTAGTTTTTGACAAATGCCCCGAAATGCGAGTTGTTTCGGCATATAATTTTCATCCACAAGACGAAAAAGATTGGAACGCTTCTCTGGCTATGGCCAAAGATAATAAAGAAAAAGCAGCACTTTGGGCGATTCAAGGATATTACAAAGACGAGGTGCGTGCTATAGAAAAAATCTTTGAATTAGATCCAAAATCTACGCATTTGGATTATCTCTTGACGCGTTTGATTAACAAGACTGAGCAAAATATGAATCATTCTTTCTCTAAAACAGAGCAAAGTAATGCTATAAAAAAACAAACCGTTACCGAAAACAAATCCGACAATAAAAAGAAGATTGACGCCAAAGTTTTAGGGTTAGTAACCAAAATAGCTGAGGCTGGAACCACAGCTCAACCGTATTTGTGGGATATGGCTTTGGGGTATTTATATACTTTAAGAGAAGATTTCGCGAAAGCTGAGGTTGTTTATGCTAAAGTTGAACAAAAAATGCCTGCGAAAAAACTAGCCAATTACCAGCTGCGTTTGCTTCGTTTTGTAAATAATTTGAGCAAAATTGAAAAGTTAAGCGCTCAAAATGAAAAGATAATTATCAAAGATTTGAATTGGTTATACCACGAACTCCCCAAAGAAAAAGGAATTCCGGAATTCAGATACCAAAATGCTGCCAATTGGAGTAAAAAATATTTAGCAGCGCTATACAGAGCTAGTGGGAACAGAGTGATGGCTGAATTGTTTGATGACGCCAATGATTACTGGGGGTATGGAAATAATTTTTATGACGTCACTGCCGATTTGCAAGCCATGAAAGATTTTTTAACCAAAACAAACAAAACAGACTTAGAACAAGTAGCGCAAAGTGTGTATGATGTAAAGTTAGCTGATATAAATAATTTTCAAGCGGTCAAAGCTACTTTCAAAAATGATATTCCTGCAGCTATCGAGTTCATGAAGCAATCTGATTCGCTTCAAAATACGGTTTTTTATGGCAATCCTTTTAATGGAAGCATTAAAGATTGTCACGATTGTGATCATGCAGCGTATCAAAAAAAGAAGTATTCGCAATTGGATTTTCTGACCACTATCAAAACAATGCAAGATAAGATTGCGGCTAAGGAAGAGGTATATACCAATAGTTTGTTATTAGGCAATGCCTTTTATAATATCACTCATTTTGGTAATGCCCGTATTTTTTATGAATCCAAAATTTCGGGCTATGGTTCTAGTCCTTATAGTTTTAGAGCGCCAATAAAAAACATGATTACGGATTGTAGCCTAGCCAAAATGTATTATCAAAAAGCATTTGAGGCAGCCAATAACAAAGAGCAGAAAGCGAAATGCTTATACATGATTGCAAAATGTGAGCGAAACGAATACTACAACAAGAAGTATAGTGCGATTGCAAATGTTTGGGAGATTCCAGAGGAAAAAGTAAATTTTATTGCATTTGATGGCTTCGTAAAATTGAAAACGAGTTATTCGGATACTAAATACTATCAAGAGGTCATAGGAGAATGCGGATATTTCAGGACGTATGTCAATCAATAGTTGGTATATTTGCGTTTTTAAAAGTGAGACAAATGAATAAAATAGAACATATAGGAATAGCGGTCAAAGATTTACAAACGTCTAATGTACTTTTCGAAAAGTTATTCGGAGCGCCCGCTTACAAAGAAGAAGAAGTGGTTTCTGAAGGAGTGAAAACGGCTTTTTTTCAAAATGGGCCTAATAAAATAGAATTATTAGAAGCCACTCATCCTGAAAGTCCCATTGCTAAATTCATTGAAAAAAAAGGAGAAGGAATTCATCATATTGCCTTTGATGTAACTGATATTGTTGCGGAAATAGCAAGATTGGAAAGCGAAGGATTTGTGGTTTTAAATCCAACACCAAAGAAAGGTGCCGACAATAAATGGGTTGCATTTTTGCATCCTAAAACTACAAATGGAGTTTTAATAGAATTATGTCAAGAAATTAAATGATTTTTTAATTTTTTTGAGGACTTCATTATCAGTAGATTCCGTTTTTTGATTTTGTAAATGGTGATAAAATTCAAAATCCACGACCAAAATATTTGGTCTAAACCAAAAAATATAGTAATATTGCAAACTCTTAACCGGTCCTATAGCTCAGCTGGTTAGAGCACCTGACTCATAATCAGGTGGTCCCTGGTTCGAGCCCAGGTGGGACCACAAGTAAGTAAACCCTTCTTGAAAATTTCAGGAAGGGTTTTCTGATAAAAATAGTATTTTTATTTTTTTATCAATAAAAATATTACTTATTTTGCCAAGCAAATAAGGAATTAGTTTGCTAATATGCGCATATTTATGAAAGACAATTTAAAAAGAATAACTGGGTTTTTGTTGCTTTTGATTAGTAATATGTCATTATATGCAGCTCCAACACCGCCAAGTCCTAGAAAACCGCCACCACCGCCAAAATTACCAATTGATGACTATATTGGTATAGTGGTTTTCCTCTCTATTCTTTATGGCTTTTATTTTATTTATTATAAATTAAAAGCAAAAACTCCAAGATAACTTGGAGTTTTTGCTTTTTTTTGTAGGTCGGTTTTTAAATCCTAATTGGATTTTAGTTTAACGCATGCAAGCGAGCTACATATTTTCCGATTACATCAAATTCTAGATTTACAATTGTACCCACCTTAAAATTATGAAAATTCGTGTGTTCGTAGGTGTAAGGAATGATGGCGACACTAAACTTGTTTTTTTCTGAATTAACAACAGTAAGGCTCACGCCGTTAACAGTTATCGATCCTTTCTCGATGGTAATGTTACTTCGGTTGGGATCGTATTCAAAAGTGTAGTGCCAACTTCCATTGGTTTCATACGCTTCAACACAAGTGGCAGTTTGATCCACGTGTCCTTGTACAATATGACCATCTAAACGATCGCCTAATTTCATGGCTCTTTCCAGGTTGATTTTATCATTGATGCTCCAGCTATCAATATTGGTTTTATTAATGGTTTCGGAGATGGCAGTAACAGTGTATTGGGTTCCGTTTATAGCGACTACTGTAAGACAAATGCCATTATGCGCCACACTTTGGTCTATTTTTAGCTCGGGTGTAATGTCAGAAGATAGGCTAAGGTGCAAGTTGTTTTGCTCTTTTTTTATTTCTGTTACAATGCCAAGGGTTTCTATGATTCCTGTAAACATTCTTATTTTATTTTACTAAATTTGCAGTTCAAAATTAGCAATAAAAAACGGGAGCTCATGAATAAAACAGCAGAAAATATAATAGTTGGAATTTCGATAGGAGATTTAAACGGTATTGGAAGCGAAGTAGTCTTAAAAACTTTTGAGGATGCTCGAATGTTGGAATTTTGTACTCCAGTAATTTTTGCTAATGTAAAAATTGTTTCCTTTTTGAAGAAAAGCATTGAATCTACTTCGAGTATTCATGGTATTGATAAACTAGATCAAATAGTTTTAGGCAAAATTAATGTCTATAATTTATGGCGAGAAGGTGTTGATTTGAATTTAGGAACCAACGATGATAAAGTGGGTGAATATGCTATCAAGTCATTTGTGGCTGCGACCAAAGCTTTAAAAGAAGGAATTGTAGATGTTTTAGTTACAGCTCCAATCAATAAATACAATATTCAATCGGATGGCTTTAAATTTCCAGGGCATACCGATTATTTAGCGCAAGAGTTAGAAGGCGATGCCTTAATGCTGATGGTGAGCGATAATTTGCGTGTAGGTTTACTTACGGATCATGTGCCATTGAATGAAGTAGCGGGGCATTTGACAGAGGAATTAATTAAAAAGAAAATAGAAACGGTAAGGCAAACTTTAATTAGGGACTTTAGTATCAATAAGCCTAAGATTGCTGTGCTCGGGTTGAACCCACATTGTGGTGATGGAGGAGTGATTGGCTCAGAGGATGATGCTGTGCTTAAGCCAACGTTGAAAAAAATATTCGACAAGGGTACTCTTGTTTTTGGTCCTTTTCCTGCAGATAGTTTTTTTGGAAGCAATCATTATGAGAAATACGATGCCATTATTGCTACGTATCATGATCAAGGATTGATTCCATTTAAGACTTTGTCTTTTGGTCGAGGAGTAAATTATACCGCAGGGTTAAATAAGATAAGAACTTCGCCCGATCATGGTACAGCCTTTGATATTGCGGGAAAAAACCAAGCGGATTTTACTTCTTTTAAAGAAGCCGTTTATCTGGCTATAGATATCTATAAATCAAGAATGCAACATGAAGAGGTGAGTTCAAATCCACTAAAATCAAAAGAAAAACAGTTATAAACAAAAAAAGGTGAATAACATTATTAGATTTATAATAATTTTATATCTTTGCACCCCGATTCAGACAATTCAGAATAGGGAAAATTGTTGATGAAATGAACAAGAGAAAAGAATTCATAATTCCATTCGTGGGATTGAAGCTAGGGAAACATCAATTTGAATACCAAATCAATAATTCGTTCTTTGAGATCTTTGACTTTAGTGAGTTTGAAAAATCAAACATCAAAGTAAATGTAGTTTTAGAAAAAAAAGCGAATTTATTAGAATTAGATTTTAAACACAAAGGAACCGTTCAAGTACCTTGTGATTTAACAGGGGAAGAATTTGATTTGCCAATAAAAGGTAAAATTAAATTAATTGTTCGTTTCGGAGAAATGTTTAATAATGACAACGATGAGTTATTGATTTTGCCATTTGGAGAATTTGAGGTAGATATTGCTCAGTACATTTATGAAATGATAGTGTTGTCAATTCCCTTAAAAAGAGTGCATCCTGGGGTAAAAGATGGTACTTTGCAATCAGAAGCTTTAGAAAAGCTTAAAATAATGACTGCAAAAAAAGAAGTAAAAGAGAAGAATAAAGAGAATACACAACAAGAGAATCAAGATAATATTGACCCTAGATGGGACAAATTAAAGCAACTATTAACGGATAAATAATATAGTAAAATGGCACATCCTAAAAGAAAAGTCTCGAAAACAAGAAGAGATAAGAGAAGAACACATTACAAAGCAACTGTAGCTCAAATCGCTACTTGTCCTATTACAGGAGAAGCACATTTATACCACAGAGCTTACTGGCATGAAGGTAAAATGTACTACAGAGGGCAAGTTGTTATAGATAAATCTGTAGCTGTTGCTTAATACGTTTTAGCAAAAAATAGTAGAACTCTCACTTTGTGGGAGTTTTTTTTATTGTTTATAATTTTCTAAAATAAGAAAAGCTAAAACAGTACTTTTAGAATAAATTTTGTAATTTTCGGGTCTTTTAAATTAAAAAATCAAGTAGCAATATTTGATAGTAATAGTCATACACAATGAATGCAATTACCGCAGCAATTACCGCAGTAGGTGGGTATGTTCCTGACTTTGTGCTTTCTAATAAAGTATTGGAAACCATGGTGGATACCAATGATGAATGGATCACTACTCGTACAGGAATTAAAGAAAGAAGAATATTAAAGGAAGAAGGAAGAGGAACTTCATTTTTGGCCATAAAAGCCGCTCAAGATTTAATAGCAAAAGCCAATATCGATCCACTTGAAATTGATATGGTAATTATGGCAACCGCTACACCTGATATGCCTGTAGCTTCAACAGGTGTTTATGTGGCAACAGAAATTGGAGCAACCAATGCGTTTGCTTATGATTTACAAGCTGCTTGTTCTAGTTTTTTATACGGAATGTCTACAGCTGCAGCCTACATACAATCAGGAAGATATAAAAAAGTACTATTAATAGGGGCTGATAAAATGTCTTCTATTATTGATTATACGGATAGAGCCACTTGTATTATTTTTGGTGATGGTGCTGGAGCCGTTTTATTCGAACCTAATTATGAAGGCTATGGTTTGAAAGATGAATATTTAAGAAGCGATGGCGTAGGTCGTGACTTTTTGAAAATTGATGCAGGAGGATCTATTCTTAGAACTTCCGCTGAAACGGTTGCCAACAATATGCACAACATCATTCAAGATGGTAAAACTGTTTTTAAATATGCTGTAACCAATATGGCGGATGCAAGTGAATTGATTTTGCAAAGAAATAATTTAACTAATGAAAATGTTGATTGGTTAGTACCTCACCAAGCTAACAGAAGAATTATCGATGCAACAGCCAACAGAATGAACCTTGAAGAAGAAAAAGTGTTAGTTAATATCGAGCGTTATGGTAACACAACATCGGCGACTTTACCTTTAGTGCTTCATGATTTTGAAAAGAAACTAAAAAAAGGAGATAATATTATATTTGCTGCTTTCGGAGGAGGATTTACTTGGGGATCTATTTATTTAAAATGGGCCTACGACACAAAATAAATTAAAACTAAAAACAAAACAATTATGGATTTAAAAGAAATTCAAAACCTAATCAAATTTGTAGCAAATTCTGGAGTTGCTGAGGTTAAGTTAGAGATGGATGATGTGAAAATCACTATTAGAACAACTTTAGAAGGTAATGTAACAGAAACTACTTATGTTCAGCAATTACCAACTCAAGCGGCAATTCAACCAGCAGTTATACCACAAATTGCTCCAGTTGTTGCAACACCAGAAGCAGCGCCAAAAGAGGATAATTCAAAATTTATCACCATCAAATCTCCAATTATTGGTACTTTCTATAGAAAACCTGCTCCAGATAAACCAGTTTTTGCTGAAGTTGGAAGCACAATTGCTAAAGGTGATGTTCTTTGCGTAATTGAAGCCATGAAACTTTTCAATGAAATTGAATCAGAAGTTTCAGGAAAAATCGTGAAAATCTTAGTAGACGATATGTCTCCTGTAGAGTTTGACCAACCTTTATTTTTAGTAGATCCATCATAATTTTTAAAAATTCCAATAGACAAATCACAAAATCCAATACGTTGGAATTTGAAGATTGGAATTTGTAATTTTAAAAAAAACAAGATGTTTAAAAAAATATTAATTGCAAATAGAGGAGAGATTGCTCTTAGGGTTATTAGAACGTGTAGAGAAATGGGAATCAAAACAGTAGCGGTTTACTCTACTGCAGATGCTGAAAGTTTACACGTAAAATTTGCTGACGAAGCCGTTTGTATCGGCCCTGCACCAAGTAATTTGTCGTACCTTAAAATGTCAAATATTATTGCAGCAGCAGAAATTACTAATGCCGATGCCATTCACCCAGGATATGGATTCCTTTCTGAAAACGCTAAGTTTTCAAAAATTTGCCAAGAACACGGTATTAAATTTATTGGTGCAGCTCCTGAAATGATTGATCGAATGGGAGATAAAGCTTCTGCAAAAGCTACTATGATTGAGGCAGGAGTACCTTGTGTGCCAGGTTCTGTTGGAATTCTTGAATCATACGAACAAGCAGCAGCATTAGCCAAAGAATTTGGATATCCAGTGATGTTGAAAGCAACTGCTGGTGGTGGTGGAAAAGGGATGCGCGCCGTTTGGAAAGAAGAAGATTTATTGAAAGCTTGGGAAGGTGCTCGTCAAGAATCGGCAGCCGCTTTTGGTAATGACGGAATGTACTTAGAGAAATTAATCGAAGAGCCACGTCATATCGAAATTCAAGTAGTGGGAGATGCTTACGGTAAAGCATGTCACCTTTCTGAAAGAGATTGTTCTGTACAACGTCGTCACCAAAAATTAACAGAAGAGACGCCATCTCCGTTTATGACAGATGAGTTGCGTGCCAAAATGGGTGAAGCTGCTGTAAAAGCTGCAGAATACATTAAATACGAAGGCGCTGGAACTGTTGAATTTTTAGTAGACAAACATCGTAATTTCTACTTTATGGAAATGAATACTCGTATCCAAGTAGAACACCCAATCACTGAACAAGTAGTAGATTATGACTTGATTCGTGAGCAAATATTAGTAGCGGCAGGTGTGCCAATTTCTGGAAAGAATTATTTCCCAAATTTACATGCTATCGAATGTCGTATCAATGCGGAAGATCCTTACAATGATTTCCGTCCTTCTCCAGGAAAAATTACTACCTTACATATGCCAGGCGGACACGGAGTTCGTTTAGATACTCACGTGTATTCTGGATATACTATTCCGCCAAATTACGATTCGATGATTGCCAAGTTGATTACTACTGCGCAAACTCGTGAAGAAGCGATTAGCAAAATGCGTAGAGCTTTGGATGAATTCGTAATTGAAGGAATCAAAACTACTATTCCTTTCCACAGACAGTTAATGGATGATCCTCGTTATATAGCAGGAGATTACACGACTGCCTTTATGGATTCTTTTAAAATGAATGATCCAGAATAGATGGGAAATAATTACTATAAAAAACCTCGCAATTTGCGAGGTTTTTTTATAGTAATTATAAGGTCTCTTTCAACCATTTGTAAAATTCTCTTTGCCATACTTGGGCATTTTGTGGTTTCAATACCCAGTGGTTCTCTTCCGGAAAATACAAAAAGCGACTTTTGATACCTCTTAATTGTGCAGCCTGAAAGGCTTCTTGCGATTGTCCAATCGGTACTCTAAAATCAATACCTCCTTGAATAATCAAAATTGGGGTATTCCATTTGTCTACCAATGTGATTGGGTTAAAAGTCGTGTATGATTTTTGCGCCACTTTATTGTCTTTTTCCCAGTACGCTCCTCCAAAATCCCAGTTGTTAAAGAAGACTTCTTCGGTGGTGCCAAACATACTCTGCGTATTGAAAACGCCATCGTGGGCAATAAATGTTTTGAAACGATTGTTGTGAATTCCAGCCAAATAAAACACGGAATAGCCACCGTAACTAGCGCCTACACAACCCAGACGTGATTTGTCTACATACGATTCTTTGGCGACGTCATCAATCGCTGATAAATAATCGTCCATCACTTGTCCGCCCCAATCACCCGATATTTTTTCGTTCCATTCTTGTCCGTGGCCGTACATTCCTCTGCGGTTTGGCGCTACTACTACATAGCCTTGAGCCGCCATCAAAGAGAAATTCCAACGGAAGGAATAGCTTTGTGTTAAAGGCGATTGTGGTCCACCTTGGCAGTATAATAACGTCGGGTATTTTTTAGTTGCATCGAAATTTGGAGGCAAAATCACCCAAACCAACATTTTTTTACCATCGGTTGTGGTGACATAGCGACGTTCGGTTTTACTTAACGCTAAAGTATTGTAAGTTGCTGTATTCACATCAGACAATTGTTTCCAAGTGTTTTTCTTTAGATTATAAGAAAAAATTTCAGCAGCGTGATTCATATCGGTTCTTGATACCAAAACTTGGTCGCCAGAAAAGCCAATAATATCGCTTACATCAAAATCACCTTTGGTAATTTGGCGTACTGTTACCGCTATTCTAGTCATTCCGGGGAAGTTCACTGCAAACAATTGTTTGGTACCGTCTACTGCTGCTACAAAATAGACGTTCTTTCCGTCTAGACTCCACATAAATTGGTCTACACTTCCGTCCCAATTGGCGGTAAGGTTCATTTTGATGCCTTTGAAATCTACAATGATGTCGTTTTTATCGGCTTCATAACCATCACGTTTCATTTGCAACCAAGTCAAGTGACCCGCTGGAGAGAATTGAGGCGCCGTGTCGTACCCTAAATTGCCTTCGGTTCGGTTGATGGTTTTACCAGTTTCGAGTTGGTATTCATAAATATCGGTATTCGTAGAAATGGCATATTGAGTACCTGCTTTTTTCTTGCATACGTACAAAATACTTTTGCTATCTGGTGACCAAATATAATCTTCGTCTCCACCAAAAGGTTTTTGTGGGCTATCGAAATTTTCACCTTTTAGGATATCGATTCCTGTGGCACCTTCTTTATTTTCTTTGTAAAACACGTGGTTGAATTTACCTTCATTCCAAGTGTCCCAGTGGCGGTAATCGAGACCGTTGTAGATTTGTACATTCGATTTTTCTAGTTCGGGATAGAAATCTTTTCCGTGTACTTTGTCGATTTTTACTTCCTCGTTATAGACAAGATATTTTCCGTCGGGCGAGCTGTTTTTGTCGTTTAGCAGCCCTTTGGTGTCTTTAATTTCGATGGCATTGCCGCCTTCTATGGGAAGCGAATACAACTTAGAGCTGGATTTGTTTTCCGCCACAGAGGGTGTGCTAACTTTATAAATGACGTTTTTTCCGTCTTTTGAAAGGCCTAGAGGTGTTACGCGACCTAGTTTCCAGAGCAGCTCGGGAGTCAGTGTGTTTTGAGCCATTGTTGTTAAACTCATCAGGGATAGGGTTAATAAAAGAATCTTTTTCATTGTTTTCAATTTTAAAAACGTAAAAATAATCATTTAAATCGACTTGTTTTGGATTGCAGAGCGTTCGCTTAAAAAAGAAAGTAGCCACGAATGACGCTAATCGAAGTACATATAATATTAATAGATTCGTGAAAATGTAATTATTCAGGTATTTTTTTGGACATTAATTGCCTCCAACTTTAGTTGGAGGGGTGAAATTTGAAAATTTTAAAGGCTTTAGCCAAAATTAGCTGCTTTTATTTGGCTAAAGCCAATACAATTGATTCCTATAACTCCAGCTAAAGCTGGAGCCAATTGAAAGCAAGACAAGCTGAGTAGTTATTTGAAATTAAGAATAAAAATCAAATTTGCATTTATTCGTGCATACGTGGAGAAATTTTTCAAAAGCAAATATCTTGTGATGCACTTAGTTTTAGCCCAGATGGGAAAGGCATCCTTTTCTATTTTTCTTTAAAATAGAAAAGATACAGTGGACAGCTGGAAATAGCTCCAAAAAATCCTTATTTTTATAAAAAATTTTCACAGATGCACTTGAGTTATTGGGAAATAAAAAATTGGTTTACCAACGTAGATTACACGATTGTGGGCAGTGGGATTGTGGGATTGCACGCCGCATTGCGATTGAGAGAACGATTTCCTACCGCCAAAATATTGGTGTTAGAGAAAGGAATGTTGCCACAAGGCGCGAGTACTAAAAACGCTGGATTTGCTTGTTTTGGAAGTCTTTCGGAGATTGTCGAAGATTTGAAAACGCATTCCGAAGAGGAGGTAATTGCTTTGGTGCAAAAGCGTTGGTCGGGTTTGCAATTGTTGCGCAAACGGATTCCTGATGCGGTTTTGGATTACAAACCTTTTGGCGGCTATGAATTGTTTTTGGAAGACGAAGAGAGTTTGTACACTGAGTGTGTCAACAAAATGCCTTTTGTCAATGAAATTCTGAATCCTATTTTTAGGGGAGGCGTTTTTACCAAGGAAGTGGATCGTTTTGGATTTAAAGGGACAAAAGAATACCTGATTTTTAATCCTTTTGAAGGACAAATTGATACTGGAAATATGATGCAAGAATTGTTGCGTCAAGCCGTAGCAGCCAATATTTTGATTCTGAATCAGCAAACGGTTACGGGGTTTGAGGATAAGGGTTCAGGTGTTGAAGTAGCTTTGGGGGATTTTAGTTTTACGACCCAAAAGTTATTGTTTGCAACCAACGGTTTTGCTGCTGAACTCACGCAAGGACAAGTGAAACCTGCGCGTGCTCAGGTGCTGATTACAGAACCTATTCCGAATTTGGACATCAAAGGAACTTTTCATTTGGACCGCGGGTATTATTATTTCAGAAATATAGGTGACCGAATTTTATTAGGCGGAGGGCGCAACTTGGCTTTTGAAGAAGAAACCACTACCGAAATGGGGCAAACCGAAATTATTCAAAAAAAATTGGAACAGTTATTAAAAGAAGTAATTTTGCCGAATCAAGACATTGAAATTGCACACCGTTGGAGCGGGATTATGGGAATAGGCGCGAGCAAAAATCCTATAGTAACCAATCTGTCCCAAAATGTATATTGTGGCGTCCGCATGGGCGGAATGGGTGTGGCAATTGGCAGTTTAATAGGAACCGAATTAGCAGATTTAGTATAATGGCAACCAAAATTACCCCAAAAAAGACAACTTCAAAAAAACCGGTGAAGAAACAAGAATCTAGTTTGGGAAGTAAAGTGAAACGCTTTCTTTTCAAAGCTATGCTATGGTTTTTCGGGCTTTCTATCTTTTTTGTAGTGCTGTTTAAATTCGTTCCTGTTCCATTTACACCGCTAATGGTAATTCGCTATTTTGAAAATGTAGCCGACGGGAAAGAGAATCATTTTAGTCACGATTGGGAACCCATCGAAAATATTTCAATGAATTTGCAAAAAGCCGTAATCGCAAGTGAAGACGGTACGTTTTTGACCCACAATGGTTTTGATTTTTTGGCGATGCAAAAAGCTTATAAAAGCAACGAAAGAGGACGAAAAATAAAAGGCGGAAGTACCATTTCGCAGCAAACCGCCAAAAATGTTTTTTTATGGCAAGGTAGAAGCTACTTGCGCAAAGGCTTAGAAGCTTATTTTACCGTACTAATCGAAATGATTTGGGGTAAAAAACGCATCATGGAAGTCTATTTGAACAGTATTGAAATGGGTGATGGGGTATATGGTGCCCATGCTGCGACCGAATATTGGTACCGAAAAGACGCCTCGAGTTTGACCAAAATGCAAGCCGCAGGAATTGCCGCTATTTTACCTAACCCACGCAAATACAAAGCCACAAGTTCGTCTTCTTACATCAACAATCGAAAAGCCAAAATTGTGCGTGTGATGAATCATGTAGGGACTATAAACTACAAATGAGACAGTTAAAACTCTTGTTTTTACTGCTGTTTGGGATGCCTTTTTTGGGTTTTGCCCAAACTTTCGACAGCAAACAAGTGAGAGTAGAACTCGATAATGATTTGTATGCTTCTTTAAAAAATGACCGCTATTACACCAACGGGATTACCCTGTTTTATGCGTATTTAAATCAAAAACAATCCTCAACTTTATTAAAAAAGACTACGGAATTCCGATTAGGGCAATACATCTACACTCCCAGAACCCGATTGGCCAACGCCATTAAAGACAACGATCGCCCTTTTGCTGGGTATTTGTTTGGCGAAGTCAATCAAACGTTTTTTATGACCAACCATATCGTTTATCAAGGAGCGGTGCAAATTGGTTTTGTAGGCCCCAACTCCTATGCCGAAGAAATGCAAAACGGATTGCACGATGCCTTTTCGTTGCGCCATGTGCAAGGTTGGCAAAACCAAATCAAAAATACCTTTGCGTTGCAGGCTCAATTTCGTTTTTCCCAAAAGCTTTTTCCAAACGTGACCACCCCTAATTTTGATGTTCATTTTCAAGGACAAGCGATTTTAGGAACCGTGCAAACCGCTCTTAATTCTGGTTTTTTTGCTAGAATAGGTTTGAAAAATTTGCAACCCATAGCTCATTCTAATTTTTATAGTGGCGGCGTATTAGGCACTTCCAAAACAGAGGAATTGTATTTTTTTATCCACCCTAGTTTGCAGTATCAAGCCTATGATGCAACGGTTCAAGGCAGCCTTTTTGGAACACAGAGTCCGGTAGAATTAGAGCTGATTCGTTGGCGCTGGCACACTGCCGTGGGCATCAAGTACCGCTACAACCATTTCAATTGTCAGTACACTTTTTTTTACCGCTCCAAAGAGGTCAATCATCTTGTCAATACTGGCTATTATTATGGCTCGATTGGGCTAACTTACAGCTTTAGGTAATTGATAAGGAGCAGAACGTTTTCTTTCCATAACCACGCCTCGACCTGCTCTACGCTATATCTTTGCTTTTTTAAAGGAAAAAAGCAAAGGATGCCGCTGCGATCAGGGCTAGACAGGACTTTTGTTTTTCATAAGATGTTTTTACATTTTAATTTATTAGAATAGGAATTTAAAATATCACTAAATTAGGGGATGAGGTTGTTAGTTGCAATGTTGTACTTTTGAAAAAAAAATAAGGCAAAATGAGAAAAATATTAATTATGTTCCTTTTTTATGGTTTCATATTAAACGCTCAACATGTAAACAATGAAATTACTCAACTTGAGAAGAGTAGAAAAGGTTTTGTTGATAAGATTGATTCTTTAAAAGATTCTATTGCTCAAATTGATAAGAAAATTAATTTGATCAAATCTAAAGAAATTTTAAAAGCAGTTAAGGATTCGACATTAACTGCAATTGTATCTAAGGATGCAAAATTGAGAAAAAGACCCTTTCCAATGGATGACATAATTTATGCTTTTAAAGAAGATACAGAGGTATTAATTCTGGATTATCAGGATGAATATTTTGGAGTATGTGTTGATGAAGTTTGTGGATATGTTAATGAATTATGGGTTAAACGCAATCAAAAGGTAAATGATTTAATTAGTATTAGAATCAAAGAAAAAAAAGAATTAGAAAAAATTAAAGAGGAGAATAAACTTAAAAAAGCGAATAAAGACTATGCCGCTATTGAGGCCAAAAACGTTAAGAAATTTGGCCAAGCGCTTTATGCTAAATTAAAAAAAGGGATGGTTTGGATTGGAATGACAGATGATATGTTGTTAATTGCTTTAGGTAGTCCAAATGAAATAAATAGAACTGTCGGGAGATGGGGTGTTCACGAACAATGGGTGTATGACAGGGAGTATTATTATTTTGAGAATGGAATAATGTCATCATACCAGGATTAAATAAAAAAAATGAAATATTATAACAAAAAAAGCCTTAAAAACATTCGTTTCTAAGGCTTTTTTGTGGAGAAGATGGGACTACTATAAATACAAAAATACTATTTTGCTTAATTCTACAAAATCACAGTATTTATACTTTAAAATCAATATTTATAAGACTTTACAAAGATATGTTTTTTTATTTGTTTTGATGTAGTTTGAAACATTTTGTATTTAACCGTACAAATGCCGTACAGATTATTTATATTTGTATGACTAAAATTTCAATTTATGGCAACGGTTAATTTTTTGTATCGCTCAACTAAAGAAAAAGCAAATTTGCATTTGAGGTTATTGTATCGTTTCAATGAAACTGATTTTGTTTTTGGTGCAAATACAAAGTTTGAAGTTTTAAAAGACTACTGGAACAAGCAACACAAAAAGAAGTCTAAGGATATTGATATTACAAACAGACAGACCGAAGTTAACAACGAACTTAATAAAATTGAAAACCACGTTTTAAATGCGTTCAATTCTGTTAATCCTGATGAGGTAAACAAAGAGTGGTTACAAACTCAAATTGACTATTATTATAACCCACCTCAACAAGCCGAAAAACTACCAACGGAACTTAATAAATATTTACTTCATTACATTGATGTTAAGCGTACGGAAGTAACCGAAAGCACAATTAAAAAATGCAATGTTATTAAACAGCTTTTGGCAAGGTATCAAACCCACTACAAGAAAAATCTTTTACTTACTGATGTTGATACAAACTTTAAAACTCATTTTGAAAATTATTGTTTGTCGAATGGTTATGCACCAAACACCATAGCAAGAACAATCCGTTTTATTAAAACCATTTGTAAACACGCAAAATCAAACGGACTTGAAACCAGTTACCAGTTAGATAGTATCAAAGTTAAATATCATAAAATCGAAAGCGTTTATTTGACTGTAAACGAATTAGAAGCAATTGAAAAAACTAGCGATTTAGTTGAACATTTGGACAATGCTAGGGACTGGCTTTTGATTTCTTGTTATACAGGGCAAAGGGTTTCGGACTTTATGAGATTTACAAAAGAAATGATACGTTTTGAAAAGAATAAAGAGGGAGTTTTAAAGCCTTTAATAGAGTTTACCCAAAAGAAAACTGGCAAAGAAATGACTGTACCATTATCACAAAAAGTAATGGATATTTTAAGCAAAAGAAATGGAGAGTTTCCGAGAGCAATTTCAGACCAAAAATACAATGACTATATTAAAATTGTTTGTAGAGAAGCTAAGATAACTCAAAAGGTTAATGGGAGTGTAATTTCTGAAACCGCATCCGAAAGCGGAATTTATCGCAAAGAAACTGGAGTTTTTGAAAAATGCGACCTTGTAACTTCTCACATCGGAAGACGTTCATTTGCTACAAACAATTATGGAACTATACCCACCTCATTTTTGATTTATGTAACAGGGCATAGTACCGAAGCAATGTTTTTAAATTACATAGGCAAAAGTAATAAGGATATTGCTATGGAATTGACTAACTATTTTTAAAAAAAAGATTGTTATTTAACGTGCATTTGGTACATTACGTACATTAACACAGGCAAGAAATATGGATTACTTAACACTCTTATTGGAAACCTACATTAACGAAAGAGAAATTTTTACTGAGGTTCTAAAGAACCGCCAAAAACAAATTGAAAATGAAAAAAGTATCTCTAAAAAAGAGTTTTATTTTAATTGTGATAAAGTAATAAATGAACTGAATTTGCAATTAGGCTTGACTTTAAACAATGAGTTTGAAAACTATAATAAAACACTTGTAATTGCCGAAACTAAAAATGATTTTGATACTGTTAAAATTATTAATGCTGAACTAGAAGCATTAGACAAAACAAAGGTTTCCGTTAATTTATTGCATAGTACTAAAGGTAAAATTCCGATTCATTTATTTTTGAAAGACATTAAGTTTATAGAAAACTGTATTTATGAACTTAAATTTATTTCGCAAGCTGAAAAAGACCAAATTTTTAAAGAAATGGTTTTTGAAAAGGGACTGTTTTACTTTAGCGATACAAATAAAAAAAGAATCAAACAGGCTTATGAAAAGCTTGAAAATAGTTTTGAAACTGAAGAAGATTTTATTCGTGCAGTTAATAGTTTGTTGCACTCAAACGGATTATATTTTTACAATAAATTAAGGACTATTTCAAACGAAACTGAATTTATAAAATACATTCAAAGTCAATACGATTTGTATAATGAGTACACGCCCAACAATAGCCTTAATTGGCTAAACTTTACTAAAAAAGCCGTTATGTATGGCTTTGGGATTTTGAGAATTGAAAACGAAAGTTTGAAGGCTTCATTTATGAATTGGTACAATGAAAGGGTTAAAACATTAACCCCTGAAAAAACAAAACCGATGGAAAATAATGTTTATGATAAAATTATTAACGAACTAGATTTAGTAAAGCAGATTTTTTATTCACAAATCATAAATGAAAATAACAACTGGAATCAAATAGATGAGGGGCGTTATTGCAATCATTTATACATAAACTCAAATGAAGATTTATTTGAACTTTCCAAATACAAAAACTATTACACCAACAGAATTGATAACAGCAATTCGGCATTATTAAAGAATGAATTAGAAGAAATTTATAGAAAGGCAATTACTCTTTGGGAGTATTTTTTAAAAGAATTAAAAGACCACAAAGATAAAAGAGAGGTTTATGTTGGAGAAGATGCGATTAAACAAATAACTGAAAGCTCGGTTTTGTTTATAGTAAGGAAAGCCAAGATTAATTATGTTTCTTATAATTATGATTCTGATGAAACACCCTTTACGACATTTACAAAAGAGGCTAATACCAAAAAATGTACAAATGAAAATTTAGCAAGTTTTTGTGTACAGCTACTTAAATTTATTGATTTAACTGGAGTTTTGGAACAGGTGCAAGTTAACGGTAATAAACAAAACCGAACTCAACAAACTGAAATTATTAAAAATGATGAGGTTATAAATTTACACCCAAAACACAATCCGAACGACTGGAATAAAGATTGTTTTGAACTATTTAAATACCTATTCGATGAGTATTATAATGATAAGAAAAAAACAAATACTAAATTAATGTGTGTTTGGTTTTATTTAAGTGAGTATAAAACTGAAAAGTATAAAATGAGAATCAAAAAAGATGATTACATTACATTCATTAAACAAAACTATAAAATAACAATAACGAATAAAGACAAACCTGATAATTATGACAGTAAAGTATTTAATACTTTAGAAGAACACCGCATAAAATTTGAAGATAGTTTGAAATAACTAGTAAAACACACAAAAAACACAAAAAACACAAAATGTAACTCTTTTTTGACCGCAAAAGTCAGTCTTTCATTTGCAAAGTAATACAATAAAACTTTGCAAAATGACAAATTCAATCTTACTTCAAAATGTAAGCCCCGAAGCTTTAACCGAGTTAATCAAAGAGGGCGTTAAAAGTCAATTAGAAGACTTTAAAAACAGTTTCAACACTCACAATCCTGATGAGTTATTAACCCGAGAGCAAACGTGTGATTTTCTACAAATCGACAGTAGTACGTTATGGCATTGGACTAATAAAGGCAAAGTTATAGCCTATGGAATTGGAAACCGCAGATACTACAAAAAAGCGGAATTACTAGAATGTTTAAAACCGTTAAAAAAATAAGGCAATGAGTACTACCAATACGCAAAGCCTTGATTTTAATGGATTAGAACAAGGCAAAGTTAAGCAAATACAAAATCAAAAGAAAACCATATTCGAATATTTGAAGCAACACACCGCCACCGCTTCAATGGTAACCGAAGCGACAGGAGTACCGCAAAAATCAATTTGCCGTTATAAGCGAGATTTAGAGAAACAAGGTTTACTTTATGAAATAGTAAAGAAGCATTGCAAATTTACTGGTTTTCGTGCGTGGTATTTAACCACAAACCCCGAATTATTCCCAAAGTCGAACCAATTAACAATGTTTTAGACTATGGAAAATATTAAAGATAATCTTAAAGAACTCATCACAAATGATATTGTACGCCTTACAAATAGCATTGAACCAATGCAAACCACAACTGATGATATTTTACAGGAACTTACTAAAAGCATTGGGCAAATAGATTTTATGCTTTTGGCATATCCTGAAAGTGCAGACGTACTAAAGCAATACAAGGCACTTGAAAAAAAGTTAATCAAAGGCATAGAGATTTCAGATGCTGAACAGGAGTTGTTTAGTGAGTTGGGTAAAAAGTTAGAGAAATTCAGACTTACTAAAAACCATTATTTAATCCTTTGTATTGAGCAACTTTTAAAAATTGCCGTTGCAAATAAATGGGGTTTATGCAAAAAGAACGGCTTTATTTATTTGTATAATGGCAGTTACTGGAGTGAAATAGACAAAGAGTGTTTTCAGTCTTTTTTGGGCAATGTAGCTTTAAAAATGGGAGTTGAAAAATTCAAATGTAAAATTCATACGTTCAAAGATGAGTTATTCAAACAGTTTTTGTCCGATGCTTATTTGCCTACACCAAAGACCAAAAAGAATAATGTATTAATCAATTTGCAGAATGGCACTTTTGAAATTACACCCACAAAGAGAGGTTTAAGACCATTTGAAAGCAAAGACTTTATTACGCACCAGTTGCCGTTTGAGTACGAACCCGAAGCCACCGCACCACTATTTCAAAAGTATTTGGATGAGGTTTTGCCTGATAAGGATAAACAAAGAGTGTTTGCCGAGTATTGCGGTTACATATTCATAAAACCAAGCGTTTTAAAACTTGAAAAAATGTTAATCTTATACGGTACTGGAGCAAATGGCAAAAGCGTATTTTTTGAGATACTCAATGCACTTTTGGGAACTGAAAACATAAGTAACTATTCATTGCAAAGTTTGACGAATGATAACGGTTATTTTAGGGCAAAAATCGCAAACAAACTGGTTAACTATGCAAGTGAGATAAACGGCAAACTAGAAACTGATATTTTTAAACAAATGGCATCGGGCGAACCAATTGAAGCACGTTTGCCCTATGGAGAGCCGTTTATTTTAAACGAGTATGCAAAACTAATTTTTAACTGTAATGAGTTACCCAAAGACGTAGAACATACAAACGCTTATTTCAGACGGTTTTTAATTATTGGTTTTGATGTTACCATACCCGAAAGCAAACAGGATAAACAGTTACCGCAAAAGATAATCAATAATGAATTATCGGGAGTGTTTAACTGGATTTTGCAAGGACTAGACCGAGTACTGGAGCAAAAGAATTTCAGTAAATGTGATGCAGTTGAAAACGCCCGAAGCAATTACGAAAAGCAAAGTGATAGTGTGAAAATGTTTATTGATGAGTATGAATATACCACCTCAACAGGCTATACTGCAATAAGTACATTATACACAGAATATAAAAGTTTTTGTATTGAAGATGGTTATAGACCAGTAAGCAAGTCAAACTTTATGAAGCGGTTACACAGTTTTAAAATTGTAGTGAATCGTATTAGTATCGGAAATGTGGCATACATTACAACTGCAAAAGCTTTGTATTAATGGAAGCTTATAAATACACATTGGACAAAGGAAGTAAAAAGTTTCTTTGTCCTAATTGCAACAAGAAAACATTTGTTTTATACATTGAAACCGAAACTGGGAACTATTTAACAGATGACTTTGGTAAATGTGATAGAGAGCAAAACTGTAATTACCATAAAGCACCACCAAAAGGCAGTAAGTACTATTTAATAAAGACTTTATCATTAAAGGAAATAACCGACAAAGCAATTAAGTTAACTGATTTAAACTGTATTATTTCGATTGTACCAAAATCACAAATATTGGAGCAGTCAAAAAATGAGTGTTGGATTTCGGAATGGTTTTTAGAAAAAAGCACAATTCAATATTTAACAAATGAGTTTAAATATCATTATTCAAATGTATCGGGTTTTATAAATGAAGTTAAAAAAATAGTACAACCGCCACCAGTTGCACCAAGTTTTCACAGTTTCGAATTATTGGAAAAAATGTATTTTGAAAATCGAGTAAATGACCATTTGACCGAGTATTTAAAAGAACGGTTTTCAAAAGATGAGGTATTTAGGGCAATGCAAAATTACTTCATTACAGGAACAAACCTTTGCTGGCTTTTATCAACTGTATTTTGGCAAATTGATGACAAAGAACAAATACACGCTGGTAAAATAATGCAATACGATAGATTTACAGGCAAAAGGGTAAAAGAGCCTTATAATCACATAAACTGGTTACATAGTGCCACCAAAGAGCCTGATTTTAATCTTTGTCAATGCTTGTTTGGATTGCATCGAGTAAATGAAGACTATCAAAAAACGATTGCAATTGTTGAGAGTGAAAAAACAGCAATTATAATGAGCATTTTGTTACCTCATTACATTTGGTTAGCCACAGGAAGCAAAGGAAACTTTAAATTTGAGATGCTGAAACCTATCAAAAAAAGAAATATTGTTTCGTTTCCTGATAAGGGAGAGTATAACAACTGGTTAAACAAAGCCACCGAATTAAATGCAATAGGGTTTAAAATTTCGGTTAGTGATATGATAGAACAAACAGACTTTGAAAACGGTTTTGATTTAGCAGATTATTATTTGAGTTTTAATAAGTAGATTTGATAAACCTTAAAATTTTATTTAATATGAAAAAAGCATTTATCTTATCAATATTTGTTGTGTTTTTTTTTAGTTGTGAATCAAAATATGATAAGCAATCAAAATTAAACCAAGAAATGAATGATAAATTGGAAACTCTTAATAGAATGAAGCAAGATGCTTTAATTCAATTGGTTGAAGCGAAAAAGGCTGATAGTATAAGCAAGGGTGAATCAATTGAAAGTAGAAAGAAAATAATTTTTTTAGAAGCAAAAATTAAAGCTATTGATACTAAATGTAAAAATATAATTGAACGAAAAGATTAGACTAGAAGATTAAAAGCTATACAAAGCTCATAATTTTTTTGTTTACTTTTTATGATTAAATCAAATTTATATTCCTTAATAATTTAGGTTATTTACTATGGGACGATATGGCAATTATCCAACAACAGTTGAAGACTGTTTGTATTTATCGATTAAAAAATTAAAAGAATGGGATTACTTAACTAATAACGGTACTAAATCGGGTACAATTAGTTGGAGCAGAAACGGAACACCTCATTCTAATATTAGGATAACAGTAACAAAGACAAATTTCACAGCGTTTATGATTTTGGATTATTCTGTAAATGGAGAGCCTAAAAATTATAAAGTTGAGATTATTGGTAAACCCTCAAATTTAGGCAAAGGAGAGGTTCAGTATTTTGTTTGTCCAAGTACAAAACAACAATGTAGAAAATTACATTTACAATGTGGTTACTTTTTGCATCGAACCGCTTTTAAAAGTTTGATGTATTCAAAACAAATTGAGAGTAAAAAATTCAGACATTTAGGAAAAGTATTTGATTATGTTTTTAATACTGATGAAATTTACCAAGAGCGGTATGAAAAATATTTTAAAACGCATTATAAGGGCAAACCAACAAAACGATATTTAAAAGTAAAAAAGAAAATAGATTTAATCGAGAGTTGTCCACCCAATATGGAAGAAATACTTTTAATGATGTGATTTTGATTAATCAACTTTTTCAAATGCACGAAATGCACGAAATGAAGCTAAAAAAAAATATTTTTTTTCAATTAAAATAGTCTAAGTAGTAGGCTATTTTTTTTGACCGTACAGAAATCGTACAAATATCAAAAACAAAAAACCACAAACACTTGTTTCACAAGCTATTGCGGTTTTTAAAAGTGGAGAAGATGGGGCTCGAACCCACGACCTCTTGACTGCCAGTCAAGCACTCTAGCCAACTGAGCTACATCCCCATGACTATGGCGCAAATATAGTATTTTAATTACTCAATACGCAAATTTATGTCGTACAAAAATGCTTTCACTGCAAAAAAAGGAGTGGGTTATGGAAATAATTTTAACTTTACGCTAAAATAAAAAGCATGTCAAAAATGATTGCATCAGGTACACTTACCACAACAATTGCCAATGGTATTGCAACACTAACCTTTGGTCACCCCGCCAGCAATTCTTTTCCTAAAGCCCTTTTGCAGCAACTCACAACAGCGATTCAGGAAGTAAGTGCTAATGATGCCGTTCAGGTGGTGGTACTAAAGAGTGAAGGTACAGGTGTATTTTGCGCAGGTGCGTCTTTTGATGAGCTTTTAGCGGTGAGTACAGAAGCCGAAGGAGCGATTTTCTTCTCAGGATTTGCGCATGTAATCAATGCGATGCGAGCTTGTCCCAAAGTGATTATTGGTCGCATTCAAGGCAAAGCCATTGGAGGTGGATTTGGTATTGCTGCTGCTTGTGATTATACCTTGGGTACTCGTCAGGCTAGTATCAAACTATCAGAACTCGCCATCGGAATTGGTCCTTTTGTGATTGAGCCAGCAGTGAGTCGTAAAATAGGGAAAATGGCAATGTCCCAAATGACCTTGGCGGCTCAAGAATGGAAATCGGCTGAGTGGGCACACCAACAAGGTTTGTATGCCGCTATTTTTGAAACCCTTCCAGATTTGGACGAAGCCGTGCAACAAATGGCCACACAACTAGCCAGCTACCATCCGCAAGCTTTACTTGAAATCAAGAAAGTGTTTTGGGAAGGCACCGATCATTGGGCAACTTTATTGTTAGAACGTGCTGCGATTTCCGGACAATTGGTGCTTTCTGATTTTACCAAAAACGCTTTACTTCAATTTAAAAAATAACGACAATGACCCCTTTTTCTTTACTTCAAAAAGTAGATGTAGCCCAAAAAATAGCCCAAGCTCCTGATAAGAGTTATGAAATAGGAGTGGTAATTGGCTCGTATTTGCCTTTCGTGGTTTTGGTTGGATTTGCGTATTGGATGTATTACCGAGCAAAAAAAAGAGACGAAAACCGCTAAAATTACTTAAATTTGCTGCCAAATTCAATACAGATGAGTAATATCAGAATCACCAAAAAATTTAGTTTCGAAACCGGTCATGCTTTATATGGTTATGATGGGAAATGCAAAAATGTACACGGACACAGTTACAAATTATCAGTAACTGTTATCGGCTGTCCTATAATTGATCGATCGAATGTAAAATTAGGAATGGTGATTGATTTTACCGATTTGAAAAAAATTGTCAAAGAAGAAGTAGTAGATCAATTTGACCACGCTACGGTTTTCAACCAAACGACTCCTCATGTTGAATTGGCAAAAGAATTAAAAGACCGAGGACATCATGTGATTTTGGTCGATTATCAGCCTACCAGCGAGAATATGATTGTTGATTTTGCTGAAAGAATCAAAAGCCGTTTGCCAGAAGGAATTAACTTATTTTCTTTAAAATTGCAAGAAACCGAATCTTCTTTCGCAGAATGGTTTGCCAGCGATAATGTATAGAAATAGATAACTCATTGGTCAAATTCAAATAAAATAAAAATTTAACCCCATAGAGGCATAGATTAAAAGAAAATCATAGAGGAAAAAGAGGAATGGTTCTATTTTTCACAATAGATAGCTATGTGAATAGTAAAACGTCTATTTTCTTTCTCTTAAAAACTACAAATTCTATGATTCTATGTGGTAAAAAAACAATTTAACCCAACGATTCAAGACCAAATCCAAATTAAATTGCATGACTTCAATCTCCAAAAAAATATATTTCGCTTCCGATCAGCATTTTGGTGCGCCCACGCCTGAGTTGAGTTTTCCTAGAGAACAAAAATTTGTAGCTTGGCTTGATGAAGTAAAAAAAGATGCAGAAGCTATTTTTTTATTGGGTGATTTATTCGATTTTTGGTTCGAATACAAAACCGTGGTTCCCAAAGGATTTGTTCGCGTTTTAGGTAAATTGGCCGAGATTCGCGATAGCGGTATTCCGATTTATTTTTTCGTCGGGAATCATGATTTATGGATGAACGATTACTTTGAAAAAGAACTGAATATTCCCGTTTTTCATGACAATCAAGAATATACTTTTCATGGAAAAACTTTTTTAGTAGGACACGGAGACGGAAAAGGACCTGGAGATTTGGGCTACAAACGCATGAAAAAAGTGTTTACCAATCCGTTCTCTAAATGGCTGTTTCGTTGGTTGCATCCTGACCTAGGTGTTGGACTGGCGCAATATCTTTCAGTAAAAAACAAGTTAATTTCTGGAGCCGAAGATGTTACTTTTTTAGGTGAAGACAGCGAATGGTTGATTCAATATGCCAAACGAAAACTAGAAACCAAGCATTACAATTATTTGGTTTTTGGACACCGCCATTTGCCTATGAAATATACCGTTGGAGAAAACGCCGAATACGTCAATCTGGGTGATTGGATTACTTATTTTACCTACGGTGTTTTTGATGGTGAAACTTTTGAAATCAAAACATTCAACTAAATTAAATTGATATGGAACCAATAGCTTTTGATGCATTAGATTATCCTATTGGGAATTCTGTGAAAGAATGCCATAGTCAGTATGGATTAAATTTTCAAAATGGGCATTTTTATCTTCCTGACTATTGTCCTTTTGGGGACTTTTCTTCTTTTGAAAATGCAGCTACTATTTTAGAGCAGTATGCCCAAATGGCTTCTTCTTTTTACATTTTTGGTAATTTGCCAGATGTCCCTTCAAGTATTGAAAACAAAGGGGAATTACTTTGTCGTCAAATGATTCTAACGACTAGAAGTAAGCATCCTATTACTGAAACGATCATCAAATTAGGCCCTGAAAAATTGGACGATTTGTTGGGTTTGGTGAGTTTGGTGTACCCAGAATACTTTAAGGCTCAAACCGCAGCTATGGGAAATTATTATGGTATTTTTAAAGACAGTAAATTAGTTGCTGTAACAGGTGAGCGCATGCAAATGAACGATTTTATAGAAGTTAGTGCTGTTATCACGCATCCGGATCACACAGGAAAAGGGTACGCAAAACAGTTAGTAACACATACTGCAAACGCCATTTTTGATCAAAACAAAATTCCTTTTTTACATGTTTCAGATCAAAACGTTGGCGCTATTCACGTATACGAATCTTTGGGATTTTCTACTCGTAAAAAAATAAGTATTTGGCATTTGGTCAAAAAATAGGCTTACTGTTCTATGCCTTTTCAATTTCTTCTAAATCTTTTTGTAAATCCAGTTTTCTAAAGCTAGGTGAGGCTATTCCGGTGACTAAAACGGTAAGCAGCGTCATACTTCCTCCAAAAACTACGGCTGTTACGGTTCCCATTAGTTTTGCCGTAACACCACTTTCGAAAGCACCCAATTCGTTCGACGAACCCACAAAAATGGAGTTCACCGCCGAAACGCGTCCGCGCATAGCATCAGGTGTTTTGAGTTGTAAAATCGTTTGGCGAATCACCACTGAGATACCATCAAAAATGCCACTAAAGAACAACGCAACTACCGAAAGCCAATACAAAGTAGAAAGTCCAAAGACGATAATACACACTCCAAACCCAAAAATAGCAATCAAGAGTTTCATTCCAGCATTTTTGTTCATAGGCACATATGCCGATACAAACATTGTTATGAAAGCACCAACAGCTGGCGCGGCTCTTAAAACACCAAATCCCTCAGGACCAACTTTTAAAATGTCTTGAGCAAAAATGGGTAACAAGGCTACCGCTCCGCCAAACAAAACCGCAAACATATCGAGTGACAATGAAGATAAAATGGCGGGATTGGTGAACACAAATCGCACACCCGCTTTCAAACTTTCTTTAACAGGTTCCCCAATTTTTGTATTCAAAATAGGTTTGGATTCAATTTGGGTCAAGGCGATTATTGAAAAAATAGAAAAAGCAATTACAATACACAACGACCAATGTACACCAATCCAATGGATTGAAAAACCCGCTATAGCTGGACCTACTACAGAGCCTACTTGCCAAACAGAAGAGCTCCAAGTGGCAGCATTAGAATAGACTTTTTTCGGAACAATTAGCGACAAAAGTGAAAAAATGGTAGGCCCTAAAAAGGAGCGTATAATTCCTCCTAGAAATACCATAAAGTAAATGGCATACAAAACAGTATCCATATTCCAACCTGAAACGACAGGAGGCCAAGTCAATAAAAACAAACCAATACTAATGATTGAAAAACCGGCAATACATTTAAAGAGCAAACTTTTTTTCTCTTTTTGGTCAACAATATGACCCGCAAATAATGCCATAGCTACGGCTGGAATAATTTCCATTAGGCCAATAATCCCTAACGATAAAGGATTTTTGGTTAGGCTATACACTTGCCATTCAATAATGATAAATTGCATGGACCAAGCAAAAACCATAGCAAAGCGTAACAATAAAAAAGTATTGAATTCTTTATAACGTAAAGCAGCGTACGGGTCGTTTTTTGTTTTCATTTTTAGTTTCTAATGTCTTTCAATCGCAATTGTAATTCTATTTTGTCATTCCATTCATTTTCGTCTATGCAATAAGCGGCTTCGAAAAGTTGTTTGTTTTTTACTATTGCATGTTTGCTTCCCAATCCAAAACCAATAGCAGGAATTCCTTCCGAATTATTTTGGCGCACAAAAAGTTTCAGATGTTCTTCTTCTTTTCCCATCGGTTTTCCATAGCCCGTATCAAATACATTTTTGGTCGCAAAAACAGGCGTCATATTTTGAGGACCACAAGGCTCAAATTGTTTTAAAATGCGTGTAAATTTAGGGGTAATTTCTTCAAAACGGACAACAGCATCGATAGAAAGTTCGGGTTGAAGTAATTCGGGTGCAATGGTTGCTTGCACCACTTTTTCAAAGGCTTCCTTAAAAGCGGCATAATTTTCTGGTTTCAAGGTCATTCCTGCAGCGTACATGTGTCCTCCAAATTGTTCCAAATGTTCCGCGCAAGCTTCGAGTGCATTGTACACATCAAACCCTTTTACCGAGCGGGCCGATGCAGCATATTTATCGCCACTTTTGGTAAAAACTAAGGTGGGACGATAGTAGGTTTCTATCAATCGTGACGCTACAATCCCAATCACGCCTTTGTGCCAAGTGTCTTGAAAAACGACCGAAGTAAATCGGTTTTGTTCGCCATTTTCTTCAATTTGTGTCAATGCTTCTTTGGTGATTTGTTGGTCCAAATCTTTGCGTTCAGCATTATAGGCTTCAATTTCAGAGGCAAATTGCTGGGCTTGTTCAAAATCAAATTCCGTCAACAATTCCACCGCATGATTCCCGTGTTTGATGCGACCCGCCGCGTTGATTCTAGGCGCAATAATAAAAACCACATCCGTAATGTCGAGCGTTTTTTTCTTGAGTTGATGTGTCATGGCTTTGATGCCAGGACGCGGATCGCTATTAATCACCTGCAAACCAAAATGTGCCAAAACCCTATTCTCACCCGTCATCGGAACAATATCCGCAGCAATGGCTGTTGCGACCAAATCCAGATACGGAATCAAATCATCTAGGGTTTGGTTACGGTTAGCCGCCAACGCCTGAATGAGTTTAAAACCAATGCCGCAACCACACAATTCATCATACGGATAGTTACAATCGTCTCGTTTTGGGTCCAAAATCGCTACAGCATCAGGTAAGTGTTCCCCCGGACGGTGGTGATCGCCAATAATAAAATCAATATTCTTTTCTTTGGCATACGCCACGTGATCTATAGATTTTATGCCACAATCTAACGCTATAATTAGCGAAAAACCGTTGTCATCTGCAAAATCAATACCTTTAAACGACACGCCGTAGCCTTCGTCATAACGATCCGGAATGTAGGTCGCAACATTGGGGTAAAAACTTTTCAAATAGCCCGAAACCAAAGAAACTGCCGTTGTTCCATCCACATCATAATCCCCAAAAACCAAAATATTTTCCTCATTTTCTATCGCTTTTTCAAGCCTTTCCACCGCTTTATCCATATCCTTCATCAAGTACGGATCATGCAAATCGTGTAGCGAGGGGCGAAAAAACTGTCGGGCTTCCTCAAATGTGGTGATGCCTCGCTGCAGTAATAATGTGGCAATCGTTCCAGAAACTTGTAAGGCAGTCGCTAGTTCATTTATTTTTTCTTCTTCAGGTTTGGGTTTGAGTGTCCAACGCATGCTTTTTTGGGTTTTATAACTTGTTAATTAGGCGTATAATTTATTTTTTTAGCAACCAAGGCAAAAGGCTTTTTCAGGAAACACGGGTCCCGCCATCCGCTATATCTTTGTTTTTTTGGCAGCAAAAAAACAAAGGATGCCGCTGCTGTCGGGGTTAAAGAGCCACAAATTGCCTTTTTGTAAGCATTTAAAAGAGGTTCCTGTTTACTTTATTAATACAGAAAGCCAAAAAGCCAAACCGGAATCACATTTCCTGCACCAATTTCAATATTGTCCTTTGCAATAAAGCTATCGTTCACATTTTGAATCTGAATTTGTTTTTTGTTTTTTCCACCAATTTCAAAAGTATACTTTTCATCAATCAAAAAGTCACCTTGATCGGCTAAATGAATTACTGCAAGATTTTTGAATTGATTCACAAAAAATGTTTCTCTTAAATTGCCCACATTCGTATTTTCCTTTGCTAAGGCATACATCAAATTGGTATTGTTCAAAAATAATTTTTCAGGTTTTGTAAGCGCGCCAATTCCTTTTGTAGGACGGTACAATTCGTTGACCAAACCGGCTCGCTCTAATTGTTTTATAGCTTGAATTAAAACCGCTCTTGATGCCCCAATTCTCTCGCTCAATTTAGTGATATTTGGTGTAAATGGAGCACTTGTAGCGATAGCAAAAAGCAATTTTTTGAGTTTAACAATCAATTCATAGCTGATGTGGTCAACTGCATTGATGTCAATTTCGATAATTAAGTTTATGGTGTTAATCAATTTTTGGTGGTACAACTTACTGTTTTCTTTGTAGTAAGGGTAAGCTCCAAATTCTAAATATTTCAAAAACAAGGGGATAGGCTTTATTTGTTGCAAAAGACTACTCGCAATTTCAGTGTGATTTTCTATAATTGTTTTAAAATCAATTGGTTTTAAATCAATTCCTGTTTCAAAAACAATAAATTCCCGAAACGACATTTCTTTCAAATCATAACTCACCGCTCTTCTGCTCAAATCCGATTCTGATTTATAGATTTCCAGCATAGAGGAAGAGGTAAACACTACGTTCAATTCTGGAACATCATCATAGATAAGCTTCAACTCTCTCGACCAATTGGCATATTTGTGTACTTCATCGAGTAACAAATGCGTTCCTCCAATCTTTGAAAAGTTTTTGGCTAAATCAATTACGGTGTTTTCTATAAAGTACAAGTTGTCTAAACTTACAAATAGTGTAGTCTTTAGATTCAAATGTTTTTTTATATGTTGTAATAATAGGGTGGTTTTTCCTGAACCTCTTGCTCCTTTTATAGCAATCAATTGATTGTTCCAATCGATTTCATCAATTAAATACCGTTGAAAATCCAAAGAAGTTCGAGCAATCTTTTGTTGAAATTCTACTAAAAGATTTTCCATTTTGTGCTTTTTAAGAAACAAATATAGTAAAAATTGTTATTTACAAATAACATTATTTGTTATTTTTGTTATCTATAAATAACAATTTTTATAAAAATCGTTAGCTGTAAATAACAATTAGTGTTGTTTCAATGTCAGCGGTTCCCCATAAAAAGCGATGCCATCCCAACCTGTTTTTATAAAATTACGAATGTTTTGATGGTCTGTGCCTTCTGGATTTTTCAAGACATCTTCAGTATAATAGGCTCCAAAACAAGCTAATGTCGCTTCTGGAGACAATTGTTGCAATGCAGCAAAAGCAAATAATTTGCAAGAGCCGTTATTTTCGTTAGCCGCATTGTGTTGCAATCCGTTTTCGAAAGCGGTTGGTTCAAAATCATAATTGGCTTCAATAACAGCAATAGTTTCTTGAAATGTAATCGCGTTTGGGGTGTTTTTTACTTTTTCTAAAAAGGCAGTTAGGCTCATATATTCTATTTTATTGTTCTTCTGAAAATTTACTTTTTTTGGTTTCTTTGGTTATTGGTTTGCCGCCAATCACAACTACAATTTCGCCTCTAGGGGCGGTTTTTTCAAAGTGAGTTAGCACTTCTTTTACCGTTCCGCGTACGTTTTCTTCATGCATTTTAGATAATTCTCTCGAAACACAAACGGGACGGTCATCACCAAAATAAGTAATAAATTCACTTAAAGTCTTTACTAATTTGTGTGGAGAAACATAAAGAATCATTGTTCTCGTTTCTTCGGCCAAAGCCAAATAGCGGGTTTGTCTTCCTTTTTTATCAGGTAAAAAACCTTCAAAAACAAATTTATCATTGGGCAAACCACTATTGACTAAAGCAGGGACAAATGCAGTTGCGCCTGGCAGACATTCTACCGCAATGCCATTTTCAATACAAGCTCTAGTAATCAAAAAACCAGGGTCCGAGATGGCGGGCGTTCCAGCATCCGAAATCAAAGCGATGGTTTCACCTCCTTGCAATCGACTAATTATGTTTTCGATGGTTTTGTGCTCATTGTGCATGTGATGGCTGTGCATGTGCGTGCTAATCTCAAAATGCTTGAGCAATTTGACACTGGTTCGGGTGTCCTCGGCCAAAATCAAATCAGCTTCTTTGAGGATGCGAATCGCTCGAAACGTCATGTCTTCGAGGTTGCCAATTGGAGTAGGTACGATATATAGTTTAGACATATTTTAAAAAGTTAAAACACGAAATCCGTAATTAAACGAAGTTCGTGTTTGATGATGGGGTAGTGATTTATACAGAGAGTAGAATCAGTTATAAGAATTTTTTCTCTACAATTTCCATGAATCGATTAGCATAATCGTCTTTTCCTTCCCAGTTGTTATAATCTGGCTTTACCATTTCGTCAATAAACGTTTTGGTTTCATAAAAGTTATTAAAACTATTCAATTGACTCAAGACACGATTATAATCTTCATTACTATTGCCAAAGAGATGTTTGACAAAACCGATACGATCATTCAAATCGATGTTAATTCCTTTGCTTAATTTTTCGTTCAATGATTTGGGTTTGTCTTCTTTTTCTTCAGTGAGCGTTTCAACTTTATCAAAAGACAAATCGAAAACGGAGGTTGAATTGGTTTTGGTAGTTTCAGTACTATCTACTTTTACGAATTGCGCTTCGGAATAGTTTCCGCCCAATAGCTCTTCAAATGAAATTTGAACGGCCTCATTCTTTTTTTCTTCAATTGGTATGTTTGGTTGCGTTGCTGTCTCATTTATGACTTCTGATTCATCACTAGATGGAGCAAAAGAGATAGGAGTTTTTTCTTCAATTTCGTTGGTTGCTGTTTCGCTGGTAATCGCCTTCAAAATGCTGTCTTCGGGAGCAATAGTATCTAGCAATTGGTCTACAATTGAAACCGTTTCAATGATAGGTTCTTGCTTTTGAACTTCAGTTTCTATTACAGCTTCAGTTGTTGGGATTTCCGTTTTTATTTCAGGTAAATCAAAAGCTTTTTCAATTTCTGCTTCAATTGCAGCCTGACCTATGGTTGGTTTGATATCCCCTAGATTTTCTTCGACAAACTTTAAAATCGCCAGTTTTTCGTATAGTTTTTGGGTTTCTAAGAACAGCACATTCACATCCGATTTGTTTTTAAGTTGTAGAATTCTGTGCGCAATGCTAACTAAATCAGCCTCCAATCTTTTTTTCATAACTTTTGGTATTATAGTGAGTAGGGTGTGTCTTTTTTAATAAATTTGTTCCCATTACAAAGTAATAAAAACTATTCATTTTTAAAGGTAGAAAAATACAAAATGTTTCTCGAAAATACAGTAAATCATAAAGAACAATTTGGTTGGATAGAAGTCATATGTGGCTCCATGTTTTCGGGTAAAACAGAAGAACTCATTCGCAGGCTTAAACGAGCTCAGTTTGCCAAACAACGAATTGAAATTTTCAAACCTACTATTGATACGCGTTATCACGAGGAAATGGTGGTATCGCACGATGAGAATGAAATCCGTTCTACACCCGTTCCTGCTGCTGCTAATATTGCACTTTTGGCACAAGGATGTGACGTTATTGGCATTGACGAAGCTCAGTTTTTTGATGACGAAATTGTTACGGTCTGTAATGATTTAGCCAATCAAGGAATTCGCGTAATTGTGGCTGGCTTGGATATGGATTTTAAAGGGAATCCTTTTGGACCGATGCCTGCATTGATGGCTACTGCGGAATATGTTACCAAAGTACATGCAGTGTGCACTCGAACAGGAAATCTAGCGAATTACAGTTTCCGAAAAACAGATAATGACAAACTCGTTATGCTTGGGGAAACAGAGGAATATGAACCCTTAAGTCGAGCCGCTTTTTATCACGCGATGCACGACGATAAAGAAAAGAAATAATCTAAAAATATAAAACCCTTTCTAGTACATACTTGAAAGGGTTATTTTTTTAATTGAATATTTCGGCTAATTGAAAATCTAAGTCGGGAAATAATTTACTTTGAATCGAATCTTCTTCAATTAATGGATGCATTCCTATGAATTGATTTTCTTTCAGGACATAAATAAAAAGGGTTTTATCTGCTGGGTTTACAATCCAATATTCTTGAACGCCGGCTTCTTCGTACAAATCAAATTTATACTTCATTTCTTTGTTGGAATTTCCCGGCGATAAAATTTCAATCACCAAATCTGGAGCTCCAATGGCGCCTCTTTCATCGATTTTTGTTTCGTCACAAATCACACACAAATCAGGTTGTACTACAGTAAAAATATCTTGATCTAATTTAGATTTCTTTTTATCTATCAATCGAACATCAAAAGGTGCAGCAAATAAATTGCATTGATGTTGTTTGGAAAAATTATAAAGTACACCTGTTAACTCCCTAGATATCCTTTGATGAGTGGTATTTGGAGTTGACCCCATACTGAAAATTTTTCCGCTCAATAGCTCTACTCTGTCATCAAACTGCCAAGTTAGATAATCAGCATAAGAGTAGGTCTTATTAAGGTCTAATTCGTTAATATCCGTTATCATAATTCTTTGTTTTGGGTAAAGTTACAAAAAAAGAGTTGCTTTGTTTATTAATAGTGAATGAAGCCTCACAAAGGTTGAAGCATAACAAACTACTACATTTTCTTCCGCATCCTCGCCACCGGAATATCGAGTTGTTCTCGGTATTTGGCTATGGTTCTTCTGGCAATGGGATAGCCTTTTTCTTTTAAAATTTCGGCCAATTGATCATCAGGAAGCGGTTTGTGTTTGTCTTCTTCTTCGATGGTGTTTTTTAGGATTTTCTTAATTTCTAACGTTGAAACTTCTTCACCCTGATCGTTCATCATGGCTTCGGAGAAAAATTCTTTAATCAATTTAGTACCGTAAGGTGTTTCTACATATTTGCTATTGGCCACCCTAGAAATTGTCGAAATATCAAGGCCAACCAAATCTGCAATATCTTTCAAAATCATCGGTTTTAACTTGGTCTCATCGCCATCTAGGAAAAATTCTTCTTGGTAATGCATAATCGCATTCATGGTTACAAAAAGGGTTTCTTGGCGTTGTCGAATCGCATCAATAAACCATTTCGCTGAATCTAATTTTTGTTTGATAAACTGTACCGCTTCTTTTTGTTGTGCCGATTTGTCTCTAGAGTCTTTGTACGTTTGCATCATTTCTTGATAGTCTTTAGAAACGTGCAATGATGGAGCATTTCTGCCATTCAACGTTAATTCCAATTCACTATCCACAATTCTGATGGCAAAATCAGGAACAATATTTTCGGTAACTTTAGTATTGCCTGCAAATGAACTGCCTGGTTTAGGGTTGAGCCTTTCGATTTCGTGTATGGCTTTTCGGAGTTGTTCATTCGAAACATTACATTTCTGGATTAACTTTTCGTAATGTTTTTTGGTAAACGCATCAAAGTGATTTTCGATAATATCAATGGCTAGTGCTATGTATTCTGTTGGTGTTTTGTGTTTGAGTTGCAAAAGCAAACACTCTTGTAAATCGCGAGCGCCAACTCCTGTGGGTTCCAATTCGTGAATAACGTGAAGAAGTCTGTCTACATTTTTTTCATCGGTATAAATGCCTTGCGTGAACGCTAGATCGTCTACGATATCAGGAATGCTTCTTCGAATGTAACCCATATCATCAATACTTCCCACTAAGAATTCTGCGATTTCTCGGTCTTCTTCGTTGAGAATAAAAGTATTGAGTTGATTGATTAAATCTTGGTGAAAACTAATTGGAGCAGCATAGGGACTTTCGCGGTCTTCATCGTCGTCACTATAATTATTGACTTGCGTTTTGTAATCTGGGATGTCGTCACTGCCAAGATAGTCATCAAGATTAATATCATCGGCTTCTATTCGATCTGATTCGGCATCATCATAATCGTCGTAGTCTTCTGATTCAAATTCGTCTTTCTCGTAGTCGTCTTCTTTGCCTGCTTCTAGAGCTGGGTTTTCGTTCATTTCTTCTAATAAACGTTGTTCAAAGGCTTGCGTAGGCAATTGAATTAACTTCATCAACTGAATTTGTTGTGGAGATAATTTCTGTGATAATTTTAAATTTAAAAATTGCTTTAGCATTTTTTTTAATAGTTTAAAGGTTTAAGGTTTAAAGGTTTAAAGTTGTTGTGTTGTAGGCAACAACTTTAAACCATTTTAAACAACAGTAAACTTTTTTAAAATTCCGCATTCATTGGTGTTCTTGGGAAAGGAATCACGTCACGAATATTCGTCATTCCAGTTACAAACAATACCAATCTTTCGAAACCAAGACCAAAACCTGAGTGTACTGCAGAACCAAAACGTCTAGTATCTAAGTACCACCACAATTCTTCTTCGTCAATACCTAAGGCTTTCATTTTTTCTACCAAAACATCGTAGCGTTCCTCTCTTTGTGAGCCTCCTACGATTTCTCCAATGCCAGGGAAAAGAATATCCATTGCTCGAACTGTCTCTTTTCCAGGTTCTGTATTGTCGTTCAAACGCATATAAAATGCTTTGATATTGGCTGGATAATCAAACAAAATCACTGGACATTTAAAGTGTTTTTCCACCAAATAACGTTCGTGTTCTGATTGTAAATCCGCTCCCCATTCGTTGATGATATATTGGAATTTTTTCTTTTTGTTTGGGGTACTGTTTCTCAAAATATCAATGGCTTCCGTATACGAAACGCGTTTGAAATTGTTTTCCAATACAAAGTTCAATTTCTCCAACAAAGCCATTTCACTTCTTTCGGCTTGTGGTTTTGATTTTTCTTCTTCTAACAAACGTCCTTCTAGGAATTTCAAATCCTCTGGACATTTATCCATTACATATTTAATCACAAATTGAATGAAATCCTCAGCCAAATCCATATTGTCTTCCAAATCATTGAAAGCCACCTCTGGCTCAATCATCCAAAACTCTGCTAAGTGACGAGAAGTATTTGAGTTTTCGGCTCTAAACGTAGGACCAAAAGTATAAATCTGACCCAACGCCATGGCAAACGTTTCACCTTCTAATTGTCCAGAAACCGTCAAGTTGGTCTCTTTACCAAAGAAATCTTTTTTGTAATCTACTTTACCTTCCTCAGTTCTTGGTGTGTTGTCAAAAGGCAAAGCGGTTACTTTAAACATTTCACCCGCACCTTCAGCATCCGAACCAGTAATAATTGGTGTGTTTACATACACAAAACCTTTCTCTTGAAAATACGTGTGCACCGCGTGAGCCAAAACCGAACGCACACGCATAATCGCGCCAAAAGCATTTGTTCTTACTCTCAAATGCGCATTCTCACGCAAAAATTCCAAAGAGTGTTTCTTAGGCTGCATTGGGAATTTCTCCGCATCCGAGTCACCCAAAATTTCCAATTGCTGTACCTGAATTTCATATTTTTGACCCGCACCTTGACTTTCAACTAACGAGCCAATAACCGAAATAGCAGCCCCAGTCGTAATGCGTTTTAGTGTCTCATCTGGTGTATTTTCAAAATCAACCACACACTGAATATTATTAATAGTAGAACCGTCATTCAGCGCAATAAACTGATTATTTCTAAACGTTCTCACCCATCCTTTTGCATTCACTTCCTGAAGTATCGTTGTACTGTTTAATAAGTCTTTAACTTTTGTGTGTTTCATCTTAATTTTAGATTTTTAGATTTAAATACGCGCTCAAAACAAAAATCGGTGCTTTAAGCGTTATGCAAATATAATTGTTTTGTGTTTATTTTTTAGGAGCTATTTCCCGCTTTTCGTTACAATCTTGTTCAATAAATACTATTTTTCTAAGCCAAAAAAGGAGCTTCCGCTGGTCGCTCTTTTTTGTCAAGAAAAATTAGTCTTTATTTTCACAAGGATTTCCACTACAATCGGGGCTAGGGCAGTAGGGAAACCAGTCGTTTCTTGGTTTACAACCCTTGCAGCAATTGGTGACTTACTTCATTTCCGCTAATGGTAATGATGTATAAATTTCCAAAAACAGTATCATCAATTGGCGCATACACCTTTTGATTAATGATTTTGTTTGCCAAATCAGGCGTCGTATTGCTATGACCTACAATCAAAATAGCTTGACCTTTGCGCTCTTTTTTGAGTTGTTCAAGGTCGAGAGTTTTTGGGTCATATTTTATAATCTCCAAATTTTTGCTTGTAGCTGTTGGAGTAGCGGTTTGTACCGTTCTCAAAAAATCAGTACTGTACACTGCCTTTAGCGGAACTTGAGTTAAAACTGTTTTCCAATGTTCGGCGCGTTCCAAACCTGCTTTAGACAAATCAGGATTTTTAGAGTTGTCTACTTTTTCTGCGTGACGAATCAAGTAAATTGTCGTCGTTTGGCCAAAAGCGCCAAGCGTTAAGAGCATAAAAGCGAAAGCAAAGACTATTTTTTTCATCTTTTTAAATTTATTTTTTATCGGTAGTGAGCGAATCAATCTCTTCGTCGGAATGTTCGATGATGTCAATTTTAGGCTCAATAAATTCTTGTTCATTGGCCAAGGTTTTATTCAAAGTCAGTACCAAAGCCGGGAGCAACATCAAATTCGACAGCATACCAAATAATAACGTCAACGAAATCAGTCCGCCTAAAGCAATCGTACCGCCAAAACTAGACAGCATAAACACCGAAAATCCAAAAAACAACACAATCGAAGTATAAAACATACTCAATCCCGATTCGTTAAACGTAGCATACACTGATTTTTTGATTTTCCAGTTGTTCTTCTTCAATTCCTCGCGGTATTGCGACAAGAATCGGAGAGTGTCATCTACCGATAGTCCAAAGGCAATCCCAAAAACCAAAATAGTCGACGGTTTTAATGGGATATCCAAAAAGCCCATTAAACCAGCCGTTAAGAATAAAGGCAATAAATTAGGGATAATAGAAACCAATATCATTTTGAACGAACGGAACATAAATCCAATCAAAAGTGCCGTTAAGAAAAAGGCAAAAATCAGTGACGAGAGCAAGTTGTCAAGCAAGTAGCCCGTCCCTTTTTGAAATACCAAAGCCTTTCCAGTTATGATGACATTGTAGCGTTCTTTCGGAAACAATTTATCCGCTTTCTTTCTAATTTCGGCCTCGATTTTAGCAATTTGGTCACCGTTTTCATCTCGCATAAAGGTGGTGATTCGGGCGTATTGACCAGTACTATCTACGTAGCTTTTCATCAGGTTTTCTTTGCTATTGGCTGTAGCATTTTTGGCATACGAAAGGATAAAAGCTTGTTCTTGCGAAGTAGGCAATTCATAATAATCAGGATTGCCATTGTAGTAAGCTTGTTTAGAATATTTCACCAAATTCACAATCGAAATAGGCTTCGATAATTCGGGGATTTCCTCAATCGCAGTTTCTAGTTCTTCCATACGTTTTAGAGTAGATAGTTTCATCACTCCTTTTTTACGTTTGGTATCAATCATTATTTCGAGAGGCATCACACCATCAAATTCTTTTTCAAAGAAAACAATGTCTTGAAAGAATGCTTCTTTTTTAGGCATATCTTCAATCAAACTTCCCGAAATGCGCATTTCATAAATACCGATAATACTAAACACTAGTAAAGCGACAGAAGCTACATAAATTGAGATACGATTGGTTTTGATGGTTCTAAGAATCCAATCCATAAATTTTTTCACGGAACCTCTGTCCAAATGTTTCAGGTGTCTTTCTTTGGGAGGATTCAAGTAACTGTGAAAAATGGGAATCAATAGTAAACTCAAGAAAAACAAAGCCATAATATTGATTGAGGTTACCACGCCAAATTCCAACAATAAATTATTGTTCGAAGCGACAAAAGTGGCAAAACCAATGGCTGTGGTCAAGTTGGTCATCAAAGTAGCCATGCCAATTTTGGTGGTAACTCTTTGCAGGGCTTTGGCTTTGTTGCGGTGAACTTTAAATTCCTGATGGTACTTGTTGGTCAAGAAAATACAATTCGGAATTCCAATTACAATAATCAATGAAGGAACTAGAGCCGTCAAAATGGTAATTTCATAGTTGAATAAGCCCAGAAAACCAAACGACCACATCACACCAATCACAACAATTACGATAGAAATTAAAGTCGCTTTGAAACTTCTAAAAAAGAAGAAAAACAATAAAGAAGTAATCAATAACGAAGCGCCAATAAAAATACTAATCTCGTCGGTAATCGTTTTGGCATTCAGCGTTCGAATGTAAGGCATCCCCGAAACGCGAAGGTCAATTTTGGTTTCTTTTTCAAAAGTGGTTATCGCAGGGATTAATTTTTCTAAAACAAAGGTTTTACGAGCCTTAGTGTTGACGATTTTTTTGTCCATATAAATCGCCGAGCGAACACTTCCAGATCGTTTGTTGAACAATAATCCTTCATAAAAAGGAAGGTCATTGAACAACTCTTTTTTGATGGTTTGCATGTATTTTGGATCGAGAGTTTTCGATTCGTCTACAAAAGGAACCAATTCAAATTTTTCTAAAGCTTCGTTTTTTTGCAGTTTTTTCAAATCATTGAGCGAAACCACCAAGTCTACCTCCTGATTTTTTTTGATAGTATTCATCAATTTACTCCATGCAGCATAGGCTTTTGGCGTAAAAAAAGTGGAATCTTTAACTCCAATAATTATCAAATTGCCTTCTTCTCCAAATTTATCCAAAAAGGCATTGTATTCTACATTCGCAATGTTGTCATCGGGCAACATATTCGCTTCGGTAAACGTAAAATGAATATTTTTCCATTGTAGCGCCAAGAAGACCGTAATCGCTGCAATGATAGAGAGCATTAAAATTCTATTTCTAAGGACAATACGGGCAATGAGTTCCCAAAATCCCAAACTAAACCATTTAATCATTTTCAGTAGTTAAAAAGCCGTAAAGGTAACGAAACCCCGATTAAAAAAGCAGGAAATCATTGGTTTGATGGCAGTTTTTTTGATCGTATTGTGAAATTCTTTAAATTTTGGTTAATATTCTTGTTCCTGATATAATTGTTATATTTGATTTTCTCATCTTTGTTAAATGAGCATTTCATTACTTTCTAAAATATATAAATGAAGAATTACAAAAATACCCTATTCTATCTAGCAGTTACGGGAGGTTTTTCCGCCTTAATGTATTGGATTATACAAAACGGAAAATTACTAGAAGGCGCAGATATTAAAAAAACAACAGTTGGTTCAAAAGATGCTTGGTTGGATTTTATAGTTTCGATGCAACACAGTTTTAAAGAACCTTTGGCCATACTTTTGGCTCAAATCATCACCATAATTATTGTTGCTAGAATCTTTGGTTGGATTTTCAAAAAAATAGGACAACCTTCTGTAATTGGTGAAATCATTGCGGGTATAGCGTTAGGACCATCTTTGTTAGGAACCTATTTTCCTGAGTTCTCGGGGATTTTATTTCCTGTAGAATCTTTAGGGAATCTGAAATTCCTAAGTCAAATCGGATTAATACTTTTTATGTATGTCATTGGGATGGAATTAGACCTGAAAGTACTAAAAAACAAAGCCAACGATGCCGTAGTGATTAGTCACGCTAGTATTATTTTTCCGTTTACGCTCGGAATTGGTTTGGCGTATTTCGTTTATGACCAATTTGCGCCTGATGGAGTAAAATTCCTTTCGTTTAGTTTATTTATGGGAATTGCAATGAGTATAACAGCATTTCCTGTTTTGGCACGAATCGTTCAAGAACGCGGTATTCACAGAACCAAATTGGGTGCCATCGTAATCACTTGCGCCGCCGCCGATGATATTACGGCTTGGTGTTTATTGGCTGCGGTAATTGCTATTGTAAAAGCGGGTTCTTTTGTGAGTTCTTTATATGTGATTTCTTTGGCTGTCGGATTTGTGCTGATTATGTTGCTGATTGTAAAACCTTTTCTTAAGCGAATTGGTGATCTATATGCATCCAAAGAAGCGATTAGTAAACCAGTCGTGGCTATCTTTTTTGTCACACTTATTATTGCTTCTTATGCTACAGAAGTAATCGGAATCCACGCGCTTTTTGGAGCTTTTATGACGGGTGTTATTATGCCAGATGTGGCTAAATTCAGAATCGTTTTTATTGAAAAAGTAGAGGACGTATCCGTTATTTTACTTTTGCCTTTGTTCTTTGTATTCACAGGTTTACGTACCGAAATTGGTCTAATCAACGACCCTTACTTATGGCAAGTAACGGGTTTCATCATCTTGGTAGCTGTAGTAGGGAAGTTTTTTGGTAGTGCTTTGGCGGCCAAATTTGTGGGGCAAAATTGGAGAGATAGTTTAACCATCGGCGCATTGATGAATACACGCGGCTTGATGGAATTAATCGTACTAAACATTGGTTTAGAATTGGGAGTGTTGACACCAGCGGTATTTACAATGATGGTGATTATGGCATTGGTCACTACTTTTATGACGGGACCAGCCCTTAACTTAATCAATTTTATTTTCAAGACTAAAGACGATGTTGAGATAGAAGAATTGGAACAATCCAAAGTATATCGCGTTTTGATTTCTTTTGGCAACAACGAAAAAGGAAGGTCGCTGCTGCGTTTAGCGAATAGTTTAGTTCGTAAACAAAAAGACGCTTCGGTTACTGCTATGCATTTGTCTGTAAGCAACGAGATGCATCCTTTTGCTTTAGAGGACAAAGAGACTGCAACATTTTTGCCCATTCAAGAAGAATCAAAAATCTTAAAACAGGAAGTTACTACCATCTTCAAAGCTACAGTCGACATCGAAACAGAAATTACCGACATCGCCAATCAAGGCGAATACGACCTATTATTAGTAGGACTCGGGAAATCAATTTTCGAAGGAACTTTGCTCGGAAAAGTGATTGGTTTTACCACTAGAATCATTAATCCAGAGCGATTAATGGATAAATTCACAGGAAAAGAAGGCTTATTTGCCAATTCTCCTTTCGACGAAAGAACCCGACAAATTTTGCTCAAAGCCAAAATGCCTGTGGGAATATTAATCGATAAAGACTTACAAAAAGTAAACACCATTTTTATCCCCATCTTCAGTGCCGATGATGCCTTCTTGATTGATTACGCTCAAAAACTCATCCATAACAACAAGTCCAAAGTAGTAGTTTTGGACGTAAACGGACACATCAAATCGAATTTTGTAATCGGAAGCGCCATAAGTTCATTGGAGCATAAATTCCCAAACAACATCACATTGTATGGCGAAAAAATCATCAAAAAAGAGTTCCTAGCCGAGCAAGATTTGATGATGATAAGTCTTGAAAGCTGGAAAGCACTTGTCGATTCCAGAAGTGTTTGGTTGAGCGGAGTCCCTTCGGTATTAATCATAAAACCATAGTATGAACTGGATTTTGTTACTAATTGCAGGCCTTTTCGAGATAGGATTTACCACTTGTTTAGGCAAAGCCAAAGAAGCACAAGGCACCGAAGCCACCTTTTGGTACCTCGGTTTTTTTGCCTGCCTTATCATCAGTATGTCCTTGGTTTACAAAGTCACACAAACCCTCCCCATCGGAACCGCTTATGCTGTTTGGACGGGTATAGGCGCCGCAGGAACAGTTCTCGTCGGACTCTTAGTCTTCAAAGAACCCGCTACTTTTTGGCGTATTTTCTTTCTGCTTACCCTCATCGCCTCCATTATCGGACTAAAAATGGTTTCCGAGCATTAAGTTAAACCCAGAATCCGCATTAGACTTTGTAGCGAAACTAAATTATTCAATAAAAGCAAGAGCTCACGGACTATTTTTGAAGAAGGAATACTTTCGTATTTTGAATTTAAAAATGGGAGTAAGTTCTTGGTTTTGAAGAAGAATTTAGTTGTAGTAAATTTCTAATGCGGAATCTGGGTTGAATTTGGGCGTGCCACCATAAAACAAAGAGAGCCATTCAACTAACTATTGAGTGGCTCTCTTTGTTTTATGCTGTCGGGCTCTACGCTATATCTCTAGGGTCGAACCCCGCCCCTAGAGGATGCCGCTTCTATCCCTTACGTACAATGTCGTTAAATTAAGGAATAATCAAATAATCTGATTGCTGATTTTTGAATAACGATTTTTGATTTCTGATGTGTAAAACATTGAAAAAAAAAGGCTTTTTTATTTATTAGCACAAAATCTAAAATGCTTCGCCAATTAGCTAACGCTCGGGTCAAGAATCGTTAATCTTCAATTAAAAATCTCCGCTTAATTCTATTTGTTACATCATTTATTGAAACTCAATTTTGCTGGTTTAGTTGTCATTCCGACGGAGGAGGAATCGCACAAATTACTCACATTATGTGATTCCTCCTCCGTCGGAATGACAAAAAGCCTTTAATAGTAGAATTAAGCTAAAATCTCTTAACTTAATGGCATTGTCCTCACGTAGAACTTTGCGAACCTTGCGATTTTTTTCTTTGCGAGCCTTGCGGTTAAAAGAAATTGCAAAATATAAGTCAAAGGTGAATTGTCAAAGCACCACTTTCTTTAAATCTGAGTTAGAATCCCAAATTCAAAATAAAGCTAATTTTCACCGCAATATTATCTTGGAATTTTTCCAATTGATTCGGCCCATAACGATAAAAACCACTTAGTCCAATGCCGTTATAAATTTGGTTCAACTCGATTCCCGATTCAAAATAGCCTTCGCGTAGGGTTTTGTAGTTAATGCCAACATGCTGTTCTGGTTTTTCCATATCGCCCCATCCCATTCGACTCACCACTACCAAATTAGGTTTCACCTTTTTCAACAAATGAATGCGATTAAAACTGTGCTTGAACTGAAAATAAGCAAACTTACTCGAGAAAAATTCATTAAAAAACATCGTTTCAAAACTGTTTTTACCCGCAAAAGTCACACGCTGAATAATCGTTTCTTTATTCAAATTATTCGGCGAGGTATTGTACAAATGCGTCAAAGGCAAGTCGCCAATAGTATAGCCTGCTTCAAATAGCAAACTTGTTTTTTGACCGCTCAAGTAATTCTTTTGATATTCGGTTCTAAAATCGATTTTACTAAACTCAAAATCATTGTTGCCCACATTGGGCAATGATTTGGTAAACTGAAACGTAAATTTGGGATACCTTTTTTCGGTTTCAATTCTTCCCGTTGGCGTTTGCATATAATCGCTAAACGGATTCCAACGCAACGAAACCATAGCCGTAGTCAAATTGTATTTCGTAAAGAGTTTGCCACCCAGATTGTAGACATAATTAAACTTTGGCTCCACAAAAGTATTGGATACTTCCCAAATGCTTTCGGTTTTTGGAATAAACTTGGTTTCAACAGTCGTTTTCCACGTTTGATATTGGTAAAAAGTACTAATGTTAATAGGTCTTGGGTCGTAAATTTTGAACGCTCTTCGGTCAACAGTCCAAGTGGTGCTCGCTATTTCTCGCACATCATCCGTAAATGAAATGCCCCACCAAGTATTCGAAAACTTATTGATTCGGGTACCAATACCTAAACTGTATTTAAAAGTCCCGTCTTTTGTGCCGTAAGCGCTATAGCCTTCTATTTTCCATTTTTTAGAAAAGCGATCATTGGTAATACCTCCAACACCCAAACGAAAACCTTCGTAATTGTTGAAACTCACAAACTTCCTTAAATCAAAATCAATCACACTAATGGGCACATAGCCATTGATGATTTTTCGACCAAAGAGCAGTTTGCTTTCAATGCCATTTTTTATTGAAATGCTATCGACAGCTGCATAGGTTTTTTGACTGCGCAAATCCAATTTCTCTTTTCTATACGCTTCCCAAAAAGCATCCGTTTGATTAATAGCGTCTTCTTGAATGTCAATAGCTATCGTTGGTTGTTTGATTTTGACAGCTTTGTTGTATTCTATATCAAAATTGTAACTTTTAGAAATCAAATAACTAATATCGGTAGCTTCCTTTTTTCGAGGTTTGAATCCTTGTTCAACATCGCCATCAAACTGTATGGTTCCACCAAGAATTTTAATGTCATCATCGCTTTTTCCTTTTACAATTTGAAATGTCTTGGCCGAGGGGAACCAAATTTTTTCCTTAGGCAAATACACAAATTCGTGAGTCCCGCTGATGTCCAACACGCCTTTTATGCGCATAATAGCTTTAGCAATCGCATAGGAAGCCGTGTCTATATATAAAACGCCTTCTAGTCCTGCTGCATTTTTCTTTTTCTTGTTTTTGAAATAAATCATATAGCTAGTCCTGCCGTCAATGGCTACCGAATCCAGTAGTTTGTAATTGTAATGTTCTGGCGCGTCATCGGCTATGGGGCTATTGTATTTGGTTTCGAACAACTCATATTTGGGTTCATAAATCGAAAAAGATTGCAAATTGAACGCGATCATTTCATAAATAGGTTGCTTGAAGCCAGCCATTTTGGTTCCTAAAATCACTTCTTTTAAGTAGCTGTTTTGGTACTGAAAAAGCGATACTTTCTCCGTTTGAAACAAATGCTGCTTACTAATGATTTCTTTAAACTTGTAGTTAGATGAATCTACTTTTACCAGTTCTCTACCATAGGTTTTGTCTACAAAAACCGAATCAATTTTACCATTAATCGAGTCGGGATTGGCGGTAACTAGGAGTTTGTTATAGGATTTAAACGAAAAGCTATTGTTTTTTTGCTGCGGATTATTGACTGATTTGGCCGCTATAGCTTTTCGAATAATTTGTAAAGCTTCATTTTCTTTGGGAATCAAGACTTCATTCAAATCATTGGACTTTTCTTGTAAGGCCACGACATAAAACGTTTTGTTGGGCGTGATGACTTGTTGGAAGGGAGTATAGCCCAAATAAGAAACCGTAAAATCCAAAATAGGATTGGGACTCAAGAGCTGGAATTTTCCGTCTACATCCGAGATGGTTTGAAAACCCGTGTTACTGCTAATGCTCGCAAAAGGCAAGGGTTGATTGGTCTTTGCGTCTTTCACCAAACCATTCCATTGGAATTGCGCCTGTAGTGAGAACGTAAAAAGTAGCAACAACCAACTCAATTGCTTCATAAAAGTGTGTTTTGAACCCAAGCGATTTTTGTATTAGATGGACAAAAATAGCACAAAAAAACCGTCTCCAAGATACTTTTGGAGACGGTTTTTAGTTGTAGTCTAATCAGTAAAGCTAACTAATTACATTGGGGTCAATATAGGTAGCAATTATTTTCCATTTTCCGTTTACATTTTCTAGCAAAGCCGCTTCATATCTACCAGCGGTGCCTCCAGTACCCACTGAAAAATCTGAATAAAATATAAAAGCATATTTGTTATCTAAAGTCATCACTGGTTTTGAAATATATAAACCACTTGAGAATAAAAACTTTTCAAAGATCGGATTTCTGCTAGTACGTGATTCATATTCACTAATAATTTTGAATTTAGGTCTGTAAAAATCCTTTTTCTTCCAATAATAGGTAATATCGTTTTTGTATTTCGATTTTAATTCTTTTACCACATTTATATCTATTGGCCAATTGTATGGCGGGTAGCCATTTGGGGTAACTCTTATCCAATCTCCCATACGAATATTTCTATCTTCATAAGCCATGACATAGTAGTCCAAAGATTTTGTTCGGGGATAGGACTTATCTACAATTACTTTAATTGTGCGGCCGTTTTTATTTTGTTCATCTATAAAGTCTCGTAAGATTTGTTTCTCAACGTTCATTGATGAACAAGATAAGAGCAGTATACTGATAACTAAGTATATTATTTTTCTCATGTTTACATATTTATTTTATTGAACATGGGACACCTTTAGGTATTGCTTCTCCAAAAGGTCTATTATAATCTTCAGACAGACGATTGTTTTCTATTCTTGTTCTTTCATCTCCACCTTTTGGGTATTTTGCATTATAAAAATTTAAACCGAACATAGTAGACATAGCCAGATCTTCATAGAATTGATAGGGTTGGCCAGGCTTAAATTTCGCTAACGTTGAGGCCATTATGGGTATATAATTGTCAAACATTTGGGCATGTTGCGCGTCATCATTTCCACCGTAAGTTTTGGTCACATATTTTTCGTACAAACAAGCAAAATTATCATAAGCGCAAATGTCACCATTATTGTGATAATCATCAAATAATGCAAAGAAATGTGCATGAATTAATTCGTGTATGATTACTGTTGCAATTGATAAATCTGTTGGAGGTTTTCCGTTGTTTTCAGTTCCTTTAATATAGGTGTCCCTAATTGTTATAATATAGTTATTTTTACCTGCTGATTTTGTGTCAGCTAATGCAGTTGGTTTTTGTGGTGTCCCCAAAACAATTTTAATGTTGTAAGTTCCATTTACTGGTACACCAAATTTTTCAAAAATACTTGCAATATCAGAGTTTGTTAATGTTTTTAACTTCTCAAATACTTCTTTTGTACATGGGTCTAATTGTGATACATCAATAGAGTCTACAATTTTTTTTGCTAATTCAGCGGCAACTTCCTCCTCAGCAGTAGCTGCGGTTCCATCTCCACCACCCATACTTTCCCAAATCACCTCATAAGAAGGTGCTGTTGGTGAAGGAGGCGTGAATTCAAGTATAATGATATAACCTGATGGTTTTTTATAGTCATTGATTATGATTACTTCATTTAATTCCTCCATTGCAATGACATCTTTTGTAGAAAATAGTTTACTAGTTTTATTCCCTTTTGCAGGGGCTAACTCTACATCATATTCATTATTTTTTAATCGGTATGCCCTGATGAAATCACCATTCAATTTCGTCATAAGGATAATACCCGTAAAATTATTTTTTGTTGATGAGGCATCTGGATATTCGTTATAGAGAATGGTTTCAATAGAATTTTCAACTTTTAATAATAGCGCACGGGTTCGTTGGTTTTTAGCTTTAGTGATCACCGGCACTACTGTTAGTAATTCGGAGGTATTGGTTAGTTTTTCTTGGGTAATTTTGTTAAAATCAAAGGTCAAAGAAGCTTTTTTACCGCTAATACTGATTGTTGTTTCCTGTTTTTTCAGGAATAGGATAGCTTCTTCTTTGGTCACGGTTTTAATGGCAGCATTGTTTTCTAGTAAAGATTCTTCAGTAGAACAACTTTGAATACATCCTATAAATAGCATTACAAGTAGGGTTAAAACGCTACCTTTTAGTTTGTTTGTTTGTTTGTTTGTTTGTTTGTTTGTTTGTTTGTTTGTTTGTTTGTTTGTTTGTTTTCATAAAATGGTTGTTAGTTAATGGTTTATAAAAGTAGTTATTCCTTATCAATTCACAATACCCACATTTAGTGATTTTGAGCCATAAAAAAACCGTCTCCAAGATACTTTTGGAGACGGTTTCGTATATGTTTGTTGCGAAAGTTACACTTTCATAATTTCGGCTTCCTTAACGGCTAGCAATTCATCGATTTTTTTGATTAGCGAATTGTTTCTAGTGTTCTTTAAAGACTAATAATTTAAGTTTATAGTTATGGAATTACTATAGCTGGGCTGACGATAAAATACTCATATAGGCTATTGTTTTTTTTTGCAAAAATTACTACATAATTTCCTAAAAATGCAGCCGCTTTAGTGTCATTTAATTTTAGTTTTTTATCATAAAAATCTGATGATCTGATGAATTTTTTTAATGATTGTATTTTTTGAACATTGTTCTTGTTTAATTTTTCTTTTTTTATAAACATTAAGGTTTCGTTGTTCCCCCCTTTGCTATCCTTTATATAAAATTCATTTGGGTTAGTATCAATATTTACGATGTATTTTTTGTCAAGAAGGAAACAAAGTGTGTCCTTTTTGATATTTTGGGCATTTAACATTAAGTTAAAGCCAAAAAATAGAATTATTGAGTTAAAATATTTTTTCATATGTTTTTTAATTAATTTAAACAAGGAGAGGCTTTAATTAAAAGATTATCCCTTTTCGCAAGAGTCTCGATTTTAGTTTTTTCTTCTTGGGTTAAATTTGCCCATGCTTTAACATTTTTCTCTTTCAAACCATTCCAAGCTATAGCTTCATAAAAATCATCACTGGGTTCCTCATCAAAGTAATTTTTATAACCATTATAACAATTTGGTAGTTTTGTTTTATGAAATTCTTTAAGTACTTCTTTCATACTTTGAATGTACAATGCAGCTATTGTACTATGGTGATTCCCATATTTTTCAAAGATTTGTTTAAAATCTGTAGAGTCATTAACAACTTCATTTGTAATTGAATTTAACTTTCTGAAAATATCAGCATGAACATATTCGTGCAATATTGTTCTTACGGCATCAAGGGAGGAATGACTATTTATTCTATTTGTATTTATCTCAATTGTAATTATATTGCTCCCATTTGTAAATATTGTTTTGCCATTTACTTCTACAAGTTTTCCATCTTCATCTTTGTTTGTTACCTTATCTTTAGAAATAATTTTAATATCAAATTTTGAACCATCACCTTGGAAATTAGCTAATAACTTTTTCACAAATGGATTATCTTGCTTAGTTAAAAGGTCATTAAGACATTTTTCTTTTCCTTTTAATTCAGTTGTGTCAATTTGTTCGTCTTCTTCTTCAGTTTCAGTTTCCGCACTACCATCTCCACCACCCATACTTTCCCATATAAACACATAGTTGCCTTCCTCCGTTGTATTGCTAGATCCTGATGGCATTAAAGTTAAATATACTTGTTTTGAAGTATTCCTTTTTTTCTTTGGTGCTATAACTACTTCTTGTAACTCGCCACCGTCAACGGTTTCGTTTGAACTTGCAATTATATTTTTTGCAGCTTTATTTCCCTTAGCCGGTGCTAACTCTATATCGTATTCATTATTCTTTAATCTATAGGCTCTAATGAAATCACCATTCAATTTCGTCATAAGGATAACACCTGTAAAATTATTTTTTGTAGAAGAAACATCCGCGTATTCTCTGTAAAGAATGGTTTCAATAGAGTTTTCTACCTTTAGTAATAGTGCACGGGTTCGTTGGTTTTTAGCTTTATTGATTACCGGTACCACTGTTAGCAATTCAGAGGTATTGGTTAGATTTTCTTGAGTTATTTTGTTGAAATCAAAGGCCAAAGTAGCATTTTTACTGCTTATACTGACCGTTGTTTCATGTTTTTTTAGGAATAGGATAGCTTCTTCTTTGGTAACGGTCTTAATAGTAGCATTATTTTCTAGTAAAGATTCTTCAGTAGAACAACTTTGAATACATCCTATAAATAGCATTACAAGTAGGGTTAAAACGCTACCTTTTAGTTTGTTTGTTTGTTTGTTTGTTTGTTTGTTTGTTTGTTTTCATAAAAAGAGGTTAGTTAATGGATTGTAAAAATAGGTAATCTCTATCCACTCACAATACCCACATTTAGTGATTTTGAGGCATAAAAAAACCGTCTCCAAGATATTATTGGAGACGGTTTCGTTTATGTTTGTTGAGAAAGTTACACTTTCATAATTTCGGCTTCCTTAACAGCTAGCAATTCATCGATTTTTTTGATGAAAGTGTTGGTTAAGTTTTGTACTTGCTCTTCTGCACTTTTGCAAATGTCTTCAGAGGTACCGTCTTTTTCTAATTTTTTAATATCGGTATTGGCGTCTTTACGAGCGTTACGAATTCCAATTTTGGCGTCTTCGGCTTCGGCTTTGGCTTGTTTGGCCAATTCTCTACGACGGTCTTCGGTCAAAGGTGGAACACTAATGATTATTACGTCTCCATTGTTCATTGGGTTAAACCCTAAATTAGCCACCATAATTGCTTTTTCTATAGGGTGCAACATACTTTTTTCAAAAGGTTGCAAAGTAATAGTTCTCGCATCTGGTACACTAATTTTCGACACTTGCGAAAGCGGTGAGGCAGACCCGTAATAATCTACAAAAACACTTCCTAGCATTGCTGGAGAAGCTTTCCCCGCGCGGATATTCAAAAATGATTTTTCTAAATGCGCAATAGAACCATTCATGGATTCTTCTGTACTATCTAATATAAATTCAATTTCTTCAGTCATAATCTTATGTTTGTTGTTTGTTGTTGGTGGTTCGCAGTCAACTATAAACTACAAACCTTTAACCATAAACTTATATATTAACTACGGTTCCTATGTTTTCGCCTTCACAGATTTTCAATAAATTACCTTCTTTGTTCATGTCAAAAACTACAATTGGCAATTTGTTTTCTTGACTCAAAGTAAATGCTGTGGTGTCCATAACATTCAATCCTTTGCTTAAGACATCTTCAAATGAAATGTAGTCAAATTTTACAGCAGCAGCATTTTTTTCTGGATCAGAATCATACACACCATCTACGCGTGTGCCTTTTAAAATGACATCTGCGCTTACTTCGATACCTCTCAAAACAGCTGCAGTATCGGTTGTAAAATAGGGATTTCCTGTTCCAGCTCCAAAAATCACAATACGTCCTTTTTCTAAATGACGATCGGCTCTTCTTTTGATATAAGGTTCTGCGATAGATTCCATTTTTAAAGCAGTCATCAAACGGGTTTTCATTCCGTTATCTTCTAGTGCTCCTTGCAACGCCATTCCGTTGATTACAGTGGCTAACATTCCCATATAATCACCTTGAACGCGATCCATTCCAGAACTTGCACCAGCAACACCTCTAAAAATATTTCCTCCACCAATTACAATGGCAATTTCTACTCCTTTAGCATGTACTTTCTTAATTTCATGGGCATACTCAGCTAATCTTTTAGGATCAATTCCGTAATTTAAATCGCCCATCAAAGCTTCACCACTTAATTTTAGAAGGATTCTTTTGTATTTCATGTTTGTTGAATTGTTTGGTGCAAATATAGCGATATTCTATTTTTTGTGAAATAGTGAGCCTTAAATATATAAATTAAGTTTTTCGTAACTTTTTTTAGCCGATTCGTAGCCAATGTTAAAAATAGCATCCATTTTGCTTTTGCTGGTTTCAAAGGTGCTATAGGTTGACAATTCCTCAGGTTCAATCAACCAATGGCAGTGGTCGAATTTAATTAGACTTGAATTTGCCGTTAGCAAATCAAAGGCTCTACTGGTAACCGATTTTATGGAGGAAAGGTCTTTTGCATTAATTTTTTGCATTGGACTCACATAGACGCCAATGATAAAGTCACATTTGTCCTGTAGTAACTCTGTTGGAAAATGATTCAAGATGCCGCCATCACTATACAATTGTCCATTGATTTCGTAAGGAGAAATAACGCCTGGAAAAGCACTTGAAGCTAAAATGGCATCTATGGTTTTGGTATTGGCATCAAAAACGGTTAAATTTCCTTTTACCATATTGGTAGCCGTAATGTGAATTGGAATTTTCAAATCGCCTAACACAGAGTCGTTGAAAATGTCTGTAAAATATTCTTTAAATGATTCCGGATCAATTAAACCCGCTTTTGAAAAGGTAAAATGTTTCCAATGAAAGAAATAAATCGATTTGAAGAAAGCCAGAATTTCCTTTGGTGATTTTCCGCTTCCATAAAGGGCAGCAACGATTGATCCAGCACTTGAGCCTGATATGCTTTTTGGAATGATGTTTTGCTCTTCTAAAAATTGCAAAACTCCAGCATGGGCAATTCCTTTGGAACCACCGCCAGACAACACTAAACCTGTTGATTGTGAGTTACTCAACATAGAATGCTATGTTTTATTTTATTCATAAGTGATTTTTATCACGCTATTAACGATGTGATATGTTTAATTTTGCTTAAAAATAGTAATAAAATGAAAACATCAATCGCAAAAGCATTATTTCATAGTCATCCTTATATCAATTATAGAAAAATAGTTTCTGATTTGTTGAAAGATGGAAAATCATCAGGCAGCGAACAATCGGAAGATTTGACACACTATAGTGCACTTAATGAAACAAGAATGAATCGTTTGGATAAAACGATAAAGATTGATGCAACTGTTGCCGAACAACTGAAAGGATTACAAAATGAATATATTTGGTTGGTTTTATCGGAAGGATGGTGCGGTGATGCTGCCCAATTATTGCCAATTATGAATAAAATGGCTTTAGAAACCGATAAAATTGATTTAAAAATTGTCTTTAGAGATGAAAATGACGATTTAATGCAGCATTTTTTAACGAATGGAGGAAAAGCTATCCCTAAGTTGATTATTATTGATAAAGCTACTTCTGAGGTTATTGCTGACTGGGGACCTCGTCCAAAAGGAGCCAAAGACTTAATTTTGAATTACAAAAAAGAGCATGGAATGGTCGATGAAACCGCTAAATCAGAGCTACAATTATGGTATTTGCATGACAAAGGATTAAGTACACAAGAGGAAATTTTGGGCTTAATGCTTGAAAGAGTCGAAATAGCTCATATTTAAAGGTAAGTTTCTTTATTTCAGATGTTTATAAAAAAAAATATCGTCAAAATATTCTGTTTATGAAAGAAATGTTGTAAATTGGTGGCAGCTAACCAAGTCTATTAATTTGATTTACTTTTTTATTGGTGTTTAAAATAGTGTCTCACAATTTAAAAAAACATCGTTATGAAAAAGCTATTTGACAAGTTTTATGACTTCTTTTCTTCAATGTTGTTTGGAGGAAAGACAACAATTCATTATTAACTTCGGTCTAGCCCCAGCCTTTTAAAAACAACAAGTATGGTTTGAAAAAGTACTTTGTTTAAAAAGAAACACATCGCAAGTTCTAAAAAAAGAAATTGTCATGTGTTTTTTTATGTTTTATCCTAAATGTTCTTCAAAAACGGCTGGAGTTAAGGCATTAGCAACATCATAATCTCCAATCTTGGTTCTTCTTAGTGCTGTTAAATGCGCTCCAGATTGCAGGGCTTTGCCAAAATCAAAGGCTAAAGATCTGATGTAAGTTCCTTTGCTGCAAACTACTCTAAAATCAACTTCTGGTAGTGCAATTCTGGTGATTTCAAATTCGTGAATGGTGGTTTTTCTGCTTGCAATTTCAATGGTTTCTCCTGCTCTCGCGTGTTCGTACAAGCGTACGCCATCTTTTTTTATGGCAGAAAAAATAGGTGGTTTTTGATCAATCTCTCCCAAAAATTGTTGTACTGTTTCGTGTATCAACGCCTCAGTGATGTGTGTGGTAGGAAAGTGTTGGTCTACTTCGGTTTCTAAATCGTAGGATGGAGTAGTAGCTCCAATATGAAAAGTGCCGGTATATTCTTTGGCTTGCCCTTGTAATTCTGTTATGCGTTTGGTGAATTTACCAGTGCAGATTAATAATAAACCAGTAGCCAATGGGTCTAAGGTTCCCGCGTGACCAATCTTAAATTTTTTTGGCAATCCCACTTTGTTAATCAATAAATACTTCAACTTATTTACCGCTTGAAAAGAAGTAAAATGCAAGGGTTTATCGATTAAAAGAACTTGTCCTTCTAAATAGTCTTCGGGTGTCATTAAATGATGGTCAGGGGATGAATGAAAAAATGGATGATAAGCAAGACAATCCCTGCCAATATGCGATAGTATCCAAATACTTTGAAGCCGTTTTTAGTCAAAAAACCAATGAAGGTTTTAATCGCTAGTAAAGCGACCACGAAAGCCACAATATTACCAATAATCAAATAATTGATTTGGTCGTCGGTCAAAACAAATCCGTCTTTATAATAGTCGTAACATTTTTTGACTGTAGCGCCCAACATCGTTGGAACAGCTAAGAAAAAAGAAAATTCAGCAGCAGAAGTACGAGATAATTTTTGCGACATTCCGCCCACAATACTCGCTCCGCTTCTAGAAACTCCCGGAATCATGGCCAAGCATTGAAACAAACCAATCTTAAAAGCTTGTCCGTAAGTGATTTCTTTTTCGTTTTCGGTAGTGGTGTGATTGAACCACTCGTCAACTTTTAATAAAATAAAACCACCAATTAGCAATGACACTGCCACGGTAACTGGGTTTTCTAGTAAACCATCAATAAAATCGCTTAATAGCAATCCCAAAACGACTGCAGGGATAAAAGCCACCAATAATTTGAAATAGAAATCTAAGGATTGAAAAAACCGTTTGAAGTACAATATCACTACTGATAAAATCGCTCCCAATTGAATCACGATAGTGAATAATTTGGTGAAATCGTCATGCGCAATTCCAAAAAAAGATGAAGCAATAATCATATGCCCAGTCGAAGAAACAGGCAAAAATTCAGTAATTCCTTCAATAATCGCAAGGATGATTGCTTGTAGTGTATTCATTTTAAATTAATTTTTTAAGAAACTGACTTTTGATAACACAAATCATAAACTTTAATGATTATTTTTTATCAGTCAAGTCAGAAGTTCCTCCTTTGGGGGTTAGGGGGCTTGAATTTTTAAGAATAGCATAAATAGTGATTCCAAAACCAATCAAAACGGTTGTTGGAGCCAAACGAATTCTTCTGAAGTCAAAAATAGCTTCACTAAAAACAGCAGGGTCATGACTACCACCGCCAGACATTAAAATGAAACCAAGGGTAATCACGGCAATACCAATCAATAAAATGATATAGTTGGTTTTTTCAAAAAGGAATTCTTTTTTTATTTCGTTGTTTTTCATTTTTATTTCAACTTAATGAATTATCGAATAGTTGTAACTGAATATTGAAGGACTAATATAAATCGTCTGTTCTTAGGTTCAAGAAACGTTGTGTAGCAAAGTACGTGCTCAACCAAGTGATTAAAACGCCAAGACCAAATACGCCCAAAAGAATCACAGCAATGATTAATTTATCTTCTAAAATTCCTAAATCTGGGAAGTTAGTTTCGATATAAATCAATAAAGAAATCAAAGCCACGATAGCCAAACCAGCTCCAATCATTCCTAATTTTATGCTTTTAATGACAAAAGGTTTGCGGATAAAGGATTTGGTAGCGCCCACCATTTGCATTGTTTTGATGATAAAACGATTGGAATGAATCGACAAACGCAAAGAACTATTAATCAATAATACAGCAATTACCGTTAGAAAACCACTAATGATTAAAATCCACATACTGACTTTCTTGATGTTGTCGTTAACCAAATTTACCAATTGTTTGTCATAAACAATATCAGAAATCATTGGGTTTTTACGAAAATGACTTTCAATTCTAGCGATGCTATCACGAACCACATAATCTGCTTTTAGGTTGATGTCGTAGGAATTTTGAAGTGGATTTTCTCCCAAGAAAGTAAGGAAATCTTCTCCAATAATGTCCGTGTGTTCTTTGGCTGCTTTTTCCTTGGAAACGTATACAAACTGTTTCGGGAATTTAGCCGCTTTTAATTCTTTTTCAAAGGCCTGAAAAGTACTGTCAGTAGCTTCTTTTTTGAAGAAAACAGTCATAGCGATATTTTCTCTAAAATCATCGGCTAATTTTTTAGAATTAACGATGAAAAGTCCCAAGGTTCCTAGTAAAAACAATACTAGGAAAACACTCAATACCACAGAGAAATAAGAGGAAATTAGTCTTCTTTTTTGAAATTTGTCAAAGTTAGAACTCATAGTGTACTTAAATTATGCCGTAAAAATAACAAACAAATTCTTTATTTAAAGTTAATAACGCCCAAACTTTCAACTTTCGTACAATAAATGTAAATTTGCGACCTAATTTTTTTTGCAACCCTTTCAGGGTTCAAAACCCTGAAAGGGTAAAATAAACCAAAAAAATGAAATACAATCCGAACGAAATCGAAGCCAAATGGCAACAATATTGGGCTGACAACAAGACTTTTGCAGCGCAAAACAACTCTGATAAACCAAAATATTATGTTTTGGACATGTTTCCTTATCCTTCTGGAGCGGGATTACACGTTGGACATCCTCTAGGGTACATCGCATCAGATGTGTATTCGCGTTTCAAAAGACATCAAGGTTTCAATGTGTTGCACCCAATGGGCTATGATAGTTTTGGATTACCTGCTGAACAATATGCGATACAAACGGGACAGCGTCCAGAAGATACGACACGCGTTAATATTGACGGAGGTTTAGATAAAGAGGGAAATGCAATTGCGGGTTACCGAAAACAATTGGATAAAATAGGTTTTTCATTCGATTGGGACAGAGAAGTGAGAACTTCCAATCCTGATTATTACAAACATACGCAATGGATTTTCATCCAATTGTTCAATTCTTGGTACAATAACGAAACCGACAAAGCCGAAGATATTTCGACTTTGATAGCTATTTTCGAAAAAGAAGGAAATGCTACTGTGAATGCTGTTTGTGATGACAATATTATTAGTTTTTCAGCAAGCGAATGGAACGCATTTTCATCCGATGAGCAACAAAAAATCTTATTGCAATACCGATTAACTTATTTAGCAGAAACTGAAGTAAACTGGTGTCCTGGATTGGGAACGGTTTTAGCGAATGACGAAATTGTGAATGGCGTTTCGGAGCGTGGTGGTTATCCTGTGATTCGCAAGAAAATGACACAATGGAGTATGCGAATTTCTGCCTACGCCGAGCGTTTGTTGCAAGGATTAAACGATATTGACTGGAGCGAAAGTATCAAAGAAAGTCAGAGAAACTGGATTGGAAAATCGGTGGGAGCGATGGTAACTTTCCCCATCCTATCCTTCCCCAAAGGGGAAGAGAACTCGGAGTCTAAAAAAACTTTGGGTTATATGACGGGTGGAAATAATTCACATTTATTGCTTGAAAGAGCAAAAGAAATGAGAAATAATCCAACAGAAGCTGAAAAAATATTGTGGTTAAATTTAAAGTCGAAAGCTTTAGATTTTAAATTTAGACAACAACATTTGATCGCTGATTTTATTGTAGATTTTGTTTGTCTTTCAAAAAAAATAGTAATTGAAGTTGATGGCGAAATTCATGATGCTCAACAAGAAGCTGATGCAGAAAGAACAAAAGTTCTTAATGAAAGAGGGTTTAAGGTAATTCGTTTTAATAATAAAGAGGTTTTAAATAATATTGATAGTGTTTTAAATATTATCAAACATGAATTACTCAACGCTGATGTTCCCCCTTCGGGGGCTAGGGGGATTAGTGTCTTTACAACTCGTCCCGATACTATTTTTGGAGTAACGTTTATGACCTTGGCTCCAGAACACGATTTGGTGGCTCAAATCACGACTCCTGAACAAAAAGAAGCGGTAGACGCTTATATTGAAAAAACAACGAAACGTTCCGAAAGAGAGCGTATGGCCGATGTGAAAACTATCTCGGGAGTGTTTACAGGGGCTTATGCGGAACATCCGTTTACCAAAGAGCCAATTCCAGTTTGGATTGGTGATTATGTGTTGGCGGGTTACGGAACTGGTGCGGTGATGGCGGTGCCTTGTGGAGACGAAAGAGATTATGCTTTTGCAAATTTCTTCAAAGGGCAAAACGGAATGCCAGCCATCAAAAATATAATAAGCCCCCTAACCCCCGAAGGGGGAACAGCAACAGTAGCTGGCTCCCCTCCTTCGGAGGGGCTGGGGGAGGATTGCGCTTTTACTGCCAAAGAAGGATTTGTATTTAAAAATTCTGATTTCTTGAACGGCTTAGGTTATAAAGAAGCGACCCAAAAAGTCATTGCAGAACTTGAAGCGATAGGTCAAGGTAAAGGAAAAATCAATTACCGTTTGCGTGATGCAGTATTCTCGCGTCAACGCTATTGGGGTGAGCCTTTTCCAGTATATTATGTGAATGGTTTGCCACAAATGATTGATGCCATACATTTACCAATCGTTTTACCAGAAGTAGAGAAATATTTACCAACCGAAGACGGATTGCCTCCTTTGGGGAACGCAGCGGTTTGGGCTTGGGATAGTGTTCAGTGTTCAGTGGTTAGTACTCAGTTGGTAGATAACCAAACCATTTTTCCTTTAGAATTGAATACGATGCCAGGTTGGGCTGGAAGTTCTTGGTATTGGATGCGTTATATGGATGCGCAAAACGACACCGAATTTGCTTCTACCGATGCTTTGAAATATTGGGAAAGCGTAGATTTATACATTGGCGGAAGTGAACACGCGACAGGTCATTTGTTGTATTCTCGTTTTTGGAACAAATTCTTAAAAGATAAAGGGTTTGCGCCAACAGAAGAACCTTTCAAAAAACTGATTAATCAGGGGATGATTTTGGGGGAAAGTGCATTTGTAAATAGAATTGGATTGAATATAACATTTTTTGGAAAAGAATATAATGATACGTTAAAAGTTGAAGTAAATTCAGCTTATGGAGCATTGTCTTTTTTATCTGAAAATGAAAAACAAAGTTTAAAACAATTACAAGAGAAATATTCTTTGGTTAAAGATTATTTTTTGTCCGAAGAGGTCTTAAATTATTTTAAAACAACAAAAGATGATGATAAATATAGCTTAGAGATTCGTGAAAAATTAGTTAAAGTGTTTACTAAAGATTTGGCTAGTGAGTTGAAAGAGCTGGGGCTAGATGAGAAAGTTACCCCTAGTTATAATATTTTAGGTAGAGAATTTACATTTTATAAAACAAGAGTTCCAATTGAATTTGTGAACTTGAAAAATGAATTGAACGTTGAAAAATTCAGAAATTGGAGAGAGGATTACAAGAATGCGGTCACATTTTCGGAAATTGATGATAAATTTTTTGTTACAAGAGAAGTAGAAAAAATGTCAAAATCATATTACAATGTAGTCACTCCAGATGCAATTTGTGCAGAGTATGGAGCGGATACCTTGCGTTTGTATGAAATGTTTTTAGGACCATTAGAACAAGCCAAACCTTGGAATACGGCAGGAATTTCTGGAGTTTTTGGTTTCTTGAAAAAATTATGGCGTTTGTATTTTGATGAAAACGGTTTGATTGTAAACAACGACGAACCTACTAAAGACAACTTAAAATCATTACACAAAACCATCAAAAAAGTGGCAGAAGACATTGAAGGATTCTCTTTTAATACTTCGGTTTCACAATTTATGATTTGTGTGAATGAATTATCATCGCAAAACTGTCATTCTCGTGCCATTTTAGAACCTTTGGCGGTTGTGATTTCGCCTTATGCGCCTCATATTGCTGAGGAATTATGGTCGTTGTTAGGACATGAAGGGTCTATTGCTACGGTTCCTTTTCCAGTTTTTGAAGCCAGCTATTTGGTAGAAAGCGAGAAAGAATATCCAGTTTCTTTCAACGGAAAAATGCGTTTCACCATCAAATTGCCTTTGGATTTAACCAAAGAACAAATCGAGGAAATCGTAATGCAAGACGAAAGAACTCAAAAACAATTAGACGGCAGAACTCCAAATAAAGTCATTATCGTACCAGGAAAAATTATTAATTTGGTGGGATAAACCATAAAATTGTAACTTTAAAAAATCCAAATTCCAATTTCACGATTGGAGTTTGGATTTTTTTTTGTGTTTAAAACGCTTGCAAACACTGGGATTTGTAATTTTTTTATTGCTTTTTTTAAATATTTGTAACATTTTAATAGTTCACGTATCCAAAGGGCGGATCCGATTAAATGAACAACTTAAAACAATTTAAAATGAAAAAGTATATTTTAATTATCACCCTTTTGTTTTCTGCCTTATGTCTAAATCTTTTTGCTCAGACAAAATCATATCCTTTCGAAGTAATTAAAACCGGAAAAGGAAAACAAGCTATTCTATTTATTCCCGGATTTGCTTCTTCTGGAGCAGTATGGAATGAAACCAAAACAGCTTTCGAAAAAGACTTCACTTGTTATACGCTTACAATGGCAGGTTTTGCTGGCGCAAAACCACATCCAAGTTCTTCTTTTGAAAATTGGAAAGCAGAAATCGCTACTTACATTAAAACAAATAAAATTGAAAAACCAATTGTAATTGGTCACAGTATGGGCGGAGGGTTGGCTCTGGCATTAGCCGCAGATTATCCAGATTTAATTGGGAAAATTGTGGTGGTAGATGCGCTTCCGTGTTTGGCAGCTTTGAGCAATGTTTCTTTTAAATCAAAAGAAAATAATGATTGTTCGCCAATGGTTGCACAAATGACAGCAATGAACGAAACGCAGTTTTATGAAATGCAGAAACAAGCGATGCCGAGACTCTTGCAAGATGCTTCAAAACTAGAAATGGTTATTGATTGGAGTGTAAAATCAGATCGAAAAACCTTTGCTCAAATGTACTGTGATTTCTTTAATACTGATTTGAGAGAAAGAATTTCGACTATAAAATGTCCATCGCTAATTTTATTAGCATCTAATTTTATAAATTTAAAACCAGCAATCGAAGAACAATATAAAAACTTGAAAACGGCTAATTTTCAATACGCCAATAAAGGATTGCATTTTATTATGTACGATGATAAAGACTGGTATTTGGCGCAGTTAAACAATTTTATAAAATCGTAATGATGGAGTTTGAAGAAGTCTATAAAACGTATTGGGACAGAATATTCAGGCTTTGCATGGGTTTTGTCAATGATTACGCTATCGCACAGGATCTGGCTCAAGAAACTTTTATAATTGTCTGGCAAAAGCTAGAAACTTTTAGAAATGAATCGAGCATCGGGACTTGGATTTTTAGAATTGCTTCTAATAATTGTTTAAGGCAGCTTGAAAAAGAAAAACGTTTTCAAAAATCAGATTTGCCAATTCATTTGACAGAAGAAAAACAACACTCCCTAGAGCCACAAATTCAGTTTTTGTACAAATGTATTGCCGAGTTGCCAGAAACGGAACGTATTATTATTTCATTGGAATTAGAAGAGGTAAAGCAAGCAGAAATTGCCAAAATCGTTGGACTTTCTGAAGCGAATGTTAGAGTGAAAATTCACAGAATAAAAGAAAAATTGACTCAAAAATTTAAAGAAAATGGACAACAATAATATAGATTTTAAAGATTTATGGAAAAAACAAGCCGTAAGTCAGCCTAATATGGAAGATTTAATGTTGAGGTTGAAGAAGTTTAAAAGAACAAATTTGAGAAGTTTATGGATAACGAACATTCTCCTTTTTGCAACAAGCGCTTTCATTCTGTTTGTGTGGTATTATTTTCAGCCACAATTCATTTCAAGTAAAATTGGGATCGTTTTGGCAATTGTTGCTATGGCGATGTATGTGTTAGTTTATAATCGCTCGCTAAAAGATTTTAAAAATAGTGATGCCACTCATACGAATCACGACTATTTGCAGCAGCTAATTGTAATTAAAAAGAAACAGCAATTCATTCAGTCTACAATATTAACTTGTTATTTTGTTTTGCTGTTTGTGGGTATATGTTTGTATATGTATGAGTATGCCTCAAGAATGACTGTTTTTTATGCTGTGGTTACTTATGGTGTAACATTGCTTTGGATAGGATTTAACTGGTTTTATATCCGTCCGAAACAAATTAAAAAACAAGAAGATAAGATAAATAGTCTAATTGAAAAATTTGAAGAAATAGACAAACAACTGTTGTAAAATTCAATTTTAGTTTTGAAAAAAAAATCCAAATTCCAATTTCGCGATTGGGATTTGGATTTTTTTATGTGGTTATAAATGCTTGTAAACATTGGTTTTTTATTTTTTTGTAAAATAGTTAAAAAAAAGGTGTAACAATTTTAATAGCTATGCATCAAAAGGAAAAATTTAAATTATTTAATTATGAAAAACTCCATTTTTACACTACTAATTGTAGCGATGTTAAGCACAACAAATTTGTTTTCTCAAAATTCGTTCAATGTTAAAATAACAGGAAAAGGGGATCCTGTTTTGTTGTTTCCAGGCTTTGGTTGTACCGGACAAGTTTGGGATGAAACTGTAGCAGAGATTTCAAAAACAAACAAATGTTATATATTTACTTTTGCAGGATTTGGTAATTTGAAGCCTATTGATTCGCCTTGGTTTGAAACTATAAAAAAAGATTTAGAAAAATATATAGTCGAAAATAAACTAACAAAATCAACACTATTGGGCCATAGTATTGGAGGGACTTTAAGTTTATGGTTAGCTTCTAGTAATCCTAGTTGGTTTAAAGAATTGATTCTTGTAGATGCATTAGCAGCTTCAGCAGCATTGATGATTCCTAACTATAAAGGCGATGTTATTCCTTATGATAATCTTCAAAGTAAAAGTATGTTAAATATGTCAGATGTGGATTTTCAAAAGATGAACAATCAATCTGTGATGTATATGTGTAATAATAAAGAAAAACAAAAGTTTCTTGCAGAAATGATGAATCAAGCTGATAGAAAAACATTTATTTATGGTTATATCGATATGCTAAATTTAGATTTAAGATCTGAAATTGCCAAAATAAAAAAACCAGTTACAATTTTAGCAGCAACAAATCCCAGTTTAGAAGTGGTCACTAAAACGTATAATGATCAGTATAAAAATTTACCTTCGGTATCTATTTTATATGCAGAAAAATCAGCTCATTTCGTAATGTTTGACCAGTCTGAATGGTTTTTAAAACAAGTAAAACAAATATTGAATTAGTTTGGAACAAGTTAATAATTTCGATACGACTTATAAATTGTACTATGCAAAAGTATATAGGTTGTGTAAAGGGTATTTTAATGGTGATAATGATATCGCATCGGATGTTACTCAGGAGGTTTTTATAAAAGTGTGGGAGAATTTGTCAAAATTTAGAAATGAATCTAATGTAAGTACTTGGATTTATAAAATTGCTTCTAATACTTGTTTGATGTATTTGAGAAAAACTTCAAATAGAAAAGTTGTTCATACAAATGAAATTCCAGAAATGATTACTGGAGCTGATTTACAAGATTCTGAAGAGAAGTTTTTTAAAATGTATAGTTGTATAAATCAGTTGGAGCCAGGGAGTAGGTTAATTATCATGATGGTTTTAGAAGATTTAGGTTATGATAGAATAGCAGAAGTCATGGGTATAACCGAAGAAAATTTACGAGTGAAAATCCATAGAATTAAGTCTAAATTAACAAAATGTGTACAAAATGGAAGAGTTTAATGAAATGAAATCTATTTGGAATCAGCAATTAGAAGCTAGTCCAGAAAAAGATAGTAGTAGTATTATTGATGAATCTAACCAAAAAGCCAAAAAGCTTAAGTTTAATTATTATTCAACAATTGGAATTCTTACTGTATTAATATTTGTTTTAGGTTACTATTATAGTTCTATTTTTAATAGTCAGATTGCTAAGCAAATTAAAGGATTAGAAATAATGATTGCTGTTATCGTAGTAAGGGTTGTTTTAGAATCAATAAGTGTTTTTAAATTTAATGAAATTGATTTTACAACTGATTTTAAAAGTTATATTAAACAATTGGTAAAGTTCTATAAATTCAGGAGATTGATCCACTTTGTTCTTACTCCATTTATCTATGTCTTATACGTTTATGGCTTTGTTTCATTGTTGCCTCTTTTTAAAGAAACTATGTCAAATTGGCTTTATTTATATGTTCAGTTTAGTGGATTTGGATTTTTAATATTTTTTAGTTTTATTTTGTATAAAATCGTGAAAAGAGATTTGGCTGATTTGGATTTTTTAAAGAATATTTAACTCGTGTCAAAATGGCATTTTTTAATTTTGGTTCGTAAATTGTGGTCAATAAATAAGACAAAAAAAATAAAACTAAAAAACAAAAATATGGGAAGTAGTTATTTGATTTTGGCTGGAGCCATTATGCTTTTCAGCTGGTTGGTGAGTTCAAGATTGAAGAGTAAGTTCGCGCACTATTCTAAATTGCAATTGCAAAACGGCATGTCGGGTGCAGAGATTGCTCAAAAAATGCTTGCAGATAATGGGATTTATGATGTTCGTGTCATTTCGACTCCAGGACAATTAACGGATCATTACAATCCAGTAGATAAAACGGTCAATTTGAGTGAGGCGGTATATAATCAGCGTAATGCGGCTGCGGCTGCTGTGGCGGCGCACGAATGTGGTCATGCTGTACAACATGCTGTGGGGTACGAATGGTTGCAAATGCGTTCTAAGTTGGTACCTGTTGTAAGCGTAGCTTCTGGATTTGTGCAATGGATTTTGTTGGCAGGAATTCTAATGATTAAAACCTTTCCGAGCTTGTTGCTGATTGGGATTGTGATTTTTGCAGCCACCACTTTGTTTTCCATTGTTACTTTGCCAGTAGAATATGATGCTAGCAATCGCGCCTTAGCTTGGTTGAAAAATAAGAACATGCTCAATCGTGCCGAGTATGATGGAGCCGAAGATTCCTTAAAATGGGCAGCTAGAACCTATGTAGTAGCGGCTTTAGGTTCTATCGCGACTTTGTTATACTATGTTTCTATCTATTTGGGTGGTAGAAGGGAGTAAAAGAAAAATTCCAAGACAGAACATTTAAATTCCAATCTCGAAGTCTTGAGGTTGGATTTTTTTTACTAGAATTTGAAATTTGAAATTTGAAATTTGGGATTTGGGATTTTTAGAGTTGTATTTGTCGTTCTATTTGCTGTTCTAGCGAAATAAACGTTTCAGTTCTAGAAACACCTTCTATAGTCTGGATTTTTGAATTCAAAAGCTGCATTAAGTGTTCATTATCTCGGCAAATGATTTTAATCAAAATAGACCAGTTACCAGTGGTGTAATGGCATTCGAGTACTTCTGGAATTTTTTTTAAATCTTTTACCGCTTCTGAATTTCGGGCGGCTTTATCGAGATATACTCCAACGAAAGCCATCGTGTTATAGCCTAATACTTTGTGGTTTACTGTGAATTTAGACCCAGAAATTACGCCCGATTGCTCCAATTTGCGCAGTCGTTGATGAATGGCGGCTCCCGAAATTCCAATTTTGTTGGCGATTTGCAAAATGGGTTTTCTGGCATCCTCCATAAGGTAGCGCAAGATTTCTTTGTCGATTCCGTCAATTTCAACTATAAGTGAATTGATTTTCATGTTATAATTTTTAACTAAAATAATGATTTTAGTTTAGATTTGAAATTAAAATCAAATTTGAGGGTATAAAAAAATCCAAATTCCGTTTAGTAATTGGAATTTGGATTTTATATTTTGGAATTGAGATGTATTATTTTCCTTTGTTAGCCTCTGCAATGTATTTTTCTAACGCCATAGTCATTGAGGGTGTCCCTGGAGTGGGTGCCATAATATCTACACGTAATCCATGGTCTAGGGCTTCTTTTTGCGTTGTGCTTCCAAAAACAGCAATTCTCGTGTTGTTTTGTTCGAAATCTGGAAAGTTTTTATACAATGATTTGATTCCAGTTGGACTGAAAAAAGCCAAAACATCATAATATACATCAGCCAAATCCGATAAGTCACTCATTACGGTTTTGTAAAAAGTAGCGGGTGTCCAATCTACTTTCAAAGCATTTAAAGTAACTGGAATATCTGCATTCAATTGATCAGATGCGGGTAATAAGAATTTTTCGTCTTTATACTTTTTGATTAGCGGAGATAAATCGGCGAAATCTTTTGGTCCAACATAAATTTTACGTTTTCTGTACACTACATATTTTTGAAGATAAAAAGCAATAGCTTCAGATTGACAAAAATATTTTAAATCTTCGGGAACTTTGTATCGCATTTCTTCGGCCACTCTAAAAAAGTGATCTACCGCATTACGACTGGTTAAAATAATGGCGCTGTAATTGTGTAGGTCGATTTTTTGCAATCGAATTTCTTTTGCGCTGACTCCTTCTACATGAATAAAAGGCCTGAAATCAATTTTTACTTTATGCTTTTGTTGCAACTCAAAGTAAGGAGAGTTCTCTACTTTAGGTTCTGGTTGTGACACCAAAATTGTTTTCACTTTCATAGTTAATATTGTCTAAGTATTCCCTTTTGTAAACCAATAATACATAAAATAATAGGGTGCTATTTCAAGTGCGCAAAGATATAAAATAAAATAAAACAATTTACTCATTATTAAACTTTGGTATTTTTTTATTGTGAGTAGATATGTGAAGAGGTTTATTATCAGTATAATAACAAAAATTGGTAAAAAAATGTTTTTGGAAAAGACATCAAAATAATAAAGAATTAAATCGATTGGTAAGATGATTAACCCAATGTAAGTTCGATAGGTTACTTTCTTCAAATTGAATTGCTCCATTATGTCTTCAATATTAAAAGCAGTAGCAATAATTTTTTCTAGTAAAAATTTGGCTAAAATAAAATAAGTAAGAAACGTAAACAATTGAATAAACAACATCCAATCTGATTTTGAAGCCCGACCGTAATAACTTAAAAAAAGCTGTAGAAAAAAAGCAAATGATATGATTTGGACTATAAAAAGTGTTATCGTAAAACCGCTCATTATATGGCTGCTATCGCGATACATTTTGACATATTTGTCCGAATAAATCAATTTAGTGAATTCATTGAAACGATTTTCGTACATCGATTTGGTTAAAGCAATCAATACCAATGATAAAACAAATAGAGCAGTTGCCCAGTCTTTATTCTCTATTATTCTTGGGTGAAGTATGGGATCCATCATAGCCAACAAAATTACTAATTTTTTGTTTGAATCTTTTTATTATAGATTTATTATGAATCAAATGCTATAAAAAGTTTACTTTTGCCGTGAAATTGCTACAAATATGAACGATAGTATAGTTATAATTCCAACCTATAACGAAATTGAGAATGTCGAAAAAATCATTCGAGCGACGCTTTCTCAGCACAAATCTTTTCATGTTCTAATTATAGATGATAACTCACCCGATCGCACTGCTGATAAGGTAACATTGCTTCAAGAAGAATATCCAGAAAGGTTGTTTTTAGAAAAAAGAAAAGAAAAATCTGGTTTAGGAACAGCCTATGTTCATGGCTTTAAGTGGGCGTTGCAAAGGGACTACCAATTCATTTTTGAAATGGATGCCGATTTCTCTCATAATCCTAACGATTTAGAAAAACTATACGATGCTTGTCATTTAGGCGGAGCCGACTTAGCCATAGGTTCTCGATATGTAACGGGAGTTAATGTGGTCAACTGGCCGTTGAGTCGCGTTTTGATGTCGTATTTTGCTTCTGTTTACGTTAGAATGATTACTGGAATGAAAATTCACGACGCAACCGCAGGCTTTGTTTGTTACAAAAGAGAAGTGCTAGAGCGGATTAATATTGATAGAATAAAGTTTGTAGGCTATGCTTTTCAAATCGAAATGAAGTATAGAACGTATTGCAAAAAATTTGAAATCACCGAAGTTCCGATTATTTTTACCGATCGAACCAAAGGGGTTTCAAAAATGAGCAATTCCATTATAATAGAAGCTGTTTTTGGAGTCATTTCCCTCCGAATGCGACAGTTAATTAGAAGACTTTAATACCATAAAAATGAATAAGATTTTAATAAAAAATGCTAAGATTGTAAATGAAGGAGCCATTTTTGAAGGTGATTTATTAATTGAAAATGATATAATTGTTGAAATTGCAGAAACGATTAGCCCAAAGTCATCCGATTGTAAAATTGTTGATGCCGAAGGGAACTATTTGATTCCTGGTGCTATCGATGATCAAGTGCATTTTAGAGAACCGGGCCTTACTCATAAAGGCGATATTGAATCAGAATCTAGAGCGGCTGTAGCGGGAGGAATAACTTCGTTTATAGAACAACCCAACACTGTTCCAAATGCGGTAACCCAAGAGTTATTGGAACAAAAATACCAAATTGCAGCGGAGTCTTCTTTTGCCAACTATTCATTTATGATGGGGGGAACCAATGATAATTTGGAGGAAATTTTAAAAACAAATCCGCGAAATGTTGCTGGACTTAAGCTCTTTTTGGGTTCTTCAACAGGAGATATGTTGGTAGACAGTACCGCTTCATTAGAGAAAATCTTTTCTAGTACAAAATTGCTAATCGCTGTGCATTGTGAAGATGAAAACACGGTTAAATCTAATTTAGCAAAATACAAAGAGCAATACGGTGACGATATTCCTGTGGAGTGCCATCCTTTGATTCGTAGCGAAGAAGCTTGTTATTTATCGTCTTCTCGAACTGTAGAATTGGCCAAGAAAACTGGAGCAAGATTACACGTTTTTCACATCTCTACTGCTAAGGAGTTAGATTTGTTTACTAATAAAATTCCACTGGCTGAGAAAATGATTACTGCTGAAGTATGTATTCACCACTTATGGTTTTCGGACGAAGATTATAAAACCAAAGGAAACTTTATCAAATGGAATCCAGCAGTTAAAACAGCCAATGACCGCGAAGCTTTATGGAAAGCGGTAAATGATGGCAGAATTGATGTTATTGCTACAGATCACGCGCCTCATACTCTAGAAGAAAAAAAACAAGTGTATACCAAAGCTCCTTCTGGCGGACCGTTGGTGCAACACGCGGTAGTGGCAATGTTTGAAGCTTATCATCAAGGAAAAATCACTATCGAAAAAATTGTGGAGAAAATGTGTCACAATCCTGCATCGCTTTTCAAAATTGAGAAAAGAGGTTTTATTAAAGTGGGGTATTATGCCGATTTGGCCATTGTGAATGCAGGCTTGCCTTGGAGTGTGAAGAAAGAAAATATTTTAGCCAAATGTGGTTGGTCGCCTTTTGAAGGTTATACTTTCAAATCTAGAATTACCCACACTTTTGTAAACGGTCAATTGGTGTATCAAGGCTTTAAAGTAAGCCCAAAGAAAGCTGGTAAACGATTATTATTTGATAGATAAAAATGAAAAAAGGAATCTTATTTTTTGCACTCTTAGTTTCATTCGTTGGATGTCGAAAAGAAGAAACAGTCAAAACGCCCAAAAAGTTGATTGATAAAGCCGTTATGGTAAACGTTTTTTACGATTTGGCCATTTTGGATGCTTCAAAATATCAGATGATGTCTAAAACGGAGTATCAAAAAATTGTTCCTAAAGAATTCATTTATAAAAAATACAAGATTGATAGTGCTCAGTTTTCGCAAAGTAATATTTATTATGCGTCTTCTATTGAGGAGTATAAAGCTATGTTTGAGCAGGTGCAGAAACGACTGCAAGTCAATAGTGATAAAATGGATACCATTATAAAACGTCAGCAAGAAAAAGTAAAATTGAACTCCAAAACCCATTCAAAGAGTAGAGCTGAAAAATTAGCACAATAACTTAAAACGTAGGTGCAATCTCTTGAATGTAAGTTTTTATGTTCGTAAAAGTAGGCTCTAATTGGGAAACGATTTTCTGGTTGCTGTAAGGTATTGCAGAATGCGAAGCTTTGGCAGTCACACGACTAAAAGTACGTTTTTTGATGGATAAGAATGCTAAAAACGCATCTATTTTCCAAGCAATAGTAGTAAGTAAAGGACTGGCATATCGTGTCGGTCTTTTTACTTTTAAGGCATCAGCGATAGTAAAAAAAACATCTTTGAAAACTAAATTTTCGGCAATCAAAGTGAATCTTTCGTTGCAACAATCACTTTTCATTAAGCGGTACATACAATTTATTACATCAGAAATGGCGATAAAAGCAGTAGTTCCTAAAGTGTAGTATGACAAGCCTTTTTTTATAGTAGTAAATAAAGTCCCACTTCCTTGCGACGGGAAACCTGGGCCTAAAATCACACCTGGATTTACAATAATCACCTTCAGTCCTTCTTGCTGACCTCGCCAAACTTCCATTTCGGCACCGTATTTTGAAATAGCATAATCGCTATGTGGTTTTTCTGGATTCCATTCGGTGGTTTCGGTGATTTCTGTTTCGTGAGGGGCTAAGTCGCCCAATGCGGCAATCGAACTCACAAAACATAATTTTTCAGTTTTTTTTGCCAAACAAAAATTGACAATATTGGCGGTTCCTTCGATATTCGTTTTTCGGATGGCGTCTTCGTCTTTGGGGTCAAAGGAAATCAAAGCAGCACAATGATACACTTGATTAATGTTTTGGAATGCCATCTCAAGAGAAGGAATGTCCAAAATATCTCCTGATATCCACTCAATTGCACCAAACAAATGCTCTTTTTGGTAATGGCTAAATAGCGCTTTGGTTTTAGCACAATTTGCTTCAGTTCGATAGATTGCTCGAACTTGTTCTCCATTTTCTATCAAATGAAGTAATAAATGTGCGCCAACTAAGCCAGTTCCTCCTGTTACTAATATCATATGGGCAAATATACTATTTTGACTCATAACTCAAATTGTCATTGCCATCGAAATTGTTATCTTTGTCAAAATTGAAAAAAAATGAAGAATTTTATTGAAGAAGTGACTTGGAGAGGAATGCTCCACGATGTTATGCCAGGCACCGAAGAACATTTGTTGGAGCAAATGCGTGTGGCATATGTGGGTATTGACCCAACTGCCGATTCATTGCATATTGGTCATTTGGTAGGCGTGATGCTATTGAAACATTTTCAGTTAGCTGGACATAAACCATTGGCTTTGGTTGGTGGTGCCACTGGAATGATTGGAGACCCATCTGGGAAATCAAATGAGAGAAATTTATTAGACGAAGCTACTTTACGTCATAATCAAGAAGCGATAAAAGGTCAATTGGCTCGTTTCTTAGATTTCACTTCGAATGCTGATAATGCTGCCGAATTGGTGAACAACTATGACTGGATGAAAGAATTTTCGTTTCTGGATTTCATTCGCGATATCGGAAAGCATATTACAGTGAATTATATGATGGCGAAAGATTCGGTAAAGAAACGTTTGTCCTCAGAAGCAGCCGAGGGAATGTCTTTCACGGAGTTTACCTATCAGTTGGTGCAAGGCTATGATTTCTTGCATTTATACAAAGCCAAAGGTTGTACCCTACAAATGGGAGGAAGTGACCAATGGGGAAATATTACCACAGGAACCGAATTGGTTCGTAGAAAAGAAGGAGGGAAAGCTTATGCTCTAACTTGTCCTTTGATTACTAAAGCTGATGGAACTAAGTTTGGAAAATCCGAAGGAGGAAATATCTGGTTGGATGCCGCTAGAACTTCTCCATATAAATTCTACCAATATTGGTTGAATACTTCTGATGTTGACGCTGAGAAATACATCAAAATTTTTACATTTTTGACTAAAGAAGCCATCGAGGAGTTGACGTTGCAACATAGAGAAGCACCGCATTTGCGTTTATTACAAAAGAAATTAGCCGAGGAAATCACGATTATGGTACATTCTAAGGAAGATTTAGAAAATGCGATTAAAGCTTCTGGAATTTTGTTTGGAAATGCTACGGCTGATGATTTGAAACAATTAGATGAAGCCACATTCTTAGAAGTTTTTGATGGTGTTCCTCAGGCAGAAATTGCCAAAAATGAAGTGGAAGCTGGCTTGGATATCATTACAGTTTTAAATGAAAAAACAGGTTTCTTTAAATCGAATGGAGAAGCGAGAAGAGCTTTGACAGCCAATTCTATTTCTGTAAATAGAGAAAAAGTAAAAGAAGATTTTGTGTTGACAGCCAATGATTTAATCAACGATAGATTCGTCTTGTTGCAAAGTGGTAAGAAAAATTATTTTGTAATTAGAGTGGTGTAACACCCGAAATTTATACATTCAAAAGTCTGCAATTTTTATTGTGGACTTTTTTATTTTGACAAATCGATGAGAGTTTTGTTGGATGTAAAATAGCCTTTGATGAAAGAAGGATTATTTTTTATGGTTTTGAAGTCTTCTGGACTTAATTTAAAACTCAATTCTTCTTTAAGTGCAACTAAGCAAAGTTCAATAAAAAAGGGACTTGTTTCTCCTAAATAATATTCGTTATCATCGGTTTTAAAGTATCTTTTTTTGTTCCAATAAAGAATTTGATGGTACGTTTTGTGTGATTTTGAAGGCAGCCTAATTATGCTACTCATTAATTTTTTGCTAGATTCTTTTTGAAAAAAATCAGGATCACTAGTTATTCTTTTTCGATAGGAGCGGAGTGAGTCCAAAGTGATGTTTAGTTCATCTGCTTTCATTTTATCCAAAACTTTAATTCTTTCCTCAACATCTAATACATTCGAGAGTTTCGAGTAATCATTTTTTGAATTCGATAGCATTCCGTCGGCTGGAATTAATGTGTCATTTTGAAATATTTTAAATAACATTGCTGTTTGCAAGGATCCACGGTGAGCAGAATTGAAATGATTTGGAGTAAAGAAAAAAGCAATTTCTTTATCACTAGTGTTTTCTAAAGTATATTCAATGTTGAATTTTCTATGGTTTTTATCACTGTTATCAGTAGTAATTGTGTTGATTTTTATTTGTAATTGAGCAGCAACCAATAGTGGAAAGCAAAAAAATAACATCAATATTTTTTTCATAAAAAAAGAATTAAACCACCATCAAATTACACCCACGAATATCTGAGTTGTCAAAACGACCTAACACTTCAAAAGTACCGTTAGCGTATTTTTTACCCAAATCTTGAGTAGCAATAAAAGAGCAGGAATTGCGATTGGCCAAATCAATTACGTTGATTCCTCCAGTCTTTCCGTTGGTTATATAGCTTAAAGGATCTTCGGTATCTCGAATGAGTATTTGCATCCAAGAAGGGCATTCAAATATGCCTTCTCCAAGTGAATACGCCTGTGAGAGTAATTCGGTCATCCCGTATTCTGAATGAATGCTAGAAACTCCAAAACCAGCGCATAACTGTTGGTGTAATTCTTCGCGTATCATTTCTTTGCGTTTGCCTTTCATACCGCCCGTTTCCATAATGATGGTGGAGCCCCCTAACCCCCAAAGGGGGAATGCAATTGATTTCGCATATTCTATTAAATCGAGCAATGCATAGGTAACACCAATCAGTAGTATGTTTTTTTCAGCTTGATTCAGCTCTATCATCTTTTTGATTAGTTCCTCGTGATTATTGAGGTAAAAGCCACTTTCGGGTTGATTGGATAACTGAATCAAATCTTCGACCATATAAATCAAAGAGGAGCCTTCGCGTTCTAAATAAGAAGGTAAAAGCGCTAAAACGACATAATTTTCAATGTTGCCATAAAATTGAGAAAATCCTCTACGATAACTTTCTTCGTAAAGGGAAACATCAGTAACAAAGTGTTGGCTGGTGGCCATACCTGTAGTTCCACTGCTTGTAAAAATAGCTTGAGGAGCTTCGTTATTGCTCACAACCGTATGACTTTTGAAAAACTGAATGGGTAAAAACGGAATTTGTTGCAATGTTTTTACCTTTTGCACATTAGTATGTAGTAAATCACAAAATTCTTGATAAACCAAGTTGTTTTCGTATTGGTAACGAAACGTTTTTAAAGCAATTTTTTCAAATTGCTTTTGGTTGGATATCGAAAAAAGATCAGAATTTGAGACCAATGCAGTATGTTTTTTGCAAAGGTATACTTTTTTGCTCTTTTTTGAGTTGATATTAAAAATGGAATAAAAAAAAGCCCCAACTGAATTGGAGCTTTAGCGCAGTGTATTTAGGATTACCTAATAATTAGTTTTCGTGTAGCGGTAGCTTGATTTTCATTTATTTTTATAATGTATACTCCAGGAGGTAGTGCAGAAACATTAAGTTCTCGAGAGCTTAATTGGGTTTGAAGCACTTTTTTACCTAAAACATCAAAAATGGTGATTTCTTTTTCTAAATCCTCTTTGGTAGAAATATATACTTTACCATTACTCACAGGATTTGGATACAAGCTCAACCCTTCAATTGAAGTGTTTTCTTGTGCCTTTGGTTGTTGTTTGGCTTCTTGAGCTGAAACGCTCACAGAAAAAAACAAGACCAATAAGAGTATAATATAAGAGTAGTTTTTTACCATTAGCTTAAATTTAATAGTAAAGATATAAAAATTGATTCAAATAAATAAAAAAATGCCTTTCATTTTCGAAAGGCATTTTGTGAAGTATAAAAAAAGAAACCTTAAATTATTTGATCAAGCTAACACCATCAACAATTGCCCATGCACCAGGAGTTAAAGTAGCACCAGTAGCTGTAGTACTTGTAGTGTAGTTTCCTGTTGGGAAAGCTACTGTAAAAGTAGTTCCTACTCCAGCAAACTGAGAAGTACCGTCATTGATTTTTACATTCAACATTTTGATTTTACCACCAGTTACTTGGTTGTCAAATGTTGCTTTATCTTGAATTCTCACTGCTGTAGCTGGAAGAGCTGTAGTACCAGTAGTATATCCTGAGATCACAACGTTTGTATATTCGCCATTTCCTTCTTTTTTGAATTGGATAGCATCATACTCAGCAGCAGAAGAACCTCCTTCAGTTACAGTTCCAGAAGCTCTAGTTAAAGTAATGTTGCTTACTTTTGGTCCGAAAGCATTGTTTACAGATTTTGCTTCAATTTCCATTCCATAGTTTCCAGTAGCAACTTGGTAAGCCAACCAGTTAGTATTTGCATCACCTCTCCAACCATCTTGCCAGTCGAAAGAATCATCAAAGTTACCGTAAGAAATCAAGTTTTTAGCACTAACAGTTCCACCATAAAATTCAAAACCATCATCAGCTCCTTTGTAAGCTACTAAGTTTTCTAATACTGTTCCTGATCCTACTGAATAGAAAGAGAATCCATTCATTTCACTAGTATTGTCAGTTAATTTTTTCCCAGCATATTCTACTCTTACATATTTCAAAGAACCACCATTGTGAGCAGCATTTGTTCCTCCGTAAGATAAGTTGTTTCCGTCTTCAGAAGTAGCAGTCGTAACTCCATTTGCACCCACGATTGGAGCATCTCCGAACATGATAATTCCTCCCCAAGATCCTGGAGTTTTAGAAGCTTCAGTAAATATGATTGGTAAAGCAGCTGTTCCATTTAAGAATAACTTACCTCCGTTTTCTACCAATAAAGCATCAGATCCGTCTGTTAAAACTGCTGTAATTACTGATCCAGCTTCAATAGTTAAGGATCCACCGTTTTTTACTTTTACAGTTCCTTGTATAGTATAATTTCCTTTTGGGTAAGATTTAGCAGTTGTTATCTCTCCCGAAATTGTTCCTGTAGGGATAGGATCTGTTGTGATCTCTTCATTATCAGATGAACAACTACCTAAAAATAAAGCTACGATTGATAAGCTTAAAACTAATTTTTTCATTTTTTTACTATTTGTTTGTTGTGATTATTTGATACAAATGTAACTACTACTTCTAAGAGGGAAGTTAACGCAACATTATAATACCATTGCTAAAATTTGAACTTTAGGTAAATTTTATGTAAAGTCTTTTTCTCTTTTGGTTCTTCGTTTTTCAAAAAAAAAGCTACCCGTATAGGTAGCTTTGGTTTTTAGAAGGTATAAGAAAGATTTAATGAAAATCCTCTTCCTTTTTTGAAACTCTCTAGTAGTAATGAGTTTTCGTTTATGGTAAATCGATTCTCATTTCCTAGTTCCATTTTGTACAATGGATTTAATAGGTTGTCGATGGCAAGTTTAGCATCAATGTTTTTGGTTAATTTACTAGACCAAACTAAATCTAATTTGTGAAATGGTTTCTCGTAAATGTGATCCATTCCTGCTGAACCTACTGCAAAAATTCTAGGACCAAATACACCATATACTAATGAAATAGAGTTTTTCATTACTTCATTAAACTCAAAATCATATTTCAAATCTGAATTGATAATCCATTCCGAAGCTCCTTGTAATTTTCTGTTTGGTTTGTTCTCTATAGAACTAGATCCAAATTCAACATTTACTTTTGTTTTCATTAACGAAGTATTTAGACCAAATGAAAAGTTAGATAAAGTTGGAGAAATTCTTTCAAGTTGTAATAACAATTCGATTTCAGCTCCATATAAAAAAGCGTCTTTTGAATTTTTGTAAGTAATTTGTTGGCCACTTCCACCAGCACTTGCTATAAAAATTCTTTCAATTGGATTTTGAATTTGTTTAGCAAATAAACCTAATGCAATTAATTCGTTGTTTTTCGGAAACAATTCGTATTTAAAGTCTACATTATAATTGTCTGTGTCTTTTAAAGAAGCATTTCCGTTTGTAGATTTTCCATCTGGACTAATGTAAGTTATTGGTAATACTTCCATCGTTACCGGTCTTGTGATTGTTTTTGAGGCATTAAAGCGTAGATTGCTAGTGTCATTTAATGCGTATTTTGAATTTAAGACAGGTAGAAAATCAAGCTTTTCAAATGTTAATACATCATAAGGTCTTGTAAAAGAAGTAGCTCCTTGATTTCTATATTTTGAAGTTCTTATTGAACTTTCAATACGGATACCTGCATTAATTTCTAATTTTTCATTAAAATTATGCAAGTAGTTTATGTAACCACTATTAACAATTTGATTTAATTTGTTTTTATAGTCTGTATTTGATTCTTCTCTTTCAAAGATTATTCCGTTGTTGATATCATCAACTATTAGTGAGTTGATTGAATTTATAGGTGCGATATAACTTTTATTCAAGCCGCGTGATGCAAATGTTCTATAAGTTGATTTTAAATCATTTTCAAAAACATTGTATCCTACAGTTAAACGGTTTGATTTGCCATTTTCTTTTTCATCAAATTTATAATTATATTCCAGCAATCCTGAAAAATAGTAGTTGCCATTGATGTCTAAATACTGTTTGTTCAAATGGTTACCACCATAGCGAGTTTCTATCTCTGTTGGTGAAACTTTTTCTCCAATAATAAATTTACGATCAGGTTGTTCGTAACCGGTTTTCACAAAAGATCCTCCAAATTTTAAGGTATGTTTTTCGTCTGATGTAAGTTTTACATTTCCTATCAATTGGGTGTTTAAGTAATCTGACTGGTCAAACTGGTTGGTTCGAATCAAGATGTTTGGATTACTTGATTGGTTGTTGGTATATCCCAATTGGTCAATAATTTTGCTGTCAGTTGAGCGCAAGTAAAATGAATTTAGTGCAACATCAAAACGTTTGGCTTTATAGTTAACAGCTGCCAATGCAGAGGCGTTTGTTTGGTAACTGTAGCTTTCTTTTTGAAAATTGTTGTCATAGTCACCGCCTCCTAAAATGAAAGTACGGTCAACCCCTTTTCTGATAATAAATTTGTTATCGCCATTGATAGAAAAAGTATAGTTGATTTTGTCACCATTGTCTAGGTTGAATTTTTCTGAGTGAATTAAACCGATACTTGTATTTAATGGGCTAGAGGTTTTGTCAACATTCCAAGTATTGTTTTTGTAAGTTGCATTGTACTCATCAGGGGTTAGTACTTTACTTGCAGGAACATTACCATATAATGGACTTAATTGACGGTCTCTACCGTTTAATCCAAAAAATCCTTGTGTATTGTTGGCATCGCTGTGAATCAAAAAGTCAGATCCATTATTATCAGTTGTAAAACTAGTACCAATAGAAAGTTTAGTGATACTTTTGGCTTGAACCGTTTCGATATTTACTGTTGCTCCAGCAAAATCTCCAGGTATGTTCGGATTGAATGTTTTGTATACATTCAAAACTCCTACGATATCTGTAGGGAATAAATCCAAAGGAATGATTTTAGTAAAAGGGCTGTTGGATGGAGCTTGTAGTTCGTTTATAAGCAAGTTGTTATAGCGCTCTTCTAAACCTCTTACGAATAAACCTCTAGATTCTACTTTGGTAATACCAGTAATTTTGGTCAAGCCTTCTTCTACATCACTTACTCCTTTTCTTGCCATTTCTTGCGCTCCAATACTTTGTTTAAAAACCACTGCATTTTTTTGATCTAATAAAATAGCAGTTTCTTTTTCTCTATTTGGAGCAGTAGCTTTTACAACTACATCTTGTAGTTTGTAACTTCCTGAACCAATAGATTTGTTTATTGTTACTGTTTCATTTGCTTTAACAGTAACTGGAACTTCTATCGTTTCGTAACCTACGAAACTAAATTGTATAACATAATTTCCAGAAGTAGTACTAATGGTGTATTTACCATCAATGTCAGTATTTACGCCAATTTTTGTTCCTTTTAAAGTTACATTTGCAAATGGTAAGGGTTGATTGTTAGAATCTTTATCGGATAAGATTCCTGTAATTGTTCCTTTGTTTTGAGAAAATCCAAGTACACTAATAAATAAGGTGAGGATTAAAAATTTTAATTTCATTTGTTGTCTTTGTTTGTTGGCGCAAATTAACAACCATGCTTTAAACCCGATGTTATTTCAATATTAACATTGTATTTTATTATCATTATGCAAATGTTAACATATTAAATTAAAGTTAAGTCCTCGAATTCTGTTTTTACAAATGATTTCTTTATAACTACATTTACGATGGTTTTTGTGAATTTGTAGTAATAAAAGCCTAAATTTGATTTGTTTTAATAGATTTTGCACCATTTTTTATGAAAAAAAGAAGCACAAAGATTTTATTGGTTGATGATGAACCAGATATTTTGGAAATTGTAGGCTACAATCTTTCTCAAGAAGGCTATCAAATTGTAACTGCCAGCAATGGAAAAGAAGCGGTTACCAAAGCCAAAAAAGAATTGCCAGATTTGATTATTATGGATGTTATGATGCCAGAAATGGACGGAATGGAAGCCTGTGAACATATTCGTAAAATCCCTGAATTGAACAATGTGATCATCACTTTTTTGACCGCCAGAAGCGAAGATTACTCCCAAGTAGCTGGTTTTGATGCCGGTGCTGATGATTATATCACAAAACCAATTAAGCCTAAATTATTGGTAAGTAAAGTCAAAGCATTACTGCGTAGATTAAAAGAAGAAACCCAGAATAGTGAAACCCTTAATGTTGGAGGAATCGAAATCAATCGTGAAGAATACAAAATTATAAAAGACAATATCGAAATTGCCTTACCACGAAAAGAGTTTGAATTGTTTTATTTGCTAGCTTCAAAACCTGGAAAAGTCTTTAAAAGAGATGAGATTCTTGATAAAGTTTGGGGAAATGAAGTAGTGGTTGGTGGAAGAACCATCGATGTACACATTCGCAAATTAAGAGAAAAAATTGGTGAAGACTTGTTCAAAACCATCAAAGGGGTAGGGTATAAATTTGAAGTATAACTACCTATAAATGCTTCTGTCCTTTTACAGAAGCGTATTCGAAATTTTAAAATAAAATCACAAATTGACACCAAATTATTGGTTATAATTTGTGATTTTTGTCTTATAAAAAAGAAACTAAGCGTTCAAAATATATTTTTAATCCTAAAAAGTAACAAATTGGAATTGAATCCCATGGTAAAAATCAACTTTAAAAAGACCTATAAATTTGCCATAAAATCCGCTTTGTACGTCAGCATTTTTGTGGCTTTATCTTCGGCTATTCTGCAACAAGCTTTTTTTAAACCTCCTTCTCAAATCATTCTTTCTTATGCATTAATTGCTTTCGTAGGAACTTATATTTTTTCTTTCTTAGTGATTCAATATCGTGTAGAACGTTTTATTTATCGAAGAGTTAAAAAAATATATGATGACGTAGCCCTTTTAGAATCCAGTTCGTTCATCAATCAGCCCATCACTACTGATATGGAAACGTTGACGCGCGAAGTGAAGAAATTCGCCACCGATAAAAAATTAGAAATCGAGATGTTGCAGGTTCGTGAAGCCTATCGACGTGAATTTTTAGGTAACGTTTCTCATGAGTTAAAAACGCCATTATTTACGGTGCAAGGCTATTTGTCTACTTTGGTAGATGGCGCCATGGATGATAAATCTGTTCGAAAGAAATATTTGAAACGTGCCGAAAAAGGAGTAGAACGATTGATTTATATTGTTGAAGATTTAGATATGATTACAAAGCTAGAATCCGGTGATTTGAATCTGGAATTTTCTAATTTTGATATTGTAGATCTCATTCAAAATGTATTTGATTTGTTAGAAATGAAAGCCGATAAAAAGAAAATTTCGCTAGGTTTTGAGAGCAGTAATCTTCAGTCGGTTTATGTGCATGGGGATAAAGATAAAATTCAACAAGTAATCGAAAATCTTATCGTGAATTCAATTAAATATGGTAGAGAAGGTGGAAATACCGAAGTCACCATTGTTAATTTGACGAATAAAAAAGTCTTAATTCGGGTTACAGATAATGGCGAAGGAATAGAACAACAAAACGTACCCCGACTTTTTGAGCGTTTTTATCGTGTGGACAAAAGTGGCGCTCGTTCAGAAGGAGGATCTGGTTTAGGCCTTTCTATAGTAAAACATATTATCGAAGCCCATAAAGAAAAAATTTATGTGGAAAGTGAATTTGGCATTGGTTCTGAATTTTCTTTTACATTAGAAAAAGCAAAGGATAAAAAAGTAAGCCAAATAACTTCTCAAGAGGATTAATAATCCGCTTTTTGTCTAAAAAGGTAATGTTGTAGGACTTGCCTAATTTTCCAAAATTTAATAAAACACTTAATAAATTAGCTTAGTAAGGCTTGCTTGAGTCCTTGTGGCTATAAGTTTTCCTTGTTGTATATCACCAAATAGAATTGTTTTTTATAAACTGTTTAATTTTAGAGGTGTGTTGTAAATAATTAATTTACAATTACTTAACAATGAATAAAAACAAAAAATAGTACAATTTAGTACTTAAAAACTAGTAGTGAAAGATTGTTTTGAATATTTAATGATAATTTGTTGTCATGATAACATATTACTAACGTTATATTAACATTGCACCTAGACTTTTGCACCCGAATAATTCATACAGGAAAAGATGAGAAAAATTTTGGTGGCCATGTTATCATTAGGTTATTTTGTAACAAGTGCTCAAGAAGTAAAGAAAGACGAAATCACAAAAGCGGTAATGCATGTTTTAGATTCTATAAACAAAGCAAAAATCGCTGAAGAAAAAGATAATACTACTAAAGAGCAATGGTACAACAACTTAGGGATAAGAGGATATGTACAAGTGCGTTACAATGGTTTACTCTCTACCAATGATAAAGTTTCTTGCGAGCAATGTGACAGGTCTTGGGGAACTACCTCCACGGCTCCAGATGCAAAAGCGAATAATGGTTTTTTTATACGACGTGCCCGTATTATATTTTCCGGGCAAGTTCATCCAAATGTATTTGTATATATACAGCCTGATTTTGCTAGTTCACCTAGTTCAGGAATGAATCATTTTGTACAATTGCGGGATGCTTATTTTGATTTGTCTATTGATAAGAAAAGAGAATATCGTTTCAGAGTGGGACAAAGTAAAATTCCTTATGGTTTTGAAAACATGCAGTCAAGTCAAAATCGTCTATCATTAGACCGTAATGATGCGATTAACAGTGCGGCAGCTAATGAGCGTGATTTGGGAGTGTTTTTCTATTGGGCACCTGCGGAAATTAGAGAACGTTTTGCGATGTTGGTAAGAGATGGTTATAAAGGTTCTGGAGATTATGGTGTGTTTGCTTTCGGAGCATACAATGGACAAACGGCAAACAGATCCGAAGGCAACAGAAATTTGCATGTAATTTCTAGAATTACATATCCATTCATTATTGGTAATCAAATTATCGAACCAGGATTACAGGCTTATACTGGTAAATGGGCATTTACATCAGAATTGTCAACAGGAGTGACTACTCCAAACAAACTACAGACTACAGATCAGCGAATTGGAGCTACTTTTGTTTTGTATCCAAAACCATTCGGAATCCAAACCGAGTACAATATTGGTAGAGGACCTCGATATGACAAAGTAACTAATTCTGTTCAGGTGTCGGATTTAGAGGGAGGTTACATTACTTTAAATTATAAGTGGGATTTGCCTAGAAAACAAATAGTGCTCCCTTTTGTTAAATTTCAATATTATGATGGAGGAAAGAAATTTGAAAGGGATGCACGCAGTTATATCGTGAGAGATTATGAATTAGGATTTGAATGGCAGCCTTTCAAAGCTTTCGAATTTGTTGCTGAATGGGTTATTTCAGACAGAACATTCGAGGATAGTGTACTAAGAAACAACAGACAAAGAGGAAATTTATTGCGTTTACAAGCGCAGTTTAATTTCTAAATCATTGAAATAGATAGATTCTAAAGAGAGACCACGATTTTTGGTCTCTTTTTATGGTTCTACCCTCAACTGTGTGGGTAAACACACAAAAAAAAAGACAACCATATAAGGCATGTAAGGTCATTTAAGAATTAAGAAAATGTTCCATTTTAAAATGTAAGTCTATTAATTCATCGGAGTAGGTGTGAGTTGTGTAAGAAATAAGGGCGGTATGTTTATCAAACTTATATGGCCTTAAATGCCTTAAATGGTTTAAAAATAGAAGTTTCTTGTGTTGTAATAACATTATTAAAATAGTAAAAACCACACAATTCAGTGTAGAACCCTTTTTATTTCACATTGTAATGACAATTTCAATCAAAGCATAAAGATTGAATAACATTGACTTAACACACGCTTAACATTCACCCCTTACTTTCCCTTAGAATTAAATAAACTTTAAAAAATGTATAAAACAAAATTAGCAGTTGTAGTAGTGACTGTTATGATGATTGGTTTTTCGTTTACGACTGCTTCCAAAATCACCGTAAAAGGATCAGATACTATGGTCATTTTATCTCAAAAATGGGCCGAAGTATTTATGAGAAAAAATCCAGGTATTTTTGTTCAAGTTACCGGTGGAGGATCGGGTGTTGGTATTGCAGCTTTGATTAATGGCTCAACTATGATTGCAAATTCTAGCCGACCTATAAGCCAGGAAGAGTTAGAGAAAATGAAGACAAAGTATAATAAAAACAGTATTCAAATTGCCTGTGCTAAAGATGGTTTATCTATTTTTTTGAATAAAGTCAATCCTGTAGAAGAGTTAACAATTGCGCAACTCGGCGATATTTTTTCTGGAAAAATCACGAATTGGAAACAAGTAGGCGGACCTGACGCAAAAATTCAGTTGTATGGAAGAGAGAGTAGTTCAGGAACTTTTGAGTTTTTTAAAGATCATGTAGTAAAAACAGATTTTGCTCGTTATTGCCAAACGTTACCAGGAACAGCAGCAATTGTAAATGCAGTAAAAAAAGACAAATTCGGAATCGGGTATGGTGGCGCTGCTTATGCCGAAGGCGTGAAAGATTGTAAAGTTAAAAGAGACGCTAAGAGCAAAGGAATTTCACCAACGGCAGCTACAATTAAAAATAAAACGTATCCAATTTCTAGATACCTTTTTATGTACTTGAGAGAAAAACCAACAGGAGAAACCAAAAAATTCGTCGATTGGATTTTGAGTGCCGAAGGCCAAAATGTAATTGTTGAGGTTGGATATTATCCTTTAAAATAAACCCAATGCTAGACTTCCTTCTTTTTTGTTAACGAAGGAAGTTTTTTTTTACTACGAATTCCTAAATTCATATCATGGAAGCTACACCTTTATCGAATGCTAAGTTTACTAAAGACAGTCTAAAAAAACAATTCCGATGGTCTGAGTTTTTAGCCGAAAAAATCATTTCAAGTATAGCTTTTTTATCCATTGCTATTATTTTCTTGATTTTTATTTTTGTTTTCAAGGAATCCTTGCCTCTTTTTAGTACCACTAAAAAAGTTGAGACAACCGAAGTAAAAGTTACTACTGTGGCACAACCCGAAACCTATGGCCGAGCCACTGAGGATTTAGCGCCCGAAACCTACGGAGCACCTGTAGAAGATTTGTCTCCTACAGAAGAGGAATCGACCGATTTAAAGCCGGAAACGTATGGTGATCCTGTAGAAGAATTAGCAGTGGACACCGAAGAAGTGACCAAAAAAGCAGCGCCAAATCAAGAAGGAGCCGATAAAACGTGGAGTACTTTTGCGTCAACAGAGTGGGTTCCCGTTTCGGATAATCCTCGTTTTGGTTTGATTTCTTTATTGGCCGGAACATTAAAAGTGACTCTTATTGCGATGCTTATAGCTGGGCCTTTAGCCATTTTGGCCGCCATTTACACCTCTTGTTTTGCTTCCAAACGAAGAAAAGAAATCATTAAACCTATTATAGAAATGTTAGCCGCTTTTCCGTCTGTGGTGATTGGTTTTTTTGCATTAATGGTGTTGGCTACTTTTTTTCAAGATGTTTTTGGGTATGATTCTCGTTTGAATGCTTTTGTCGGAGGGGTAGCGATGGCATTGGCCGCCATACCAATTATTTATACTATTTCGGAAGACGCGCTTTCGGCAGTGCCAAAAACGTATATCGAAGCGAGTTTGGCCTTAGGCGCTAGTAAATCGCAAACGGCTTTTTTGGTGACGTTGCCAGCAGCTACACCAGGTATCTTCGCCGCCTTGTTATTAGGGGTTGGTCGTGTATTTGGCGAGACGATGATTGCTTTGATGGCAACGGGTAATGCTGCTTTGCTATCAGCCAATCCGTTTGAGAGTGTGCGAACTTTTGCTGCTACTATTGGTTCTGAAATGGCCGAAACGGTTTTCGGAGAAACGCATTATAGTGTTTTGTTTTTTATAGGATCGCTGCTTTTTATTTTCTCTTTTGGGTTGAATGCGATTGCAGAGTTTTATGTAAAAGGAAAATTGATCAAAAAATTTCAAGGAAAATAAAGTATGAAAACATCTACAACCGAAATGCAACATCCTTTTTTGAGTACAGGCAACCCAAAAGGAGATTTAAAAGAAAAAGCTGTTGTTGGGATTACCCAATTGGCAGTTGTTTTAATTGTCGCTATTCTATTTATTATTTTAGGCATCATAGTGTATGAGGGAAGATCTAAATTTTCATGGGAGTTTATTTCTTCTTTTCCTACTGATGGAATGACCGAAGGAGGAATTTTACCCGCCTTGATTGGAACGTTTATTTTGGTAATTGTAATGTCGATTGCAGCGGTACCTTTTGGAACGATTACGGCTTTGTATTTGACAGAATACGCGAGTGAGCATTCAAAATTTGCTGCTGCGGTTCGTTTTTCCATTCGTACCTTAGCGGTGGTGCCTTCGATTATTTTTGGGCTTTTTGGATTGGGCTTTTTTATTCAATTTGTTGGGACTGGCGCTGATAGTGTTTTTAACGGAGGAGAATTACGTTGGGGGCAACCTAATATTTTATGGGCGAGTTTAACGATGTCTTTGTTGACGCTTCCGGTGATTATAGTGTCGGTTGAAGAAGCGTTAAAAACCATTCCAAGAGAATTACGAGAAGCGAGTTTGGCTTTGGGTGCTACAAAATGGGAAACGATAAAAAATGTAGTGCTGCCCGGTTCAGTTTCTGGAATTATGACAGGAACTATTTTGGCGGTGAGTCGGGGTGCGGGTGAGGTAGCGCCGATTTTGTTTACGGGTGCGGCTTATTATTTGGCGTCGTTGCCGGGTTCTTTGAGTGATCAGTTTATGAATTTAGGATACCATATTTATATTATGTCTACGCAATCTTCGGATGTGGAGAAAACCATGCCGATTCAGTTTGCAACCACTTTGGTTTTATTAATTCTTACCTTGTCGTTGAATTTAGTAGCAGTATTGATAAGATCTAGAATTAGAAGAAGAGCGAAAGGGTGATGATATTTTGCGTGAGGGTAATGGGAATAATATAAGAGATTTTAGATTGAAGATTAACGATTCTTGATTTTAGATTTTGGAGCAAGTGAGTAAAAAATTAAATGATTTTCAGTATCTTATACATCAGCAATCAAAAATCGTTAATCAAAATTCAGCAATTAAATTGGTTCTACCCTCAACTGTGTGGGTAAACACCCGAGCAAAAAAAAACATATAAGGCATGTAAGGTCATATAAGAATTGAGAAAATGTACCATTTTATAAATGTAAGTCTATTAATTCGTTGAAGTTGGGATGAGTTGTATAAATAATAAGAGCGGTATGTTTAGTAAACTTATATGACCTTAAATGCCTTAAATGGTTCAAAAATAGAAGTTGCTTGTGTTGGAATAACACTGTTAAAATAGTAAAACCCAAACAATTCAGGGTAGAAGCATTAAATTCATGATTATTCCTTAACATAATGATCTTTTGCGTGAGGGATAGGAGCAAAGTACCGAAGTACTGCGTATAGCCCGACCGCAGTTGCGAAAGGCGCAAACTAACGGGTTGCTGAAGGAAGCCTTTTGCAAATGGGGTCACGCCCAACTTATATTTTGAATGCCTTATTTTAAAAATTTGAAGTAGAAATTATTATGAAAGATATAAAAATACAGGTCAATGACTTGTCGTTGTATTATGGGGAGAAGAAAGCCTTGGATGAAATTTCTTTGCAAATTCCTGCCAACAAAGTTACCGCTTTGATAGGGCCTTCGGGTTGTGGAAAATCGACTTTTTTGAGGTGTATTAATAGGATGAATGACTTGATTCCTGGGGTAAAAATTTCGGGACAAATGCTCGTAGAAGGGGTCGATATTTATGATAAGGATGTAGATGTGGTCAATATCAGGAAGAAAATTGGAATGGTTTTTCAAAAATCAAATCCTTTTCCGAAGTCTGTTTATGAAAATGTGGCGTATGGTCCTAAAATTAACGGCATTAAAAACAAGGCAGAGTTGGATGAAATTGTGGAGGTTTCCTTGCGAAAAGCTGCCATTTGGGAGGAATTAAAAGATCGTTTAGCGGAGTCGGCCATGGGACTTTCTGGCGGGCAACAACAGCGATTGTGTATTGCTAGAACTTTGGCGGTGAGTCCAGATATTATTTTGATGGATGAGCCAGCGAGTGCGCTTGATCCTATTTCTACTTCTAAAATTGAGGAATTGGTACACGAATTGAAAGAACTATACACCATAATTATAGTGACCCACAATATGCAGCAAGCCGCAAGAACGAGTGATCATACGGCTTTTTTTTATATGGGAGAGTTAATCGAAATGGGAAAAACCAAAGATATTTTTACCAAACCAGAGAAAAAACAAACGGAAGATTATATTACGGGTAGATTTGGATAATTGTTGCATTGTTTAGTCGGTTAGTTGTTTAACCGTTTCATCGATTAATCTTTTTAAACTAAAAAAAATAGAGGATGACACATTTTGAAATAGAATTAACAAAATTGAGAGACATCATCACCAAGATTGGTGTTTTGGCGGAAACACAAGTTGGGGAAGCAGTAAAAGCTATTTTGTCCGAACCAATCGAAGGCAAAGAAGTCAAAAAAACGGAGCATAAAATTGATAAATTGGATGTAAAAATCGAGGAGATTTGTCAAAACATTTTTGCGTTACACCAGCCTGTAGCTTCTGATTTGCGATTCATCATGTCGGCGATGCAAATTAGTAATGAGATTGAGCGTATTGGCGATTTGTCGATAAGTATTATCAAAAAAACCAAGAGTATTAAGGACAAACACGATTTGATCGCCAAGTTTGAAGTCGAGGAACTGACTCGGGAAATCGTTCAAATTGTTGCAAAAACCAACGCTTGTTTTGCTATCAAAGATGAAAGTGTAATTGGTGAAATTTTTGTGCTGAACAAAGCCATTAAATTCAAAATTGACGACACCGTTCATCAAATCATAAGTGAAATGAAATCCAATTCGAAAGTGGTGGTTTCTGGGACGAATTTAGTAATGGTGGTGAAGCATTTAGAACGCATTTCTGAGCATTGTACCAATGTAGCCGAATCGGTTTATTTTATGGTTCACGCTAAGATTATCAAACACGAAAAATTTGATCTACCTGGACTAGAGTAGCTTTTTTTAACTGTTTTTTTGAACCACATAAGGCCTATAAGAACCTATAAGTTGCTCTTGCAAATTAAATGTTCTGATAGGTCTTTTTTGTTTTTGTTTGTTTGAAAAACAGACAAAAGTTGTTCCCAATCTATGCGGGTATTCATCTCCGAAAGTCCTTTGTAATCCGCTATTTTGGACAGCATTTCTATTTTGAAAGTATCTTGAGAAGCATAAGGAACGATACGTTCTTGATCTAGCTTGATCGCCAAATATTCTTGTTCGTATTGTCCTGGAGTGGGGATAAAAAAGGCTTTTTTGCCTAGTTTGACCAAATCCATAATCGTGGTATAGCCTGATCGACAAAGAACATATTCACTTTCGTTAAAGGTTTGTTCTAACTGGCGTGTATTCATAAAATTGTAAAAGGTTACCGCACTGACGGTTTCTTTAACTTGTGTCTTTTCGATGATTCCTTTTATAAAAACGACTTTACCTTGAAAGCGCTTTACTTCTTCGGTTAACTTTTTTTCAAGCATTCCCCTTTGTGGTTCTGGCCCAGAAAGAATTACCATCAAGTCATAGACTTTTTGACTTTCTTTTTTGTGCAATCGGCTCAAAGGACCAATGTAATGTACAGGAAAATGTTTTCCATTTAGATGGCCTAGTTTGCCGGTAAGGTTGGGAGTTCCTTCAACATCTGGTACCCAACACTGGGTGTATTTTTTGATAATGATTTGATGTAATTTGCTGGTAAACCAGGTCGTATTCCCGGTCATTACATTCAATTGATGGGTCATAAAAATTGAAGGAACTTTGGGACTATAAACGCCTAAACGGTTGTCTGAGATAATGCCTTCGATTTCGTATTTTTTGATCCATTTTTTGACCAATTTCTTTTCATCTTTTATGGCTTCCAACATTTTTGGCAAGCTTTTCAGGAGTTTCCATTTAAAATTTTTGCCATTTTTGGCATATTCTATTTGGTAGGAGGGGAGTTGTAAGGTTTGAATGTAAGGGAATTCTTTTTTTAACAATTCGAGCGCCACGCCATCCGAGGCGATGATGGGCGTAAAATTGTTTTCTTGCAAGGCTTTTATAATTGGAATACAGCGGGTCGCGTGGCCTAATCCCCAATTTAAGGGCGCGATGAGTATTGTTTTTGAGGTAGAATCCAAGGTCATTTAGTGTGCAAAATTAAATATTAATACAGAGGCAAGGTAGCAATATTCTTATTTTTTTAAGTTTAGGCAACATTACCAAAAGTTTAATTTAATAACTGTTTGCATAAAAAAAGGCTTTCTAGTTAAAGAAAGCCTTTGAAACACTATGTTTTACGCCGAAATTAATTTTCGATATAGGTTTTGTTTCCGTTTTTATTGATGTAATATTTTCCGCCTCTTGGGCCTGTGTATACTTTTTTTCCATTGTATTCACCCGTTACTTTGTCTGGTGTTTTTGGCGCTTTTTCGGTGGTTTCTTTGAGTTTAACCTCGGCTGTTTTTTTGGCTTTGGTAGCTTTTTCAGTTACGGTTTTTTCTGCTTTGCTTTTTTCTGCTTTAGCTGCAGTTGTGGCTTTTTTAGCTTCTTTTTCAGCAGTTTCTTTTTCTGCAGCGGCTTTTTTGGCAGCTATGGTTGCTTTTCTTTTCTCGTTAGCCGCTTGTTGTTTGGCTGCTTTGGCTTCAGCAGCTTGGGCTTCGGCTTCTTTTTTCGCTGCTATAGTTGTTTTTCTTTTTTCGTTGGCTGCTTTTTGTTTGGCTTCTTTTTCGGCAGCGGAAACTTCTGTTTTAGCTTTTGTGGTTTTCTTTTTCGTGGCTGTTTCTTGTGCGAAAATGGTGTTGGACGCGATAAATAAGAAACATAAAATCAGTATTCTTTTCATAGTTTTTAGGTTTTTAAATTAATGGAATACTAAAACTACTAATTATTTTTGGAAATTAGATATAAAGTTCTAAAAATGTTAATGTTACTGTTAGCAAGAATGCCTCAATTTTCCTTTTAGTCCTGATAGGAACGGCATCCTCTTGTCTTGCCCTTACAACAAGACAAGAGATATAGTGGATAGCAGGAATCCCTGATGGCTGAAAAAGCCTTTTGTTGGCTCTCCTTCTATTTAATTTTTGCTAAATAATAACCGTAGACTGCAATTATTTTTAACCACATAGAAACATAGAATTTTTTAGTTTTTAAAAAGAACTCAATAGACGTTTTACTATTCACATAGTCAATCTATGTGAAAAATATAGCTATTTCTATAGGTTCTTAAATTATTGAAAGTAAATCTATGTTTCTATGTGGTTAATTTTTTATTATATTTTGAATTTCACCTAACGGTTTTAATAATACTATTTCAATTTTGATTAAAAATAAGCTCTTAACTGCACATTGCCGGTGTGGATGGCTGCGCTGGTTTCGCTTTTTCGGCCTTGGTAGTTGAAATTAATGTCGAGAAACTGAGTGATATTTTTTTGCAATAACACACGCCAAGTGAAGTTTTGTCCGGTTTGTAGGCCTTCGAGCATTTGGAAACCCACGGCTGATTGGGCGTTGCCATCGAATTTATTTTGATAAATAGAGAGTTCGCCGTTGAGTGTGAATTTGGCGTTACGAGCATAACTAAAGGCGGTTCCTAAACGGTTTTGTTGCAAGGTTTCGGCTTTAGCGAGTTGATTTTCTTTGTGTTGCAATTCATAAAACAATTCCCAACTGGCGTTTTTAGAAAACAAATAGCTGATTTTGGGAGCTATTTGATAGCCTTTGATGTCAAAATTTTTCTCAACATAATTTTCGGAAACAACGGCAGTGGCCAATGTTTTGGTAAAGAAGTTCAACAGCCAACTTTTTTGAAACAAATGTTGGTATTGCAATTGATGGGAGGCATTGCTGGCTTCTTGCGAACCATTGGACAATAAACTTTTGGATTTGTTTAGTAAAAAAGTATAAGTGATCGAGTTTTTTTGTTTGCCTCGATTGAAAAACAGACTGTTCCTGAAAACGGAGTTGAGTCCCAAGACATTGTCCTGTGGCTTTCCAAACGGATTCAAATCAAAGTTACCGCCTTCGTTTTTAATTTTCCGATCCATAATAAACGAGGTTTGGTTGTAAAAATAGGAAGCTATTTTTTTGACTCCTTTTTCGTTTTGCCATTGGTTTGGATTAATGATGAGGGATTGCGAAAACTTATTTTGATGGGTTTTGACAAAGATCTGGTTGGGCAAAAACACGCGAATGTATTTGGCCAAATCGGGATAGGGAGCGATTTCGAATTCTTGCAATTCTTGAATACCATTGCCGTTATAATCGTTCCAAGTATATACACCTTGACCCGCATTGACTTCTAGAAAGGTAAATTCTTGTTGGGCGATCGAACCCGAATTGGTTTCATACGCGGTGGTGCTTTGTACTAATTGGTTCCAAAAACGGTCGTTGTAGACCACTCGCGAATTGAGTGAAGGCTCTTTTTTGATCAAATTATTGGTGTATTCTAAGACACGATAATTGGCAAAAACAGACAAATCGCTTTTGGCGGTTTGGAATACTTTCGATTTTAAGCTAAAGGTTTGGGAATGATTGACGCGTTGTAACAAGCCATTTTGAATACTGTCGTTGGCTCTTTGTAAATAGCCCAAAGCCACGAAGACTTTGGTGCTGTCCCCGCGACCCACAAATCCTTCTATCTCTGAAAAACGCTGACTGATACGAGTAAAGGCTTGTGTACTTTTAATCTTTTCTTGATTGTCTTCTAATCGGAAGGTAGCGCCCACCCAATTTTTCTTTTTGTGAAAACGGACTTGCGTTTGTTGGCGAATAAAATTAGAAGTGCTTAACAAATTATCACTTTTGAGCACACTAGTCTGGTTTTGAAAACGCCAATTCGGAAGCTGTAAGTGTGCCATAATGCGGTGTTTTTGCCCAGAAAAAGAATCGGTAAAATCTAATTTTTCTAGTTGATAGGAGGCATTGCCTTTTAGTTTTCCTTTGTAGTTTGGGTTCCATTCGCTTTGTATTCCTGCGGTCCAGAAGCTTTGGTTACCAGCTGTTGTGGTGCCCAAATTCCAATCTCGATTGAATTCGATGTTGAACAAGCGTTCTACGGTTTTGAAACTTTCGGCTATGTATTGGTAATTGCCTATGAAATCCAAATTCCATTTTCCGGTAAACAAGCGTTGTTTGGTGTTGAGTTTTGCGGCTAATCCTTTGTTTTGATTGTCATCAAGACTCGAGAACAAATTTTGGTCGTTGTTGCTTACGCCAATTTCAAAATCAGTACTGCTTTTTTCATTTGGATTGTATCTTCCTAAAAAGGTGGCAATCTGTATTTTTTTGGGAGCAATGAGCGGAATCGTAGGCTCATATTCTCCTTGCAAAATACCGTTGAGTGGTGCTAGGTATTCGTAAATTCGGCCAATGGCTCCAGAGTTTTTTAAGACATAATTTCCTTGATTTGGTCCTATTTTGCTAAACCGAACATTGTACAAAACAGCTTGGCTATTGGTGGAAATTTCAAAGTATTCGATGCCATTGGCACTTTTTTTCTCGTACAAAATTTTGTTTTCAGAATACGAATCCTCATAGGCCGAAGGCGCATTCATTTTGCTCGGGTCGTTGCCTGCATTTTGTAAAATGGCGACTTGTTCTTTGGACAAACTTTGTTGCACGGGTTGGTTTTTCAAGTCACTTTCGGAATACAAATAACTACCAAATCGCCAGTTTTTGTTTTCGTGCATTCCACCCGCATACCCAACAATTCGAGTGTAATTTTGATCTGTAAATTGGTATTCGACTACAATTCGCATTTCGGAAGTGATGGTGAATAAAGGCGTAAAGACCAACTCTCCTGCGTTGTAATCCATCACATAATCGTTGTTTTCGCCTCGTTTTAGCAAATTGCCATTCACATACACGCGCTCGGAACCTGAAACAATCAATACGTACGCTTCCTCATTGTTACCTTTGAGTTTATAAGGCCCTTGATTGCCTTCTTGACCAGTAAATGCACTTCTGGCATATTGCCCTCTGACCAAACCAACCGCAGTTTCGATTTTGGTATGTTTCTCGGTGTTGCCCCAATCGAATTGCGTACTAAGACCTTGTACCTTTTTGTTGAAATTCATAAACTGAGCCGTTCGATTTTCTAAAAACAAATCGCCTCCTCGAACTCTCCAATCCTTGCTATACAATTCCATAAAAATATTATCAAACTGATCCAGTCTTTGCGAATAGCCGCCGTCTTGTAACGGAATATTACTGTCTTGAATCGAGGCGCTAATACTGACTTTTTCGGAGAGTTTACCGCTGATTTGTAGGTCCAAATTCGAGTTGAGTACCGCGTTTTGATTATTGCCCACCGTGACCCCACGCGTGATGCTTCCAGAGGTATTGAGCCCATCAAAAGGCGTTGCTTTTTTGGGATTTGTATCAGCCATTTGATACAAAGTACCCTTCAGCGCCTCGTTGTTGACCACTAGACTATCCGAGTACACTTGGTAGGTTTTGGTTAAAAAATCGGGATACTTTAGGTACTGAACCGATAGTTCTTCGGCGGTAAGTGTCGAAAGAGATTGTAACAACAAATAGCCTTTCTCAAAATTAACGCTGTAGTTTGTGGCGGGAAGCGTTTCTTTTTTGTCTGTCGTAATTTTAAAAAAACTCGGATTGATGCTCGTTTTTTCTAACCAAATGGTATCGGTAGTCACACGGATTTTTTTAGTGCGATAGGACGATTGATTTTCTTGCGCGTAAACGCCAGAAAGCCAAAAGAAGACTCCAAGAAACACAATTTTATTCCACATAGTTACGATAACGTCCAATGTTCAAAAGTAGTATTTAATAGTGAATAGGAGTTAGTAATTAGTGAATAGTCCTTAGTGAATAGTCCTTAGTCCTTAGTGATTAGTCCTTAGTGATTAGTAGTTAGTAATTAGTCCTTAGTTCTTAGTGATTAGTAGTTAGTCCTTAGTGAATAGTGATTGGGTAGATTTTGGTTTTGCGGGAATTAATAATATATTTGCTAAGGATTGAAAGTAGTAATCCAACAATATCAATCTGTAATTCTATACTCAAAACCATTTTATGTTTTTCAATTTATTTACTGTTTTTAGCTCATCTCAAGAAATTCACCAGTCTTACGATTGGAAGGCAAAAATCAAAAACCTTTTGTTGTCTTATTGGTATATGTATTTAGCAATCCTACTAATTGTTTTATTGTTGCTCCAACCATTAGACTATTTTGTTACAACTATTTTGGGTTTTCCGTCCATAATAGATTCTGTACAAAAGTCAGGAGTCAGGATCGCTACTTTTTCTTTTTGGTATGTTGTTGTAATTGGTCCAATTTTGGAAGAAATTACATTTCGTCTTTTTTTGAATTTCAAGAAAAAGGAAATTTGTCTGAGTGTATTTTTTATGTTGCTGTTGGTATTAGGAATTCGGGTTACTAGTGAAGCCTTGTTTTTACTTTCTACTTGGGTAAAGGTTGGAATTTCACTTTCGGTTGTTGTAGTGCTGTATTTTTTTGTAATTGACAACATCAAGTTTTCAATTCGTTTACAAAGAAGCCTAACGATAGTTTCAATAATAGCATTTGGTTTGATGCATATTGATAACTTAGAAAAGATATATTTTTCTTTACTATTGATCTATCCATTCTTTGTTCTTCCACAAATGATTATGGGATATTTTGGTACAAATTTGAGATTGAAACAAGGTTTTGTATGGGGAATACTGCTACATTGTATGACTAATTTGACTTTTTTTCTAATACATTACTCTCGATAACGAATGTTTGCCATTTTGTATTTTTTAAAGTTGCCTTAACTAATGTTTTTTTTTTTTTTCAATATGTATGCCAGTTTTTAATAACCTTTAATTGCTTTTTATGAGTGCATTTAAAACCACATTTGTCTTGTTGTTTCTTACTTCCCTTTGTTTTTCTCAAAACATCGTTTTAAAATTCATTGGCGATAATGACGATGGTATTTCTTTTGTTGGTTACTCCGAAAAATTTTTGATTGGTCCCAGAGGTTTTAGTCCTGGTGAACGAGAATTGGTGTTTAAGCTCAATCAGCCAGCAGTTATTAAATGTACGCATTTCAAAAAAGCAACACCCATTTTTGCCTTGCCTAATGAAGTGATTGAGTTTGATTTCAATGAAAAAGGACTAATAGAATATTCTTGTAAAACCAACAAGTACAGAGCAACCGAATCGCAATATGTGAATGAAAGTTTTGAAAAGTATGGGGTAGCAGAAAGTTTCTCTAATTATAATCAACTAAAAAGAGTTCGTTCTATAAATAAGATGTTGAAAAATTTTGACCCAACGTATCAAAAAGAACAAGAATTCTTAGAAAGTAATTTTAAATCAGGAAAAGTTTCTAAAGAATTTTATTCGTATTTTAAAATGATGTATTGGTCTTTGATTAAAACGAATGAACTTGAAAAAGCAACTGTTGCTCCGGCAACTATTTCTGCAATAGAAGAGAGTTTTAAGGGAGCAGATTCCCTTTTTGTTGTGGATGAATATCGATCATTAGTAGGCAGGTACATTGACAAAACTTTACCTAAATCAACTCAAAAAGCTACGTTATTTGAGGAGTTAACATTCGTAGTAACCACTTTTCAAAGTCAAAAAGTCAAAGATTATTTCTTGTTTAAGAATTTGGATTTTTCTTTAAATGACCCAAAATCGATAACTAAAGTAGAACAGCCATCTATTGATTTATTTCGAAAGCATTGTAAAGACCAAGAATATCTTGATGCTATCAATTTAGATTTACAACCTAAGGACACGCCATTTGTGTTGCAAAGTAAAATTGATAAGCACAAAGGGCAATTGGTTTTGGTCGATTTTTGGGCTTCTTGGTGCAAGCCGTGTAGAGAAGAGTTCCCTGCTGAAAAAGCTTTGATGGATAAGTTTCCTAATGTAGCTTTTGTTTTTGTATCCATCGACCAAAGTGCAGCAGCTTGCGAAAAAGCAATGCTAAAATATCCTAACATCTTAAATAAAGACAATAGTTTTTTGCTCACAAAATCAGAAGAAAACCTATTAATGAAAGAGATTAAAGTTTATTCGATACCTCGTTATGTTTTGTTTGGCAAAGATGGGACAATACTTCACAAAGACGCGCCTAGACCTTCAAGTCCAGATATTGAAAAGTTATTACAACGTTATTTGTAATCCATCAACTGCTGTTTTTCAATAAAAAAAAAAGACCATTTTAAAATAATTTCAAAATGGTCTTTTTCGTTTTTATAAAGTCTCTTTGGTGATGATTTGCATCGTTTCACGACTGACTTGTTTGAGCAGGACTAGCTTATTTTCTTCGACTAGTTTAGCCGCTTGATCGTTAAAATGACGAATGGTGTACAACGTGACCTCTTCGTTAAACTCTACTTTGAATTTCTTAGATAAAATACTATTCAGCTCCTTGAAATTTTCAAACTTGTCCTCTACACAAACGGAGAAACTAATCGCCGAGTTTTGAATCAAGTTCACTTTGATTTTGTATTTATGGAACAAGGCAAAGATTTCACTAATGTTTTCCTCCATAATGAAAGAAAAATCAATAGACGAAAGCGAAATCATCAACTGGTTGCGTTTTACAATAAAGCAAGGCAATTGAGGTTCTAAATCGGCTCCTTTTGAAACTGAAGTTCCTTTCAATAAAGGATTTATAAAGGATTTTACATACAAAGGAATCTCCTTTTTCTGCAAAGGTTGTAAGGTTTTGGGGTGAATTACCGTAGCGCCGTAAAAAGCCAATTCAATCGCTTCACGGTACGAAATTTGGTTCAACAAACTTGCATTTTCAAAATACCTTGGGTCGGCATTCATCACGCCAGGAACGTCTTTCCAAATCGTTACGCTTTCAGCATTCAAGCAATAGGCAAAAATAGCCGCAGTATAATCCGAGCCTTCTCTTCCTAAAGTAGTCGTAAAGTTATTCTCATCCGATCCCAAAAAACCTTGGGTAATGTGTAAGGTTTTCGTTTTGATGGTTTTGCTGATATTATTCTTGGTTTGCTCCCAATCTACTTCGGCATCGCGATAGTTGGAGTTGGTTTTTACCAAATTACGTACATCTACCCATTGGGTTTCGATTTCCATATGATTCATGAAATAACTCAAAATAGTGGTCGAAATCAATTCCCCAAAGCTCACCACTTGGTCGTAGACAAAGTTGTAATTCGGCGATTTGTTGTGCGCCAAGAAATATTCTAATTCGGCAAAAAGTAAATTGACCGCACTAAAAACCGGATGATTTTTGTCTTCGAACAAATCCAAAACGATTTGGTTATGGTACTTTTTTACTTCTTGTACCGAAGAATTTAACTCGGGAGATTTATCAAAATAGTTCTTGATAACTTCTTCCAAAGCATTGGTAGTTTTGCCCATGGCCGAAACGACCAATAATACTTCGTCGTACCCTACTGTTTTTAATACGTGGTGTACGTTTTTTATACCCTCGGCATCTTTTACCGATGCGCCTCCAAATTTAAATACTTTCATTGTATCAACTTATAATTGTAAAACAATCTTTTGCTTTTGTTCATTTGAGCAGAAAGAGTTGCTTTAATGTTATTTACTTTTTTCTAAAAATGCATCAATTCCATTTTGATCCATTTGTACCACGTTCCAGTCCTTCAAAATTTTGGCTCCCGAATTCTCATAGAAAGCGATAGCAGGCGTGTTCCAATCCAAGACATTCCATTCGATTCTTCTTACCCCTTCAGTTTTACCTTGCGCAATGATGGCCGAGTACAACGCAGAGCCAAGACCAGTCCCACGCATACTTTCTTTGACGACCAAATCTTCAAGATGAATGGTTTTCCCTTTCCAAGTAGAATAGCGAAAATAATACAAAGCAATCCCAACAATCTCTTGCTCTTTCTCGGCTACAAAGACTGAAAATAAAGGATTTTCGCCAAAACCATCTCGAATCAAATCCTCCTCGGTAATCACAACAGCTTCAGGTTCTTTTTCAAAAGCGGCAAGTTCTTTAATAAGTGCCAAAACACCCTTCATATCTACTGAAGTACCTTTTCGAATTATCATAATATTTGATATTTAGATTCTAAAAATGACCAAAAAAACAGATAAAAATACAATTTTTTCGTCAATTTTATTGCAAAGATACAATAGTGCTAAACTATCTAAATAATTATCAATTCATTTTCACAAAAAAAACGATATTTGTGACTTCAAATTAACTACAACGATTTCGTAATGGAAGAACGCAACAAAACCTTAGGTGAATTTATCATCGAAAAACAAAACCAATTTCAGTATTCCTCGGGCGAATTATCCCGAATCATCAACTCCATTCGTTTGGCGGCCAAAGTAGTAAATTATAAGGTAAACAAAGCCGGTTTAGTCGATATTGTTGGAGCAGCAGGCGAGCAAAACATTCAAGGCGAAGACCAACAAAAATTAGACGTCTATGCCAATGAAGTTTTTATTCAAACCTTAATCAACAGAGAGATTGTCTGCGGCATCGCCTCCGAAGAAAACGACGATTTCATCACCGTCGAAGGCTCGGATAGTAGTCATAACAACAAGTATGTCGTATTAATGGATCCTTTGGATGGTTCTTCTAATATTGATGTAAACGTGTCAGTAGGGACAATTTTCTCTGTCTATCGCCGTGTTACGCCAATCGGTACACCAGTGACTTTAGAGGATTTCTTGCAACCAGGCGTCAACCAAGTGGCTGCGGGTTACGTAATTTACGGCACCTCCACCATGTTGGTGTACACTACAGGGCACGGTGTGAATGGCTTTACTTTGAATCCTGCTATTGGGACTTTTTACTTGTCGCATCCCAACATGAAATACGCTCCTGATGGAAAAATCTACTCCATCAACGAAGGGAATTATGTGCATTTCCCACAAGGAGTCAAAGATTACATCAAGTATTGCCAGCTCGAAGAAGGCGATCGTCCTTATACCTCGCGCTACATCGGAAGTTTGGTATCCGATTTTCACCGAAACATGATCAAAGGCGGAATTTATTTGTACCCAACCAGTTCCAAAGCACCCAACGGGAAATTGCGTTTGTTGTACGAATGCAATCCTATGGCTTTCCTTGCTGAACAAGCTGGTGCCAAAGCCTCAGATGGTTTTGGTCGCATCATGGAAATCCAGCCAACCGAGTTGCATCAACGCGTACCCTTCTTTTGTGGTAGCTACAATATGGTCGTAAAAGCCGAAGAATTTATGGCAAAAGCAAAAAATAAATAGGAGCGAAACATCGGGCATTTTCAGTAAACACGGGTTCCTGCTCTCCGCTATATCTTTTGGGGCGAACCCCGCCCCAAAAGGATGCCGCTGCGATCAGGGCTTAAAAGAAAAACAATTCGCTTCTTTGTTGTAATCATAAAAAAACCGGTAGCTGTAAGAGTCACCGGTTTTCTGTTTTAAAATAATTTTTTGCTATGTCACTAAGAAATAATTATTAAGGACATACAAGTCACTAATCACTAAAGACTACTTATTCATATTCTTCATTTCAAAAACAAAGGTGTCTAAGTCTACTTTCTTATCAAGTAAATTTAAAGCTTTGTTGACAATGTAACCCACATTTCCTGGGGTAAAGCCTAGCGCCAAACCGAAACGTACCAATAAATGTTCTTGTGCATCACCCAAATGATGATCTACGTGAACCATACGACCCAAGTCATACAATCTTTCTAAACGCTCCGTATACAAATAAGGCGGATTAATATCGTAGTTTAAGGGGTTTTTCAAAATTTCGTGGTATTCCTCGGTAGATATTTCCAAACGAGAAGCCAGTTTATCCAAAAAAGCTTGCTCTTCTGGTGTAGTATTTCCATCTGCTAAAGCGACACGAACAATAGCTGAAAAATGACCTTTGTTTCGTTGTTTGAATTCGTTATCAAATAAATCTGAAATTGACATAATAGTTGTTTTTTTGTGTTTGAAATAAAGATACGAATTTATTCAAAAAAGTAGGAAAGTGTTCTAGAAATAATCCATTTTTTTATTTGTTTTTTTATCGATGTATTACAATTTTCACGCTCTTCCTTTTCAAAAATTATCGTAAGTTTACAAACCCTTAATCAAAAAAATAGTTATTTTCTTATGTCAGAATTTTGGATTTATTTTCAAATCGGTTTACGCCACGTTTTAGATATTCATGCTTATGATCATGTTTTATTTTTAATCGCCTTAGCAGTTCCGTATTCGTTTAACGATTGGAAACGCATCTTGTTATTGGTTACTTTGTTTACAGTTGGTCATACGATGGCCTTGTTTCTTTCGGTTTATGGTATTATAGCTATAAAAGTAAACGTGGTCGAATTGCTGATTCCCATTACGATTTTGATAACGGCTTTGTTTAATTTGTTTACTGCTGGAAAGTCCAGTAAAAAAGAGAGTATTAATCTGGTGTTTTTTATCACTTTGTTCTTTGGGATCATTCACGGTTTAGGATTTTCTAACTATTTCAAAACCATATTAGGCGGAACAGCCAACTCTAAATTATTACCCCTTTGCGAATTCGCTTTAGGAATTGAAGCGGCGCAGATTGCAGTAGTTTTTGTAGTTTTGGTACTGTCTTATATTGTACAAACAGTTTTTAGATTTTCAAAAAGAGATTGGACTTTGGTTATGTCTTCTTTTGTCATCGGTGTAGTGCTTCCAATGATTGTTGAAAGTGAATTTTGGTTACGATAAAAATGAACGAAATTAAATTAAATAAATACGACAAAGCCTACTTGCGAATTGCCAAAGAATGGAGCTTGTTGTCGTATTGCAAACGCAAACAAGTAGGAGCCATCATTGTAAAAGACCGAATGATTATCTCCGATGGTTACAATGGAACGCCTTCAGGATTTGATAATTGTTGCGAAGACGACGAAGGATTAACGCGTTGGGATGTATTACATGCAGAAGCGAACGCCATTCTCAAAGTCGCTCGATCCACACAATCTTGTGAAGGAGCTAGCTTGTACATCACACTTTCTCCCTGCAAAGAATGCAGTAAGTTGATTCATCAATCAGGAATTAAAAGGGTCGTGTACCAAAACGGATATCGTGATGATTCTGGAATACAATTTTTAATCAAAGCAGGCGTAGAAGTCATTCATATTCCTGTTTTAGAAGACTAAATGAAATTCGAAAACAAATATTTGCCCATACTGTTGAGTGCTACTTTAGCACTTGGCGTGGCTATTGGCGGATACCTAAATGTTTCGAGAAATCCGGGTTTAGTAGCTTCAAATTCTTCTAAATCAAAGTTGAATTCTTTGATTGATTTCATCAATAATGAGTATGTAGACGATGTCAATACGGATTCTATTGTGAATATGACCGTAGATAATATTTTGGCCAAGTTAGATCCTCATTCTGTTTATATTCCGCCAAGCGTACAAACACAGGTTGCCGAGAGTATGAAAGGCGATTTTGTAGGGATCGGAATCAATTTTTACATGTACAAAGATACCGTTGCGGTTATAAAACCTGTTGCGAATGGCCCTTCGGCAAAAGCAGGAATACAAGCCGGTGACCGATTATTATACGCAGGAAAAACCAAATTATTCGGACGCCATTTACCTAGTGATAGTCTTTTTGCAAAGCTAAAAGGAACAGTTGGCTCTGATATTGAAGTGACGGTTTACAGAAAAACCACACACCAAAAGCTCAAAATCAAAATAAAAAGAGCTATAATTCCGCTAAAAAGTGTCGACGTGGCTTTGATGTTGAATCCTACGGTAGGTTACATCAAAATTAACCGTTTTGCCGAAACTACTTTTGCCGAATTTAATTCAGGATTGACAAAATTGAAAAAGCAAGGCGCACAAACGCTAGTCTTGGATTTGCGTGATAATGGCGGAGGGTATATGGAAGAAGCCATAGAGATAGCCGATCATTTTTTGAAAGATAACGACTTGATTGTTTTTACGAAAAGTAAAAGCGGAACGATAGAAAAAACCTTCGCTACCGAAAAAGGGAATTTCGAATCGGGCAGATTGTTTGTTTTAATCAACGAAAATAGTGCTTCCGCAAGCGAAATTCTGGCTGGAGCAATACAAGACAACGATAGAGGAACCATAGTAGGACGTCGTTCTTTTGGTAAAGGATTAGTACAACGCGAAATGGATTTTAAAGACGGTTCAGCCGTACGTTTGACCGTGGCTAGATATTATACTCCTTCAGGGCGTTCTATACAAAAGCCTTATGCTAAAGGCAATGCCGATTATTTTAAAGAATCGGAACACCGTTATTTGAATGGCGAATTGTTTCACAAAGACAGCATTAAAGTTGCTGATACGTTGAAATTTAAAACCAAAAAAGGCAAATTAGTCTATGGCGGTGGCGGAATCGTTCCTGATGTTTTTGTGCCAATAAGTACCGAAAAGGAAGAAGAAAATGCAGCAATATTAGAACAATCTGGAGTGGTTGGACATTTTGTTTTTGAAGTCTTGGACCAAGATCGAAAAGCGTTTAAGGGATTAACTTTCCAAGAATTTCAAATGCAATACAATGCTGAGAAGTATTTTGACCTCTTTCAAGATTACCTTAAAAGAAATGGTTTGTTACTTCCATTAGAAAAAAGTAAAATAGCGGTAAATCAATACATCAAAGCGGAATTTGCCAGACAATTATACGGCGAAGATTATTTTTATCAAATTGTCTTGAAACAAGATGAAATGGTCAAAAAAGTCTTGACTAAAAAATGAAATTAACGAATGCTATCATGAGCATGCGTTTGCACGCCATTATTCCATAAAGTAAGAATGTCTGTTGCAACAGCTGCACCACTTCCGGCCGCAATGGCTAGTTGACTTCTCCAGCCAGCAAGTGTTCCAACAACATAAACACCCTCTGAGACTTTGTGATCTATATTTCGTAATTGTATACGTTGCTTCTCTGGTAAGGCTTTTTTATGAGGTTCTACAAACTGCATCAAGCCTTCGATGGCAAATGTGTTAGCTGATCCAATACCTACAACAAGGTTTCGGGTAGTATAGGTGTTCTTGTTTGTAATAACTTTAAAAATAGGGTAGTCACCTTCAATTTTAAATACTTTTTCTTCGGGAATTTGAATGATGTGAGGATAGGAAGTGCCTAATTGTGAGAGGCTGTGTTTTAACAAATCACTACCTAATGTTCCAGCAGGAATTCCGTAGGCATTATTGAATAAGGCTTCTTGTAGCGAAGAGGTTTTTTGATGGGTAATAATTCCAATTTTTTTGTTTGAAACAAAAGATTTGCTCTTGGCAGAACCTAAAACTAAAGCACAGGACACGCCCGAAACGCCTCCGCCGATAATTAAAACATCAAACATTTAGATGCTGTCGTTCATTTTTTCTTCAATTTTTTTAGAAATTCTAAAAATCAGAAGAATTAAAATAGCACAAAAAGAGGCTCCAACACCAATAAGTGCTACTCCGCTATTACCTTTGAAAGGCTCTGAAAAGTCCAATAAGGTAATATTAAAAACGATTAAAGCAACAGCTAAAAAAATTAAAACAGTAGTAAAGATCTTCATGGGATTTATTAAATTATGATTTAACCCTCCAATATTTCGTGGTCAACATGGGGTGATTAAAAGTATTCGAGGGAGTAAATTTATAAAATTTTATATTAGGCAAACAAACCTTTAACATTAGCTGCAAATAATTTAACAGCTATAGCCAAAAGGACAACGCCAAAAGTTTTACGAACGACTCCAAGCCCATTTTTGCCTAACATTTTTTCGATTTTACCAGAAGATTTCAAAACAAAATAAACCAATACAATATTTAGAATGATGCCGATAATAATGTTGATGGTATGAAATTGAGAGCGAAGGGATAACAATGTGGTCATGGTTCCTGCCCCTGCAATTAAAGGGAAAGCAATAGGTACTATGGAGGCAGAATTTGCTTCTTCGTCTCGGTACAAGTGAATGCCGAGAATCATTTCGAGTGCCAAAAAGAAAAGCACAAACGAACCTGCAACAGCAAAAGAATGAACATCAATTCCAATCAAACTTAAAAATTCTTCTCCTATAAAAAGAAACACAATCATGATTAAGCCAGCAACAAAGGAGGCTTTTTCGGATTCAATATGTCCGTGTTTGGCTCTAAGATTAATGATGATTGGAATAGAACCGACAATATCAATCACGGCAAATAGTACCATTCCTACAGTAGCGATTTCTCTTAAATTGAATTCTAACATACTTTTTTTGGGGACAAAGGTAAAACATTGCATAGATTTTTAGTAGTTTGATACAATAAATAGTGTTTTTTTAATAATTTTCGTCAAAAAAACATGCTCCTCTCTTTGTTTTACTTACGATTTGGTAGTTATTGATAATCGTTTTATCAAAGCTGTTTTTGCGGATTAAAGTAGTTTAATAGTTAAAGAAGGATTAAAAAACAGTAGACTCCGTGAGTTTCATTAACTTTGCCTCAAAAATAAAAATAAGCGCACCCTCATGTTTCAATTAGGAAAAACCATCGTATCAGAAGATATACTCGAAAAAGAATTTGTTTGTAATTTATCTGCATGCAAAGGTGCTTGTTGTGTTGATGGCGATGCAGGAGCGCCTTTGAGCGTTGAAGAAACTAAAATTCTAGAAACGATTTATCCTAAAGTAAAACCTTTTTTGCGCAAACAAGGTATAGAGGCTATAGAATCGCAAGGGACTTGGCTAAAAGGAACAGATGGGGATTTAGAAACGCCATTAATCGACAATAAAGATTGTGCGTATGTTATTTTTGATGGTGCAACAGCGCTTTGCGGTATCGAACAAGCTTACAACCAAGGCATAATCGACTGGAAAAAACCAGTATCTTGTCATTTGTATCCTATAAGAGTAAAAGATTTTAGTGATTTTGCTGCGGTTAATTACGACAAATGGGATATTTGCGACGATGCTTGCTCACTTGGAAAAGAATTAGAAGTTCCAGTGTACAAATTTGTTAAGGAAGCACTCATTAGAAGGTTTGGAGAAGACTGGTATATGGAGCTCGAAAAAGTAGCAAATGATCTAAAAAAATAAATCCAAAAAATATCTTTTTTTGCTTGCATAGGAGTTTTAAAATCCTATATTCTAACGTGCTTTGTTTGTTTTTTGTAAAGCATAACGTACTAAAAATCAAATATTTGTAAAATTAAATTTCAGTATTTCGAAAATAGCCCTTTGTTAAAAACTAGAGTCGATTGTGAATAAGTTTGACTTTTAATACACGCAATATTTCACAATCTTTGTAATCCCCAGATGGATTAAATTTCTCTTAAAAAATCAAAAAAAAAGAAACAATAAAAATGTCACAATTAGAACCAATTTTACAAGAAAATAAAAATCGTTTCGTGATTTTTCCAATCAAGCATCATGATATTTGGGAATGGTATAAGAAAATGGAAGCCAGTTTTTGGACGGCTGAAGAAATTGACTTATCTCAAGACTTAAACGACTGGAATAATAAGCTAAGTGGAGATGAAAAGTATTTCATCAAACATATTTTAGCTTTTTTTGCCGCTTCTGATGGCATTGTAAATGAAAATTTAGCCGAAAACTTTGTAAACGAAGTGCAATATGCAGAAGCTAAATTTTTCTATGGTTTTCAAATTATGATGGAAAACATTCATAGCGAAACTTATTCTTTGTTGATTGATACTTATGTAAAAGATGAAGCAGAGAAAAACGAATTATTTACCGCTATTGAAGTATTTCCTGCCATCAAGAAAAAAGCTGATTGGGCGTTAAAATGGATTGAATCTGATTCATTTGCAGAGCGATTGATTGCTTTTGCCGCTGTTGAAGGAATTTTCTTTTCAGGAAGTTTTTGTTCTATTTTTTGGTTAAAAAAACGCGGCTTAATGCCAGGATTGACATTTTCTAATGAGTTGATTTCTCGTGATGAAGGTGTTCATTGTGATTTTGCAGTACACTTGCATAATCATCATCTGATTAATAAAGTTCCAAAAGAGCGTATAAGAGAAATTTTAGTTGACGCTTTAAATATTGAAAGAGAGTTTATCACTGAATCACTTCCGGTTAGTTTGATTGGAATGAATGCAGGATTAATGACACAATATTTAGAATTCGTAACCGACCGTTTGTTGGTTGAGTTAGGTTGCGAAAGAGAATACAATACCACAAATCCTTTTGATTTCATGGATATGATTTCGTTACAAGGAAAAACCAATTTCTTTGAGAAAAAAGTAGCAGAATATCAGAAAGCGGGCGTAATGAACACAGACAGTGACGCGCAGAAGATTTCATTCGACGCTGATTTTTAAAAAGTTAAGTAGTATCGTTTAGTAATTAGAAGTAATTAGTTCTTTTTATTGCCTATTAAATTTTGCCCATTATATTGGGCGTGAATTTTTATGGTGATAAGGTATTATTTGCTTCAAATTAAACAAAACATTTTAGGGATTAGTTTCCCAATTCAATGATTACAAATACCCTAAAATAGCAAAGGGATTTGCTGTTTTTTAAAACCAAAAATTATGTACGTAGTAAAAAGAGATGGCCACAAAGAGCCAGTAATGTTCGACAAAATCACAGATAGAATTAAAAAACTATGCTATGGTTTGAATGATTTAGTAGATGCTGTAAAAGTAGCCATGCGTGTAATCGAAGGCTTGTATGACGGCGTTTCTACTTCTGAATTGGATAATTTAGCGGCCGAAACTGCTGCTTCAATGACCATTGCGCATCCAGATTATGCACAATTGGCCGCTCGTATTGCTATTTCTAATTTGCATAAAAATACCAACAAGTCGTTCTCAGAAACCATGAACGAAATGTATCATTATGTAAATCCTAGAAATGGTCAAAAAGCGCCTTTACTTTCTGATGAAGTACATAAAGTAATCATGGAAAATGCTGAATTCTTGAATTCTCATATCATTTATAACCGTGATTTTAATTATGATTATTTTGGTTTTAAAACATTAGAGCGTTCTTATTTATTGAAAATCAATGGAAAGATAGTCGAACGTCCGCAACACATGTTGATGCGTGTTTCTGTGGGTATTCATTTAGACGATTTAGAATCGGTTATTGAAACCTACGACTTAATGTCTAAAAAATTCTTTACGCACGCAACGCCAACTTTATTTAATGCAGGAACACCAAAACCTCAAATGTCTTCTTGTTTCCTTTTGGCGATGCAAGACGATAGTATTGATGGAATTTACGATACGTTGAAACAAACGGCTAAAATTTCACAATCTGCTGGAGGAATTGGACTTTCTATTCATAATGTGAGAGCTACAGGTTCTTATATTCGCGGTACTAATGGTACCTCAAACGGGATTGTTCCTATGTTACGTGTATTCAACGATACCGCACGCTATGTAGATCAAGGAGGAGGAAAACGTAAAGGAAGTTTTGCGGTTTATGTAGAAACTTGGCATGCCGATATTTTTGAATTTTTGGATTTGAAAAAAAATACTGGAAAAGAAGAAATGCGTGCAAGAGACTTATTCTATGCGATGTGGACTTCGGATTTATTCATGAAACGTGTGCAAGAAGATGCACATTGGACCTTAATGTGTCCTAACGAATGTCCAGGATTGTATGATGTATATGGCGAAGAATTTGAAGCCCTTTATACTGATTATGAAAGCAAAGGTAAAGGAAGAAAGACGATCAAAGCTAGAGAATTGTGGGAGAAAATTCTAGAATCTCAAATTGAGACAGGAACCCCTTATATGTTATATAAAGACGCGGCTAATCGTAAATCGAATCAAAAGAATTTAGGAACGATTCGCTCTTCAAACTTGTGTACCGAAATTATGGAGTACACGTCAAAAGATGAAATTGCAGTATGTAACCTAGCTTCTATTTCTTTACCAATGTTCATTGAAAACGGAAAGTTTGACCATGAATTATTGTTCAAAGTAACTAAGAGAGTAACTCGTAATTTAAATAAAGTAATTGATAGAAATTACTACCCAGTAAAAGAAGCCGAAAATTCTAATATTCGTCACCGTCCGGTAGGATTGGGAGTGCAAGGATTAGCCGATGCTTTTATCTTACTTAGAATGCCTTTTACAAGCGACGAAGCAAAGAAATTGAATCAAGAAATTTTTGAAACCCTTTATTTTGCAGCGGTTACTGCCTCTATGGAAATGGCTAAAGAAGAAGGTGCTTACTCTACTTTCAAGGGTTCTCCAATTTCTCAAGGAGAATTCCAACACAATCTTTGGGGATTAAAAGACGAAGAGTTATCAGGAAGATGGGACTGGTCTGCTTTACGAAAAGAAGTAATGGCTAATGGCGTGCGTAACTCTTTGCTGGTAGCGCCAATGCCAACAGCTTCTACTTCTCAAATTTTAGGAAACAACGAAGCATTTGAACCATACACTTCTAATATTTATACAAGACGTGTACTTTCTGGTGAGTTTATTGTAGTAAACAAACATTTATTGCATGACTTGGTAGAACGTGGTTTATGGAATGAAACGTTGAAACAAGAAATCATGAGAAATAATGGTTCTGTACAAAATATTGACGCCATTCCTCAAGATTTAAAAGATCTGTACAAAACAGTTTGGGAAATGTCTATGAAAGATATTATTGACATGTCTCGTCAAAGAGGGTATTTTATTGATCAATCGCAATCTCTGAACTTGTTTATGCAAGATGCTAATTATTCAAAATTAACTTCTATGCATTTCTATGCTTGGCAATCAGGATTGAAAACCGGAATGTATTATTTGAGAACCAAAGCAGCAGTAGATGCGATTAAGTTCACTTTGAATAATGATAAAAAAGAAGAGGCAATACCAGAAAGTAAACCTAAAGCAAGACCCCTTGAAGCGGTTGAAGTTGAAACGGTAGAAATGACTCCTGAAGAATACAGAGCCATGATTGAATTGGCCAAAAATGCAGGACCAGATGAGTGTGAAATGTGTGGGTCTTAATTGATAAATCCATTGAGAAAAATGAAAACAGCTATCCAAATCGATAGCTGTTTTTTTTATACTTTTGCACCTACAACCTCTAATTCAATCCTTTTGAGTTTATTATATTTTACGGACCGAAGTAATGTCCTCCTTGAAGATGTTGTCTTTAATGAAGCAGTTTCACAACAAATCCATCAATTTTTAAAGGAGTATCAATTTCGAAAAGTACTCGAACAATATGATTTACCTGTAGCCAATAAAATGTTACTTTATGGCAAAACAGGTTGTGGAAAAACGATGACTGCCAAAGCCATTGCTAAAAATGTATAGAGCTGTAAAGATATTTTCTTATATTTCGGAAAACAAAAAAGGTTATGGAATCATTCAAAGGAGAAAGTATTATTGATTTTTTTGACACATTCAAAACAGACTTAGACTGTTTGGAATATTTGGCTTCA
>NZ_JAPZSU010000026.1 GCF_027531905.1 Flavobacterium sp. | reverse complement strand
GCGGCGGGGCTCACCTCTTCCCATTCCGAACAGAGAAGTTAAGCCCGCCTGCGCAGATGGTACTGCAATTTGTGGGAGAGTATGTCGCCGCCTTTCTTTAAAGAACCCCTTCATCTTATGATGAAGGGGTTTTTTTATGCTTTTTTTTTTATAGCAGTAAGCTATTTGATTAATAAATAGTGGATGTTGTACTCATTTTGATCAACTAACTATCTTTAGTGTTAGTAAAAAATCTCACTCTTTTAAGATTTGGTTTTAGTATTAGAAATTTAGATTGCTTTTCACTTTTCACTCTCCACTGCCTACATTTTACTTTTTACTTTTCACTAACTTCTACCTTTGTCTTCTGCCTACTTCCTTCTGTCTTCTCACGAAATTAAATCTTAAGCCTACACTTGTAACAATTAGCCTATTCAACGATTACTCTGCCTCATACTCCAAGACAAAAAAAGCTAGTGTTTATTATAAAACAGTAGCTTTTTTTGTTTTATTTTGTAATAGACATAAAATCAGTATTTTGTAGGTTTGATGCTAATATAAATATTTTTTGAGATAATTATGTTAATGTAATCATTATGTTTTGACTATTTAAGTTAAAATATGTTTAAATTTTACGATATTGTTAATATTTTAGTTAAAAAATGAATTTTCATCAATATTTTTCATATTTTTACACTTTAAATTCAAATAACCTTAATAATTTTTGATATGAAATCAACTAGATTAGAACATGACTTCTTAGGGGAACTAGAAATTCCAAATGATTTGTACTACGGCGTTCAAACGTTTAGAGCGGTTGAAAACTTTAATATTACAGGAATACCAATCTCAAAAGAACCTTTATTTATAAAAGCCTTAGGATATGTAAAAAAAGCAGCAGCCTTAGCTAATAAAGATTGTGGGGTATTGGATGCTAAGATAGCAGAGGCTATTTGTTACGGTAGTGATCAATTAATTGCTGGTAAATTTGACAAAGAGTTTGTTAGTGATTTGATTCAAGGAGGTGCTGGAACCTCTGTAAACATGAATGCTAATGAGGTTATAGCCAATATTGGTTTAGAATATTTAGGACATAAAAAAGGAGAATACCAATTTTTGCATCCTAACAATCACGTAAATTGCTCTCAATCTACAAATGATGCCTACCCTTCAGCATTTCGTATTGCTTTATATCTAAAAATGGAAAGCTTTATAGCTTCTCTAGCTGAACTAGAAAAAGCATTTACCGCCAAAGGAAAGGAATTTAATAGTGTACTAAAAATGGGACGTACCCAATTACAGGATGCGGTTCCTATGACTTTAGGGCAAGAGTTTCATGCTTATGCAACTACAATTAGTGAAGATATTAAACGTCTAAAAGACGCACAAAGTTTAGTACTTGAAATTAACATGGGGGCTACGGCCATCGGAACGAAAGTAAACGCTCCAGAAGGTTATCCAGAATTATGTGTAAGTTATTTAGCTAAGGAAGTGGGAATTCCTTTGTCATTATCACCTGATTTAATTGAAGCTACGGTTGATACGGGGGCTTATGTGCAAATCATGGGTACCATGAAAAGAACCGCAGTAAAAGTGTCAAAAATTTGTAATGATTTGAGATTACTAAGTTCAGGACCACGTACTGGTTTTAACGAAATCAATTTACCAGCAAGACAACCAGGCTCTTCTATTATGCCAGGTAAAGTAAATCCAGTTATCCCAGAAGTTGTGAATCAAACTTGTTTCTATGTTATTGGCCAAGACTTAACCGTAACTTTAGCGGCAGAAGCAGGACAGTTGCAATTAAACGTGATGGAACCAGTGATTGCATTTGCCATGTTTACTTCTTTAGATTATTTAACCAAAGCGATTCATACTTTAATTGATAAATGTATTGTTGGAATTACCGCAAACGAAAAACATTGCTATGATTTAGTAATGAATAGTATTGGAATTGTAACGCAACTTAATCCAATTCTAGGGTACGAAGAAAGTGCAAGTATAGCTGGGGAAGCACTTAAAACCGGGAAAAGCGTTCACCAAATTGCTGTTGTAGAACGTAAATTGATTACTCAAGAAAAATGGGACGAAATCTATTCTATTGAAAATCTAATTAATCCAAGGTTTATTAATGCCTAATCAACCTTAAAAATTTTACAAATTAAATTTATAACGATGAGAAAAATTCTTTCAATTGTATATGTCACGATTTTGACGTTCTCTATGACGGCGAACGCTCAAAAAAACACTGAAAAAAATGCACCACGAATTATTATTTTAGCCACTGGAGGAACCATTGCTGGGTCAGGTGAATCGGCAACCAAAGCAGCATACACTGCTGGTAAGGTTCCTATCGATGACTTGTTAAATGCTGTGCCAGACATTCATAAATACGGAAAAATTTCAGGTGAACAAATCGCACAAATTGGAAGCCAAGATATGAATGTGGCTACTTGGCTAAAATTATCCAAAAGAATTAATCAAATTTTTAAGGAAAATTTAGCAGATGCAGTAGTGGTTACTCATGGAACGGATACGCAAGGAGAAACGGCTTACTTTTTAGACCTAACGGTTAACTCTGAGAAGCCCGTAGTTCTTGTAGGAGCAATGCGCCCGTCTACAGCAATGAGTCAAGATGGAAACCGAAATTTATTGGATGCTGTAATGGTAGCGGCTAACCCAAAAAGCCAAGGCAAAGGGGTAATTGTAGCTATGGATGAAAAAGTTTTCGACGCAAGAGATGTTACGAAAACAAGTACTACTAATCTAGAAACATTCAAATCTACTAATTTTGGTCCGATTGGATTAATCTATGATGGAAAAGTAAGCTATTACTACCAATCATTAAGAAATCCTTCCAAAAAATTTGATGTGTCTAAAATAAACGAGCTTCCAAAAGTAGAAATTGTATACGGTTATGCTGATGCAAGCCCAGAGACAGTGTCTAATTTGGCTACAATCCCAGGTCTAAAAGGATTGGTGTATGCAGGGATGGGGAATGGAAACTTTGGAGAACCAGTAGGAAAAGCCTTGTCAGATATTGCAAAAAAAGGGGTGCTAGTATGTCGTTCTGCTAGAGCAAGTTCAGGAAGAACTACTTTAGAGAATGAAGTAAATGATGCAGAATTAGGATTTGTTGTGGCGGATGATTTAAACCCACAAAAAGCTAGAGTTTTATTGATGCTTTCTTTGACTGAAACGGCCGATAGAGCTAAAATTCAACAAAATTTCTTTGAATACTAGTGTTCAAAACAGTAACCTGTTGATCGAAAGTCAAATAAAATAGAAACTAAACCACACTACGATGCCTCAGTGCAGGCTAGAACCATAGATGAATAGCAAGTCAACATAGAAAAAACAGAAATAGCACTATTTCTCGTATAGATGAGCTATGTGAATAGTAAAACGTCTATTGGATGCTATTAAAAACTAAAAAATGCTAGGATTCAAGCCTCCACTGGGGTATTGAAGTGTGGTAAAAAATAATTTCACCCAACGGCTAGGTTGAATGCCATGTTTTGGGTAGGAGTTACGAGGGTTCATATAAAATAAAAAAAAGAACCACACAGCGCCATAGAGAGAGGTAAAGAAAGAATGAAAGGGAAAAAGTAGGTAAGTAGAATAAAGGGAGCTGAATAGCAAAAGCTGTTTTTATTCAATAACACTAAAAAGATTTGGTGTCAAGTACCTACTTAAGGGTGCTATGGGGTTAAAAAATAGCGTATCAACGGGTAAATCTTTAATAAACAATTAAAAACGCTGCTTATGTTTTGGTTAGAATTTAGTGTTCTTTTGGCCATGATCCTTATTGGATCTCAAATGAAAGGAATAGGTCTTGGTGTGATGGGGATGGTGGGGTTACTCATTTTTATACTAGTATTTAATATGAGACCAACAAGTCCTCCATTAGACGTGATGTTGATAATAATGGCTATAGTTACTACAGCCGCAACGCTTCAAGCCTCGGGTGGATTGGACTATTTAGTGCAATTGGCGGAGAAAATAATTAAGAGCAATCCTTCAAATATTACGTTTATTGCGCCTTTTACGGTGTTTTTTCTTTGTTTGTTTGCAGGTACTGCTCATATTGTGTACTCTTTATTGCCGATCATTTCTGAGGTGGCAGCCAAAAAGCGTATTCGTCCCGAAAGACCATTGAGTATTTCGGTAATAGCATCACATTTGGCTTTAACGGGAAGTCCAATGAGCGCAGCAACTGCGGCCTTAGTCGTGATTTTGGGGTATCCTGGAGCTTTGGTGGATATTATGATGATCTGTATTCCGGCTTGTTTAATTGGACTAACAATAGGTTGTTTTTCGGTTTACAAAAAAGGGGTAGAATTGGTAAACGATCCAATTTTTATCGAAAAGATGAAAGACCCTGAATTTGCCGCTAGTTTGGATAGTGATGAAGTTGCGCAAAAAAAAGAACTAAAACCTGGAGCAAAAACAGCAGTTCTTATTTTTTCAATAGCCATAATATTGATCGTTATAGCGGGTGCTTTCCCAGATCTTGTGCCTCATTTTGAAGCAGGAGCCAAAACTTTAGCGGTAAATGAAAATGGTTCTTTATCAATGGTAACTATTATTGGTGTTGTGACTCTGTCAGCTTCGGCTGCCATGATGTTGATTACCAAAACGAGTGCTGCTGATGTAACTAAGATGAGTTTATTTACTTCTATGGCCTCTGCAGTAGTGTCTGTTTTTGGTGTGGTGTGGATGAGCTCAACGTTCATGGGACATAATGCAGATTTGATTCAAGAGGTTTTAGGAGGAGTGGTAAAAGATCATCCTTGGACTTTTTCAATAGCAGTTTTTGCGCTTGGTGTATTAATGTTTAGCCAAGCGGCAACAACTAAAACCATGATGCCATTAGGATTAGCATTAGGCTTACCTCCTGGGGCATTAATGGCAATTTTCCCTGCTGTAAACAGTGATTTTGTTTTGCCTGGATATCCTACGCTTTTGGCAGCTATCAACTTTGATAGAACCGGAAGTACTAAGATAGGTAAATACGTTGTGAATCATAGTTTTATGGTGCCTGGTGTAGTAGCAATTGGTGTTGCTATTGCTGTTGGCTTTGTATTAGGGGCATTTATTCTTTAAATATATAATTATGAAAAAAATATTTTTATTACTTGTAGTGTGTTTTGTCGTCAACCTTACTTTTGGCCAAGAGAAACAAACTAATGAGGGGGTTTTTCCGTTTCCAGATTCCTTACGTTCAATAATTCCTGTAAAGAAACAATCTTTACTGAGGGATGTTGATGTGATTTTTAATACTCGTGTGGCTTTAAATAGTGGCTTTTTAGATGGAAGTCATACAGGGTCAAAGTTTAATTATGATCAACTCCGTTTGGAAATTAAAGGGAAAATTCATGATAAGGTATCGTTTAGATTTCGTGACAGGTATACCAGAGAACCGGTTCCTGGAAATCTAGATAACATTAGTCGTTCGGTGGATATGGCTTTTTTGAAAGTAGATCTCTCACCAAGAACTAATTTTACGTTTGGTAAAATGTGTGCCGATTGGGGGGGGTATGAATTTGATTTTAATCCTATTGATATTCTTACCTACAATGACATGATTGAGAATTCAGACAACTTTTTAGTAGGAGCGGGTATCGCGCATACCTTCGCTGATAACAAAAATTCATTGTCTTTTCAAGTGCTAAATTCTAGAACTAAAACTTTTGAAGAACAATATGGGAATGCTATTCCACCTGGAATTACGGCTTCAAAAACACCATTTGCTTTTGTAGCCAATTGGAGAAGTAGTTTTTTTAAAGGTAAATTAGAAACTACTTATAGTTACAGCTTTTTTAATGAAGCCAAGAATGCGCATATGAATTACATTGCCTTAGGGAATAAATTCACAGCAAAAAACTTTGTACTGTATTATGATTTTCAGTACAGCAAAGAAAATATTGACCGAAAAGGGATTGTTTCTAATATCATAAATAGTAAATATCAATATGCTGCACAAGACGCTGTTTATCTTGAAAATTGGTTACGTGCAGAATATCTTGTGACACCAAAAGTAAATTTACTTTTGACGGTTATGAATAGCAATCATTCTTGGAAAGGGAATCCAGATCCAAAGGCTACTTCAAAATTAGGATCTAGCTACGGACTTATTCCAACCATTCAATATATGCCTTTTAAGGATATGAATTTGAAATTTTATATGGCATATACGGCTAGGAAATATGATTTTACTAAGTATGCTGAAACTACATTCGGTGTCAAAGATTATACAACTGGACTCTTAAGTTTTGGATTTATTGCACCACTTTTAGTGTTGTAAGTAAAAACAAGTTTACTGTAATTAAAAACCATTTGCTAAGCAAATGGTTTTTTTTATAAGTAAGTAATCTAAATTGAGTTGATAAAACGTTTATTTTACTTTATTAAGTATGGCTTTGAATGCTTCTGGGTGATTCATAGCTAAGTCTGCAATAACTTTACGGTTCAATTCCGATAGCTTTAACTTTCGCCATGAATTGTGAATAAGACATTCCTTCTAATCTAGCTCCAGCGTTAATACGTTGAATCCACAAAGCGCGGAAATTTCTTTTATTAACTTTTCTATAGGCTAAGCGTAGCACATGGCTTTCTCAACCGCATTCTTAGCAAAATCCCAACACCCAACACTCAATACCCAACACCTGAACCAACTATTTAGTTCCTTGTTGTATTCTGTAGACCAAAAAATAAGTAATTCCAATCAAGGGCAATAAGAATAAAAAAGGAGCTTTGTTAAGAAGGATTATGGTATATATCAAAAAGCATCCCCAAATAACATAAGCCAACCATTGCATGGCTTTTTTATTTTTTTGAATTACAAAAAAGACCAATAAAAGCAATACTGGATTGAATAATAATACGTTATAATTATTAGCTAATTCAGGATGTAAAGAGTAGTAACCCATAAATAGGAAGAACAGTCCTAAAATTCCCATCAAAGTCAAAAATGCCAGTGTAACATTTCTTTTGTTCCAGAAGACGAGCAGCAACAAAAAAGCACCATAGGTATAAGCATTATTCCACCAAGAATGAGGGGTAATGGGAGCTATTGTTAAAAGCGAAACAACAGGTTCGCTGAGATCTTGCTGCTTAAACTTAGTAACCTTGAGGCTTTCTAACAACTCAAAAGGAAGGAACAAGGTGGTAGCTTTTTCGTCTACTTTGGTGCCAAAGATGATGCTGGTACCCAATTGCTCATAAAAATGATGATCGAAATAAGGAAACAAAACACTGCGATACGTAGCGTCAGTTGCATTGGCTTTTGTAATCACTTTGTCGCCTAGGACATTGTTAAGTAAATCGACTACCATAGTAGTACAGTTTTTATCAATGAATTTATAGGTGTAAAAGCGTTCTTCTGATTGTAAAGTATGGTTGAGATGATCAAAAAGGCGCTGTTTTAAAGGAGTGGATATGCGCAATTTTTGTTCATACACGCTTCTTCCTTCGTATTGGTACTGATTGATAAAGTCCAAATAAGAGTGCGCGATCACAAAATATTGAAGATCCCCTTTGGCAAATTTAGCCACAAAATTAGGAGTCAAAAAGTCGAATGCGCCGTAATTATAGACTACATCTAAGGATTGACTAGGATCGCTAATTCGGAGCGCCGTATGCCCGAAAAGAGAATAGGATTCATTCCCCGTCGCACAGGTCAATACACTCACGGTTGCTTTAGGTGAAAGCGGCAAAAGTTGTGCGGAAGTCCATGAACTCCATAAGATAACAACGAATAGTGAAAATTTATTTAGCACAGAAGATGAAGGAATCCAATTCATAACAACAAGCAAATTAGTAAGTGGTGTAAAAATAGCGCATTATGTTGAGTTGTCCTTATTCGTATAGAAAAATATATTTAAGTTATAGCTGCGTTTGGTAAGGTAAAGAGGGTGAATTGTTTTAATCGTTTTAAACTTTGTGTTTTTGCGTAAATCTTTGGTTTCTTTGTGGTTATACTTTTAGCCAAGTATTTTTACTAAACTTAAATGTCTTTATTTGCCTTACATGGTTTAAAAAAACATACTTTGAACTTCAATCAAAATTTTAGATGACTTATATGTTTTATAATTTTGGCGTCCCTTGCGTAAATCTTTGCGGTTAAGTTTTAGCTACGGTTACTTGTGTTTTTATTCCCACTTCTGGAGGTATTTTACCTTCTAAACTGCCCCAAATCAACTTTTACCGAAAAAATATTCGAATACAAAGCCACGCCTTGGTTACCTAAATTCGTCAAAGCATAATCAATTTGAATCCCTTTGTACTGAAATCCTAATCCAATATTAGGTTGAAAATTGGTTTTTTCGCTTGCGTCTAATTGGGTTACTTTTTGAAAATTCCCAACACCTGCTCTCAGAAAAACCAAATCCGTATAGCCCAATTCGAATCCCAGAGCCGGATCAATACTCACGAAGTCTGTGGTAATAATGTCATTAGTTTTGGTAAACCGCATATTCAGGTTGGCAGCGGCTAACAGACTATAGTCGTAGTGAAAAATGAATTTTTTAGAAACCCCAAGTTGTGCTTTTGGTGCTGTAATTTCGGTGCTTTCAGGAAGTTCTTGATTTTGTCCTGGAATGGCATTGGCGATAGCTTGGTATTTTTTTTCGTCGATATTCCAGATATTGTAAGTGGTAGTTAGGTCTCGAATAAGTAAACCAAACTGCCAATTATTGCGTTCGAACTGCAACCCTACATCAAAACCAAAGCCCCAAGAATTGGCGAAATCTCCAATAATTCGGCGAACCACTTTGGCATTAACTCCATATTGAAAACCAGGGACAGGCAGTTTTCGAGCATAAGAAAAGGTAAAGCCATAATCGGCAGTAGAGAATAGTTTTATACGATTATAATCGATATTGCCTTGATTGTCTATGAGTTCTGTAGTGTTTAAGATGTCGTCTACCCCGAAGCGAATCAATGAAATTCCCCAGCTGCTTCTATCGTCTATGGGTGTGGCATAAGCCAAATAGTCGTATTGCGCAATGTTGGCAAAATAATTGGCGTGCATAGCGGCTACTTGGTGGTCTTGGAGATGGGTTAAACCTGCGGGATTCCAATAGCCTGCATTGACATCATTAGTAAAAGAAACCGCGGTATTCGACATCCCCAAAGCAGCGGCATCTACACCAATGCTTAAAAACTCATTAGAGTATTTGCGAACCGCTTGGCCGTATAAGGAGCAAGTACCGAGTACTAAAAAAAGCGAAAGTATCTTTTTCAAAAGCAATGGGGCTAGTTAGGATGAATATTTTTTTCAAAAATAGAATTTTTTGGGGAGCTTAGTCCTCACTTTCAACAGAATTCTGTTTTCTTTAAAAATTGCCATAGAAACTCTTAAGAAAAACGTTCTTCTCTTTCACTTATTATCTTACTTTTGTTCGAACAATTTTTTAAAACAAATCCAATGTCTTTCAAAAAACATATTCCTAACATTATCACGCTATTGAACTTATTTTGTGGTTGTATTGCCATCACTTTTGTGGTGCAACAACGATTTGAAATGGCTTTTTATTTTGTTTGTTTAGGAATTTTTCTTGATTTTTTTGACGGTTTCTTTGCGCGTCTTTTTCAGGTTGCTAGTCCATTAGGATTGCAATTGGATTCTTTGGCGGATATGGTAACTAGCGGTGTAGTTCCTGGTTTGACAATGTTTTACATGATGTTGGAAGCCTTTGGTTTACAAATTAGCGATCCGTTTTCAGGTCAATATGCGTTGGCTTTTTTAGGGTTTTTAGTTACCTTAGGTTCTTGCTATCGATTGGCTAATTTTAACATTGATACACGACAAACCGACTCTTTTATTGGCTTACCCACTCCAGCCAATGCGTTGTTTATTCTGAGTTTGCCCTTGGTTGTTCGTCATTTCGATTCCTTTATGGTGTTCGAATTATTGTCGAATTATGGAGTGCTTTTGGCTATCAGTATCGGGAGCGCTTACATTCTGAACGCCGAAATTCCTCTGTTTTCATTGAAAGTAAAAAAGCTGACTATTAAGGATAATAAATTAACCTTTTTCTTTTTGATTGTTTCTTTGCTCTTATTGGTAACGCTTCAGTTTTTAGGGATTCCTTTGGTGATTCTTTTTTATGTTTTTCTTTCTATGATTAATAATAAATGGATAAAGCAATAGGGGGTTCAATATGAGGAAAGTTACAAAAACCTATCCTAAACGTCGTCCGACTAAAAAAAACAATCGAGGTTTAGCCACTCTAAAAAAAATGATTTGGGCAGCCCTTGGACTACTTTTTCTAGGAAGTGTAATCTATCATTATAGAACGGCCTTTGCTTATTATTTGGGTTTTAAATCCGATAAAATAAGTAAGATGGATGTTTTTTCGGAAGCCAGAAATGCGCGTGTACTCGAAAAGCATGATGGAAAGACCGTCGGAATTGATGTTTCTGAGTATCAAGGAGAAATTAGCTGGTCTTATGTGGATACTATTGAGAATAAATATCCTCTTCATTTTGTCTTTATTAGAGCCACTGCGGGCAATAACGTGGTTGATAGACGATTCAAACGCAATTGGGAAGGAGCCAAAAAGAATAAAATGATTCGTGGCGCTTACCATTATTATCGTCCTAATGAGAATTCCTTAGAACAAGCCGAGTTATTTATCAAAACGGTTAAGTTGAAAACGGGAGATTTGCCGCCGGTGTTGGATATTGAAAAATTACCCAAAAATCAATCGATGACCAATCTCAAAAAAGGGCTTCGAAGATGGTTGCATGCCATCGAAAATCATTATAAAGTGAAACCCATTATTTACACGGGGGAGAAATATTATGATGATTTTTTAAAAGAAGAATTTAGTGATTACCTTTTTTGGATCGCCAATTATAATTTTTATCGAGAAGAAATTCAAGACGATTGGTTGTTTTGGCAATTTACCGAAAGAGCTGCCGTTCCTGGAATTACAGAAAATGTGGACGTCAATATTTATAATGGCGATTTACAACAATTACAATTTATTACGGTAGAGTAGCGAATACGCTGTAAAAGGTATACGTCGCTTAGAAAATTAATGCTTTATTTGATTGGTCCTATTTTGGTGCATTGAAATCAATCTTGGTTTTTCTTAACTCAAAATTTTGCCCCAAGTATACTCTTCTAACCATTTCATCTTCTACCAATTCTTCAGGAGTTCCTGCTTTTAGGATACCTCCCTCAAACATCAAATAGGTTTTGTCGGTAATGGCTAAAGTTTCTTGAACGTTATGATCGGTAATTAAAATACCAATGTTTTTGTTTTTTAACTGTGCCACGATGCGTTGAATATCTTCTACCGCCACAGGGTCAACACCAGCAAAAGGTTCGTCTAATAAGATGAATTTCGGGTCGGTCGCTAAACAACGTGCGATTTCGGTTCTTCTTCGTTCGCCTCCAGAAAGCAAATCACCTCGGTTGGTTCGGATGTGTTCCAGACTAAATTCGGCAATTAGGTTTTCCATTTTGGCAATTTGTTCTTCTTTGGTATGATTCGTCAATTGCAAAACACTCAGAATATTATCTTCAATACTCAATTTTCTAAAAACAGAAGCCTCTTGTGCTAAATAACCTACCCCTTGTTGCGCACGTTTGTACATTGGATATTCGGTAATATCCAAATCATCCAAATAAATATGGCCAGAGTTGGGTTTTACTAATCCTACAATCATATAAAAAGAGGTGGTTTTGCCTGCGCCGTTAGGTCCCAAAAGACCCACAATTTGTCCTTGGTTTACTTCCAAAGAAATGCCCTTTACAACACTACGGCCTTTATACGTTTTGATGAGGTTTTCTGCTCTTAATTTCATGGTGTTTGAATTGCTAAGATCCTGAGATTTATTGATTAATAAGTGGGAAAAGTTACGTCATGGAAAGCTTAGTTGCTAAGCAACTTAGAAAATCAGGAGCTTCAAGTCTAGTGTTGCTCTTCCAAAGCTTCCCAAAATTCGTAAGCTCTACGCAAATGCGGCACAACAATGGTTCCGCCTACCAAAGTAGCGATTCCCATAGCTTCCATCATTTCTTCGTGTGTAACACCTTCTTTGTAGCTAGTTTCTAAATGATATTTAATGCAGTCGTCACAGCGTAAAACAGCCGAAGCAACCAATCCTAATAGTTCTTTGGTTTTTACATCCAAGGCACCAGCTGCATAAGCATTCGTATCTAAATTAAAGATGCGTTTCACGATTTTGTTATTATCTGCTAATAATTTTTCGTTCATTTTTGAACGGTAGTCGTTGAATTCTTGAATTAAATCAGCCATTTTGTTTCTTTTGGTTGCGAACAACAAGTTTTGAAATTAATATACTTACTTCATAAATCAATAGCATCGGTACAGCTACGATAGTTTGACTCACTACATCAGGAGGGGTAACAATGGCAGCAACTATCAAAATGATGATTACGGCATACTTCCAGTATTTTCTTAAAAATTCGGGCGTAACTAAGCCTAGTTTGGTCAAGAAATAAATTACGATGGGTAATTCAAAAAACAAGCCACCTGCTAACACAGAAGTTTTAACGAGTCCTATATACGAGTCCAAAGTAAATTGGTTTTTAACGACATCAGATACCGTAAAGGTTGCCACAAAGTTGACCGACATTGGGATAATTACAAAATAACCAAAAAGAACCCCCAAAAAGAAAAGTACCGAGGAAACGCCAATGAAGAATTTAGCTCCTTTTTTTTCTTGATCATACAATGCAGGACTAATGAATTTCCATACTTCAAATAAAATATAAGGGAAACTCAAGATAAAACCCGCCAGCAAACACATCCAGACGAACATGTTTACCTGTCCTTCCATTTGGGTGTTTTGAATGATGAATGGAAGTTCGGTAATACAAATGCTATCTACAAAGCCTAATTGATGGGAAAGCTCGCAAAAAAAGCGATAGGTAAAAAAACTGGGGCGTGTTGGTCCAAAAATAATATCGTTGAACAAGAAATCGCTTATGAAGTAAGTTACAAAAGCCATAATCAATATAGCCGTTGTGCTTCTTACCAATACCCATCTTAATTCTTCAAGATGGTCTAAGAACGACATTTCGTTTAGGTTTTTCTTTGCCATTATACAATTCCTTCTTTTAAAATGTCATGTAAATGCAAAACCCCTTGATAGCTTCCATTGTCAATTACAATTAATTGGGTAATAGAAAAATCTTCCATCAAGTTAAAAGCATCAATAGCCATAGCTTCTGAATGGATTTGTTTTGGGTTTTGGGTCATAATATCTTTGGCTAGTACATCCGATATACTATCGCGGTCGTTTAGCATTCTTCGGATATCTCCATCAGTAATGATGCCTACTACTTTTTCATTATCAATAACAGCGGTTACTCCCAAACGCTTTTCAGAAATTTCGAAAATCGCTTTTTTGATAGAAGTTTCCGGGCTAACCATAGGTTTTAGGGAATGTTCAATTAAGTCTTTTACTTTTAATAAAAGTTTTTTTCCAAGAGCGCCTCCTGGATGGTATTTGGCAAAATCTTCTGCTTGAAAGCCTCTCATTTCCATCAGGCAAACCGTAAGAGCATCGCCCATAACTAATTGTGCTGTGGTGCTATTTGTTGGAGCCAAATTCATTGGACAAGATTCTGCATCAACCGTGGTATTCAATACAAAATGGGATCCTTTTGCCAAAAACGATGTCATGTTACCGGTCATCCCAATTAAGGTGTTTCCAAAACGTTTTAACAAGGGAACCAATACCTTGATTTCTGGACTGTTCCCGCTTTTAGAAATACAGATAATCACATCTTCATCTTGTATCATGCCTAAATCGCCATGAATGGCTTCTGAGGCATGCAAGAATAAAGCAGGCGTGCCAGTTGAGTTAAGTGAGGCTACAATTTTCTGAGCAATAATGGCACTCTTTCCAATGCCAGTAATCACTACACGACCTTTAGATTGATAAATTTTTTGTACGGCTGAAAGGAACTGATTGTCCAAAAAAGTGGTCAATTTGGCAATAGATTCACTTTCAGAAAGTATAGTTTTTTTGGCCAAAGCCAATAGGTTTTCGTTGCTTATCAAAACAGAATGTTTAAATTTGTATCTACAAAAGATTTTTGTACCTTTAGTGTTGCAAATTTATACAAATTACCACATAATAAAGAATGAATTCAAACGAAATTGATATACACAAAGAATTAAAAAAGTATTTTGGCTTCAGTCAATTCAAAGGATTGCAGGAACAAGTCATAAAAAGTCTCTTGAATAAAGAGAATACTTTTGTAATTATGCCAACTGGTGGAGGTAAATCGCTTTGTTACCAATTGCCTGCTTTAATTCTTGACGGAACAGCAATTGTAGTATCTCCATTGATTGCTTTGATGAAAAATCAAGTAGATGCTATAAGAAGTTTGTCGTCTGATAACGGAGTAGCGCATGTATTAAATTCTTCATTGACCAAAACAGAGATTGCCCAAGTTAAGAAAGACATTACCTCAGGAGTGACTAAGCTATTATATGTGGCGCCAGAGTCTTTAACCAAAGAGGAATATGTACAGTTTTTACAACAGGTTCCGCTCTCTTTTGTAGCCATCGATGAGGCACATTGTATTTCAGAATGGGGACACGACTTTAGACCCGAATACCGAAATTTACGACATATCATAAAACAATTAGGAGAAGTGCCAGTAATTGGGTTAACGGCTACGGCCACTCCAAAGGTACAAGAAGACATTCTGAAAAATTTAGATATGTCTGATGCGGTAACCTACAAAGCGTCATTTAATAGACCCAATCTTTTTTATGAAGTACGCACCAAAACCAAAAATATAGAGTCAGATATTATTCGATTCATTCGTCAACACAAAGGAAAATCAGGGATCATCTACTGCTTAAGCCGAAAAAAAGTAGAATCCATTGCCGAAGTGCTCCAAGTAAATGGCATTAGTGCCGTTCCTTACCATGCGGGTTTAGATGCAAAAACTAGAGCCAAACATCAAGATATGTTCTTAATGGAAGATGTTGATGTGGTGGTGGCCACTATCGCTTTTGGAATGGGAATTGACAAACCGGATGTACGTTATGTTATTCATCATGATATTCCAAAATCATTAGAAAGTTATTATCAAGAAACAGGTCGTGCTGGTAGAGATGGAGGAGAAGGCCATTGCTTGGCGTATTATTCTTATAAAGATGTAGAAAAATTAGAAAAGTTCTTGTCGGGTAAACCAGTGGCTGAGCAAGAAATTGGTTTTGCATTGCTCCAAGAAGTCGTGGCCTATGCCGAAACATCTATGTCGAGACGTAAATTCTTATTGCATTATTTTGGTGAAGAATACGACAACGAGACCGGAGAAGGAGGCAATATGGACGACAATGTTAGGAATCCAAAGACAAAAGTAGAAGCCATGAATGAAGTGGTCAAACTGCTTGAAGTGGTAAAAGAAACCAAACATATTTATAAATCCAAAGAAATTGTTTTTACCTTAATTGGTCGCGTCAACGCAGTGATTAAAGCGCATAAAACAGATACACAGTCTTTCTTTGGAAGTGGTGCCGATCATGATGAAAAGTTTTGGATGGCTTTGTTACGCCAAGTCCTTGTAGACGGTTTGTTGACAAAAGATATTGAAACTTACGGTATTGTAAAAATCACCAAAAAAGGACTCGCCTTTATTAAAAAACCAGAATCTTTCATGATGTCAGAAGATCATGAATACAATGAGTCCGAAGATGAGGCTATTGTGACCGCAGCCAAATCATCAGGAACAGCGGATGAGGCGTTAATGGCGATGCTAAAAGAGTTGCGAAAAAAAGAAGCCAAAAAGTTAGGCGTTCCACCTTTTGTAGTATTTCAAGATCCTTCTCTAGAGGATATGGCATTAAAATATCCCATCTCCTTAGAAGAACTGACTAATATTCATGGAGTAGGGGAAGGAAAAGCTAGAAAATACGGAAAAGCATTTGTTTCACTGATTCAACGTTATGTAGAGGATAATGATATTGTTCGTCCAGATGATTTAGTAGTCAAATCAACAGGTGTGAATTCGGCAAATAAATTATACATTATTCAAAACATTGATAGAAAATTAGCTTTAACAGATATAGCTTCTGCCAAAGGTCTTTCAATGGGAGCGCTAATCAAGGAAATGGAGCAGATTGTGTATTCTGGAACAAAACTGAATATTACTTATTGGATAGATGAAATGTTGGATGAAGACCAGCAAGAAGAAATTCACGATTATTTTATGGAATCCCATTCTGATAATATTGAAGAAGCTTTAAAAGAATTTGATGGCGAATATGATATTGATGAATTACGATTGATGCGTATCAAATTTATTAGTGAAGTAGCGAATTAAATTTTCAAGTTCCAAAAATTTAAATTCCAAATTCCAATGATTGTTAGTTATTGGAATTTGGAATTTTCGTTTTTGGAATTTAGTTTTCATAAACTTCACCTCGGTGGGGTTTCAAAGCATCCCGTACTGTAATCATATCTTCCTCTTCCACTACCATAAAGGCAATGGCGTGCATTTCTCCGAATGTTTTAAATCCTGTGATTTCAAGGGGTATTTTTTCAATTTTTATATATTCCTTTAGATGAATTTCGTGGTGCTCGGCGGTTTTGGCAGAGGCGGGACCGCGAAAATCCCAAATGAGTTTGATTTTTCTAGACATAGTATTTGATTTAACTAGTTTGCAAAACTACAAAGACTTATAATGAAAATCTTTGTTTATTACTGATAAAAAAGTCAAAAGCTACAGATTAAAGGATTACAAAGGATCTCATCACATAACTTCTATGTTCATAAATTCCTTATATGGTCTAAACACACACTTCGTTTTATTAAAACTTTCATAACTTATCTGTTGTCTGTTTTTTGGTGCCTTCTGCGTAACCCTTTGCGTCCCTTGCTATAAATCTCTAGTAAAGCTTATATGCCTATATATGTCTTAAACACAAACACTCCGTTTCAACTAAACACTTCAATGACTTATAGGTTTTATTTTTTTGAAGACCTCTTGTCGTTTTTTATTCTTATTCTCAAAATTGATTTCAAAATAGTACTTTTGTAGCCTGAGTAAACAAAGATGGTTTACTCTAAAAATTGAAGTATTCAGATACCATGCCACAAGAACTCCTATTACAAGTTGCTCCAGAAATTGCTGCTAACGAAACGTTACTAAACGATTATTTGTCTCGACAATTAAAAATTTCGGTCAAAGAAATTCAGCATGTAACTATTGTAAAACGTTCTATTGATGCGCGTCAAAAAGCTGTCAAAATCAATTTAAAAGTGATGGTTTACTTAAAAGGAGAGCCTTTTTTAGCACAAAAAATAGCTTTGCCAGACTATCAAAACGTAGCGAATGCACAAGAAGTGATTGTAGTAGGTGCTGGACCTGCTGGACTTTTTGCGGCACTTCAATTGATAGAAATGGGTTTGAGACCTATAGTTATTGAACGCGGAAAAGATGTTCGCGGCCGACGTAGGGATTTGAAAGCCATCAACAGAGACCATATAGTAAACGAAGATTCGAATTATTGTTTTGGTGAGGGAGGGGCAGGAACGTATTCGGATGGGAAATTATACACACGTTCCAAAAAAAGAGGTGACGTAAATAGAATATTAGAATTATTGGTAGCTTTTGGAGCAACACCTGATATTTTGGTCGACGCTCATCCACACATTGGAACTAATAAATTACCGCAAATCATTCAAGATATTCGAGAAAAAATAATTGAATGCGGTGGTAAAGTCCTTTTTGAAACTAGAGTTACGGATATTAGTATAAAAAACAATGAAGTCCAAGGAGTGACAACTCAAAATGGTGAAGTCATTTCTGCCAATAAATTAATTTTAGCTACTGGACATTCTGCTCGTGATATTTTCGAGTTGTTGGATAAAAAGAAAGTTTTAATTGAAGCCAAACCTTTTGCGCTTGGTGTAAGAGCCGAACATCCGCAGTCTTTGATTGATAGTATTCAATACAGTTGTGATTATCGAGGGGAACATTTACCACCAGCGCCGTATTCAATAGTAAAACAAGTGAATGGTCGCGGGATGTATTCATTTTGTATGTGTCCGGGAGGTGTAATTGCACCTTGTGCTACCAGTCCAGGTGAAGTAGTTACCAATGGTTGGTCGCCTTCTAAAAGAGATCAGCATACGGCCAATTCAGGAATTGTAGTCGAATTGAAATTGGAGGATTTTAAACCATTTGAAAAATTTGGAGCACTTGCTGGAATGGAGTTTCAAAAAAGCATTGAACAAAAAGCATGGCAATTGGCGGGACAAACGCAAAAAGTGCCAGCACAACGTTTAGTCGATTTTACCCAAAGCAAAACGTCCTCTGATATTCCTAAGACATCCTATGTTCCAGGAACAACATCAGTAGAATTGGGACAAGTTTTTCCAGGATTTTTAACTCAAATTATGCGTCAAGGATTTTCAGAATTCGGAAAATCGATGAAAGGCTATGCTACCAACGAAGCGATTTTGCACGCACCTGAATCTAGAACCTCTTCCCCAGTTCGAATTCCAAGAGACAATTACACCTTAGAGCATCTTCAAATCAAAGGATTGTATCCTTGTGGCGAAGGAGCGGGTTATGCAGGAGGCATTATTTCGGCAGCGATTGATGGCGAGAAATGTGCACAGAAGATTGCGGAGGTATTGAAAAATTAACTTTTGGATAGCTGTGTGAGGGCAATGTCATTAAGTTAAGGATTAAATGATTGCTGATTTTTGCTTAACGATTTTTGATTGCAGAGGTGTAAAATGCTGCAAAACAAGTAATTTTATTCACTAGCACAAAAATCTTAAATCAAGAATCGTTAATCATTAATCTAAAATCTTTTAATTTAATGCGTGAGGGATAGGAGCAATCCGCCATTGCGGAGCGGATAGCCCGACAGTATAAAAAAAAGAGGCCGACTCACCACTAGCATGAGTTGGCCTCTTTTTTTTATGGTGGCACGCCCTGAATAGGATTAAAATTGATTTGTGAAAAATACATTTTAATGGTCATAACTTATCATTCGTGAAACTTTCCATTGATTGCCTATTTTTTTTCAAATGGCAACAAATTTAAAGGTGCCAACTTCTTCTTTTCCGTTTTCGATATGTCGGAATTGATGTTGAGCTACTTCGATGGCTCCAAAATCTTTTATAGGATGTACTTCAAGGCTTCCTTTTACTAGCGTTCGAGTAAGTTTGTTTTCGTTTTTGAACATTTTTTCAAAATTGGCAAAAACAGTGTCATACGACAATAAACCACCATTGTCTTGGTACCATTCTAAGTCTTCGGTAAACAATGGTTTAAATTTGGACATGTCTTTTGCGTTGAAGGCCTCAAAAAGTTGAGTGTCCATAGTCGCAATTTCATTGTACAACTCTTGTGAAGTTGGCGCTACTTTTTTTTCTTGAGCAATCACGGTTGTTCCGAATAAAAAATTGCAAATAATATAAATGGAGAATAGATAGGTTTTCATGTATTACTTTTTAGCATTCATTTCCATATAGTCCAAAGTCAAAGCTGCCATACTTGTCATCCCCAAAACAAAGCTGCCTTCGTCTATATAAAAGTCAGGAGTATGATGTGAAGGCATTTCACTGGCTTTTTTTCCTTTGGGCATTCCTCCAATAAAATAAAACAATCCAGGAATTTTGGCTTGATAAAAAGAAAAGTCTTCGGCTCCAGTAACTGCCTCGGTTAAATGAACGTTGTCTTTTCCTGCGGCTGCTTGCAAAGTTGGAAGCATTTGTTCTGTAAGCGTGGGTTCATTGTAAGTAATTAATGTTTTTTTGGTAATGGTAACTTCTGAAGTAGCTCCAGCACTTTCGGCTATATTGGTAGCGATGGTTTTGATTCTACCATGAATAAAGTCTTGAGATTGGGAATCCAACGTTCGAATCGTACCACTCAGCGTCAACGACTCAGGGATGATATTGCTTCGAACGCCTCCATTAATTTGTCCAACGCTAACCACAGCTGCATTTTGGGTTAAATTCACATTGCGACTTACAATAGTTTGTAAGCCGAGAACAATTTGTGATGCGGTAACGATAGGGTCAACAGATTGCCAGGGATAAGCACCGTGGGATTGCTTACCGTTGACTTGTATGGTAAACCAATCTGAGGACGCCATAGTTCCTTTTGGACGGTATTTGATTTGGCCGACTTCGGTTTGTGCATTAATATGAAGACCAAAAATAACCTCTACTTTTGGGTTAGTCAGAACACCTTCTTTTACCATTAACTCCGCACCTCCTTCTTCGCCTTCTGGCGGACCTTCTTCCGCAGGTTGGAAAATGAATTTTACAGTTCCTTTAATTTCATTTTTTATCGAGGCTAGAATTTCAGCTGTTCCCATTAACATGGCTACGTGGGTGTCATGGCCGCATGCATGCATTACCCCCACAGCTTGTCCATTATATTCTCCTGTAACTTTGGAAGTAAAGGGTAAATTCACTCGTTCTTTTACGGGGAGTGCATCCATATCTGCTCTTAGTGCTACAACAGGTCCTGGTTTTCCTCCTTTTAGAATGCCAACAACTCCTGTTTTTGCTACTCCGGTTTGCACTTCTATGCCTAGTGAACGCAAATGGGCCGCTATTTTTTCTGAAGTTTTAAACTCTCGATTGCCTAATTCTGGATTTTGATGAAAGTCGCGGCGCCAGTTTACTACTTTTGATTCTAGACTGGCTGCTTTTTGTGCGACTTTAGTTTTTAATGCTTGGTTTTGGGCGGTACTGCACAATGCCATCAGCAAAAGGCAGGAAGTAATTGTTGTTTTTTTCATGAATTTGATTTTCGGTTACTAACAAATATAGTAAAAGTGAAACCTTCCTATGAAAAAAAATAGATTAGCTTTTCAGATAACTGCATGGTGCAAAAAATGAAATGTTTTTTTAATTGGAACAAATCTATTTTATTAGGGTGCTGTCTTTTGCTGTTTTAATATAACTTATTGCTTTTCCAAATAGGCCCAAACAAAGTTAGGGTGATGTCCATCTCTTCGAACCATTTTTACCCAAAGCAAAGTCATGTGTTCTAAATGTAAGGCTTGGTCTAATTTACCGGTATCTAAAGTGTCGTAACCCATATCGGAATTGATTTTAGAAACACTGTTTTTTGCTTCTGCATCATTTCCTGCAATCATCATCACAGGTTTTACAGTATAATTGGGATAAGAACTATCAATAAAGTTTTCAAAGCCATAAATTGTAAATGCCTTTACTACTTTGGCATCTGGAGTCCATTCTTGTACTTTTTCACTCCCTGAAATTTCACTTTTTAATCCGTGAGATATTCCAATCCCAACTGGGTTCGTGCAATCTACTAATGTTTTTCTGTTGAATTTCAAACTTCTTAGGATTTCTTCATTGACTTGGAATGGTGTAGCTAAAAATACCATTTCAGCTTCATCAATAGCTTCTTGAGTACTCTTTACAGAGAAGTTAGCATTTTGTTTCAATGCTTTTTTTACAGTTTCCGAATTTTCATCGTTGTTGGCGATAATAATGTCGTGTCCTTTTTTTTGAAGATTATTGGCGATGGCAAAACCCACATTGCCGATGCCTATAAATGCTAATTTCATGAGGTGTGTTTTTTAATATTAATAAATAATTTCTCCTTCAAAATTGTCTTTGGTTTGGTTGTATAATTTCCAATATTGTTCTGCAATGGCTTTTGGACTGTATTTTTCATCTTCAGAATTTACAAATCCACAAACCGTCAATTGTGCAATATGAACGTTTGTTCCTATAGTCTTTTTTTGAAATGCCTGAACTAAATTTCTCAAGGCAGCTTTACCAACACTTAATGAAGTCCATTGATCATCACCACCTAACGCAAAACCTCCATTGGTTACAAATAATTTGCCTTTGTTTTCTTTTAAACAATAGGGTACTACCATTTTCATCAAATTAAAGTATCCACCAACATTGATGTCCATTTCATTTTTAATGATTTCCCAATTTTGGTCTAATATATCCATTACTGATACTGCAGCTGCATTGTATAAAATTACTTCTGCATGTCCTTCTTTTTCTTTAATTTGGAGTATAGCATTTTTTAAACTCTCCTCATTTCCAACATCAGCAATGGCATAGGTTGCATCAATACCTTTTTTTGCCAAATCCATCACTTGTTGTTGTAACTTTTCTTCTGTTCTTGCAATTAATGCTATTTTAAAACCTTCGCTTCCGAATTTTTCTGCTACACCTTGACTTATTCCTGGTCCTGCACCAATTATTGTTATTAATTTCTTCATTTCTTCATTTTTTTATTTTTAAAAATTTATAATGCAAATTTATTTTAGGTTTTTGTTGTGAACAATATCTACGTATCTTTGTAAGCAACTAACAAAAATGTAAGTATGCCAGATTTCGTTAAAGACAAACGTTTGTTTCATACTCCTGTAGAATTCGCAATGAATAAAATAGGAGGCACTTATAAGATGCCTATTTTATGGCGCTTAAAAGACAAAAAATGGCGTTTTAATGAATTGCAAAAAAGCCTTTCACATGCATCGGATAGAATGCTGTCAAAGGCATTAAAGGAATTAGTAGAAGATGGTTTTGTGACCAAAGAAGTGTTCCCTGAAGTTCCTCCAAGAGTTGAATACTCCATTACTGAAAGAGGAATAAAATCAATTGAAATTATTGATGCTTTAAGAAACTACGGATTGGATTTAATGAAAGATTTCGGAATTGATACCCTATAAAAGTTATTTAGTGGCTCTTTAATCGGTTTTTAAAGACTTTTTCGAATTTCTCTAATTTGGGTTGTATCACGAGTTGGCAATACGGTTGAGATTGGTTTTTTTCGTAATAATCTTGATCACTGTCTTTGGCTTTATAAAAAGCAGTAAGAGGTTCTAGTGTAGTTACTATTGGGTGGTCAAAAGCTTTTGCCTTTGTTAGCGCTTGAATTATTTGCTGACCCGCTTTTTTTTGAGCTTCATTTTTATAAAATATGGCAGAACGATATTGAGTGCCTACATCAGCTCCTTGGCGATTCAATGTAGTTGGGTCGTGAACAGTAAAGAACACTTTGAAAATTTCATTTAGGTTGGTAACGGCTGGGTTGAAAGTGATTTGAACTACTTCGGCTGCTCCAGTCTCACCTGACGAAACGGCTTCATAGCTGGGATTTTTAACGGTTCCTCCTGCAAAACCAGAGACTACTTTCTCAACCCCCATTAGGTTTTCATATACCGCTTCGACACACCAGTAGCATCCGCCTGCTAGTACTATGGTATCCGTTTTTGGGGCATTTGTGTTTGTTTCAGTTTTCTTTTGAGCAAAACCAAAAGTAGTGGCCAAAAGACTAAGGAGCATTATTTTTTTCATAGCGTGAGTTTATTTAGTATCAGGGACAAAATCTAAAGAAATAGCATTCATACAATAGCGTTTTCCCGTTGGAGCAGGTCCGTCATCAAAGAGGTGACCCAAGTGACTATCACAGCGACCGCAATTGGCTTCTATTCGCTGCATACCATACGAATTATCGGGTTTGAAAGTGATACTCTCTTTGTTTTCTTGTTCAAAAAAACTTGGCCAACCGCAACTACTTACAAATTTTTGATTGGATTTGAAAAGTAAGTTACCACAGGCAGCGCAATAATAAGTGCCTTTGTTTTCAGAATTCCACATCGCTCCTGTGAAGGCTCTTTCGGTATCGGCTTCACGTGCTACGGCGTACAAATCGGGTGAAAGTACTTTTTTCCATTCTGAATTGGAAATAGTGATTTTTTTGGTGTCGGTATTGGAATAATAGGGATTCTCGGGTTTGTGAAGGACTTCTTTCATACGTATTGTTTTAGCTGTTTTAGAATTCGATGAGGTGGTTTGCCCGCAAGCCTGAAAAAGGAGGCTGTGTAGGGAAAGGAATAGAATGAGTTGTTTTTTCATTTATATTAGTTTTAAAAAATAAAAGTATAGACCAAGTAAGTTGTCAATTGACTTGAGGTTTACAGTTAGAATTGTTTTGTAATACATTTAACTTTTGTTCATGTAAATTATGATTTTATGGAAACAGGATCTCAAAATAATCAATACTTTTGAAGATTAAAATGCTTTGTTATACTTTTGATAGCAATAAAAAAAGCTAAGGATATACCTTTAGCGTACACATCAAAAAGCCTCAATGGCACATAATAAAGTACTTTACTTGTATAGATGAGCCTATTCAAAGATACAAAAGTTAAGGATTCGTGACAGCAGGTTGGAGGAATTACCAATTCACAAAAAGAAAAGGTTTCAACAAAACGAAAGTCAACGTTAAAGCGCTATGTTTTTCTAATCATTTTTGTACTTTTGAGCAGTAATAGTATTTATGGAAGAAGAAAAAGTTATCTTAGTCAACGAACTAGACGAGCCCATCGGTCTAATGCCTAAATTGGAGGCGCATCAAAAAGCAGTTCTACATCGCGCTTTCTCTGTTTTTATCTTAAATGATAAAAAAGAAATTATGTTGCAGCAAAGAGCCCAACACAAATACCATTCGCCTTTACTTTGGACCAACACATGTTGTAGTCATCAAAGAGAAGGGGAAACCAATGTACAAGCAGGTAAAAGACGTTTGTATGAAGAAATGGGCTTCAAAACCGAAATTAAGGAATTGTTTCATTTTATATACAAAGCACCTTTCGATAACGGATTGACTGAGCATGAGCTGGATCACGTTATGGTAGGGTATTATAATGATGCACCCAAAATTAATCCTGAGGAGGTAGAGGATTGGAAATGGATGAATATTGAAGAAGTAAAAGAGGATATGATACTCCATCCAGAACAGTATACGGTATGGTTCAAAATTATTTTTGATGAATTTTACCATTTTTTAGAAGTGCACACCATTTAGTTGCTTTAAATCAAAATCAAAAACACCTTATGAGAGTAACCTTATCTCGAAAAGCACATTTTAATGCTGCCCATCGTTTGTATCGAAAAGATTGGACTTTTGAACAAAACGACGCCGTTTTTGGGAAATGCAATAATCCTAATTTTCATGGTCATAATTACGAATTAATTGTAAGTGTCACTGGCGAAATAGATCCTGAGACGGGTTATGTGTTGGATGTAAAATTTTTGACCGACATAATAAAGAACGAAGTAGAAGATAAAATGGACCACAAAAATCTAAATTTAGACGTCCCTGAATTTGAAAATCTTAATCCGACGGCGGAAAATATTGCAGTGGTAATTTGGAATAAGATAAGAGCCAAAATTAAAACAGATTTGGAGGTAGAAGTCGTGCTATACGAAACACCTCGTAATTTTGTAACGTATAAAGGAGAATAATAATTAAAAGAAAGTAAGTTTTACTTATGACAATTGAATTAGGCGATTTAATGCCCCATTTTACAGCATTAGATGCACATGGAAACACATTTGATTCGAGAGATTATGTAGGAAAGAAACCATTAGTTATTTATTTTTACCCCAAAGACAATACGCCAGGTTGCATTGAGCAAGCTTGTGGGTTTAGAGATCAATATCAAGAATTTAAAGATTTAGATGTAGAAATAATAGGTATTAGCAGTGATTCGGTAGATTCTCATGTTGCATTTGCCAAACAATACCAACTACCATTTATTCTGTTATCAGATGGGGACAAAAGTATTAGAAAGTTGTTCGGGGTACCCTCAGGATTGTTAGGGATTCTCCCGGGACGCGTAACTTATGTTGTGGATAAGGAAGGAAAAGTGATTTTGGTCTTTGATAATAGTATCAATGCCACAAAACATATTTCTAAAGCACTTGAAGCAATTAAAGCAATAGGTTCAAATCAATAATATAATAGTCATTCATATTAAATGAATAGGCGATATTTAAAAAAAAAATGCAAACAAAACTATATCCCTTACAATTTGACCCAATTTTAAAAGAACGCATTTGGGGAGGTGAAAAACTCAAATCCTTATTAAATAAACCAATTGTTTCTTCAATTACTGGTGAGAGTTGGGAATTATCTACAGTAGAAGGTGATTGCAGTGTGATTGCTAATGGTGATTGGAAAGGGACTACTTTGATGCAAATTATCGAAGAACGACCCCTAGATGTATTAGGGACTCGTGTTTTTCATAAGTTTGGAAAACAATTCCCCTTACTTTTTAAATTTCTAGATGCCCGAGAGGATTTGTCGATTCAAGTGCATCCCAATGATGCGTTGGCCAAAAAAAGACACAATTCCTTTGGTAAAACGGAAATGTGGTATGTCATGCAGGCCGATCCAAAATCACGCTTGATTGTTGGTTTCAAAGAAGATTCCAACCCCACAGAATACCTTCAAAAATTAGAAAGAAAAGAAGTAGTGACCATTTTAGATACGAAAGAGGTTCAAAAAGGGGACGTATTCTTTTTGGAAACAGGAACAGTTCATGCTATAGGGGCAGGTTTAGTGATTGCCGAAATCCAACAAACTTCTGATATAACGTATCGACTATACGACTTTGATCGCAAAGACGAACAAGGAAATACTAGAGAATTACATGTTGATTTGGCATTAGAGGCGATTAATTACAAGAAAGTAGATACCCAGAAGGAGTATACTAAAGAGACTAATCACTCCAATGTGGTAGTAGATTGTCCTTATTTTACGACCAACTTCATTCCGCTCGATGGGAAAATGGAGGTAAGAAAAGGTAAGGAATCATTTACTGTGTATATGGTAGTTGAAGGAGATTGTTCTATTAAGATTGAAGAAGAAGAGTATGGCTATAAAACGGGAGATACTGTTTTGATTCCTGCTGCGCTACAGTCGTTTACCCTAAGCGGAAAAGCTTCTATTTTAGAAATTTACATTTCATAGTTCGTAATCAAAAGATTATGTGTACTTTTGCAAACGCAAATTTTAATACACTATATAAATTAAATAAAAATGGCAAACGTTAAGAATTTAAAGAAAGACATCAACTACGTTTTAGGAGATATTATTGAGGCAGTTTACTTGTATGAATTAACCACTACAGGAAAACCAACAGAAGAGACGAACGCTTTAATTGACGAAGCTATTGCTGCTTTTGATGTTTTGATCACAAAAGTGAACCAAAAGAACGTAGAAAGTAAAAAAGCACATTTCAAACAAATTAATTTGGAGTTAGAACAAACTGCAAATCAATTGATTGCTAAAATCAACGAATTGTAGATAAAAAAAAGTCTGAATTTGTTTTGGATAATACAAATTCAGACTTATATTTGCACCCGAAATAAGATGCCAGCGTAGCTCAGTCGGCTAGAGCAGCTGATTTGTAATCAGCAGGTCGTGGGTTCGAGTCCCTCCGCCGGCTCTAAATAAAACCACCTAAGTAATTAGGTGGTTTTTCATTTTATACTTTATAGTTGATTTTAATTTTGTGTCAAAACTTTCTAGATTTGTTTTGGAAATTTAAATTATGTAGTTATATTTGCACCCGAAATAAGACGCCAGCGTAGCTCAGTCGGCTAGAGCAGCTGATTTGTAATCAGCAGGTCGTGGGTTCGAGTCCCTCCGCCGGCTCTGAATAAAAACCATCTAAGAAATTAGGTGGTTTTTTGTTTTTGGTGGTTTCCGAGACAAAGTTCGGAGGGATCAAAAAAAAGGCTATCTAATACTTTAGACAGCCTTTTGATTCGTAAAAAAAATTATTCCTGTTTTTTAATGTCATTCACAAATTTGGTTAACTTTTTACCGTAAAGTGATTGCGCTACTTTTGGAGTCATTGATTTTTGTATCGTATCTAAAAATTTGATGTTGATGTCATATATTTCTGAAAGAGCAATGTAAGGAGCTACTTCATGGTCTTTATGGTTAACTGCAAAATTAGTAGCGTATAGATATCTTCTTTTTATATTTGACTCTTCTTTGACTTTTAAACTGTCTAATTTTTTGATGTTTTTGAATTTCGTAGCTTTAAATTTTTGTTCAATAATATTTAAATTTTCATCTTTAAATTGGGAATTTATTTTTACAAATTCTTCATATAAATCATGGTTTACTGAGCCTGTAACCTTTGCTCCATAAAGAAAACTGTCAAGATTAGTTTCAATATTGATGTTTCCTGGTTCAGCAAAGAATAGTAGATTGTTGTCTAGTGAATTTGACACTCCTCTGTTTAAAGACAAATAAAACATTTCTGGAGATTCTAACGGGATATTTGTTTCAAATTTTGAGTCACCATCAATTTTAATGGAATCGATAGTAACAAGTGTAGTGTCTTTAAGTCGTTGAATGTATAAGGTTCCTTTTTTTAATCCTACTACATTTCCTGTTAGATGCAAGTTGTTTTTTGATTCGTTTTTAGTACAAGCAATTATTGATGTTAATGCTACTAGAGCTAAAATAGTTTTTTTCATTTGAATATTAATTTGGCGCAAAATAAAGAAAAATGTTGAATTGCTACACTATCTATGCTTTAAATTAAAAAAAAATCCCAATCTATTTCTAAATTGGGATTCTAGTATTTTTGAAAATTGATTATCCTTTTAACCACGCTTCATTTAATGCTTTTTTAGCAACATCTGAAGCTGTTAAACTTTCTTTTTCTTCGTAGGGTAAAGCAACTTTTCCGGTAATGATTTCTTCTTTGCCGGCTCTTTTTATTTTTAAAGTGATGCTGTCATTTTCTTTCCATTCTTGACTCGTTGTTATCAATTCAAATATGTTTTCTTTACTATACGATTTGTTGTTAATAGCTAAAATTACATCTCCCCCTTTTAATGATAAGCCTTTAAAGAATTCATTTAATTCAATATTAGGCAAAATTGAAATTTCACCTGTTTGTGGGTTTATAGTGATATAGGGGTTTTGTCCTTTTAAAAATATTCCTCCTGGAACTTTTGTTGCAGATTTTGTAACACCTACTTTAGCTAAAAAGACATCATATGGGATTGGTGTTGGACCTGCTACATAAGTCTTTAGGAATTCACCAACTTCAGGGTAGGTTAAAGAAACTATTTTATCAAATAATTCTTTGTCATCAAATGCTTTTGTAACACCATATTCATTTGAAAGTTTATGCATTAGGTCAAGGATTCCTCTTTTTCCTTCAGATTTTTCACGGATGATGATATCGATACACATTCCAATTAACGCCCCTTTTTGATAGACATTTAGATATTGGTCTTTGTAGGGCTCTTGAAGTACGTTAGCACTCATGGTGGTGAATGGCATAGTGTCATTCATTCTTTTAGACTGTTCTATTTTGTCCGCTATTCTTTCGTAGAACTCCTCTTCGGTTATTAATCCTTGATTGATTTGGAATAAATTTGCAAAATATTCAGTTACTCCTTCATACATCCATAAATGCTCAGACATTTTTGGTGTGTTGTAATCAAAATACTGAATCTCTTTTGAGTGAATAGTTAAAGGGGTAACAATATGAAAGAATTCATGCGAAACTACATCTTTCATTTGTTCTTGAAGCATTTTAGCAGGAATTGTTTCGGGCATAACTACTGTAGTTGCCGTAGGATGTTCTAGGGCTCCGAAACCTTTAGCATCGTTGGGTTTCATGCTAGATAAATACAAAAGAACGGTGTATTTTTTATTTGCATTGATTTTACCTAAAAATGTTTTTTGGGCAATCATCATTTTCTTCATTTCAGGTGTGATGCTCTCTGCGGTCACTTTTCCGTTAGGGGAAAAAACTGCAATTGTGATATCCATTCCATCAACCGTAAAGGTGGTATAATCAGGTTTTGAATACATTATAGGATTCTCTACTAATTCGCCATAGCGGGAAACAATAAATTCGTCAGAATCATTTTTAGCATCCATATCAATCATAGAAGTAGCTCCCCAAAGTGTTTCAGGATGGGTAATATTTACTCTGTATGGCAATTCTTTTTTGTCTTGAAAATAGCCTACAAATCCATGCATGTTTACCATAAAATTGGTTCCTGCCTCGATGTTTGTCCCTGCTGGAGAAAAAATATCTTCTTGACCAAAACCGCTTCCTTTTTCGGTGTCATAGGTGTCGTTTACCAAGTAAGTTATTTTGTTTAATTTTTTAGCAGATTGAATAGACCAGGTATTTTCGTCTGTTTTTTTAACTTCTAATACTGCTCCTTTTTCGTCAAATGCCTTTAGTTCTTCTATATAACGTCCGTAGTTATCATTAGAATAGGTTCCAGGAACGATTTTAGGGATGCTATACGTAATTATATCGGAATTGATTTTTGGTGCATAAACGGTTACTTGCACTTTGTCATCTTTAACATCGTTAAGGTTTATGGCTACTTTAATTTCTTGCTTAATTTTGTCTGTAGTCGAAATGCTTGACTTACAGCTTAGAAGAACAGTAGCCAAAGCTAGGGATACTATTATTTTTTTCATGTTTTTTTGTTTATGTTTTACGTTAGACTATAAAACAATGTAATTGTTACATTGCATCAAAAATAGCCTTGTTTTTAGATTTCAATAAAAAAAACTCCTACTAAAAGCAGGAGTTGGTATGGTATTAATCTAATTTGTTTTTAAAGTAATATTTGCCATCTAAATCTTCATCAAAATCATCAATTTTTACAGGTTTTGGTTTTGGCTTACTTGCAATTGCTTTCTTTTTCCACATTTCGTATTTTTCAGCAGGCATTTTCTTTTTCATAAATTCTAACACTTCTTTTTCAGAAAGTCCGAATTCTTTTTTAATTATTTCGAAAGGATTTCTTTCTTCTAAGGCCAATGTAACAAGCTTTTCTGTTTGTTCCCAATTCAATTCTTTGCGGTTACTCTTTTTCATCACATGAAAATTAATTCAAAATTTGGTGTTAATGATTAATAAAATAGATCTCTAATGATATATCAATATTAACAAAAATAACAATTACTTTGATTAAAATGCTATTTTTTTTTGCTCCTTAATCTATTTCTGGCGACCTGTGTTTTTGAAAAGGAATATTTAATAAGTTTTTTAACTCATTGTGTTCTTTTGGATCTTGATGTGTGTCGATACCGTAAATTATTTCTTCTCTTGGCATAGTTTTTAATGTACCAAACAATCGATCCCAAACAGAAAAAATGTTCCCGTAATTACTGTCCGTATAGGGTAATTTATAATGATGGTGTATTTTGTGCATATCTGGAGAGACAATAATGTAGCTTAAAAGTTTATCTAATTTTGGCGGTAAAGCAATATTAGCATGATTAAACTGCGTCGCCACAACCGATAATGTTTGGTACAAGAAAACCATCCACATTGGGCTTCCAACTATAAAAACTCCTAATAGTGTAAATACAAATCGAATCACACTTTCGCCAGGATGATGCCTGTTGGCTGTTGTAGTATCAATCCAAGTATCTGTATGGTGAATCAGATGAAAACGCCATAAGACTTTTGTTCGATGTTCAATGAGATGAACTAGATAAGCTCCAATTAAATCCAATAAGAGTAATCCAATGATAGCATACAACCACAGGGGCATTTCTGGAAGGATTTGAAGGATTCCAAAATCATTTTTGATGGTCCAATCGGCTGTTTTTAATAAAAAAAACGCCAAACAAAAATTGATAACAATCGTGGTTACAGTAAAAAAGATATTGATACCTGCGTGTTGCCATTTTTTATATTTAAAATTAAATAATGGAAACGCATTTTCGATGATCCAAAAAAAAGTGATGCCTCCTACAAGGATTAAACTTCTATGTGAAGATGGAATATTTGTGAAATAGGTAACAATTTCGTTCATAATTATTTTGGTTGAGTATTTTGGTTTTATTTGATAATCCTGAAAGTTAGGTTAATTCTGGAGCCTATTTGTTTGGTTGTTTTCGGAATTTGATGTTTCCAAAAATGTTGTGTTGTTCCTTTCATTAGTAGTAAACTACCATGTTCTAAAGTTAGATTTATTTTTTGATTTTCAAGATGATTATGTTTGAGTTGAAATACTCTTTCTGCACCAAAGCTTAATGAGGCTATGATTGGGTTTGTTCCTAATTCTTTCTCATTGTCGGCATGCCATCCGTTACTGTCTTTACCGTCTCGGTAATAATTGAGCAATACCGTAGAGTAAATTGTTTCAGTTGCTTTTTCTACTTTTTCTTTGATTGTCAAAAGAAGAGGAGACCATTTATGTGGATGCATAATAAGGTTTGAGTAGGAATAGGATTTTCCTTCGTTACCAAAAAGCGCGGTTAATCGCGGTTGTGGATATACTTTTCCATAGACTTTGATGTCGTCCTGTTGCCAAGGAATTTCTTTTTGTAATGCGCCAAAAAGGATAGCTGCTTCTTCGTTTGAGAAGAAGTTAGGGTAATAACTAATGGATGCATCAGGGACATCAAAAACAATGGGTTCAGAGTCAAAAAGGGATTTCATTTGGTAAAAATAAAGAGAAAAAGAACATCAATTTTGCTCTTTTTCTCTTTTAATTATAGACTTACTTTAAGCTTCAGCGTGGTTTTGTAATAGATTTTTATAGATGAAACCAGCTGCAATGGCTCCTAAAATTGGTGCGACCCAGAATAACCATACTTGCGCCAAAGGTTCTCCTCCAACGAAGATAGCTTGTGACAATGAACGAGCAGGATTTACAGAAGTATTGGTAATTGGAATACTGATTAAATGAATTAATGTCAGTGCTAAACCAATGGCTACTCCAGCAAATTTACCATTTGCAAATTTATCGGTTGCACCAAGAATCACTAATAAAAAGAAAAGGGTTAGTACAAACTCTGCGATAAATGCAGCTTGCATAGAATAGCCATCAGGGGAGAAAGCTCCAAAACCGTTTGAAGCAAAAGCTCCTGCTTTGGTATTGTCAATCATAAAGCCTACTTTTCCAGAAGCAATCGTGTACAATGTTCCTGCTGCTGCAATTGCACCAACGCATTGTGCAATGATATAAGGTGCCAAATCTTTAGCTGAAAATCGACCACCAGCCCATAAACCCAAAGAAACGGCAGGATTAAAATGCCCACCAGAAATGTGTCCAACAGCATAAGCCATTGTTAGTACTGTTAATCCAAAAGCTAGAGCAACTCCGGCAAAGCCAATACCCAAATCAGGTATTCCAGCAGCGAATAAAGCGCTCCCACATCCTCCGAAAACAAGCCAAAATGTTCCGAAAAATTCTGCAAATAGTTTTTTCATAAGTATTTAGTTTTTATTGGTTACTAGTTTGTGGTTGATAATTAATGGTTTATTCCGTGTAGGAATATGCCCAATATAGCAACAGTAATTGCAAAGGCAAGCGTAGGTACAAAACCCATTTTGGGAGTCTCATACTTGCCTTTGGGTTGGTCAACATGAAAATATGTGTTGGAAAAACAGCAATCAGCAGCAAGATAATTCCCCAAGCAGCATAGCGGGAAATAGCAGGAATTAGTAAAGAAATCCCTAAAGCAATTTCGATAACTCCAGTTAAAATATTTAGCAATGAGGGATTAGGAAGATAAGAGGGGATGATTTTTTGATATAAACGAGGGACTCTAAAATGATTGATTCCAGCAATTATATAGAGAATAGCCATTACATACAAATGCCAAAGTGAATTCATAACAAGGTTGTTTGTTACGAATTTATAAAAAAATTAACAGTTTGATGGTGTTATTGAAAAATATTTTGGATTTGGTTATTTTTTCGAAACATTCGTATTCATAATGATGATGGCCACAATAATCAAAACTATTCCAAACCATTGTAGAAAACTTACCTCTTCATTTAATAGAACATAAGCCATAGTTACTGAAACGGGTAATTCAAGGGCAGAAACTATACTGCCAAGTCCAATTCCGGTTAACGGAAATCCTGCATTCATCAACAAAGGAGGAATAATCGTTCCGAAGAGAGCCAAAACAATTCCCCATTTCATAAAAATTCCCATTTGAAAAGGCCCTACTTGAGTTAATAGAGCAAAACCGAACACGATGATGGCACCACCAAGTAACATATATAGGCTTCGTTGAGCCGATGAAATATGATTCGCAATATGATTTGCAGTAAACATAGTAGCGGTAAAAGATGCAGCAGCTAGCAAGCCTAGTACAATTCCTCTCCAATCCAACGCAACTGTTGTAGCTATCACATTAGTTGCTAAAAAGGTTCCTGTAAGTACAATAATTACTGCAATTATTTTTTTGAGTGCTGGAAGTTTTTTGTCAATGACCATTTCTACAACAACCCCCATCCAAACGGTTTGCATTAATAATACAATAGCAATTGAAACAGGAATATATTTTACGGCTAAATAATAGAAAACACTAGTCATACCCAGTGAAGTTCCAGCGGCGATGAGTTGGAAAATGTTTTTAGAAGTTGCTTTTACAACCGTATTTCCTTTTTTGTTTTTTTGAAATAAATTAATCAATAGCATACCAAGAATACCAAGTACGAATTGAGCAGTCGTTACTTCTGGAGTTGAATAGCCTTCATCATAGGCCATTTTTACAAAAGTAGCCAACATTCCATAACTCGTTGCGCCTAATCCTACCAGAAAAACTCCCTTCAATACTTGATTCTTTGTCATTTTTTAATTTTTAAAAAGCGGGCAAAGATACGGCATTTCTTTTGAAATGATTCTTAAATGGTCAACTGGTTTAGAATAAACCTTGAAGGGGACTATTTTTTATGCCGATTTTCGTTGGGTCAAAGGCCAATTTCTGTTGTAAAAGAGAGGAATACACACTTCTAAAATCGATTTGGTATTTTAAATCGCCTTCGTCTAAATCTGTCAAGTTTGGATTTTTTCCAATAACGTTGCCTTTTGTATCGCCACCAATGACAAAAAGTGGTGCTGCTGTTCCGTGATCGGTTCCTTTTCCGTTGTCTTTTACTCGGCGACCAAATTCAGAAAAGACCACAATAGTTGTGTTTTGCAATACTTGTGCTTTTTTCAAATCACTATAACAACAAAAAATGGCATCATTGAGTTCGCTTAATTTATTTTGATGAATGGCCAATTGATTGTCGTGCGTATCAAATCCTCCAAGTGAGGTATAGTAGACTTTTGAATTCAAATTTCCTTTTATCAATTTGGCAATCCATTCTAAATTTTTGGCTAAGCCAGTTTTTGGATAGCTAACTTCAGAAGGTGTACTTTTTTTGAGAGCATCTTGAATGGCATCGGCGCCTTCTGAAACAGAATTGGCAATTTTTCTAACAAAATCCAATTGTGGGTTGTTAGATAATTGATCTTTGGTTTCTGCAGCGTTACGGCTGTTGAACCGATTGGGGTCTTTTACTGTAATACTGTTGGGTTCTTCGCCTTTTAATGCTAATGTATCAATGGTATCGATGTTGATTCCTGCTGTGGGTTGGTGGTCATTGCATTGTAAATCTAAGTAGCGTCCAAGCCAACCTTGACTAAGGTATTCTTGATTAGTAGGAGCAGTTTGCCAAATTTCTTGACTTCTAAAATGAGATCGAACAGGATTGGCATATCCCACATTTTGGATTACTGTTAAATCGCCATTTTGTTGCATTGTAGCAAAATCTTTTAGCGCAGGATGAAATCCCATTCCGTTATTCCCGGCAATAACGTTCTGTTTTGCGATTCCGATTGATGGACGGTGGTAGTAATACAGCTCATCTTGATAAGGGATGTAAGTATTGAGTCCGTCATTTCCGCCATTCAACTGAATGAAAATAACACATTCGTTGCCAGTAACGAGTTGGTTTTGTGTACCAAACGCATGTAGAAATTGAGGAAGAATTAGTGTTCCTCCTGTAAACGTTCCTGTTAGTGCTAAAAAATTTCTTCTGTTCATGACATGGATTTAAATAAGTTGAAATTCCGGTGATTTTATAATAGCATTAAAAAGCCGAACTACGGCATTATTGGCTCCAGGCGATTGGGGATCAAAGTCATATTTTAGTACTTTTTCAAGGTCTTGTTGCAAAGAAGCATCGGTAGAAAACAGCAATCGATCCGTTAATTCTTTTATGATTTCCTTGTTCGTTCCTTTTGTATTCCAATCTAATGCGATTGATAAAGTTGGTTTTATATTTCTTGTATTTCCTCTTTCAGAGGTAAGTTCACGAATGTTTTTGCCGCTACAAAGTAAGTCGGCTGCATTGTTTCGTTGTAAATAAATTTGAGAAGTAAGCCAGCTTTTTCCGCCGTTCCATCCTTTTACATTGGGTGGATTGAATAAATCCATTCCTTGTTGTTTTACGAAAAAGGCAATGGCGATGGATTGTAATTTCTCGGTTTGTAATTCGTTAGTCAATAATAAGATATATTCTAATGGATTTTTGATTTTCGTGCCTTTTGTATCATTTTTCTCAAATTCTTCCATGAAAATTTTGATTAATAACGGTTTAATTTCAAAATTGACTTTTCTAAAATAATCACCATAATAGGTTACTAAATCTTCTTTTGGTTCATCGTAAAGAAACCATTTTATAATTTTCCGCGTCAGCAAATAGGGGATTTTTGGATGATCAAAAATAGCGTCTACCATTTCCTCCAGTTTTAAATTTCCTTTTTTACCAAGGTATTCAATGGGGGAATTGTCTTCAAAAAAGCGGCGATATACGGCTGTGGTTTCTCCAATTCCCAATCCTGCCAATCCTTTAGCTCCATTTTTTATATCGTCTTCAGAGTAATTACCAATGCCAAGGGTGAAAAGTTCTAGTAGTTCTCTACTTAGATTTTCGTTTAATTTTCCTTTCTTATTGTCAACATTATCGAGATAGCGCACCATCGCGTTGGTTTGTATTGCTTTTTTGGTTAAAGTTTTAAAATTGCCAAAAGCATTTTCTCTAAAGAGTTGGTTGTTTTGGTAGATCCAATAATTTACTTTAACTTTTTGATAAGCGGTAACAAAATGATTTTGCCAAAAAAGAGTCATTTTTTCTCTTAACGGGAAATCGGCTGTTTTCATTTGATCAATCCACCAAGCCTTTAATTCATTAGACGTTTGTATTTCTTTTTTTAAAAGTTCTTTGGCCACTTCAGCATCTTCTTTTCTGGATTGTCTAATTTTTTTATAATCGTCCAGTGATTTTGGACTTTCGCCGAGTAACTCAGGAATACTGGTGTTAAAAGGTGAATCAAACGATTGTTGAAGAAATCGCTCTATTCCTAATTTTTGAATCGCTGCGGCTTCTTGATTGCTAAAACCTAGTCGCTGAGACCAGAGAAACTCTTTTTTCATATTTCAATCCATTTTGTTGTAAGACCCTAATGGTGAGCAAAAGTTTAATTTGTCGTTAAAATGAGTTGACCCAATCAAATTTGTTTTTGATAATATCTTGTTTGTATTCTTCTAAAAAAGCAAGATAGGCCTTGGCTATGGGAGAGAAATTTTTGTTTTTGTGCCAAATTAAATTCCATGTAGATTGTATGGGTAAGCCACGCACAGTTATGATTTGAAGATTACCTATCGAGATTTCATTTTTTAGTCCAATAATAGGCATAATGGAGCATCCTAATCCAGCAATAACTGCTTGTTTTACGGCTTCATTACTAGTGAGTTCTAGTTTTTTCTTAACTTTCAAATTGTTCAAAAGCATAAATTGCTCCATACTTTGTCGGGTACCTGATCCCATTTCTCTAGAAATGATAGGAATGTTTTCTAAAATGGTTTTGTCGTATATTTTTTCTGGAAATTCGGTAGCTGAGTTCGAAACCAGAAATAACAGATTGGGCATTAACTCTATTCTATTAATCTTTAACGTTTCGGGTAAAATGGAAACTAAAGAAAAATCGACTTCATTTCTTTCTAAACTTTTGATCACTTTTGATTTGTTGGTTACATCCAAAATTAATTCTACATCGGGATGCAGTTTTAAGAAATCGGCCAGAAAAAAGGGCATGATATATTTGCCTGTGGAGACGATAGATATTTTAAGTCTACCGCTCAATTTTCCCTGATACGCTTGCATTTTATAATTGATGGCATGTACTTCGTTGATGATTTTTTCGGCTGCCAGTACAATTTCTTTTCCAAAATCAGTTACATATAGTTTTCTTCCAATAATTTCTGTTAGCGGAATTTCAAATTGGTCCTGAAAGTTTTTGAGTTGTATCGAAACTGCGGGCTGCGTCAAATGTAGTTCTTCCGCTGCTTTAGTTATGCTTTGGCATTGTGCTACTTTTAGAAAAACTTGTAATTGATGGAGGGTATAGTTCATAAAAATATTTAATGATGTTTATTACAAATATAAATAAAAATTAATGATTTGATTTACTCAATTTTGCAGCGGACAAAAAATAAAATTATGAACCATCAAGAACTTACACTATTTGAAAAAATGAGACTTACAGCGGTGCTTATTGTATTGCTTGTCTTGCTAGCCTTTGCTTTTTTTGTACCTGAGAATTCTTTTTTTAGTGTTTTGTTAGCCCTTGGAGTTCTTTGTGGAACTCAGATGTTGAAAGATTTAAATTATAAACTTTAATTAAAATAGCCCTTTTTATGGAAAAAGACTTCCAATTTCAATTAATAGATGGAGAATTTACTCCAATAGGAGCCGCCAAAGTGCTGTTTCCTTTGATTAATGACAAAATTAATTATCATTCTTTAGAGAGTTTTAGTAATGAAATTCGGTTTGATAAAGATGTTACAAACTCTAAGAAAAGAATTTCAGAATTGGAACAAGTACAATTGTTGATTCAAGAATTATTAGAAAAAGCTGAAGCAAACGGATCAAAGTTAAAAATCACTAGTCAGATTAAAATTGAATTCGACAACGCTAAATAGTTTCAAAGGGCGCCAGCTTGTGATTGCAACAATGCATCATAAAGAGCAAGTGATGGCGCCAATTTTAGAAAAAGATTTAGGAGTTATCTGTAGCATTCCAAAAGATTTTGATACGGATGGTTTTGGAACTTTTTCAGGAGAAATAACTAGAATTTCGGATGCCTTGACCGTGGCACGACAAAAATGTTTGGCCGCCATTGTTGCGACAAATTGTGATTTAGCAGTTGCCTCAGAGGGTTCTTTTGGTCCACATCCATCCGCTTATTTTGCTTCTGCAGATGATGAATTGGTGGTGTTGATAGATCGAAAAAACCAGCTTGAAATTATCGGTCGAAGTATAAGTTTTAAAACTAATTTTTCGGGAACATCAATTACTACGGAGAAGGAACTTTTGGATTTTGCTTCTCAAGCCCAATTTCCAAGCCACGGACTAATTCTCAGATCCAGTCAGCATAGTGTCGAAGATATGGTCAAAGGAATTGTTTCTCCAGAAATTTTGTTAGCACAATTTCATTATTTAAAATCGAAGTATGCTTCGGTATTTGTAGAGACCGATATGAGAGCTATGTATAATCCTACTCGTATGGAAATTATTAGCATGGCCACTAAGCAATTGGTAGAGAATGTACAGTCCTTGTGTCCAGAGTGCCAAACCCCGGGTTTTACTATAACCGAAGTTAACACAGGCTTACCATGTTCTTGGTGTGGCAGTCCAACTTCTTCAGTATTGAGTCATTTGTATAATTGCAAAAAATGTAGTTTTACCAAAGCATTCATGTATCCTAATCATAAAAAAACAGAAGACCCTGGTTTTTGTAATTATTGTAATCCTTAATCTATGAGTACTCCTTCTAATCTTGCGAAAGCGGTAACGTTATTAAATAATGAATCACTTGTGGCTATTCCTACAGAAACGGTGTATGGTTTGGCAGGAAATATTTACAGTGATACTTCCATTCAGAAAATTTTCGAATTGAAAAAACGCCCTTTCTACAATCCTTTGATTGTGCATTTAAAATCCTATACCGAATTAGAAAAAGTAGCTGCTGCTGTTCCTGAAAAAGCTAGAATATTAGCAGAAACTTTTTGGCCAGGACCACTCACTTTGGTACTCAAAAAACAAAAAAACATTTCTGACTTGATTACAGCAGGAAAAGATACTGTGGCGGTTCGAGTGCCTAATCACCCATTGGCTTTAGCCCTGTTGCAGGAGTTGGATTTTCCTTTAGCCGCTCCAAGTGCCAATCCGTTTGGATCAATTAGTCCTACAACGGCTGCTCATGTTGCTACTTATTTTGATGCGGGTCAATTGTTTGTTTTGGATGGCGGTGCTTGTACCAAAGGGATTGAGTCAACCATTGTTGGATTCGAAGAGGACCAACCTGTTTTGTATCGTGCTGGAGCCACTTCAATAGCTGAGATTGAGGCTATTGTTGGCCCATTGAAAATAGTTACGAAGGATGATGTGGCTCCGGCCGCTCCTGGAATGTTATCCAAGCATTATGCGCCATCCACACCCACTGTTTTTTCTACAGACATAGACAAAACACTTTTGGACTATAGCGACAAACGAATAGGCGTATTGTCCTTTTGTTCTCAACGTGAACATCCCAGCATAATCCATCAAGAAGTGTTGTCGAATAAGGGTGATTTAGACGAAGCTGCCGCTCGGTTGTATGCAGCCATGCACGAATTGGATAGTAAAAAACTAGAGCTATTGCTAGTGGAACAATTGCCTAATGAAGGCATCGGCATCGCCATAAATGATAAGCTCAAGAGAGCTTCAATATTATAAATTAAAAAAATAACAATGAATTTAGACTTATTAATTGAAAACATTACCAATCCCGCTTTACTTTTTTTTCTATTAGGTATTATTGCCGTTTATCTAAAAAGCGATTTAGAAATTCCTAATAACACCTCAAAGTTTATCTCGCTTTATCTGCTCTTTTCGATAGGTTTTAAAGGTGGACAAGAATTGGCTCATAGTGATTTTTCGATTGAAATCATTTGGTCAGTCGTTTTCGGGATGGTTATTTCTACATTTATTCCATTGTATACCTTCTTTATTTTAAAGAAAAAATTCAGTAACGAAAATTCTGGTGCTATAGCAGCTGCCTATGGTTCGGTAAGCGCGGTAACTTTTGTGACGGCTATCTCTTTTTTAGAAATGCAATCCCTAAACTTTAGTGGGCACATGGTAGCTGTCATGGCTTTGATGGAAGCCCCAGCAATTATAGTGGGTGTAATTTTAATTCAAATTTTTTCTAAAAAAACAGCTGTTGATTCTAAAATTGGCCCCATCATTAAGCACTCTTTTACTAACGGTAGTGTATTATTGATCATTGGTAGTTTGATCATCGGTTTGTTAGCTAGTGATAAAGCAGCTTTAGGCATAAAACCTTTTACTACTGATATTTTTAAAGGATTTTTAGCCATTTTCCTTTTGGATATGGGGATTGTAAGCGGAAGAAAATTAGGGGACTTCTTTAAAAGTGGTTGGTTCAGCTTTGCTTTTGCAGTTATCATTCCATTAATCAACGGAAGTGCAGTGGCTTATATGAGTCAGTTGGTAACGGAAGATGTAGGGAATCGCTTCATATTTGCCGTATTAGCTTCAAGTGCGTCTTACATTGCCGTTCCAGCAGCTATGAAAATTGCGGTACCTAAGGCGAATCCTGGTCTCTTTCTGCCAATGGCTTTAGCAGTTACGTTTCCTTTCAATATTACTTTTGGAATGCCAATTTATTTATGCATCGTAATGGCAGGATAATCATTGGTTTTTCCTTTTTGTGTTAGATCGCTCAAATGAAGACGTAAAGCGTCAACTGAAATATTGATTTCCCAAAACGATAATCCCAAAGAGACCAATAAGGCGAATAAACTAAAACCGAATAAGTAAATCCCAGCAATTTGTTGGTTAAGATACAGCAATAACATGGCGAAAACAGATAGAAATAAACTCATTACGCCTGCCATTTGCATGTACCGAATTAGCGTTAACCGCAAATTAAGATTTTTAATTTCTAATAAAATCATGCTGTTCTCTTTTTCTTTGTAAGCTTTCTTTAACCCACGAATGATTGTGGCTAAAGTTAAAAATCGATTGGTATAAGCCAATAAAATCAAGGAAGTTGCAGAGAATAGTAGTGCTGGGGTTTCTATTTGTAAGGTCATCTTTTTTATTACAAAGGTCGGTTAACTTTGGTTTTGTTTCAAAAAAAAAAAATCTTCGTTTCAATTATAGACTGAAACGAAGATTTTTAGTTTATAAGTTTATGTTACATGGTTAAGTTAAAAACCATACCATTTTCGTGGGTATAAGTTAATTTATTATCACATTCGCCATTCCCATAATCAAGGGTTCCGTTTAATAATGGTCCTTTTACATTTAATTTCCCTTTGGAAACATAATTACAATCGTATTTTTTTACCAAAGGAACTGCAACCGAAAGGGTCAACTTAGCACCGTTTTCTTTACTCACCATATGGTCTCCACTAATCATTTCGTATGTATTGTCGGCTAGTATTAATGGAGTATTTGCGCCTTCTGTTTGTCTGATGGTATGGCTGCCTGAGTTAAAATATACGGATCCATCTACGCTAGTTAGTTTACCATTCGTAATGGTTCGGCTCCATTGTGGGATAGCAGCTGTGGTGGTTTCGTTAGTATATAAAATGACACCTTCTACTTTCATCCCGTTTACATAATAATTCTCTCGTTCAATTTTCATGGTTGACTTTGGTGTGCTTACTAATCCAGATAAAGTAATTTTTAATTTTCCTTTTCGGGTAATCCCGTTGGTGGTGCAGCCAGTTCCAAAATCAATTGTAATTATTTTTGGAAAAGAATTGGGGGTTACATTATCGATAGTAACGACAGCGCAGGCACCTAGTAAGGATTTAACATTGGAAGCGCTTGTAGTTTTGGATAATGCATTTTCAAAAGTAACTTGAGTTCCTGTTTGGAAATCTAATTCGTTAATCCCATCAATAGTGGCTGAGGCTACAATTGAATTGGTATCGGTAAAGTTGACAACTTCGTCTTTAGTACAAGAATTAAAAGTGAACGAAATAACGAGTAATGCGCAAAAAGCTAATGAGAAATTTTTCATAAAAGTTGTGTTTTGATTTGGTATGCTAAAAGTAATAAAACAAATGAATTGCCCCAAAAAAAAACCTGCAAATCTTGATTTGCAGGTTAATCATTAGGTTTGAAAATTTTATTTAATCATTTCAAAACTTCTTTTTACAAAGGCAGTCAAAGCTTCCCCTTTCAATAAGTTTTGAGATAGTTTCGCTAAATCTAAAGCTTGTTTTACCAAGTTTTCTTGAACGGTTTTGTCTTCGTTGTTCAAAATGCTAGTAGCCAAATCAGAATTGGTGTTCACTACTAAGTTGTACATTTCTGGGAAATTACCCATTCCGAACATTCCACCGCCACCAGTTTGACTCATTTCCTTCATACGACGCATGAATTCTGGTTGCGTGATGATGAATGGCGCTGCACTGCTATCCAAAGCTTCTAACTGAACAGTGTACGTTTGTTTTGGAACGATAGTTTCCACTACCGTTTTCAAACTTTCTTGTTCTTCTGTAGATAATTTAGAAATCGCAGTTTCTTCTTTTTTGATTAAATTATCAATGTGGTCAGAGTCTACACGAACAAAAGTTAATCCGCTATTGTCAGATTCTAATTTTTGAATCAAGTGAGGAATGATTGGAGAATCTAGCAACAATACTTGATACCCTTTGTCTTTAGCAATTTCGATATAAGAGTGTTGTGCTTCTTTGTTTCCAGCATACAATACTACCAATTTACCATCTTTATCCGTTTGGTTTTCTTTGATGGCTTCTTTTAATTCGTCAAGCGTGAAATATTTATCATCTACCGTTGGATACAATACGAAGGCTCCTGCTTTTTCATAGAACTTGTCTTCAGAAAGCATTCCGTATTCTAATACAATTTTGATGTCGTTCCATTTGGCTTCAAAATCGGCTCTGTTTTCGTTGAACAAAGATTTTAATTTATCCGCCACTTTACGAGTGATGTAGTTTGAAATTTTCTTCACAGCACCATCAGCTTGTAGTCCAGAACGAGAAACGTTCAACGGAATGTCTGGTGAATCAACTACTCCGCGAAGCATCATCAAGAATTCAGGAACAATACCTTCTACGTTATCGGTTACGTAAACTTGGTTTTGGAACAATTGAATTTTATCTCTTTGGATTTGTAAATCAGCTCCTAATTTTGGGAAATACAAAATACCCGTTAAGTTGAAAGGATAATCAACATTTAAGTGAATGTGAAACAACGGATCTTCAAATTGCATTGGATACAATTCGCGATAGAAGTTTTTGTAATCCTCATCTTTTAAATCTACAGGTTGTTTGGTCCAAGCTGGATTTGGGTTGTTGATGATGTTGTCAACTTCAATAGTTTCTGAAGTATAATCTTCTGGAGCATCTTCAGGTTTAGGAAGCGTTTCAGTTTTGGTTCCAAATTTAATTGGAATCGGCATGAACTTGTTGTATTTGTTCAACAATTCTCTGATTTTGCTTTCTTCCAAAAACTCTAAAGAATCTTCTGCAACGTGCAACACGATTTCAGTACCGCGGTCGGTTTTGTCGCAAGGTTCTAGTGAAAATTCTGGGCTACCGTCACAAGTCCAGTGAGCGGCTGGTTCGTCTTTGTAAGATTTGGTGAAGATTTCTACTTTTTCAGCCACCATAAAGGCAGAGTAGAATCCTAAACCAAAATGACCGATAATACCGGAGTCTTTAGCAGAATCTTTGTATTTGTCCAAAAACTCTTCTGCACCAGAAAAAGCCACCTGATTGATGTATTTTTCTACTTCATCAGCAGTCATTCCAAGACCTTGGTCAATGATGTGAATTTTTTTTCCTTCTTTGTCAATTTTAACTTCAATGATTGGATTGCCATACTCTACTTTAGCTTCTCCTATACTCGTTAGGTGCTTTAATTTTAGAGTAGCATCGGTTCCATTTGAAATCAATTCACGCAAGAAAATTTCGTGATCACTGTATAAAAACTTTTTGATTAGAGGAAAGATGTTTTCTACTGAAACATTAATTTTACCTGTTGTCATACTGCTTATAAATTTAAAGATTAATTTAATGCTAATTGGTTCTTCAAATAGAATACCATTTGTCATAATATTGACAAAATGTCACGACTGTTATTTTTTTTGTTAAAAACACAAATATTCGTGTTATAGCAATTTTTTGAATTGTATATTTGCTAATGAATTAATAGTAAACCAGTTATATTTATGAGGAAATTTATTCTATTGGGCACCTTTGTTTTTTTGTTTTTTGCCTGTAAGTCAAGTGCCCCAGCAGTTGCCCCCACCGCTCCTGTTGCAGCAACCAAGTTGGACAAGAAGTCACAAGTAGCCATCAAAGGAAATTGGCAAATTACAAATGTTACGTATCCCGGTTCTGAGTATTTTAAAGTAAATTCATTCAATATTGCAGATTCGAAATGCTTTATTGGTAGTACTTGGAATTTCATTTCCAACAACAACAAAGGAAGTATGGCATTGGCTGGAGCTGGATGTACCTCGTTTTCTTCGCCCATTGTTTGGAGTATCAATAATGAAGGAATGTTTGTCCTGAAAATTGTAGAGGCAGGTGTAAAATCCAAAACCGTGCAATCCGGATTTTTATTGAAAGTAGCCAATCAAACCGAGACAACTTTCGAACTTATCGATAAAATTGATGTTGCGGGACAACAAAAAGACATTGTTTATCATTTTAAAAGAACTAACTAATTTTTAGGACACATGAAATCGCCATTAACAACAGGTTTGTTGAAAACAAACACCCATAAATAAAGGCGATACGATATATGACCGCTATTAAATAAATTTTACAGCTATGAAAAAAATCACCATACTAAGTTTGACAGCACTATTTCTATTCAGCAGTTTATTTACAGCTTGTACTTCTGTAAAAAATGCCAATAATACGCAAAAAGGAGCGGGAATTGGTGTAGCAGCCGGCGCAATAATTGGAGGAATCCTTGGGAATAATTTAGGAAAAGGAGGAAATGCTGCCCTAGGAGCTGCTATTGGAGCTGCTATTGGCGGAGGAGCTGGAGCCTTGATTGGAAACAAAATGGACAAGCAAGCTCGTGAAATCAGTCAAGCTATTTCAGGTGCTGATGTACAGCGTGTTGGCGAAGGAATTCATTTGACATTAAATGAAAATGCTGTGCGTTTTGATTTGAACAAATCGAGTTTGACTCCTCAAGCGCAAGCCAATTTAGATAAACTAATTCCTGTTTTTAAAGAATATGGAGATACTAATATCGAAATTTTCGGGTACACTGATAGTTCAGGAAAACCAGAGTACAATTTGACCCTATCTCAAAAAAGAGCCGAATCCGTAAAAACCTATTTGATTGGAAAAGGACTAGCCGCCAGCCGTTTTAAAACCTCAGGTTTTGGAATTGCAGACCCCATTGCTCCAAATGATACACCAGAAGGTATGGCCAAAAACCGTAGAGTTGAATTTGCGATTACCGCCAATGCCAAAATGATTCAAGATGCCAAAAATGGTCAATAATTCGATATAGAAAAGTAAGCTAAAAAGCTGTTTCTTTGGAGACAGCTTTTTTTTATATAAAATGAAATTTTCAACCGCTTATTTTTTCTAAAGCCACTATCTTTGTTTTTTATTAATGATACAATAAATAATGCTTGAAGTTCAAAATATTTCCTTCGCTTATACAGACAAAGCGATTATTCAGAATGTTGATTTTACCGTAGAAAAAGGACAAAATATTGCACTAATTGGCGAGAGCGGTTGTGGCAAAAGTACTTTGTTGAAACTTATTTATGGTATCTATGATTTAAATGAAGGGAAAATTTTCTTTAATAAGACACGTGTGCTAGGCCCCAAATACAATTTGATTCCGGGGATGCCCTTTATGAAATATCTGGCACAAGATTTTGATTTGATGCCTTATGAAACGGTAGCCGAAAATGTAGGCAAGTTCTTGTCTAATGGTTTTATGCCTTTAAAAAAGTTGCGTATTCAAGAGTTACTCGAAATGGTCGAAATGACAGAGTATGCCAAAGTGCGCGCCAAAGATTTGAGTGGAGGACAGCAACAACGCGTAGCCTTAGCCAAGGTTTTGGCGGTAGAACCTCAGGTGTTGTTATTGGATGAACCGTTTAGCCATATTGATAATTTTAGAAAAAACGCTTTACGTCGTAATTTGTTCGCTTATTTAAAGAAAAAAGAAATTACCTGTATTATTGCTACGCACGATAGTACCGATGCACTCTCTTTTTCTGATGAAACCATCGTTTTACAACAAGGGAAAATAATTGAGAAAGCACCTTCTGCAGAAGTCTATCAATTTCCGATTAATAAGTATGTGGCCTCTTTATTTGGAGAAGTCAACGAATTGAGAATGTCGCAATTAATGCCGATTGAGGGTGAGGATGAAATGGTGTTGCTGTATCCGCATCAATTGAAGGTCTCTCCAGTTGGAACGGTGAAAGCGGTGGTCAAACAATCCTATTTTAAAGGAAGCCGTTTTCTAATTAAAGCCGCTTTTGATAGAAAAGCCATTTTCTTTGAACACGAAACCGCATTAGAAGTGAACCAAGAGGTACTATTGAAAATTATGTAACTTCTAATTGAGAGTATAAAAAAAGAGACAACTTTTCGGGTTGTCTCTTTTTTTTGCACCAAATTGAATTTATGTATTTTGCACTTTGGTTGAAATTATTTTTTTACCACATAGAAACATAGAATTTATAGCTTTATTAAAGAAAAAATAGACGTTTTACTGTTCACATAGATATTCTATGTGTAAAATAGTGCTATTTCTATTTTTTCTTTGGCTAGTGATCATTAATCTATGATTCTATGTGGTTATTTTTTTATTTTAAGTTCGTCAAAAGCCTTAGTTTTTCAAATGCTTTTCTAAGAATTGGTCTTGTTCCCATAGCAAGTGCAAGATATTTTCTTTGGCGGCGTAACCGTGACTTTCTTTAGGTAGGATTACCATACGAGCTGGGCCACCCAATCCTTTTATGGCTTGGAAATAACGTTCTGTTTGCAAAGTAAAAGTACCAGGATTATTGTCTGCTTCTCCGTGAACTAATAGTAAAGGAGTTTTCATTTTGTCTGCGTGCATAAAAGGCGACATCGTATTGTATACCTCAGGGGTTTCCCAATAATTACGTTGCTCACTTTGGAAACCAAAAGGAGTTAACGTTCTGTTGTAAGCGCCGCTTCGAGCAATCCCACAAGCAAAAAGATTGGAGTGTGTCAATAAATTAGCGGTCATAAAAGCACCGTAGGAGTGCCCACCTACAGCTACTTTTTTTCTGTTGATATAGCCCAAAGCATCAACCGCATTGATGGCAGCTTCAGCATTGTCTACTAGTTGAGAAATAAAGTTGTCGTTAGGTTCGGTTTTGCCTTCTCCAATAATTGGGAACGAAGCGTCGTCTAAAACCACATAGCCTTTGGTCACCCAATACACAAACGAACCATAGTTAGGAAAGGTAAATTCGTTAGGATTTTGAGTACTTTGTCCCGCGCTGTTTTTGTCTTTGTATTCGGCAGGGTAGGCCCAAATTAGTAACGGCAATTTTTCTTTTTTGGCTTTGTCATAACCAACAGGCAAGTACAAGGTTCCAGATAATTCTACACCATCTTTACGTTTGTATTTGATTACCTCTTTGCTCACATTTTTAATGCTTTCAAATGGATTTTTGAAGTCGGTGATAGGAGTGAGTTTGTCTTTTTGGTTGATGTTTCTAAAATAGTAATTTGGGTAATCGTTTTTGGACTGAATTTGTACCAAAACCGTTCCTTTTTTGAAATCCTCTACTTCGATTAAATCTTCTTTTTTGTCTTTAAAAGTAGAAGTATACAAACGTTTGCTTTGTAATGTTTTTAAGTTCAATTCGTCAATGAATGGGAATTGTCCTTCTTTTGTGTACCCATCTCCAATACGGAAAGCTTTGTCGTTTTCGATAGCCAAAACATAGCGGTTGTATTGGTTTTTTCTAGTTTCAAAATTACCCGGATCAGCGTAAACGTCTTGTGAGTTTCTGTCGGTAATTACTTTTGGTTGTTGAGAAGGATTCGATGGATTGATAAGATATGTTTTGGTATTTCTAGTGTCATACCATTCGTCAGAAACGATGGCAACATTGTCATTCCCCCAAGTAATATCGCTAAAACGTTGCGGTGTTTTTACTAACGAAGTTGGATTAGCAGTGAACGGAGCTTCCCATAAAAACATTTCGTCTCTAAAGGCAACTTTATTTGCTGGATCTCCCTCGTCTAGCGCTTGAACAAAAGCCAAAGTAGCTGGTTTGTCGTTTCTCCACATCACGGATCTTTTTCCTTTTTGAACTGCCATAAATCCTTTTGGCATAATTTCGGTCAATGGGGTTTCGTTTACGATTTTTACTTCCCTTCCGCTTTTGTCATAGACTACGGATTTCATTGGGAAACGATTCAAAGGAACTATGTAAGAAAACGGTTTTTGAATCGTAGTAATCATAATATAATTCCCGTCAGGAGACAAACTCTGACCTGCAAACATATCTGCCGATTTGAATAGCGTTTTGTTACCACTTAAGGTGATTTTGTATAATTCAGAAGTGATGATGTTTTCAAAATTGATCTCGTCATTTTTGTTTTTCAACATGTCTGGGTAGGTTCTGTTTTGGGATTTTGCACCACTAGCATTCGAGATAATTGGTCCCGCAGGCAAATCTTTTTTGGCATCCAATAAAGGTTTTCTGTCGTTAGGCAATAGTTTTACTAATACTGTTTCGTTGTCGCCAAACCAGCTAAACGGAGCGCCTAAGTTGGCATTCAAATTCGCCTCGGTTAATTTTTTGGCTTGAGCCGAAGCCACGTCAATTACCCAAAGTTCTACACCATTGGCAGCGGTATTTGTAAACAAAATTTTAGTGTCGTTCGGTGACCAAGATAGATTGCTGATTTTTGCATTAGCTGGTAATCCCGCCACTTGAACTTCGTTTTTGTCTTTAATTTTTCGAAGTTTTAAGTTGTTGATGTACGTTACTGTACTCGAAATGTTGGTAATAGGATTGATACGCAATCCGCCCAAACGCAATTCTTCTTGGTTGAGGTCGTCAAGCGTTTTGTAGGTGTTTCGGTAAGAAAGCAAAAGGTATTCTTTTTTGGTGTCCATCGAAACCGAAGGGGCTCGTTCGTAATCCGCTAAGTCTAAAATGGATTTAGAAGGTTTCTGATAGCTCAGGTTTTCTTGAGCCATCATAGAAAAACTGAAACCTAGAAACAGGAGGGTGAGTTTTAACTTCATGAAGTATTGATTTATGTATTTGAATTTGTATGTAATAAAATTAGACTGATTTCCTCACAAAATGTTACATCAATTCTAAGTTTAATTGTTTTTTTTGAAAACTGAAAGTCAGCTAAGCAAGCTCGATTGGTTATTGATTTCAGGTTTGATGAGGTTAGATTTGATTCTTGCTTTTTTGAGGATTTTTGGATAAGTAAATATTAATCCATTAGTAGTAATTATTTTATCTTAAACTTGATCGCATTGGCCTTATGTTCTGACCGAACATTCAAAAGATTCTTATTTATTCGCTTATTTATAGCACAAATTAAAGAAAATTAAAGAAGGTGAAGGACTTATTTTTTTAGGTTAAAAATGATTATATCAAAAAAATGAGTAAATTGTGAGTTGTCTTTTTAAAAGATGTTTAATTTTGTCACTCAATTTTTAATGAAAAACAAATACTTATGTATCACTCTAAAATAGCAGGATTAGGATTTTATGTGCCTTCGAATGTGGTTACAAATGACGATTTATCTAAAATAATGGAAACCAATGATGAATGGATTCAAGAGCGCACCGGAATCAAAGAGCGTCGCCACATTATCAAAGGGGAAGATACTACCACTACAATGGGAGTAAAAGCAGCCGAGATTGCTATTCAGCGTGCCGGTATTGCCAAAGAAGATATCGATTTTGTTGTTTTTGCTACTTTGAGTCCCGATTATTATTTTCCAGGACCAGGCGTTTTGGTGCAACGTGATTTAGGTTTAAAAACGGTTGGTGCTATTGATATTCGAAATCAATGTTCGGGTTTTGTGTACGGATTGTCAGTTGCCGATCAATACATCAAAACTGGAATGTACAAAAACGTTTTGGTGATTGGATCTGAAGTACATTCAACAGGATTGGACATGACAACACGTGGTCGTGGTGTATCTGTAATTTTTGGAGATGGAGCAGGAGCCGCTGTTTTGTCAAGAGAAGAAGATTTGACCAAAGGAATTTTGTCCACACATTTGCATTCAGAAGGGCAACATGCTGAGGAATTATCGCTTATTGCACCGGGAATGGGTGGTCGTTGGGTAAATGATATTTTGGCCGATAATGACCCGAATGACGAAAGTTATTTCCCTTACATGAACGGACAATTTGTATTCAAAAATGCAGTAGTTCGTTTTGCTGAGGTAATCAACGAAGGCTTACAAGCCAACAATTTAGAAGTTTCAGATATTGACATGTTGATTCCGCATCAAGCGAATTTGAGAATTTCTCAGTTCATTCAGAACAAATTCAAGTTGAGAGATGATCAAGTATATAACAATATTCAGAAATACGGAAACACAACCGCAGCTTCTATTCCAATTGCTTTGACTGAAGCTTGGGAACAAGGAAAAATCAAGTCGGGCGACACTGTGGTTTTAGCTGCTTTTGGTAGTGGTTTTACTTGGGCAAGTGCGATTATTAAATGGTAAGCTAAAGTTACGACTAAGCATACGAAAAGGTCTAGAGCAAATGTTCTAGACCTTTTTTTTGTTAATTCCTATCGTTAGATCTTCTATATTTCCCTAATTTGGTCACCACCCAAAAATCCCATTGCAACCAATTGTTGCCATTTTCTAAAAACTTGCTATAGTTTTAATTACTGAGGATTTACTCATCTTTGCTACCGTTTCCGAAGAAATACTAATCATTACTTCTAAAAACCGAAAAAAAATCAAGCATCCAAGTTTCGGTGGCTCACTCCGTGTTGGAAAAAACACGAGCTACCCGAGCCGTGTACTATCCTTCCGCCGCGATTACCGACCACAGCGAACTTCCCAACCCCACCGAAGTCGCCCTGCTAAAACAGCAATTGAATACCCTTTAAAATCCTATTTTGGGCATGTCCCCGAGGCACACGATTTTGCTCAACCACAACTCTCTGCACCTCGGGGTCGGGCTGTACGCTATATCTCTTGGGGCGAACCCCGCCCCAAGAGGATGCCGCTCCCATCCCTCATGCAAGGCAAATTAGCAGTTATTAGTGCTCAGAAAGCAGTAAGCAATGGTGAAATTTTGTAAGAAGATTTCAGAAAATTTTTATATGTTTTGCTGAAAAAAAGGATATATTTGAGGAGCTAAATGAGCAATCCAATTGATTCAATTCGTATTTTTTAGGATGAGCTAGAAGAGTATACGTACAAATTAGCTGCAAATATAAAAAAGACAAAATTTAAAAATGACTTTAGAGGATTATAGAGCAGAACTTTTAAAACTTTCAACAGATATTGAAAGAACGACTTTTATTCAAAGGAATTTTTTTAATGGCACTCCTTATGTATTTCAGTTTAGAGATGGTGATTATTTCGATTTTTCTAAACGAATTGCAGACAATTTTAATATAAGTTATACAGATGTTAATATTGTAGGTTCATCAAGATTTGGATTTAGTCCCTATAAATTTACCGAGTTTTCATATGAATCTGATATTGATGTTACAATTTGCAATGAAAATTTATTTGAACAGTATTTTGAGTTAATCTCTGATTATACATATAAGATTAGATTCCGAGAAATATTTTTAAGAAAAGACCAATATAACCAATATGTAAAATTTTTGAAATACTTTAGCACAGGTTGGATGAGGCCTGACTTACTTCCTTCGAATACAGTAGAGTTTGTTGAAATGAGAGAAAGATGGGATGACTTTTTTAAAAAAATTTCGTATGGAAAATCTGAGGTTGGTAATTATAAAGTAAAAGCCGGATTATTTAAAAATCAGGCATATGCTGAAAAATACTACAAGAGCAGTTTAGCTCAATTACAAAATGAAATAAAATAATAAATATGGCAAGGCAAATACAAGCACAACCTGATAAGAAAACGATTTCTGATCTAATTGGTAAGATTCAAAGAAATGAATTAATTCTGCAGCCAGAGTTTCAACGAGGATTTGTTTGGACACAAGAGCATATGGAGAATTTCATTAGGACTATTCTTGAAGGTTATCCATTCCCTGAGATATATATATCACAAAAGGGAATTGACTTAGAAACACTTTCGACACAAAATGTCGTTGTAGATGGTCAACAAAGATTAACGACAATAAAAAAATATATTGAAGGGACTCATAATTTCGAAAAGCGAATTCCAAAGTTTGCTGATTTGTCAGGAGAGGATAAAACTGATTTTTTAAATTATGATGTTACTGTTCGTGATCTAAAAGACGTAAATCCAGAAATAATGATTGAGATATTTCAAAGGATAAACTCTACTAAATTTACACTTACAGCAATTGAAATTAATAATGCTATCTATGATGGACAATTTATTAAATGCGCAAAAGAAGTACTAGAAATTTTCAAAAATGTAAAATTTAAAGTGCCAATTTTTAGTGAAAGTGAACTTACAAGGATGGCTGATTTGCATTTTTTACTACTAATTATGGCAACTATTGAGGAGGGTGGATATTTTCCAGCGGACAATGAAGTTGAGAAATATATTGCACAGTACAATGACGAGTACCCAAGGTTTGAAGAAATGAGCAACTTGTTATCACGAACTATTTTATCAATTAACGAAAGTGATCTTACTACAGATTCCTTTTGGTATAGAAAATCAAATTACTTTACACTCGTTTGTGAATTATTATGGAGCAGAAAACTAATTAGTGAAATAATTGATCAACTTAATATATTTGAGGCTAATGTATTAGCCAACAAAGCATCTGACAGAAATACAAATGTTTTTGCTATTTACTATGCAAATATGTATGCTGGGACTAATAGTAGAAATGCAAGAGTTAAAAGGAGTGAAATTTTGAAAGAATATGTCAATATTACTAACTCCCGCTAGCCCCCTGTCTCGTCTTAAAATAAGTTTGAATAATTATATTAATCCCACTGTGTTCCCAGAATGTTGGCGATAATTTTACAAACGAAAATCAAAATGACAAAATTAATTTTCACAATCATCGCATTACTAACTATTACGACTGCGACTTTCGGACAGAAAATCACTTATGAAGACTTCAAAGAAGTAATTCCCTCAGCTACCGCGAGCGTCCCGCTCGTGCCCATAACGATGTTTCATCCTAAAATAAGTTTACATAATTATAATAATCCATTTATCTAGTTTTCAACACAAAATGAAGTATTTGTCTTTTTCCTTTCGTGCTATTGTTGCATTCGTTTTTTTTCTTTTTTCTTTTTCATCCCAAGCGCAATTGCAACCGGGGCGTTATTTTAATGCTTCGTTGGGTATTGGGTATAGCTTTCCTAATTCAGATATTGATGTAAGCGGTTCTGGATTTTATGCTCAAGGGGAGTATGTGTACAATCTAACCAAATGGTTCGGACTTCGTCCTTATGCAGGTGTTATACTTACCTCTCCCGATGATAACAAAGACCAACAATTCCCAGGAGATTTTCAGGTTAGTACCAAGGCTTTTGTACTTGGAGGAAAAGCTCGTGTTGCAGCACCCATTCCGTGGGTAGCTCCTTATTTTGAAGTCGGTATTGGAGCTTCGATGGGTTCATTCAAAACCATCACACCCGAATTCAATATCAAAAAAAGCGGCGTTTTGATGCACGTGCCTTTAAGTTTTGGTTTGGCTCTTGGTCGTAAGCATAATTTTGATGTTGGATTTACGTATTATTATCACGATGCTGCTAAACAATTTAATGGTGCTTTTGCCATTGGATATTCTATTCCTTTAGACTAATATTTAAGTGACGTAGATTCCTAGATATTAACTTGGATTTTCATTTATTCGACCGCGAACAGCTACGGAAATGAAACCAAGGATTTTAAAACTTACTGCTGATTTAGTAGAAGAGAGAATACAAAACAGGGACTAAATAATTTTAAAAAATATAATTATGTTCGAATTAATTTGGGGGGTATTTAATGGAATACTGCTTTTGTACTTCATTGTTATTTGTTTTAAATCAGTAAAGCTTGTTAAAGAAGAAATAGGATTTCTAGCATCCTTAGTTTTTGTTTTAGGTTTGTTGTCATTTATGTCAAAATCAAATGATAAAAATTTAGCCGATAAGAATATTGATTTTTTAAACCAGACAAACCCTAAAAAAACTTTTAATGGAAATTCTTTTTCTCATGAAGTTCTATTAGAAGATAATTTAACTTCTAAGATTGGATTGTCAATAATTGTTGGCGAAAAAGGAACTGAATTAATAATTTTAGAAGCCAACTGTTATAGAACTGGTTTTATAAGTGGTACAAATTGGGATGTTGAACACGTAGATATCGACAAACAAAAAGACAAAAATTACTGTTCCTACTTCGTCAGAGGAAAAATGGATTGGAAAATTCTGGGAATTACAATTTTTTCAGATTATAAAATATTTCGAGGAAATGCATTACTAAGAAAGTAGCGTTTTCCTCGCTAGAGTGATTTTTGTTATAGTAGAGCCACTTTTATAGTTGATACAATAGTTGTAATAACGAACATTTTTACTGATGAAATATTTAATTATAAGATCGATAGTTCTAATAAGTTTTTTAAACTTTTTTGTTTGTAAAGCTCAAAATGAAGACGATCCTTATTGGAAGTTTGATAAAGACAAGCATTTTCGTCCTCAACTTGAAAAGGGAGATTTTTTTAAGTTAAAAGGTTATGATTTTGGTTGGTTTGTAGTTGAACCCATATCTAAATTTTTAAAGGATAAGAAGCAAGAAGTTCAACTTGTTCAGTCTTTGTCTTTTGGACAAAAAGCACTTTACTACTGGCTTAATTTCGATTCTCTTGTTGCAAATGGAGGGTTTTCTCTATTTTATGAAAATGATAATTCAAAGTATGTACCGGCAATTATTAAAGGTCTAGAATATGTTGGAGCACCAGAGGCGGCAAGTCTTGTGAAAAAATCATTTATAATATATAACAAAAACAAAAAACAAGTAGATAAAAAGCAGGATACTGATTTGTTAGATATTGATTTTAGTGATGATTTTGATGAAATGTCTTTGTTGGATGAAGAATATATCCGAATTAATGAAAAGACGATGACTATAATTGAAAATTACATTCGTAAAAATTCAAATGAGATATGTCTTGATGAAAATGGTAATGAGTTTGATGTAAATTTTAAAGGACTTCAAAAGACATTTTATCCCAATAAAAATATTAAAGCAGAATTTAGTCTCGAACAAGGTTTGATAAATGGGAAATTCAGGTCTTTTTATGAAAATGGTAATCCAAAAGAGATAGTAGAATATAAAAATGGAAGACAAACAGGGGAGCGTAAAGAATATTTTGAAAATGGAAAATTTAAATATGATGTTTCAATAGATGAAAAGAAAGATTTAGCAATTCATAAATGGTATTATGAGAATGGAAAAGAAAAAAAACTTGAAACAAAACTACTCAATAAAGACGAAAGGTTTGGAGAGTACAAAGAATGGCACGAAAACGGAAAACTAGCAGTAATTGGATCATATAAATCAGGACGCGATGGACAATGGCTTGAATTTTATAAAAATGGAGGAAGGAAAATTAAAGCAACTTATGTTGTTGGAGATTACAAATTAATTAATTGTTGGAGCGAAAAAGGGGAACAGACACTTACAAATGGAACTGGATTGCATATTTATGAAATTTTAACGTTCGATAATAAAGTTGAGAGGCATGAGGAACAGTATAAAAATTATAAAAGACACGGCAAGCAAAAAATCTATACTAATGGAATTCTGACTTTCTATCAAGAAATGGAAAACGGAAAGCAAAACGGAATTACTAGAAGATATTATTTAAATGGGAATTTAAGGGATGAAACTATTTATGAAAATGATAAGGGGATTTCTTCATTCAAAAGGTCAAAATTTCAAAACCCAAAAGTGAGCACTACTATAGTGTCAAAATTATGTTCGGAATGCTATATAAATTATGAGGATTATGTATTGCCTGATAATACCCCTTCACCAGTAAATCATTTAATAATCGCAGAAAAATTTAAAGCAGAAACGTCGATTTTCGAGCATTATAATGATGACTATATTTTGACTTATGGTTATTTTTTACATGTAGATGAAAAAGGAGCCATAGTTGAGATAAATTTTGCTGTAGCTGATAATGGGTTGTTGGATGAGCAAGTTAAAGCAAGTATGTCTGAATTGCTATTTGAACCAGCATTGAAAAATGGAAAGCCTGTAAAAAGCATACATTATGTTCAGTATAAATTAAAATTGACGGAATAGTCTATATCCCACTCCTCGCACTATTCTTACTTCTAAATAAATTTATTATATGTGCTGCTCGAACGACTCTGACTTCGAGCTATTGTACGTCGTGTTGCCATCCGTAGACGTGATTAAAGTCTCACGACTTTTTACGAAAATTATCTTTCGAATGATTATTTCTTCAAAAGGTTGAAAAAACTACAAAATAATCGTTGGGCTATTTTGTAGTTTTTTGTTTTTTATAAGTTGTTATTGGGTTCTGAAAACAAAACGTCTCGCCTAGCCCCGATTGCAGCGGAAATCCTCTTGTGCCGGGGTTCGGCATAAGAGATTGTAACGGAAAGCGGGACGACTCGTGTGGTGCGCAAAGAAGTGGTGCTTCTAGAAAAAATCACCGTTGTCGCCAATGTTCCCTCGGCTAAACATCATAGACATTATCCCTACCGTACTTTTCTATTCCTGATTTTTATTTGTCCCTTCCTTAGTAGTACAGCAACTCCAAAAAGCAGACTCGTATTTTATCGCTATTTTTGCACCCGATACGGTTGAGTAGTAGAATAGGATATGGATAAAAAGAATACGCCTTGCTGGAGCAGTTGTCCAGACTGTCAGGGGCAAGGCAAGAAAAGCCAAAGACTACGTAAAAAAGTGCGATTGCAGTACCAGCAGTTGGTAGCCAAACTTTCGGCTGATGGTGAAGTGGTTGTGCCTGAGGCGCCCAAAGCGCCTTTGGTGTCTTGTTCGTTATGTGGTGGTTCGGGTTTGGTTCCTTCGGAAGGGTTTCCTGTAGTTGCTACTGAAAACTATCCGCATATTGCCATTATTGGTGGCGGAATTGGTGGCGTGGCGTTGGCTGTGGCTTGTTTGCATCGCGGCATTCCGTTTACGCTTTTTGAACGCGATAACCACTTTGAGGCGCGTTCGCAAGGCTATGGACTGACCTTGCAGCAAGCAAGCAAAGCCATAGAAGGTTTTGGAATTTTTTCTTTGACCGAAGGCGTTGTTTCTACACGGCATTTGGTCCACAAAGCAGACGGAACCGTAATAGGCGAGTGGGGGATGAGAAAATGGGTGCAGCCCACCGAAAAAAAATACACCAAACGTTCCAACATTCATATTGCGCGACAAGCGTTACGTTTGGCACTCGTGGAGCAACTCGGCGGAAATGACAGTATACAATGGGGACATCAGTTGCTCGATTTTCAAGAGGAAGCTTCGGGTAAAATCCAGTTGCGCTTTCAAGTGGGTGCACAAATCAAAACGATTCCAACCGATTTGGTGGTGGGTGCTGATGGCATTCGAAGTGTCGTCCGTCAGCAATTGATTGGAGAGGAAGTTACTCCTTTGCGCTATTTGGGTTGTCTTGTGATTTTAGGAATTTGTCCTTTGGATGCCCTGCCAACGGTAACTTCAGAGTTGTTGGATTCGGCTACAGTTTTTCAGACCGCCAATGGTCACGAACGTATCTATATTATGCCTTTTACAGAAGATTCGGTAATGTGGCAATTGAGTTTCCCGATGGAAGAAGCCGAAGCCAAAAAACTTAGCGCTCAAGGCGCACAAGCTTTGAAGGAAGAAGCGTCTCGAAGAACGCAATGGCATTCACCAATTCCACAAATAGTCGATGCCACAGCGGCTGCTCAGGTATCGGGTTATCCCGTATATGATAGAACTTTGTTGACCACAGCCCAGTTTGAAAACGCAGGAAATAGCACTTTGATAGGCGATGCCGCGCATCCTATGAGTCCGTTCAAAGGGCAAGGAGCCAATCAAGCTTTGTTGGATGCTTTGGCGTTGGCTCGTGCCATCACCAAAGGCTGTAAAGCTTCCTCTCAATGGAGAACAGAAGGATTGCGAAAAAGTGTTTTACTTCCATTTGAAGCTGAAATGATTGCCCGAAGTGCTGTTAAAGTCAAGGATTCTGCCGCCGCCGCTGAATTTCTGCATTCGGATATTGTACTTTATGAATCGGATGAACCGCGTGGCCGAATACTCAAACGCAAAAAGCAGTAAGATTTAAAACTAGAACGCGGATGCCACGGATGGTACGAATTTTCGCGGTTTGTTTTTATATTGAATCTGTTTAAATCTGCGTCATCAGCGTGCCATTTTCAAAGTATTTTCAATAACAAGTTGTTGAAGGGAAAGTATAAATTTTAATCATTATTAGAACGCGGATGACACGGATGGTACGGATTTTCGCTGGTTTGTTTTATATTGAATCTGTTTAAATCTGCGTCATCAGCGTGCCATTTTCGAAGTATTTTCAATAACAAGTTGTTGAAGGGAAAGTATAAATTTTAATCATTATTAGAACGCGGATGACACGGATGGTAGGGATTTTCGCTGGTTTGTTTTATATTGAATCTGTTTAAATCTGCGTCATCTGCGTGCCATTTTCAAAGTATTTTCAATAACAAGTTGTCGAAGTGAAAGTATGAATTTTATCATTATTAGAACGCGGATGACACGGATGGTACGGATTTTCGCTGGTTTGTTTTATATTGAATCTGTTTAAATCTGCGTCATCTGCGTGCCATTTTCAAAGTATTTTCAATAACAAGTTGTTGAATTGAAAGTATAAATTTTATCATTATTAGAACGCGGATAACACTGATTGTAGGGATTTTTGCCGGTTTTGTATAGAATCTGTTTTTATCTGTTTAAATCCGCGTCATCCGTATTCCATTTTCAAAGTGTTTTCAAGTAACTAATTGTCGAAAGCTAAGAGAAAATTTTGGCTTGCTTTTTGGTTGAAGTGTAGATAGTGTTCTTTGCTACAGCATTTTATTATTGGAAAGAAGGTTTTGGATTCCATTGCATTCTTCTCTATTTTATAAAGTTGCTTGTAGTTAAAGTGCGATTATTAACTATTAAAACCAAAAAAGATGAAAAAAGTAGTGCTGTTATTTTGTGTGCTAGGAATTATTTCTTGCAAAAAATCAGAAGTAGCGTTTGCTGAAGCGCAACCTGAAAAAACCTCTGATTTATCGTCGTTTCCCAAACACTTACTGGGGGGATATTATAACGTAGAACAAGAAAAAGGCTTGAAAATTAGTCCGTTTCAAATCGTCAGAACGATGGTTATGAAAGATACCTTTAGCCGAAAAGATTTATCGAAATATGAGCGTATTATTGAGGATACATTGACCAATTTACAGACTTCAGAAAAATACGTTATCAAAAAAATCAACGATTCTCTTTTTACAAATTATGTGTTTGTGGATACTGTTTTTACTATCAATAAGGATAATGTCTTGCGCAAAATGAAAGGCTATTATTTCCTTAATTCGAAAAGCAGCAATGATGTATGGTTGGTAAAAAAACTTTTTCTTAAAAAAGGACAACTGGGTATTAATGCAATTGCCAGCAAAGAGGATATCGCCTTGCTAGAGCAAATTACAGAAACCAAAAGAGATACAACAACGCCATTTATAGTGCAACCCACAAAAAAGCAATTTAGAGCATTTATCAGGAAAAATGGTTTCTCGGAAGGCGAGGTGTATTTGAAGAAATAGTTTTTTCCCTTTATTACTTAGCTTACAAAGAAGTAGAGGTTGAATAGAAGCACGAATTTCTCGAATTTTATCATCAATATATTGGGCTTGTTTGTTGACAGTCATAAATAAATTGGTGTTAATTCGTTTAATTCGTGTTTTTTTATTTACAAAACGCTTACATTTGCATCGCACACGATTTAATCGTAAAAGATAAAAAAATGAAAACAACATTCTTTCAAAACAGTATGCGCATTCTTTTGGGCGCATTTATGACTTACGCAGGTGTAAGTCACTTAACATTTAACAGAACGGCATTTTTAGCACAAGTTCCCAAATGGCTTACAACAGACCCTGGTTTTATGGATTTTGTGGTGTTGTCTTCTGGGATAGTCGAGATGGCATTGGGATTGGTACTTATTTTTTGGGTGAGTCAAAAAATATACGTTGGGATAGCGCTTGGGATATTCTTTATTTTGATTTTTCCTGGGAATCTTTCACAATACTATTACGGCATCGATTCTTTCGGATTGAATACCGATAACAATCGATTGATTCGTTTGTTTTTTCAACCTGTTTTAGTGCTTTGGGCACTTTGGTCCACTGGAGCTTTGGCTTATTTATTGAAAAAGAGAAAGGCTATTTCGCAACAGTCTTTTTATGATTTTGAAGCCGAATCCATTCAAGGCAAACGCATTCCAATGAGTGCTTATAAAGGAAAAACGATACTTGTTGTCAATACCGCTAGTCAATGCGGATTGACGCCTCAATACGAAGGTCTTGAAAAGTTGTATCAAAAATATGAGAGTCAAGGTTTGGTGATTCTAGGGTTTCCTTGCAACCAATTCGGGAAACAAGAAAAAGGAAGCGCGACAGAAATTGAAACCTTTTGTCAAGTCAATTATGGTGTTAGTTTTCCAATGTTTTCCAAAGTTGAGGTCAATGGAAGCCAAGCGCTTCCTTTGTTTGTGTATTTGAAAGCAAGTTTAGGAGGTGTTTTTGGAAGTACCATAAAATGGAATTTCACTAAATTTGTCATCGATAAAAACGGACGTCCTGTACAACGTTTTGCACCAATTACAACCCCTGAAGCCATCGAAAAATACCTTCAAGAAATCCTCTAAGAATGGAAAAAGATTTTAGCACGTTATATCTCGAGAACCAACTTTGTTTTCCGTTGTATGCGGCTTCTCGTTTGACCACAAAGCTGTATACTCCTTTTTTGGAAGACTTAGGGATTACGTATCCGCAGTATTTAGTGTTACTGGTTTTATGGGAAAAGAATGCACAAACTGTAACAGAAATAGGCACTCGTTTGGCTTTAGAATCCAATACGTTGACGCCTCTTTTAAAACGCCTCGAACAAAAGGAATTGCTCACTAGGTCACGTTCTTCGAAAGATGAACGAGCGGTTTTGGTTACTTTAACAGCAAGCGGGCAAGCACTCAAAGAACAAGCCGTTTGCATTCCGCAAAAAATTATGGAATCTTTTGCGAATGCTTCTGTCAGCCAAGAGGAGCTTTTAGCTTTTCAAAAAACATTGACTAAGTTGGTGGAGTTGTTGCGGGAAGAATAGTGGTTGTGTTTTCCTTACACAAGGTAGCCTTTTATTGTCTGATTTTTTTGGTAGTATTGTATCAAAGGAAATAGTTTTTATTTCATTGAATTACATAATCTATAAAATTGTATTTTAATCTTTATAACACAAGATAGAAGTAACATATTTGCGAAATTATTTTTTACCACATAGAAACATAGAATTTATACTTTGAAAAGAATGAATAGACGTTTTACTATTCACATAGTATCCTATGTGTAAAATAGTGCTATTTCTATTCATTCTTTGTTTAATCAAGTTTATCTATGAATCTATGTGGTTATTTTTATTTGTATTTTATCCAATGAGATTGGTGGTTTTTTAATTTGTAATTTTGAAAAAAGATTGGAAAATGGATTTACAAACACGAAAATTAAATTTCATCCAATACTTTCTAAAATTAGAGAGTGAGAAAACGATTGCTCAATTTGAAAAGTTACTTAGGAACACAGCTGTGAATGAGGAAGAACATACAATAGTAAATGCGATTGTAACTATTGTTTTACTCCGTGCATTTCAAAACAAATAACCCCTAGAGTTGGCAGTCTCTAGAGGTTCTTTTTCTACAAGTAAATAATAAAAAATAAGAAAAGGATTCTGGATTAAAACATACCTCCGCCTCCTTTATTCGTATTGTCATCTCTTTGTTTGCGTTGTAAACTTTTGTTTTTTCCGCCACCAAAACCGTAGGTTACACCCAAATATACTGTTCGGCTTTCCCAAGTAAATTCTCCAGATTGTGGGTAAGGATATTCAGCATCGAAAGCATAACGCATAGTGTTGAACATATCATTGAAACGCACACTAATATTCATTTTTTTGTCTAGCAAAGTGTAGCGAACACCGCTGTCAATTTTGTACATTTCTTTGCTATTGTTTTGCAATCCATCCACACTTCCTCTGTAGAATCCGAAAAGCAAAAAGCTTAAGCGCTTGTTGGCTTTGAAGTTAGAGTTCAATCGTCCGTTGAAAGCTGAAACAGTCACATTTCTTTCCAAAGGTTTGCTGGTGTTGGTTACTGGGTCAAAAGCAAAAACTACGCCTTGTTGTTTGATGCTTGAGAAATCAATAGCTGGTTGTATGTCCCACCATTTTGTGATTTTATAATTAGCGGACACTTCAAATCCAGAAGCCGTATTATTATCGAAGTTGGTGTAGGTCAAAATCTGTCTTTGGCCACTTGGGTCATTTTCGTCAGGGTACAAGATACGGCTGATTTGGTCGTTGATGCTTCTTACGAATACGCCTGCGGTAATGCTTCCTTTTTCTAACACTTTGGTATAATTCACTTCAATCGAATTGGTGAATTGTGGCAATAATTCTGGATTTCCAAAAGAAGTTACGAGAGGAGTTGCAAATTCACGAATAGGTTTGGTTTGTTCTAAGCCTGGACGGTCTACGCGACGGCTATAACTGAATTGCAACGTATTTTTCTCATTCAAATTATAAGTCAAATAAGCAGAAGGATAGACAGTAATGTAATCGTCATCAAAGGTGGTTTTTCCTCTGTTTAGGTTAGCAGCTACTTTGTAACTTTCAAAACGGGCTCCCACTTGGTAACTAATCTTTTTGAATTTTTGACCAAAAGTGGCATAGGCAGAATAAATATCAATATCGTACGTGTAATTCGATTGTTGATCCGCTGGAGCTACTAATGGATTTCCTGTGCTATAGTTGTTCTCTGTTCTAGTGATTCTGGCTTCGGCACCAGCTTCAAGTGTTGATTTTTCGTCGATTGGATTAACATAATCAATATTAAAAGTGCTTAGTTTTTGAGCATCTTTGATATTGTCTTTGAAAAAAACAGTGCTGTTTGTATTGTTAGTCGTAGTCGTTTCGGTATCAAAACTTGCTCTTTGAGTTTCTTTGTAATCGTTAAAATTGGCTTCTACATCTAGCGTGTGGCCTTCTTTTTTGAAAATATGTTTGTACGCCAAGTTGTAAGTTCCAGTTTGATTAGGTCCTTCGTAAGTGGATTTTTGCAGTATTCTATCAATCGTTCCACCGTTGTTGTAGTCAATATTGGTGTTTATATTTCCAGTTCCATCCGCTTTGTTTTGGTTGGTGTAAAAAGACAAGGTATTGTGATCGTTGATTAAATAATCCATTCCTATTTTGTACAAATACGAATCGTTTTCATTTGCAATATCTAATCGTTGCAATAAATCTTGGTCCAATCTCGCGATTTTTCCATCGTTGAAATAAGTACCAAAGTTACGTCCTCCGTTACCAAAGAAATTCACTTTGCCTATTTTGTAATTCATATCCAATGATTGGTTGTATTTGGCAGTTTCACCAAAGGTAATGCCACCACTAAAACTTCCGTTAAAACCAGTATTGGCATTTTTGTGCAAGATGATATTGATGATGCCCGACATTCCTTCTGGATTGTATTTGGCACTAGGATTGGTAATCAATTCTATTTTTTTGATAGAAGTCGATGGGATTTGTTTTAGTAATTGCGCTGGGTCAATGTTGGTTGGTCTGCCGTCAATTAAGACACGTACATTTTCATTGCCACGCAACGATAATTTTCCGTCTTGGTCCACATTTACAGAAGGAATATTGTTCATAATGTCAGAAGCCGATGCACCTGCCGTGGTCAAATCTTTTCCGACAGTGATTACTTTTCGGTCGATTTTTTGTTCAATAGTAGAGCGTTCGCTAACGATGTTTACGCCTTTCAATTGTGTTGCTTCTTCTTCTAAGCTAACTTTGAAGGTGGCTTCTTTTTTGCTTTCACTTAAAATGGCTGAACCGATGTGTTTTCTAAATCCGATGTATTGAATTTCGATGGTGTAGCTTTTTAACGCTAAATTTTTGATTGTGAATTCGCCATTGTCATCAGTGTTTGCGCCCGAGATAACTTTTCCGTTGTCTTTGATTGAAACGATAGCATAAGATATCGGAGCGTTTGAAGTTTTTTCAGTGATTTTTCCGGTGATTTTCCCAGAATTTTGTGCCGTTCCTATTCCAACGACGCATAGTAGTAGAAAGGTGATTAGTTTGATTTGCATGATTGATTGATTTTGATTGATGTTTTATTTAGACTGAAAAGCTTGCGATATGTTACAAGAAAAATTAACAAATGTTTAGTTTGGAACTCATAGATTACTATTTTTTGGCGGTTTTATGCAGTTTTTAGGGGAATAGTGCTTGGTTTTAATTGTTTTTTAGTCAGATGTTTATCGATGAAAAGGATGCATTGAAAAAATTTTTGGACTCAATTCAAAAAAAAATATAAAACAGCCTCTTTTTTTTAACAGCTTTAGGAAAAATCAAACAATTTCGATGAGTTAGCGGTTTTCTAATTGCTAAATAAGCAGTATCTTTGCCCACTTTTAAAATATAGTTTACATGTCATTACAACAGATTCTTACTCCATCTATTCATAAAGCCGTTCAAACCTTGTTTGACGTAACTCTTGATAAAGTTGAATTTCAAGCGACTCGAAAAGAATTCGAAGGAGATATTACCTTAGTTATTTTTCCCTTATTGAAAGTAATCAAAAGCAATCCAGTAGAATTAGGAAACAAAATAGGAACGTATTTGGTAGAAAATGTAGCTGAAGTGGCTCGTTTTAACGTAGTATCTGGTTTTTTGAATATTGTCATTGCCGATGCCTACTATTTGAATTTCTTCAACGGAATCAAAGACGACACTCGTTATGGTTTTGTAACGCCAAGTCCAGATGCGAAAGCAGTAATGGTAGAATATTCTTCTCCCAATACGAACAAACCTTTGCATTTAGGGCACGTTAGAAACAATCTTTTGGGGTATTCTGTTGCTGAAATTATCAAAGCTTCTGGAAAAAAAGTATACAAAACACAAATTATCAACGATAGAGGAATCCATATTTGTAAGTCGATGTTGGCTTGGCAAAAATTTGGAAACGGAGCCACTCCAGAAAGCACAGGCTTGAAAGGAGATAAATTGGTGGGGAATTATTACGTGGCTTTTGATAAGGCGTACAAAGAAGAAATCAACCAATTAATGGCTGAAGGTAAAACCGAAGAAGAGGCAAAAAAACAAGCGCCTATTCTTTTGGAAGCCCAAGAAATGCTGTTGAAATGGGAAGCGGGAGACGAAGAAGTGAAATCACTTTGGAAGATGATGAACCAATGGGTGTATGATGGTTTTGCGACTACTTACAAAAACTTAGGAGTTGATTTTGATAGTTATTACTACGAAAGCAATACCTATTTGCTAGGAAAAGACGTCGTGCAAGTAGGATTAGATAAAGGTATTTTCGAAAGAGACCCAGATGGTTCGGTTTGGATTGACTTGACTGATGAAGGTTTGGACCGTAAGATAGTTTTGCGTTCAGACGGGACAGCGGTTTATATGACGCAAGACATTGGAACAGCCATTCAGCGTGTAAAAGACATGTCTGATGTAGGAGGAATGGTATATACAGTAGGAAACGAACAAGATTACCACTTCAAAGTATTGTTTTTGATATTGAAAAAACTGGGTTTTGACTGGGCTTCTAGCTTGTATCACCTTTCGTACGGAATGGTAGATTTGCCTTCAGGAAAAATGAAAAGCCGTGAAGGAATTGTAGTAGATGCCGATGACTTGATGCAAGAAATGACCGATACCGCTCAAAAAATTGCAGAAGATTTAGGGAAATTAGACGAATATTCAGCCGAAGAAAAGGCTGCTTTATACAGCACCATTGGATTAGGAGCTTTGAAATATTACATTCTAAAAGTTGACCCTAAAAAGCGCATTTTGTTTAACCCAGAAGAATCTGTAGATTTTGCTGGAAATACAGGTCCGTTTATTCAATATACTTATGCCAGAATCCAGTCGATTATTCGTAAAGCGGCTTTTGATTTTTCTGCGCCAAGTGCTCTCAACGAATTGAATGAAAAAGAAAAAGAACTCATCAAACAATTGGAGTTGTTTCCAGAAGTGATTCAGAATGGAGCTCAATATCATAGCCCTGCTTTGATTGCCAATTATACGTATGAGTTGGTTCGCGAATACAATTCGTTCTACCAAGCCGTTTCTATTTTAGGAGAAGAGGATTTGCAAAAGAAAGTCTTCAGAGTACAATTGTCTAAAAAAGTAGCCGATACGATTGCGGCAGCTTTTAGTTTGTTGGGAATTAATGTTCCAGAACGTATGTAATTTTAATCGTAAAAACCAAAAGACATTCTTGTGAATACACCAAAATCGTATTTTCTTCGCTCTTTTCTGATTATCCTAATGTCTGCTTGCTTTTTCTTAGGATTAAAAGAAGTGTTGCCAAAAAAAATATTTGCAGCGGCCAAAGGTCCTTCTAAAAATGTATTGATTGACAGTATGTTGATTGATGCTTTTGAGTCGGAGCCCGACAGTGTAGCGATTACGCCCAATGATACGATGTCCGATCAAAAAATTGTTTTTGAGGAGTCCTTTGGCGTAACTTTTCCTGAAGAATCAATGGATAGTTACAAGGGATATCAGTATTTGATTCCTTTTTACGAACGATTGTATCAATTAGAAACCAATCAAAACGGTAAAGTTCGTATCGCTTATTTTGGTGATTCTATGACCGATGGTGATATGATTGTGCAAGATGTTCGTTCGGCATTTCAAAATAATTTTGGTGGAAAAGGGGTTGGTTTTGTATCGATAACATCTGAATCTGCCGCTTCTAGAAGTTCTGTGTTGCACCAGTTTTCAGATAGTTGGAAAATGCAATCCTATCTGAATGTGAAAAATCCTATTCGTCCTTTTGGGGTCAATGGTCACGTGTTTTTCGCTAACAATCCCAATAAAGAAAATTGGGTAAAATTTACCGCAGGGAGTAATAAAAACACCGCTATTCTTACTAATCCTACGTTGTTTTATGGAAGCTCAGACAATGCTTCGGGGCAGATAAGTTATCCATTAGATAAAGATACTATTTATAAAAATTTAACTGCAAACCATTTGCTCAATACAATTGTTTTGAAAAATGGTAGCATGAAAACAATCAAACTGAATTTTAAGAACGCACAATCGGTGCCTGTATATGGCGTTAATTTTGATGATGGCAAAGGCGTTCATGTAGATAATTTTTCGCAGCGTGGCAATTCAGGCATTCCTATTTCAAAGTTTGATCCTGCTTTGATGCAAGCCTTTCAAAAGAAATTAAACTATAATTTAATCGTTTTGCATTATGGTACCAATGTGTTGAATTATGGCACCAAAGACTATTCTTGGTACGCCAGAAGCATGACCAAAACCGTCAACCGTTTAAGAGAAGGTTTTCCGGGAGCTTCGATTTTGATTGTTTCGACTGCTGATAAAGCTTCGAAATACAAAACCGAAATGAAAACCGATTCGGCTGTAGTACCTTTGACTAATGCTCAGCGCAACTATGCCCTCAAAACCCAATCCGGATTTGTGAATTTGTACACGCTTATGGGCGGAGATGGCTCAATGGTAAAATGGGTTGAGCAAGAACCCGCTATGGCCAATAAAGATTATACGCATTTCAATATGAGAGGGTCTAAAAAGGTAGCAGGGATGATTTATGACCAAATTATGAATGGCTATCAGGAATACAAAAGATTGCGTAGAACAATAAAAACCGTAAAACCGGTAGCTCCTAAGGATAGCGTCATTGCGCAACCCGTTGTTCCTAAAACAGAAGAAACCGATGAGAACTAAATTCCTTTTTTTCTTTTGCTTTGTAGTCTTTAAAATGTTTTCTCAAAACACGCTTTTACCTGTGCTTATGTCAATATCATCTGTTAACGAAATGGTGGATCCTGAATTCTATCCAAGAGGAATTCAGAACACGGAGCGACTTACGACATTTTTTACCAAATTAAAAGTGTTGCAAAGTACCCAAAAGGGAAAATTGAATATTGTCCACATTGGGGATTCCCATATTCAAGGGGATGTAATGACGGCAGTTTGTAGAAACAATTTGCAAAAGAGTTTTGGGAATGCTGGTCGTGGTTTGGTGTTTCCATATACACTAGCGCATACGAATGGCTCTCCAGATGTCCGTTTTTCATCAAATGTAAAATGGACGAATCACCGCAATATCTTGCCTTTGAATGGAAGTCCAGTCGGTATAAGCGGTATTTCGTTGATTAGTAAATCAAAAAGTTTGCGTCTTACGTTACAGGTAAAAAATAAAGACTATTTTTTTAATACTTTAAAAATAATCACCCCAAACAACGAATCCCTTTTTGAAAGAGCGGGTGAGGTTGAAAAAACGGTTACAATCAAGACAGTACCCAAGAAGGTCGTTCATACCATTAAAAAAGGCGAAACGCTTTCTACCATTGCGGATCATTACAACGTAAGTACAGCAAAACTTAAAAAAGAAAACAAACTCACAAGTACTAAAATTACGGCGGGTAAGACATTAAAAATTCCTACCAACCAAACCAGTGAGAAATCGGTAGTAAAGACAAAGTATCATTCTGAATCTTTTGAAGAAGATATGAATTATCATTTTTTTGAGTCCGAAAAACCATTAGATCGTTTTGTTCTTTTGCCAAATGAAGAAGCTCCCTTGTATGCCTTGAATGGAGTGGTTTTAGAAAGTAACAACCCCGGAATTATCTATCATAATATTGGTGTAAATGGCGCTAAATACTCTGATTACAATAAATATCCTCTGTTTTTTGAACAATTAAAAGCCTTACAACCCGATTTGATTATAGTATCTCTCGGAACCAATGAATCCTATGGCAAAATCGCACCCTTGGATTATCTCCGACAAGTGCAGGAATTTTTATTGAAAGTGAGAACACAAAATCCAGAAGCTGATGTTTTAATTGTTACGCCACCACCTTCGTTTTTGCCGCATCATCGTCTTAATACTTTTGTCGATGAGTATGCCAAAAGTTTGGTGAGTTACGCAGCGTTAGGACATTATGCGGTGTGGGATTTGTTTCAAACCTTAGGAGGTATGCATGGCGTTAGTAAAATTTATGGTAAAGGATTGATGAGTCCAGACCGCGTACACTATACAACAAACGGGTATCAGCTACAAGGAAATATGCTGTCGAATGTGCTGCTCAACGCTTTTAAAGAATTTAATAAATAAACTAGATTGTGATTACTATTTCAGATATAACAAATTGGTTAAAAACCACTTTTGGTACTATTGATGCAGCTCAAGTAAATGAATGGATTACGTTCAATCCAAAAGAACCCATTCTGTTTAATACCGCTTTTTTCTTAGGATTATTTTTGTTGTTTTATCCTATTTATATTCTAACGACCAAAGCTAAAACTAGGGTGTACCGACACATTTATGTTTTTGCTTTTTCGTTGTTCTTTTATTATAAATCTAGCGGCATCTATTTTTGTCTCTTGTTGTTTTCTGGTTTGGTCGATTATACCTTGGCTAAATTCCTCTATGAAGAAACCAAAGAAGGCTATCGTAAATTCTTTTTGATTCTTAGTGTTATTTTCAATTTGGCCTTTTTGGGCTATTTCAAATATTCTAATTTCTTAATTGATAATTACAATCAACTATTCGAAGGTCAAATTCATTTTATCGATGTGATTTTGCCTGTAGGAATTTCGTTCTATACCTTCCAATCCATGAGTTACATCATCGATATTTATAGACGAGAGTTGGAGCCTACTAAGAACATGTTGGATTATATGTTTTTCGTGTCCTTCTTTCCACAATTAGTGGCGGGACCTATCGTTCGTGCTTCGGAGTTTATTCCTCAAATTTACAGCAAGATTCAATTATCTCGTGCCGATTTTGACTCAGCGGCCTTCCTTATCATGGGCGGTTTAATCAAGAAAACCGTCATTTCCGATTATATTTCTTTAAACTTTGTGGATCGCGTATTCGATGCACCCAAAAGTTATACCGCCTTCGAAAACCTTATGGCATCCTATGGCTACACCATTCAGATTTATTGTGACTTTTCAGGCTATTCCGATATGGCTATCGGAATTGCTTTGTTGATGGGTTTCAAATTGTCAGTCAACTTCCGAACCCCTTATCAATCGGCTTCCATCACCGAGTTTTGGAGAAGATGGCACATTTCCTTATCTACTTGGTTGCGCGATTATTTATATATTTCAGTAGGAGGAAACCGCAAAGGAAGTTTTGGAGGGTTTTTATTCCCTTCGTTGTTTTTTGCAGGATTAATTGCTTGGGCAACTTGGTATTATCCAGTGAGTCCAATTCCGTTGATTATTGCTATTGCTTCATTAGTAGTTTTCTGTTTGACTTTTTTATTGGCCAAAGACAAGAAAAGGACAATGTTTACCAATGTGAACTTATTGACAACCATGTTATTAGGCGGCTTTTGGCATGGTGCAAGTTTGAAGTTTATTATTTGGGGTGCATTGCACGGCATTGCTTTGGCAGTCAATAAGTTATATTCTGATTATTTTCCTTCTTCCAAAGACAAAAAAATCACGTTTTGGAAAGCCATCACCACAATTATTTCGGTACTACTTACCTTTCATTTTGTGGTTTTCTGTTGGGTCTTTTTTAGAGCCAAAGATTTCTCTGTGGCCTTAGATATGATTACCTCAATCGGGGAACTACAATTCAATTGGGAACAATGGGCGATAGTCATTTCAGGCTACGAAAACGTGTTTATAATGATTGCCATTGGGTACGCGCTGCACTTTATTCCGGCTAACATCACTCAAGGATTAAAAACGATTTTCGACAGGTTACCTATGCTTTTCAAAGCCCTAATTCTTGCGCTTACCTTCTGGTTGGTTGCTGCAATGGCGTCAAGCGAATTAGTACCTTTTATTTATTTCCAGTTTTAGCATACAATAAATTTTAGGAGCGGAGGGAATAGGCTTTTTTGTAAGCAAGTTTCCCGCTGTCCTTCCAATCTTTTTTTATCCCCAACAGTTTAGGACTGTTGGGGATAAAAAAAGGATTTTCCCTCCCATCGGGGCTAGTTAGGAAACATGTTGCATTTTGGGTTTCATTCCAAAAACAAAATAGAAGATGCTACCCAAAAAGGTCATTTTTAGTTTTCAAAAACACCTAAATTCTCCAAAGTTTAAACTTCAAATCTTTGTGCCTCTAAACCTTTGTAGTATATTTGCACTTCAAAAAAACAGAAAATTATGTTCGATAATTTAAGCGATAAGTTAGATAAAGCGTTCCATATTCTTAAAGGACACGGAAAAATCACCGAAGTCAATGTAGCCGATACCTTAAAAGAAGTTCGTCGTGCTTTGTTAGATGCCGATGTTAACTTTAAAATTGCCAAAGATTTTACCGCCAAAGTAAAAGAAAAAGCCATTGGTCAAGACGTGTTAACCACCTTGCAACCTGGTCAATTGTTGGTAAAACTAGTCAAAGACGAATTAACCGAATTGATGGGAGGCGATGTTGCTGGAATTAATCTTTCAGGTAATCCATCCGTTATTTTGATGTCAGGGTTACAAGGTTCTGGTAAAACTACCTTCTCGGGTAAATTAGCCAATTATCTTCAAACCAAAAAAAATAAAAAAGTACTGTTAGTTGCTTGTGATATTTATCGTCCAGCAGCGATTCAACAATTATATGTTGTTGGAGATTCTATAGCCGTTGAGGTGTATGCTGAACCAGAAAACAAAAATCCTGTTGAGATTGCACAAAACGCAATTAAGCATGCCAAATCCAACGGATTCAATGTGGTAATTGTCGATACCGCAGGTCGTTTGGCAGTCGATGAAGAAATGATGAACGAGATCGAACGCGTTCACAAAGCCATTCAGCCACAAGAAACCTTGTTTGTAGTCGATTCGATGACAGGTCAAGATGCCGTAAATACAGCAAAAACTTTCAACGACCGTCTAAACTTTGATGGAGTTATCTTGACAAAATTAGATGGTGATACTCGTGGTGGAGCAGCCTTGTCTATCAAGACTGTTGTAAACAAACCGATTAAGTTTGTAGGAACAGGAGAGAAAATGGATGCCATTGATGTGTTCTATCCTGTTCGTATGGCAGAACGTATCCTTGGAATGGGAGACGTTGTTTCTTTGGTAGAGCGTGCTCAAGAGCAGTTCAACGAAGAGGAAGCTAGAAAATTACAAAAGAAAATTGCTAAGAACGAATTTGGTTTTGATGATTTCTTAACCCAAATTCAGCAAGTAAAGAAAATGGGTAATATGAAGGATTTGGTTGGAATGATACCAGGTGCTTCCAAAGCAATGAAAGATATCGAAATTGAAGACGATGCTTTCAAACATATTGAAGCCATCATCCATTCTATGACACCTGGAGAAAGAAGCAAACCAGCCCTAATCGACGCCAAACGTAAGATTAGAATCGCAAAAGGTTCTGGAACCAAAGTCGAACAAGTAAATCAATTGATGAAGCAATTCGACCAAATGAGCAAAATGATGAAAATGATGCAAGGTCCAGGCGGAAAGAATTTAATGAAAATGATGGGTGGAATGAAAGGAATGCCGGGAATGCCAGGTATGCCTAGATAATAAAGAAATCAGTTTTCGGCATCCAAATTTTGATACTACAAATTGCCTAGTACCTATTGAGTATTTTAAAACAATCAACTACAAACAATAAACAGTTCTTATGCAACTACTAGACGGAAAAAAAACATCAGAAGATATTAAGAAAGAAATTGCCATCGAAGTGCAACAAATGAAAGACAATGGGGAGAAAGTGCCTCACTTGGCTGCGGTAATTGTGGGTACTGATGGTGCTAGTTTGACTTATGTAGGTAGTAAAGTACGTTCTTGTCAGCAAATTGGTTTTGAATCAACATTGGTGAGTTTGCCGGAAAGTATTACAGAAGCTGAGTTGTTGTTGAAGATTAAAGAATTGAATGAAGATGATGATTTAGATGGTTACATCGTACAATTACCATTGCCAAAACATATTGACGAACAAAAAATATTAATGGCAATTGACCCTGACAAAGATGTTGATGGTTTCCATCCAGCTAATTTCGGAAAAATGGCTCTAGATATGGATACTTTTATTCCTGCAACACCCTTCGGAATTATGCAATTGCTAGAGCGCTATAAAGTGGATACAGTAGGGAAACATACGGTTGTAATTGGAAGAAGTCATATTGTAGGTCGTCCGATGAGTATCTTGATGAGCCGCAAAGGAAACCCAGGTGATTCAACCGTTACTTTAACGCATAGTAGAACCAAAAATATTGAGGAATTTACTAAAAATGCCGATATCATTATCACCGCATTGGGTGTTCCTAATTATTTGAAAGCGGATATGGTAAAAGACGGCGTTGTTGTTATCGACGTAGGAATCACTAGAGTGGAGGACGCTTCTCACCCAAAAGGTTATGTAATCACCGGAGATGTTGATTTTGATGGAGTAAGCAAAAAATCATCATTTATCACTCCTGTTCCTGGAGGAGTAGGTCCAATGACCATCGCGATGTTGTTGCAAAATACATTATTAGCGAGAAAAATGAGAATGAAGTAACATTTTTTAAAATTTATAGTTAGCCACTTTTTATTAAGTGGCTTTTTTTTTGAAAAAAAATGATGAAATGTAATCATAATTGATTTATTTTTATAGCTTTGTATTTCAAAGTACTTTTATTATGACTGAAAAGCATCAAGAAGATTTAGTGCATATCCGTTCCATGATGGAGCGTTCTTCCCGTTTTATTTCTTTAAGCGGTTTGTCCGGCGTTTTTGCAGGTTTGTCTGCTCTACTCGGAGGGGTATATGTTTATCAATTGTTTAAAGCCAATGGTATTGAGTATTTTGAAGACAATAATCAGTTGTATTCTGCTAGTTTAATTACCGAATTAATCCTTACAGCATTTGTTATCTTGTTCTTTGCACTTGCTTTTGGTGTTTTTTTTACAGTTAGAAAAAGTAAAAAATTAAACTTGCCAATCTGGACTTCAGCTACAAAAAATATGCTTTTCAATTTAGCAATTCCTCTAATTGCTGGTGCTATCTTTTGTTTTGCCCTTATTTATCATCAGTTGTTTGTTTTGGTAGCGCCTAGCACCTTGATTTTTTATGGTTTAGCCTTGTTGAATGCCGAGAAATACACGTACTCAGATATTAAGTACCTTGGTTTTTCAGAGGTGATTTTAGGAAGTGTTGCTTTATTCTTTTTAGGATATGGTTTAGTTTTTTGGATTCTCGGTTTCGGTATATTGCACATTTTCTATGGTTTATTATTATTCAAAAAATATAAATAACCATCGATGGGAATTATAGATAAACTAAATAAAGATTTCGAGAGTCGCGTCAGATTGGGCATTATGTCTATTTTGATGGTCAACGATTGGGTAGATTTTACCGAAATGAAATCGTTATTGGATATAACCGATGGAAATTTAGCCAGCCATTCCAGTGCTTTAGAAAAGGGAGAATATATCGAAGTTAAAAAAGAATTTGTTGGTAAGAAACCCAAAACTTCGTATCGAGTAACGAATAAAGGACGTGTTACCTTTGAACAACACCTCAAAAGTCTTGAAAAATTATTGAAAACTAAATAACTATTTTTTTGTCTAATTACTTTGAAACACAAAGTACTTTTAAATTTTAACCATGAGAAAAGACCATTTCATTTTCGCCTCAAGCTTTGTTTTTACCTTGCTTTTTTACAATCAATCTGTTGGTTTAAACCTTGCTATTTTTGGTTTGTTCCTGACAGCAATGATTGTTTGTTTTTTTTAAAATCAGTTCGCAAACAAATCCCATTGGTGGCTAGTTTTTGCTTCTGTCTTATCTTGTTTGTCGTTTGCTTGGTATGGCGATTTTGCTTCTTTTTTAGCGCTTTTTCTCTCCATTATTATGCTACAATTTAGGACGCAATTGGTCGAGTTAAAATTGATTCAATTGGTTCCATTGATTGTTGTTAATGGATTTGCTTCTTTAGGTCGCCCCTTTTTGTTTTCGCAATGGTTACCTAAACGAGAATTAAAAAATGATTTTGCCAAAAAGTTGATTGCTTATGTGATGATTCCGCTAGTGTTTTTAATGCTATTTTTTGTTGTATATTCTTTTGGTAGCGACCATTTTTCGGCACTTTTTACAGACTACACTTTAGATTTGGATATTTTTGAACTGCTTTTAATCGTCTTGATTGGGTTTTATATTTCTTTTAGTTTTTGGAATTATTGGGTTCCTGACATGTCCTATGAACTTAATGAAAAGTTATCTAATGACTTCGTAATAGCCGAGGAGGTAAATCAACCCACTTTTTCTTTTTTGGATTTGGATTTTGAAAGGAAAAGTGGTGAAATCACTTTGTGGTTGCTTAATACCATGCTTTTGGTTTTTATAGCGACTTATAACTACGAACAATTTTTTGAAGTAACAGCAAGTAGCTCTTTGAGTAAAGCGACGCATGAAAGAGTGAATGCCGTTATTTTTTCAACGATTATGGCGGTTGGTGTTTTATTGTTTTACTTTAAACCTGAACTCGATTAATAAAAGACCGCTAATTGGTTAGTTTTAACCGTTTCGTATTTCAAAGAAGGCTTTTTAGGCAGAAAATTATAAGCAATTATTCCAGCGATAAGATTAGACAAAAAGTTAGTAAATGATCGA
>NZ_JAPZSU010000071.1 GCF_027531905.1 Flavobacterium sp. | reverse complement strand
GGGACAGTCAAATTAATTGCAATGCACAAAATCCTCTTATGCTTTCTTTTATGCACAACTATGTGTTTCTCTCAATCACGCACTATAACAGGTTTGGTTTCTGAGGATACAAACAAGCCACTTGAATCCGCCAATGTAATTGCAAAACCGTTGCAAGAAAATGCCAGCCTCAAGTTTGCTATTGCTGATAATAAAGGGCGCTACCGCTTAGAGTTAGAGAAAGAGGTAAAATATGAAATTACAGTTTCGTATATTGGGTTTGTAGAGGAAGTATTTATCCTTGAAGCAGATGCAGTTATTGCTACGCACGATTTTAAATTAAAACCAACAGGCGAACAACTCAAAGAAATTGTTATTAAACATGAATTTAAGCCTATCATAATCAAGAAAGACACCATGACTTTTGATGTGAAGAGTTTTGCAAACGGAAACGAACGTAAAATGAAAGAGGTTTTAGAAAAGTTGCCAGGTGTTGAAGTAGACAAAAAAGGAAATGTTACCGTACAAGGCAAAAAGGTAACCAAAATGCTAGTAGAAGGAAAATCGTTTTTTGGCGGGGGAAGCAAATTAGCGGTAGAAAATATTCCTGCCGATGCATTGGATAAAATCGAAGTTATAGACCATTTTAACGAAGTGGGATTTATGAAGCAAGTATCGGATAGTGAGGATTTAGCCATGAATGTGAAGCTTAAAGCGGATAAAAAGAAATTTGTTTTTGGGGATGTAGAAGCCGGAGCCGAAGTTGGCAATGCCGATAATGGTTTTTATTTGGCACATGCCGCTTTATTTTATTACAGTCCAAAAACCAATTTAAGTTTTATAGGCGATGCCAACAACATTGGAAAACGCACCTTTACTTTTGATGATTTGTTGCGCTTTGGTGGGGGAATGAGTAGTTTTCTTTCTGGACGAAAATCGTTTACCAATTTGTATAGTTTTACCAATGATACAAATGAGCTTATACAGAGTAAATCACAATTTGCGGCGCTCAATTTTAGCCATGACTTATCAAGTAAACTAGAAATTTCTGGTTTCTCCATTTTTTCAAAAGTGTTTGCCGCTTCTCAATCGGAGAGTAGCAACGACTATTTGCAAAATAGTGCTGTAGCTTTTGAAAACAAATTGCAAAAAGGGGACAATCGTTCGTTACTTGGAATTTCCAATATAAAATTGAATTATTCGCCTAATACCAAAGAAAAATGGTATTACAACGGGCAATACCAATCGAGTACCAATGATTTGAACAGTACTATTAATTCGGTGACCAATTTAGGGAGCAGTGTTTTTCAAACCTTAAATCAAGCCGATAATACCGCGATAAAACAATACCTAGAATGGCATAAAAGTTATAACGATGCGCATACCTCTACGTTTGTAGTAAATCATGCTTATGACAAAAATACACCACAAACGCGTTGGTTTACAGACCAACCTTTTTTAACAGGTATCATTCCCATTCAAGCCGATAATACTTATACCATAGATCAAATCAAAAGGGTAAAAAACCATTCTATAGATGCACTTTTTAAGCATTATTGGGTGTTAAACAATGCCAATCATTTGTATACCATTTTTGGAAACAACAACGGACGCTCCCAGTTGTTTACCTCCGAAAAACAGGTTTTGACCACCAATGTTATTAATGATTTTAATACTGCTGGTTTTGGTAACGATATCAACTATCAACTCAATGATGCTTATATTGGGTTGGAGTACAAATTTAGAATCGGAAAATGGACGAATAAGCCTGCATTATATAGCCATTGGTATGCTATGAAAACCGAACAAGCCTCTGGAGATAGAGTGGTAGAAAAGCAAGTTTGGTTGCCACAATGGACTAGTGAATTTGAATTCAATAAATCAGAAACCCTAAATTTTAATTACAAACTCGAAGTAGGATTTCCTGAAGTAAGTCAGTTAGCGGATCAGTTCACGTTACAAAATTATAATTTGATTTTTAAAGGGAATGCCTTGTTGGAAAATGAACAGTTTCATTCCGCAAATTTGAGGTATTCCAAAATGAATATGTATCGCGGAATTACTTGGAATGCCGTGGCTAGCTTTCTTAAAAAAGAAAAGACCATTCGTAATGAAGTGATTTTACAAGGAATTAATCAAGTCAATAGTCCTTTTTTGAGAGACAATCCAGAGACGAATTACAATTTGAATGGGTCGTTTACTAAAAAAATCTACCGTTTTAATTTTCGACTCAATACGAGTTTAAGTTGGTTCAACTATTTGCAAACCTTGAATGGAGTGATAACTTCAAATGATAGGAATAACCAAAAAATAGGATTTTTGATTAAAACAGCCTATAAGAAATGGCCAACAATTAGCATGGGGTACACAAAAGGTTTTAGTCAGTTTAAAGGAATTACACAATCAAATTTTCAATCTGATACTTGGAATGGTGATGCTGAAATCACTTTTTTTAACTTTTGGACCTACAAATTAGCCTACGAAAACACTAGTAATACCAACGCTAATCAACAACGTAATTTTTATGATATTGCCAATACTTCTTTGCGCTATCAGAAGAAAAACAGCCCTTTTGGTTTTGAAGTAACAGTCAATAATGTATTGAATGCCAACGTAAAAAATGATTATTCCTTTTCGGATTACTTGATTAGCGAACGAAGTACTTTCGTATTGCCAAGAGTATTTATGTTGTCTGTAAGTTATAAATTGTAGTTTCGAAATCGCTTACCCTTTACCCGCGTGAGTGCAATGTAATTAAGTTAAGGAATAATCAATAATTTGATTGCTGATTTTTGAATAACGATTCTTGATTTCTGATGTGTGTGTAAACCATTGAAAAAACTAGTTTTTCCTATTTATTAGCACAAAAATCTAAAATCAAGAATCGTTTATCTACAATCAAAAATCTCTTAACTTAATGACATTGCGCGTGAGTGATTACTTCACGATACATTTATCTTCATAGGAGTTCAGTGAATTTCATTTGGAGCTAGCTACCGAAGTAGCGCGGATAGCACGACAGCTCATGACAAAGGGGGCGACTCACCAGCAAATTGAGTGGCCCCCTTTGTGGTGAGGTGGCACGCCCAACTATTAATTATACACTCTAATCACGCTTCCGATAACTTCTACGCGGTATTGTTTTAGGGGATATTGTAGGTCGCTTAAACCGGTAAATAAGCTGTATTCTTTGCTGTCGCAGGGACAAACCGCGTTGATTCCTTTGATAGTTAGGGTTGAACAACTGCTTAGTGCTTGATTAGGACAAGCGGCATCGAACGCGTTATAACCACTCCCTGTATTGAAAACGATAAGCCCCCGAGCGCCTGCTCCTGGATAAAAAACGGCATTACTCGCAAATTTCAAGTTAGAATAAGCAGGCAAACTAGTATTGATATCTACAGTAAAAGAATAATTGGGAATGAAAGGGTTTTTGTTGGTTCCTCCATTAGTACTACAGTTTGTAAACAGGAGGATTGTGAATAGAAAAAGCAATTTTTTTATCATTTTAAAATAGCATCAAAGATTAGTGAAACAAATTTAATTTATTTAACTTTGGATTGGTTATGGTTAACATTTAATTATAGCATAAAAAAAATTATAGTATATTTGCGGAAAGAAATCCCGTCCTGATGGGATTTTTTCTATTTTATACCTGTCAGGTATTGTAATGTGAAACGTAAGAAAACCAATAGTATTGCATTGGTTTTATGTGCAAGGAAACAAGAAAAAACCACTTAATTATTAACGCAAAAAGTTATGAGTAAAGTATCGTATTATACAGCAGAAGGATTAAAAAAGTTAAAAGACGAATTGGATCACCTAAAAGGAGTGATGCGTCCTAAAGCTTCGCAGGATATTGCTGATGCTAGAGATAAAGGTGATTTGTCTGAAAATGCAGAGTATGATGCTGCCAAAGAAGCTCAAGGATTATTGGAGATGCGTATTTCTAAACTTGAGGAGGTGTATGCTAATGCTAGATTGATCGATGAGTCGCAATTGGATGTATCTAAAGTTTTGGTTCATTCGAATGTGAAAATTAAAAATCAAGGGAATGGCATGGAAATGAAATATACCTTGGTAGCTGAAAGTGAAGCGGATTTGAAAACCGGAAAAATATCGGTAACCTCTCCTATCGGGAAAGGTTTGTTGGGTAAAAAAGTAGGCGAAGTTGCTGAAATTACTGTACCTAACGGAGTATTGAAGTTTGAAATCATTGAAATTTCTCGCGACTAAAAACAATAGTGATGAGTAGTATTTTTACCAAAATTGTAAATGGCGAAATTCCTTGCTATAAAGTAGCAGAAGACGAACAATTTCTTGCTTTTTTGGATGTTAATCCGAATGCAGTTGGTCATACGCTTTGTATTCCTAAGCAAGAAATTGACAAGCTTTTTGATATGGATGAGGAATTGTACCTAGGATTGATGCGTTTCTCAAAGAAAGTAGCCGCTGCTCTAGAAAAAACAGTGCCTTGTGAACGAATAGGTATGGCTGTGATTGGACTAGAAGTACCTCACGCACACGTACATTTGATTCCGATTCATGAAATGAACGAGATGCGTTTTCAAAATAAAGTCGCTTTGACAAAAGAGGAATTCGAAACTTTGGCAACAAAGATTCAACAGAATTTATAAAATCTTTTTTTCATATATTTAAACACGAATAGCAATCTTTGAAAGCTGTTCGTGTTTTTTTTATACCAATTCTCAATTATGAAAATCGTTTTTCCTTATTGCCTCTTTTTTTGTGCCTTACTAACCTTCGGGCAAACGAAAGATAATTTTGTTTTGATAGACGCAAAAATGGCAAAGATTCCGAAAGCGTCTACAAAGAACACAAAAAGTATTGCCGATTATATTGCTACTAATTTTAAGTCAGAAAATGAGAAGCTAAGAGCAACTTTTTTTTGGGTGGCATCTAATATTAGTTATGATGTGGCTAATATGGAGAATATTGAATTTAGCGACACTTCGGAACAGAAAATAGATAAAACGCTAACCACCAGAAAAGGTGTGTGTATACATTATGCGGAACTTTTTAATGCGATTGTGAGTCAATTAGGCTTTGAAAGTGAAATCATTGAAGGATATACCAAGCAATTTGGTAAAGTGGCAGCATTGCCTCACGCTTGGTGTGCGGTAAAGAGTGACGGCAAGTGGTTGTTGTTTGACCCAACTTGGGGTGCAGGCAGCGTAAACAATGGTGTTTTTGCCAAAAAGCTCAATAATTTTTATTTCAAAACGCCACCGAAAGCAATGTTGGAAACCCATATGCCCTTTGATTATTTATGGCAATTGTCCCGATATCCTATTAGTAATGCTGAATTTATTTCAGGTAAAATAATAGTCAATACAGCCAAACCAGTTTTTAATTTCGCTGATGAAATAGAGAAGTTAAAGCAAAAGTCTGAAGAGGTTAAGTTATTTGAATGTATTAGCAGAGTGGAAGCGAATGGTGTGTCAACGAAGTTAATAAAAGACTATTTCGAAAATAAAAAGAACGAATTATCAGGAAAGAGAAACAATCAAGCGGTTGAAAAATTGAATTTGATTGTAGAAGAAAGTAATGCTGCAACAGCTATGTTCAATGATTTTATTTTTTACAGAAATAAAAAGTTTAAACCAACTTTGTCTGATGATACAATTAGAGAAATGATTGCAGCACCCAAAGCAAAAGTAGTAAAATGTCAAAAAGATTTGGATGCTATTGGCACTCTTAACGATAGCAATAGAGCAACTTTGATAGCTTTTCGTAAAAACTTATCCGAATTATTAGTACAAATTGAAGAGCAGGAAAAATTTGTAGACGAATATTTAAGCAAAGGCAAACTGGCTCGAAAAGCAATGTTTAGCAAAGTAACTTGGTTCGGTTTACCGGTAAATTAATCTTTTTGATAGGTCTAAAAAAAAAAAATGGATTTCGATTTGAAATCCATTTTATATAATGAGTTTTTGAAGTCTATTTTTTGAATAAACTTATTAAGAATAGCAAAACCCAAGCACCTCCAGCAGCTATTATAATTTGCCAAAGGAGACCTCCGCCTCCAATTCCTAATTTTCCAGCAAGCCAACCTCCGATGATACTACCAACAATACCCACAATGATATTACCAAATAAACCAAAGCCGCTACCCTTCCAAAGTTGTCCACCTAGCCATCCTGAAATGGCACCGATCAAAAGAAAATACAAAAATTCCATAAGTCTATTTTTTAAGTTATCCCTTAAAATTAATCGAAAAAGAATCTTAAAGCCAATAAAATCAGAATTTTACAAAAATTAACTGCATTACTGTTCCTTTTCCTACTTCTGACTGCAATACTTTTATTGTTCCTTTGTGATAATCTTCAACAATGCGTTTGGTTAAGGACAAGCCTAATCCCCATCCTCTTTTTTTGGTCGTATAGCCAGGCTCAAAGATTTTTTTAAATTGATTTTTTGGAATGCCGCTTCCAGTATCTGAAATGGTAATTTTCACACTGTCGTTTTCTTCTTCAATGGCTAAATGTAATTTGCCTTTCCCTTTCATTGCATCAATGGCATTTTTAACCATATTTTCTATGGTCCAGCTATGCAAAGTAGGATTCAATTGTACTAAAATGTTTTTTTGAGGTGCCGAAATTGAAAATTCAATCTGCTTAGAAAATCTAGATTGTAAATAGTCATAAGAAAGTAAAGTTTCTGAAACTATATCTTTAGTTTCGAGTTTAGGTTCTGAACCAATTTTTGAAAAACGATCAGTAATGGTTTGCAAACGTTCAATATCTTTTTCTATTTCTTTGGTCGTACTTTCTGGTATGTCTTCGGTTTTTAAAAGCTCAATCCAACCAATCAAAGAAGACAATGGAGTGCCAATTTGATGAGCTGTTTCCTTGGCCATTCCTGCCCAAAGCTTGTTTTGGGTCGCCATTTTAGTGCTTTTGTAATAATTAAAAACTAAAGCCGCAAACAAGACAATGATGAGTAGTAAGGCAATGGGATAGTATTTTAATTGATTTAAAAGCGAAGAGTTGCCATAATAAAGTTTTTGAACTCTTCCTGGAGCATAAACAATGTGAATAGGCTCATTTTCACCTTTTAATTTTTCTAAAAAGAGTCTTGATTTTTTTGAATTTTGGATAATTGTCGTATCGATATTCACTGCATTGATGATGCTGTCTTTCTCAGTAAGCATGATTGGAATAGAGGTGTTATTGCTAAAAATAAGAAGTGGCAAATCTACATCTGTGTTTTCATCGGCATTGATTAACGTCTTTTGAGCATTTGCCCAAAGATTCATTTTTAACCGTTCTTCATTTTTAAAAATTTGAAAAAAGGTATACGTATTCCATAAAATTAAAGAAACCAAACAGAACGAGAAAGCAATAATAATCCATCGTGAGGTGTTTCTTTTGTTTGAAAAGGGCATAAGTTTCTTTTTTTAACTATAAATATAACGAATTTATGATGGTTGTATTTTACTTTTGTGAAAACAAAATAGCGCTTTAACTTCAATTTATGGTAACTATAGATCCCAAAAGTATTCCTACCGCTCAGCTACAAGGTTATTTGCAAAGTTCAGTTGGTCCAAGACCCATTGCTTTTGCCAGCACAATAGACAGTAAAGGAGTGCCAAATTTATCTCCTTTTAGTTTTTTTAATGTGTTCAGTGCCAATCCTCCCATTTTGGTTTTTTCACCAGCTCGTCGAGTTCGAGATAATACAATAAAACATACGTTGCAAAATGCTGAAACTACTCGCGAAGTGGTTATAAATGTAGTAAATTATGATATGGTGCAGCAAACTTCTTTGTCGAGTACTGAATATCCAGAAGGGGTGAATGAATTTTTAAAATCGGGATTTACTCCCATTCCTTCAACCATCGTAAAGCCCTTTCGCGTAAAAGAATCTCCTGTGCAGTTTGAATGTAAAGTCACTCAAATTATTGCTTTGGGAACAGAAGGCGGAGCGGGTAATTTAGTTTTGTGCGAAGTAGTAAAGTTGCACATCGATGAGTCGATTTTGGATAGTAATGGAGCGATTGATCAACACAAAATTGATTTGGTTTCAAGATTAGGCGGAAATTGGTATTCTAGATCGAACGAAGGTCTTTTTGAGGTCGAAAAACCTTTAAATACGTTGGGTATTGGCGTAGATGCTATCCCTGATTTTATTAGAGAAAGTGCTTATTTTGATGGGAATGACTTAGGTAAATTAGGAAACATAGAAAAAATTCCAACAGAAGAAGAAATTACTATCTTTGTAAAAGAAAATTTTGATGTCAAAGCGGTCCTCAGTGCCGACGATATGGATAAGAAATTTCAAAAAGCAAAAGAGTATTTAGTTAACGGAAAAGCTATTGAGGCTTGGAAGTTATTATTAGCCAAAAAGTAAATTTTAAGTATTATGGAAGTTTTAGGAAGAGTAAAAGTAATCAACCCCGTGCAACAAGTAAGTGCTTCTTTTAAAAAGAGAGAAGTTGTAGTAACTACTGATGAGCAATACCCACAACATATTTCGATTGAATTTCAACAAGACAAAACCGATTTATTGAATAGTTATGCAGTTGGGGAGCCAGTAAAAGTTTCTATCAATTTAAGAGGGAGAGAATGGGTGAGTCCTCAAGGCGAAGTAAAACACTTTAATACTATTGTAGGATGGAGAATTGAAAAACAAGCTCCAGTTGCAGCGGCAGCTCCTGCTCAAGCACCACCAATGCCAGCGGCAGAAACTTTTGCTCCAGCAACTAATTTTAATGAGGAAGAAGCAGACGATTTACCTTTCTAAAAGAATAAATTTCAAATTCTATATTCCAAATTCCAAAGCATTAAGTTGTGTTGGGATTTGGATTTTTTTTTGACGGCATTTGTAGTTAAATTATTGAACGTAAAAGATGTATCATTTATCTAAAAACTTATTTTTTCCACCTGTTTCTGAGGCAAATGCTGATGGGATATTGGCTATTGGAGGTGATTTATCTCCAGAGCGTTTACAGTTGGCTTATTCAAGTGGAATTTTCCCTTGGTTCGAAGAAGATCAACCTATTATTTGGTGGTCGCCCAATCCAAGAATGGTACTTTTTCTAGAGGATTTGGTGGTGTCAAAAAGTATGCGGAACATTTTGAATCGAAATATCTTTAAAGTCACTTTTAACCAGGATTTTAGAGCGGTTATTGCTCATTGCCAACAAGTAAAACGCGATGGACAAACAGGAACTTGGATTACAAACGATATGATTGAGGCTTATTGTAAATTGCACGAATTAGGTATTGCAAAATCAGTTGAGGTTTGGCAAGACAATCAATTGGTCGGAGGATTGTATGGTGTTGATTTAGGACATATTTTTTGTGGAGAGAGTATGTTTTCTTTGGTTTCTAATGCTTCCAAAGTTGCTTTTATTGCATTGGTACATCACCTTAAAATCAACAACTACCGACTTTTGGATTGTCAAGTATATAATGATCATTTAGCCAGTTTGGGTTGTGTAGAAATTGAACGAGCCGATTTTATGAGTATTTTGAAATCAAAATAAAAGGCATCACGCTTTTGTTTGACGTGATACCCCTATTATTTTTTTGAAAAGCTAAACTCCATTAAAACCGCAGTTTGTTAAATTGCCAATTTAGGGTAGAAAACAGTAGTAATTCATTTTGTAAAGTAGGCAAATCCATAATCAATTTTAGCGTTTCGTGCGCCATCATGCATCCTATCATTCCGGTAAGTGTGCCCAATACACCATTTACATTGCAATTGGGTACTGTTTTTGGATCGGGGGGCTCAGGAAATAAATCCCGAAGATTTTTGCTTCCTTTATGATTGAAAACAGCCATTTGCCCTTCGAATTGTAAGATGCTTCCGTAAACTAAAGATTTTCCTAAAATAACACAGGTGTCATTTACTAAATAACGAGTAGCAAAATTATCCGATCCATCCACAACGACATCGTACTTTTGAATGATTGTTGCGGCGTTTTCAATGGTTAGTTTCGCTTCAAGGGCTTCTACTTTAATCAAAGGATTCAACGCTTCTAATTTTTCTTTGGCCATCAACGCCTTTGATAAACCCACTTGATCTTCGGTGTATAAAATTTGCCGATGAAGGTTGTGGATTTCGATTTTGTCAAAATCTATAATCCCAATGGTTCCTACTCCTGCAGTAGCGATGTATTGCAAAATAGGACAACCTAAGCCTCCTGCTCCGATCACTAGAACTTTGGCTTTTTTGAGTTTGTCTTGTCCTTCATCGCCTATTTCGGGAAGCCTAGTTTGTCGATTATAGCGAAGAAATTCTTGTATGATACTCATTTGTTTTTTGGTTTAAAAAGTGTCGTTAGTCTTGATGTTTGAAGGCAATGTTATGTTTTCACGCAGATTTCGCAGATTTAAGCAGAAAAATCAGTTACAATCTGTTGCATCTGTGTGCTGTTTTTTTCTTTTTTCTCTTAAGTTCCTGTTGTTTTGCGTGAGGGATAGGAGCGGCATCCTCTTGGGGCGGGGTTCGCCCCAAGAGATATAGCGGATAGCCCGACCCGAAGTTTTTACGTAGGGGCACGCCCAAATTATGACTATGATTTTTGATAGATAAAATAAGGGTTGTCTTTCCAAACGGGTTCATAGCCTTTGTTGCTGATTATTTGGGCCATTTCATTTACAGTACGTTCGTCACTGATCTCGAATTGTTCCAAGGATTGTGGATCTACAACATAGCCACCAGGATTGGTTTTGGAACCTGCACTCATACTCGTCACGCCAAGAGGGATACTATTGTTTCTGAATTTTTCGTTTTCGCGGGTCGAAATAGAGATTTCTAAATCTTCGTTCCATAAACGATAGGCGCAGATGAGTTGGGTCAAATCTTTGTCATCCATAATAAAATTGGGTTCGATGATGCCCTCGGCGGGTCGTAAGCGCGGGAAAGAAACAGAATATTTGGTACGCCAATAGGTTTTTTGTAAATAGTCTAAATGTAAGGCATTGAAAAAGCTATCGGTACGCCAATCTTCCAGGCCCAACAACACGCCTAAACCAATTTTGTGAATGCCTGCTTTGCCAATCCGATCTGGCGTGTCTAGCCTGAAATCAAAATTGGATTTCTTGCCTTTGGTGTGGTATTTTTTGTACACTTCTTGGTGATATGTCTCTTGATAGACCAAAACGGAATAGACGCCCGCTTGGTGTAACCGTTCATATTCTTCTTGAGAAAGGGGTTGCACTTCTACAGAAATGTTTGAAAAAGCGTTTTTGATTTGGTCAATTGCATTGAGAAAATAGTTGATGTTTACGGTATAATTGGCTTCGCCTGTTACCAATAATACATGGTCAAAACCTAGTTTTTTTAGGACACCAACTTCTAATTTTATTTCACTATCGGTTAATGTTTTTCGTTTAATTTTATTGTCCAAACTAAAGCCGCAATAGGTACAAATGTTTTGGCATTCGTTGCTCAAATACAAAGGGGCATACATTTGTATGGTTTTGCCAAAACGTTTTTTGGTTAGCTCGTGACTTATTTGCGCCATTTGTTCCAAATAAGGCTGAGCCGCAGGCGAAATCAAAGCTAGAAAATCATCGAGATTGCGTTTGGTTTTGGCTAAAGCTTGTTCGACTTCTTTGGAAGTTGTCTGATAGATTTTAGTTTGAATCTTGTCCCAGCTGTGTTGTTCGAAAATTGATTTGAAATTTTTTATTTTATATTTTTTTTCTGACATTTTTCTTGTTTTTTTGCACGCAGATTTTTTTATCTTTTTTTATTTTTTGCAGCAACAATTGAGTTGCTTTTTGTGGCACGCAGATTTTGCAGATTTTTTTATCTTTTTATTTTTTACCACAGGAATTACCTTGCTGTTTGTGGTAAGCAGATTTCACTGTTTTTTATCTGCTAAAATCGGCGTAATCTGTGAGCTAATTTTATACTTTATTGGCTATTCGTTTTATGTCTTCTAGAATAGCTACAGTGTTGAAATTAACAAGAATCCCCAGTTTTTTATTTGTCAATTTTAAATAATTGGTAGTTTGTTTGTAATGAATTGGCGCTAATTCTTCAACTGATTTTAGCTCAATAATGACTTTGTCTTCAACAAGTAAATCAATTTTAAAGGCTACATCTAACGTGATTCCGTCATAAGGAATAGTGATTGCAATTTGCCTTTCAACTTTTAAATCCATTTTAGTTAATTCATAATACAAAGCGCTTTCGTATACAGATTCAAATAAACCTGGTCCAAGAGTATTGTAAACCTTGAAAATAGCTCCTCTTATTTTGAATGATATTTCATTTTCTGTCATTTTATTAGTATTTTCTTTGAAGGATAGTTTTTTTATGAAAGCAGATTTTTTTAAATAGGTTTTCATTTTATCTGCGTAAATCTGTAAAATCTGCGTGCCAATTTAAAAATTACTCGTATAAAAACGCTGTCAAAGGACTAGAAGCAACCGCTTGTTTGTATTGTTTGGCCAGTTTTGCTTCGTGCGCTTTTCTTCCAGAAATAACAGCTTCTTTAAAAGCTTCGGCCATCAATTTTGGATTTCCCGCTACGGCAATAGCTGTATTTACTAATACGGCATCGGCACCTATTTCCATTGCTTTTGCGGCATCTGAGGGTGCTCCAATTCCTGCATCAATAATTACAGGAACCTTACTTTGTTCGATAATAATTTCTAAAAAATCGATGGTTTTCAGGCCATTGTTACTTCCAATGGGAGACCCCAAAGGCATCACAGCTGATGTACCAGCGTCTTCCAAATGTTTGCACAAAACAGGGTCTGCATGAATGTACGGCAAGACAATGAATCCTAATTTGGCTAGTTCTTCTGTTGCTTTTAGCGTTTCGATGGGGTCGGGCAACAAGTACCTTGGATCCGGATGAATTTCGAGTTTGAGCCAATTGGTTTCCAGGGCTTCTCTAGCTAATTGTGCTGCAAAAATGGCTTCTTTGGCGTTTCTTGCTCCCGAAGTATTGGGTAATACATTAATTCGTGGATGTTTGAGATGTGCCAAAATCGCATCGGTTTCGGTTGCTAAATCGATACGTTTTAATGCTATTGTAACCAATTCGCTTTCGGAAGCTAAAATTGCTGCTTCCATTTCGGTGTTAGAACCAAATTTTCCTGTTCCTAAAAACAAGCGGGATTCGAATGTTTTATCTGCTATTTTAAATGCTGACATATAATTTTCCGTTAAGTTGAGTAATCAATTGCTTAGGTTTTTTACTTTGGGTAATTAAACCCGAAACAGCAATTCCGTGAACGCCAGTTTCCATTATACTTTCAACGTTTTTAAGTTGAATTCCTCCAATGGCATAAATGGGAATTTGTATTTTTTTAGCTTGCATCTTTTCGATAATGTTGCGGTAGCCTTCTAACCCTAAAATGGGACTTAATTGTTCTTTTGTTGCTGTAAATTGGAATGGCCCTAAACCAATATAATCGCATTTTTCAGCTTCTCTTTGCAATACGTCTTCAAAAGTATTCGCAGTACCACCTATAATTTTTGCATTACCCAAAATGCTTTTCGCTGCTGCAACGTTCATATCGCTCAAGCCTAAATGAACTCCATCGGCATCTAATTGCTCTGCTAGATGTACATTGTCATTTATTATTAAATAAGCAGAAAAAACATCGCATAATAGTTTTGCGGTTTCTGCAACATCAAAGAGTTCAGTGGTTGAAGCATTTTTGAAACGCAATTGAATCCATTGGCAACCATTATCCAATGCTTTGCGAATATTGGACAATTGTTCTTGGACTGTGTTTCCTTGAGAAATATATTGTAATTTATTGTACATAATGATACCCTAGTTTAGAGGTGTTAGATTGTAAGTAGGCTTCTATATATATTTTGGCATTGGTACAAGCCGTTTTTAGTTCTTGTCCCAAAGCTAAATGGGCTGTAATCGCCGACGATAACACGCAACCTGACCCGTGTTTGTCGAAAATATCAGTCGTGTTTGGCGCCAATTTGAAATATTTATTTTCTAAATACAAATAATCAAAGCCAATTTCGGTTGGATTGTGGCCTCCTTTTAACAAAACGGGACAATGTTTTGAAAGTAAAATGGCTGTTGTTTCTGCATTACATCCTTTTGAAGAAAATTGAAAAATCTCATTGTAATTAGGGGTAATCAAATCAATTTCTTTCAGTATATCAATTAGAATAGCTTGGTTTTCAATAGTTAAAAAATCAAATTGAGTGCTGGATTTTAAAACCGTGTCCCAAATTATTTTGGTCTCTGGTGAGCACTTTTTTATCAAAAAAACGATTGCTTTTAAAAAATCTAAAGAAGGTACAATTCCAATTTTTATGGCTTTTACGTCATAAGTAGTACATATTGTTTGAACAGATTGCAAAACAAAATCCAAATCCGTCCATTGTATCGCTGCAAATTCATTTTCGGTTTGAATGGTGTTTGCCGTACTAATAGCAAAGCCATACACTCGAAGTTGTTCGAATGTTTTTATATCTGCTAAAACCCCTGCACCTGCAGAAGGGTCTAAGCCAGCTATACTTACAACAAATGGGCGTTTTTTTGACATAATTTAAAATTTTCCATAGGTTGATTACTGTTCCAAATACAGCCTAAAAGCGCTATATCATTAAAACCATATTCCAAAGCAGTTTTGCTGTTTTGAGGTGTAATTCCTCCTAGTGCGACTAATCTTGGTTTTTTGTTTTTTATTAGTTTCAATTCTTTTTCAAAGTCTACATTCGAACGGTAGTTTGGTTTAGAAATACTTTCAAAAACGGGTCCGAAAAATGCGTAATCAAATGCATTAGATAATTGTTCTACATCATCCCGCTGATGAATGGAGGTGGATAGAGTATATCCCCTTTTTTTCCATTTTTTTAAATGTGCTTCGGGGGTTTCTATTCTTTTTTTTTCTGTAAAATGAATGCGACTTATTCCAAATCTCAAAGCCAATTCATGGTGACTGTGCAAGACTAATCGGGGTCTGAAAGCTATTGCAATCTTCGATAAGAAAGCATTCATTTCTGCCGCTGAAAAATCAGGTTTCCGAATATGAAGTACCTCCAATCCATTCTCGAAAAGAGAATGGATGAGGTTCATTTCATTGGGTTTAGCAATTGGATTTGTGATTACTATCATATTGAAATCTATTAAGATGCAAATAGTCATTGTAAGTCTTGATGCTTACTACTCAAATCTTAATTCTAAATATAAATTTCTTTTCCTTGTTCGATAAACTCTTCAGATTTCGCAGCCATTCCTTTCTCGGCTTCGGCAACGTCACGAATTTCTTGAGAAATTTTCATTGAGCAGAATTTTGGCCCACACATCGAGCAGAAATGAGCCACTTTTGCACCATCAGCAGGCAAGGTTTCATCGTGAAATTCTCGAGCAGTATCTGGATCTAATGACAAATTGAATTGGTCCTCCCAACGGAATTCGAAACGGGCTTTGCTCAGCGCATTGTCGCGGTATTGAGCGCCAGGGTGACCTTTGGCTAAATCGGCTGCATGTGCGGCAATTTTATAAGTAATCACACCATCTTTTACGTCTTTTTTGTTGGGTAATCCAAGGTGTTCTTTTGGTGTTACATAACACAACATTGCACAGCCGTACCAGCCAATCATAGCGGCTCCAATGGCAGAAGTGATATGGTCATAACCAGGAGCAATATCCGTGGTTAATGGACCCAAAGTGTAAAATGGCGCTTCGTCACAATGTTCTAATTGCTTGTCCATATTTTCTTTAATCATGTGCATAGGTACGTGACCGGGGCCTTCAATAAAGACTTGAACGTCGTGTTTCCACGCAATTTTTGTTAGTTCGCCCAGTGTTTCTAACTCGGCGAATTGTGCGGCATCGTTGGCATCGGCGATTGAACCTGGACGCAATCCGTCGCCTAATGAAAAGGCAACGTCATATTGTTTCATAATTTCGCAAATCTCCTCGAAATGGGTGTACAAAAAGTTTTCTTTGTGGTGAAACAAACACCATTTGGCCATAATCGAACCGCCACGAGAGACAATTCCGGTAACACGATTAGCGGTCAAATGAATGTAACGTAATAAAACACCAGCGTGAATGGTGAAATAAGAAACGCCTTGTTCGGCTTGTTCGATTAAGGTATCACGAAAAATTTCCCAGGTTAAATCTTCTGCGATTCCGTTTACTTTTTCTAAGGCTTGGTAAATCGGTACCGTGCCGATGGGAACTGGGGAATTACGGATAATCCATTCTCTGGTTTCGTGAATGTTTTTTCCTGTAGATAAATCCATAATGGTATCAGCACCCCAACGGCAAGCCCAAACGGCTTTTTCCACCTCTTCTTCGATTGATGAGGTAACTGCGCTGTTGCCAATATTAGCGTTAATTTTTACTAAAAAATTACGTCCTACAATCATCGGTTCACTCTCAGGATGGTTGATGTTATTAGGGATAATAGCACGCCCTCTCGCTACTTCGCTACGAACAAATTCCGCTGTGATTTTTGATTTAGGTGTGTTGGCTCCAAAACTATGACCATTATGTTGACACTGCATTGCTTTGGTTTGCTCGTTTAGTTGTTCGATACGTTGGTTTTCTCGAATGGCTATGTACTCCATTTCTGGGGTAATGATGCCTTGTTTGGCGTAATGTAATTGGGTAACATTGGCGCCTTTTTTGGCACGCATGGGTTTGTGTAAATATTCGAAGCGCAAGTGATCTAACTTTTGATCATTCAAACGTGATTTTCCGTATTCGGAAGAGATTTCGGTTAGTTCTTCTACATCATTACGGTCCAGAATCCATTGTTCGCGGATTCGAGGTAATCCTTTGCGAACATCAATTTGAATGTTAGGATCTGTGTAAGGGCCTGAAGTATCATAAACTGTTACAGCTGGATTTTTTTCTATTCGACCATTATATAGCTTAGTGTCCGCTAATGAAATTTCACGCATTGCTACTTTTATGGAATGAATTTCTCCATCGATGTATACTTTTCTGGAGTTTGGAAATGGAGTTTTTGAGATCTTGTCTTGGTTGCTCATAGTTTTAGTTTTTTCTTATTTTTTTGAAAAGGGTTTGTTTTTTTTTGTGTGAGGGATAGAAGCCAATGTCATTAAGTTAAGGAATTACTCTTATTGTTTTCACGCAGATTTCGCAGATTTGCGCAGAAAAATCAGTTAAAATCTGTTGAATCTGCGTGCTATTTTTTTCTTTATCCTCTTAACTTAATGACATTGGGATAGAAGCTGGCTACCGAAGTAGCGCGTATAGCCCGACCGCATTTGTAAAAGGCGCGCTCTAAAGGGTGCGTTGAATAGCGCCTTTTGCAAATGGGGTCACGCCCAAATCATCCGCCTTGAGTGGCTGTGATGATGAGAATTTCGTCGGTTGCTTTGATGAGATGGGTATTCCAATTGGATTTTGGAATGACGGTATAGTTAATGGCTAGGGCAATTCCGTTTTGGTTTTCTGGAATTTCCAAGTCAATGAGCGCTTGAACCGTTAGGTTTTCGGCATCGAATTGTTTTGTTTGGTTGTTGATTTTTAGTTCCATTCCTTTTGAGTTTAGTATATAAGTATACCTTAGGAATGGCTACGATTGTACCCAATTATGGTACAAGGAAGTCATCTTACTTTTCCCTACGCTAGTATGAACTAGATCAGGTTCAGAGGGTAAAATCTCAGCCTACAGTTGTAGACACCCCTAAAGTGTGAAGCAAATATAAAGATTTTAGTTTATACTTTTTGTTTAAAGTTTAAAGTTTGTAGGTTTAATTGTTGAATTTCACAAAAAGAATGCCGAAGCTTAATTCCTAGTCCAACAATCTTCAACATGGTCATTGACCATGCCAGTGGCTTGCATATACGCATAGATTACTGTGGAACCGACAAATTTAAATCCTCGTTTTTTTAAATCCTTACTTATCGCATGCGAAATCGGCGAAGTAGCTGGAACGTCTTTCAAGCTTTTAGGGAAATTGTCTATAGGTTTATGGTCTACAAAACCCCAAATGTATTGCGAAAAACTTCCAAATTCTTCTTGTATTTTTATAAAATTTTGAGCGTTGGTTACTGCTGAATATACTTTGAGTTTGTTTCGGATGATACCTGCATCTTGTAGTAATTCTTGGATTTTATCATCAGAATATTGGGCGATTTTTTTATAATCAAAAGAGTCAAATGCTAAACGGAAGTTTTCCCTTTTATTTAAAATGGTAATCCAACTCAGACCTGCTTGAAAAGTTTCTAAGAGCAAAAATTCGAATAAAGTGGCATCATCATATACAGGTTTTCCCCATTCTTCATCGTGGTATTTTTGGTACAATTCGCTAGAGTTACACCAGCCGCAACGTTGCAATTCTTTTTTCATTACTTTTTAATTTCCCAGTAAAACCCCTTGACAGAAGGGATATAGGCATTGTCTTTTTTAATAATTAATTCAGTATAAATTTTTCTTTTGTATTTAATACCAATTGCCCCTCCTTTTATTATTGTTTTATCTTTTTTAAAATCAAAGATCATCGGCCCGTTCTGGAATTTTGCATCCGAAATTTTTTCTATAAACCAAGTAGAGCCCCAGTTGAAATAAAGGGTATTGTGTCCCGTATATGTGACATTTTTTATAAATCTTATGGATTCTTTGGGGAAATTGTATTGCTCAATCAGCTCTTTTTTGGTGTACGTTTTTCCAATTTCACCATATTTAAATAATTTTTTCAAAGGTGATTCAATAATTTTTTCGACAATTGCATTTTCTTTTTTCAAAATTGCATCTTCTTTTTTTGAACTAACCTCCTCATCGCTTATTCGAAAATCTCTGGATTCTGAATTGAAGTTTTTTTCAGAAACAACGGTACTGTTTGAATCCGTTTGCAAATTATTTTCTGCATTTATTGCTTCATTTTTGTTAATTCCCTCTAACTTGTTATTCAGTGATTCCCCTTTATTATTATTACAGCTAAAGTATAGAAACAGTGAAACAAAAAAAATACAGGACGTTAGTTTCTTCATTTTAAGCGATTTAAAAAACCTGATTTATGATACTATTTGGTTCTTTTATTTGTTGCAAAAATAATGATATTCCAAGGAAAACGTATCAAAAAATCAAACCTTACTAGATTTCTTTGGATAGGTATTTTTTTATAAAATGATGTCCGGCATAAATTACTGGAGTTAAAAGAATAGCTATAGAAAGTTTAAAGGTATAACCTGTAAGTGCAGAACTTAGAAAAGTTTCAAAATTGATTTTTCCAGGGAGCCAAAAGGCAATTCCTAAAACTATAAAGGAATCAAACAGTTGTGAAACCAAGGTAGAACCAGTGGTTCTCAACCAAATCTTAGTATCTCCCGTTCTGTTTTTAAAAAACCAAAATACAGTTACATCGATGAGCTGTGAAACGAGAAAGGCAATGATGCTTCCCACAATAATCCACATACTTTGTCCAAAAACCGCTTGAAATTGATCATCGTTTACTGGACTAATTCCTTTGGCGGCGGGAATGCTCATCGCAAATAATAAAATGATAAACGAATAAGCGATAAGACAGGCTGTGATAAAGGAAAGTTTGCGGACACCTTTTTCACCAAAATATTCATTGATTAAATCAGTGGTCAAGAATACTACAGGCCAAGGCAAAATCCCGATACTCATCACAAAAGGGCCAATTTGGATTAATTTACCTCCAATCAATTCGGCAGTGACTGCATTGGTGATAAAAATCCCAGCAAGAATGACAAAAACAAAATCTTTACGAGTTTTAAACATAGTTTTGAGTTTCTCAAAAATAACATTTTATTTTGATTTGGTTTCAGTTTTGAAATTGGAACAGTTGTTAAATAAAAAAATCCCAAACGTAAAAAAACGAATGGGATTTAATATATTGATTAAATACTTTTTTAGTAAATCTGTTTTACACCTCTAGCATTATCGAATACATAACTTACTAACCAAGCAATTTGACCTTGTTTTGCAAAGAAAATCTTTTTGTTTTTCATGTCTGGAATTACTTCAAGACAGGTTTCTAAAAGGTTAAATGCGGCAATTAGGTTTTTTTGTTGGTATGTTTTTAATACTTTTTTCTTATTAGCATTGTTTTCTGCATCCAAGACAAAACGTTGGTAGTTGTTTTCTGCAATAGCTTTGATAGATAAAATATCGTCATAAGTTACTGGAGTAAAATTTTCTTCTGCAACAGTACCATTAAGCAAAGTAAACATTGCCCAAGCAGCTCCACCAGAAATGTACACGTTGTTTTTTTGTTGAGATTCTGGTCTGTTTGTATACATTTTTGTGAAAGTTTCACGCAATGTCGGCAAGTAATTAAACATTTCTTCATTAAACTCAAAAACGGTTTTTTGCTTACATCTTTTGTTGATTAACTCTGTCAAGGTTACAGTTCCGATATCAGCAGCGATTGGAAAGAAAACCCCTGAAGAGTTGATTTCTTTGGCGTAACCACCTTTGGTATTCCCCCCTCCTATGTCAACAATAACAGAGTTTAAATAGTTTTTTGGAGGAATACATCCTTTAAGTAAAAGCTTAGCTTCCAAAGAAGAAGAAATTACTTCAACATTCTTTTTTGTAAGAACTTTGATTTTGTCTGTAAGTTCGCTTGTATTGGTAGCTAAACCAACTCCAGATGATGCTACTATGAAAATATTTTTATCTTCAATTTTGTATTCTGTAAGCATTTTGTTGTAGTTCAATAAAACAACAGCTACCGCACGCTCAATATCCTCTTTGAATAAAGTACCATCTATTGAGATACCCGTTGCTATACCAATGTTTTCTGTCCAAAATTCTTTAACATCATAATTGTTTTTCTTTAAGTTTTCAACTTCAAGAACGGTCATTTTAACACCTTTACTACCTATTTCAATTCCTCCATAAAGTTGAGCGTAAGAAGAAAATGAAAAGAACAGTAGTGCAACTATAAAGTGCAATTTTCCTTTCATAATAATTTTTTTAATTTGGGGTTAGGTTGCAAATCTAGATTAAAATTTGAAAAATGTATCATTTTTTTCAAAATTTATTTTCAAAAATTAGAGAGTTAATTTTTTTAAATAACGAGCCTACAATTTAACATTTCAATGTTGCATCGTCTAAAAAAAAATCTATTTTTGTCGCTATAAAAATCTTTTTGCCCCAAAAATTTTTAATTATGATAAAAAACTACCTAAACAATTTTAAAGACTTTCCTAGAGAAGTCTGGATTCTTACTTTAATTACATTTATTAACAGAGCGGGAACAATGGTTATTCCTTTTCTGTCAAAGTACATGAAAGAAAACTTACATTTTAGTTACAGCCAAATTGGTTGGGTAATGGTTTTCTTCGGAATTGGTTCCATCATAGGCACCTGGCTTAGTGGTAAATTATCGGATAAGATTGGCTTTTACAAAGTCATGGTTTTTAGTTTATTTGCGAGTGGAATTGTATTTATTTTACTTCATTATGCTAAAACATTTGAAGAAATGTGCATTGGCATACTAATTCTAACTATCATTGCGGATATGTTTCGTCCCGCTATGTTGGTTTGTCTAAAAACCTTTACCACTAAAGAAAATAGAGCAAGTGCTTATTCATTAACACGTGCAGCTGTAAATTTAGGATTCCTTTTTGGACCAGTTTTAGGAGGTTTAATTATCATGCAATCAGGATATGAGTTTATTTTTTATGCAGATGGCGCTACTTGTATTTTAGCTATTATTGTTTTTGTACTCTTCGTAAAAGAAAAACAATTACCTATAAAATCTACCACCGAAAAAGCATTGCCTAAAAATATTTCAGTTACGAAAGACAAACCATTTATGCTGCACTTAGTTATTTGCTTGATAACTGGAATCTTGTTTTTTCAAATATTTACCACTTTACCTTTGTATCACAAAGAACAATTCAATATGTCTGAATTTGATAGTGGATTATTATTGAGCTTGAATGGTTTGCTAATCTTGCTTTTTGAACTTCCCATTGTGAATTACGTGAGCAGAAACAAAATCAACAACCATAGAGTTATCTTTTTTGGTTTGGTCTTAATGGCTACAAGCTTTTTATTCTTATTGTATCCATGGGAAGGTATGTTGATTCCTATGATGCTGTTTATGACTTGTGGTGTAATGTTGACGTTTCCTTTTGCGAATTCTTTTGCTATGGAAAGATCCTATGAGCAAAGAGAAGGGAAATATATGGCTGCTTTTACCATGAGCTATAGTTTTGCTCACATTTTGAGTGCAAAATCAGGAATGGAAATCATTCAATTTTCGGGATATGAAACGAATTGGATTTTTATGTCTATTCTTGGTTTGGTCGGCTCTTTACTTGTATTTAAATTGTTTGCCATGGTTGAGAAAGAAGAATTAAACAAAGCGAGAATGATTCCGGTAGAAAGCGACAATAGAAAATAAAATTCTCCTATGAATATAAAAAACAGTAGTGATTAATTTACTACTGTTTTTTTATGGAATTAAATCATATATAAGTAATGGTTAAAATTTAATGTCGTATTTAGTTCCAAAATTAGTCAGGACAAAATTTAATTTTTCTTTGAGGTTTTCGAATGATTTATAAGCATCAAAATCTAACCATTGATATTTTATTCTTCGCCATAGAATTTC
>NZ_JAPZSU010000051.1 GCF_027531905.1 Flavobacterium sp. | reverse complement strand
TTTTGGTTGTATATTAAAAATATTATTTATAAACTTAATGTTTTTTCAACACATTTTTTTAAAAGACAACAAATTTATTGGTTTAAATCCGTTCAATCTGTGTCATCTGTGGTCTATCAAAAGATGTGTCCAGACGGTAGGGTAGTAGCGGCATCCTTTGCTTTTTTTCTTTAAAAAAGCAAAGATATAGCGGATGACGGGTTCTATGATGGCATAAGAGCCTTTTTTTCTGCTCCTAAAACCTATGAGAAGGAATTTAAAACTTGAACTAATTGGTCAAGGTCTTCTTTGTGATGATTGGCCGAAATGACGATTCGGTTCAAGGTTTTTTGGTCGGAGGGATAATCAAAATGGGTGATTACGATTTTGTTTTGCAACAAGATATCGTAGCTTTTGTTCCAATCTAAGTAAATGGAAGGATAGTTTGCGGTGAAATTGATTTTGGGATTGGGTTGTATATGTTGAGCGAGATAGTTCAAATTGTGCTGTAATTTTTGAAGTTGCTGTTGCACTAAATGCCCAGTTTCTGCAAGGGTTTGTACATAGGCTGGATTCATTCCAGCAGCTGCGACAAAGGTGTCATAATTTTTGATTTCTTGAATAAAATTGGAGTCACTAGCAATTACTCCGCCTGTTAATCCAAAAGCTTTGCCAAGTGAGGCGACTAAAATTTTGCGTTTGACGTTTGAATTCGTGATGCTAGAGTGAATTCCTGAGCCGTTTTCGCCAAGGATTCCGATAGAATGGGATTCGTCTATGACCAAAGTGATTTCTTTATGGGAGGGAATGCTATCGAGAATTTTTAGGTTTAAGGGTTGGGTTTCAAATGATGGTACAGCATCTGTGAGTAGGGTGATTTTTTCTTTTGTTGTGTCTAAAACTCTAGGGTTTAATTGGTTGTTTGTAAATAGAGGTAGGCTGTCTTTTCTTTGAATGGCAGGATGCGAATTTGGGAAATAGTAAAAAACATCGGTACTTGTGCTTAAAAAATCTATAGTTAGTTTGCCTGCTAGCATTCCTGATGAAACGGTAACTGCAGCATCGGCCTGAATGAATTGCGCAAGGTGAGTTTCGCCAGTGTCGTAGGCGCTCAATTGGACGTTTGCGTTTCTTGAACTTCCATAAGCTGTGCCCCAACGCTGGATATTTTTGAAGATAATTTCTTGAAATTCGGGTAAAGTTGGCAAACCAAGATAAGCCGTTCCACCAAAATAAAGGAAGGTTTCTTGGTTGATTTCGATTGTACGATTGGGGAATTGATGGACTTTCATACCAATTATAAAAGTGTCACTCCAGTTCCGTTTCCGTCTGGGTAATCAATTTTGCCGTAAGTAATGGTTACTCCTGTGGCAATATCTTTATCCAATAGTAGCGCTCCATCCATATCTACATAATCTAGCAGTGGTAATAGATGAGCTATGGCCGAGATACCTACTGTAGATTCGGTCATACAACCTACCATAGTTTTTAGTCCTAGTTTTTTGGCTTCTTCTAGCATACGTTTGCCAGGAGTAAGGCCGCCACATTTTACCAATTTGACATTTACGCCGTGAAAATGATTGTGGCATTTGGCTACATCGGATTGGATGATACAACTTTCGTCGGCAATGATGGGTAAGGCGGAGTGTTTGTATACCTCTTTATGCGCCTCCCAATTGTCGGCTTTCATAGGCTGTTCTAGAAATTCGACGCCGAGTTTTTTTAAAGCTACGGAATTAGAAATGGTTTCTTCAACGCCCCAACCACAATTTGCATCGATTCTGAATACAGCGTCTGTGTGTTTTCGTAATTCAGTTACAATTTCGATGTCTTCTTGGGTGCCTAATTTTATTTTATAGATGGGCCAAGGTAATTCTTTCATTTTGGCGACCATTTTTTCAATAGAAGCAATACCGATGGTGTAATCAGTTAATGGATTGTTATGAGTAGAAAAATCCCAAAGCTCGTGTAATTTTTTGCCTTTTTTTCGGGCATATAGGTCATTGTAAGCCATGTCTAAAGCGCAAAGCGCAAACATGTTTGAACTTAAAAACGGAGAGATTGAATCCCAAACTTCATCGGGAGATTGGTCTTTTATATTTTCAATAAATGGTCGAAGTCCTTCTAGTCTGTCCCGCATCATTGGGACCGTGATGTGATAATAAGGGTTGGAGGTTGCTTCGCCAAATCCTGAGTAGCCTTCGCTTCGTAGTTCTACAATTAGCGAAGGCTGAAAATCAATAGATTCTCTCGAAATGGTGAAGGTGTGTTTTAGCTTTAGGTTGTATTCGTGAAGGATCAGTTGCATAAATCAGTTGTTTTTGTGTTGTACTACTAGTTTAATAGGTGAGACAACGTAATGTGTTTACAAAGTCGTCTCGTCATAATTTTTCGTTGTGTTTTACTCTTTCCATTCTTTCATCAAAAGAAAAAAAGAAGTCTAAAAATAGTTTTTTTTAGATATAATTGGATTTTGTGAATACATTTAAAAACAATATTTTAGCTAAAAATATGAAATTGATGAATAGTTTTGAAGAAAAAAGAAGTTTACTTTTAGAAATGATAAGTTTTTCTGTCATTGATGGAAGATTGCATCAACGAGAGTCTGATTTTATTAGAATTGTAGCCAAAGAATTGGGGTTTACCAAAGCAGAATATTCTGATTTGTTTCATCAAGAGTTACCTCATTTGCCTATTAAATCAGAATTTCAGCGTATTCAGCAGTTCTATCGTTTGGCGCTGATTATGCATTGTGATGGTGTTTTGCACGAAAAAGAGTCCGTTGCGATTCGTCAAATAGCCATCGATATGGGATTAAATCCTGGAGCTACTAAACGAGTTTTGCAAATGATGCAGGAATCTCCTAATGCTATGATTGATGCCAAAGCATTGTTAGGAATGTTTCAAGAACAACACAACTAAGAGAGTTTTTCTTGTAATGCTTTAATTTCATCTCGGAACTTGGCAGCTTGCATAAAATCTAAATCTTTTGCGGCTTTTTCCATCGCTTTTCGTTTTTCACGAATTAATTTTTCCAATTCTGGTTTTGAAAGATAAGCCGTGTCTGGTTCAGCTGCTTTGGCAATAGTGTGTTCTAATTCATATTCCACCAACGGATTTTTAGTAAAAGCACTGTCTATTTTTTTATCTAAAGCTTGCGGAACCTTATTGTGTTGGGTGTTGTAATTGATTTGTTTGGTACGGCGATAATTGGTTTCATCAATTGTTTTTTGCATACTCGCAGTAATTTTATCGGCATACATAATCGCTTTCCCGTTTAAGTTTCTTGCCGCTCGACCAATGGTTTGAGTAAGGGAACGATGGCTTCTAAGAAACCCTTCTTTGTCGGCATCCAAAATGGCAACCAAAGACACTTCAGGCAAATCCAATCCTTCTCTCAATAAATTGACTCCAATCAATACGTCAAATAAGCCTTTTCGTAAATCTTGCATAATTTCGATACGCTCCAATGTATCCACATCTGAGTGAATGTAGCGACAACGAATGGAAACTTTAGTCAAGTATTTGGCCAATTCTTCGGCCATTCTTTTGGTTAAAGTAGTGACCAAAACACGCTCATCTAACTCACAGCGTACTTGTATTTCTTCGATTAAATCATCAATTTGATTCAAACTTGGACGAATTTCGATAATGGGGTCTAGTAAACCTGTTGGACGAATGATTTGCTCTACATAAACACCATCGCATTTTTGTAATTCATAATCCGCAGGTGTTGCTGAAACATAAATGACTTGATTCTGCATTGCTTCAAATTCCTCGAATTTCAAAGGTCTGTTGTCCATTGCTGCGGGAAGTCGGAAGCCATATTCTACCAAGTTTTCTTTTCTAGAACGGTCACCACCATACATAGCTTGTACTTGCGACAAAGTCACGTGGCTTTCATCGACTACCAATAAAAAATCATTGGGGAAATAATCCAATAAACAGAAAGGTCTTGAGCCCGCTTCTCTTCCGTCAAGGTAACGAGAATAATTTTCAATTCCAGAACAATAGCCCAATTCCCGAATCATTTCTAAGTCGAAGTTCGTGCGTTCTTCAAGTCGTTTGGCTTCTAAATGTTTGCCTATTTCTTTGAAGTAATCCACTTGTTTCACTAAATCTTGCTGGATTTCCCAAATGGCATTTTGCAGCACATCTGGCGAAGTCACGAACATATTGGCGGGATAAATCGTCAATTTTTCAAAACGTTCAATGACTTGGGAGGTTTTGGTATCAAAGCTTTCTATTTCTTCGATTTCATCACCAAAAAAATGAATTCTGAAGGCATCATCGGCATAACTTGGATAAACTTCTACCGTATCACCTTTAATTCTGAAATTTCCTGGGGTAAATTCGGCTTCGGTTCTAGAATACAAACTTTGCACTAAGCTGTGTAATAATTTAGTTCTTGAAATCATTTGGTTGACTTCGATGGCAATTACGTTCTTTTGAAATTCTACGGGATTTCCAATACCATAAATGCAAGAAACCGAGGCGACCACTATAATATCTCTTCGTCCAGACAATAAAGAAGAAGTCGTGCTCAAACGCATTTTTTCTAACTCTTCATTGATTGACAAATCTTTTTCTATAAAAACTCCCGTAACAGGCATAAACGCTTCGGGTTGGTAATAATCGTAATACGACACAAAATATTCCACCGCGTTGTTAGGGAAAAACTGTTTGAATTCCGAATACAACTGCGCAGCCAACGTTTTGTTGTGCGCTAATATAAGCGTTGGTTTTTGAACTTCTTGAATGACGTTGGCAACCGTAAATGTTTTACCAGACCCAGTAACTCCAAGTAGCGTTTGAAATGGTTCACCTGCAAGAATACCTTGCGCTAGTTTTTCTATCGCTTGTGGTTGGTCGCCTGTAGGTTGGTAATCGGATACTACTTGGAAATTCATTTATTTAAGAAGCAAAGTTTTAGAGTGGTAAAGGTACAAAGTTTGAATTCTTTTTTTGCCAAAGTTTTAGTCAAAAAAAAACCATCCTGTTTTAAGAGGATGGCTTAATCTCAAAAAAAAAGTACTTAGAAATTGAAATTTAATCTTGCAAAAAGAAAACGACCATTTTGACCAAATTGAGATACATTTCTAGAATAAACAAATTGATCCTGATTTGATAAATCTATAGTTGAATTTGTTGTAGGATAAGTAATTTAACCATTTGTTAAAACCGCGTTAGGTCTTTTTGCTGAAACAGGACCATAGTTTTTACTCGGATAAACATCAAATAAATTATTAGCTCCTAATGTGATTTTTATCCCTTTATGTACTTCGTATCCAACAGATAAATCGGTAATTATTCTTCCACTCCAAATTGGGTGCTCGTTTTCTACAGCTCTACCGTTTACAATGGTCGCTCCAACCAATCCGTCTCCATTAACATCTACTGTATTAGGATCTGTTACCTGACCAAAATATACATTTCTCAAGAAGACTTCTAATTTTTTATATGAAAAGTTATTCATTAATGATGCTTTAAATCTTGGAATAGCTTCTTCTAAATAAACTCTACTCATTTCAGAATAATATCTATTTAAGTTTGCTGCTTGCGAAAGTTGCTCAGATGCTTTTATATCTCCAATTTTTCTAGTTTGTGATTGTGTAAGTGCCAAATCTGAATTTAGCGTTACATTTCCCAAATTTGCTTTGTGAGAAATAACGGCTTCAATTCCTTTTGTTTCTGTATTAATGGCATTAGCAAAAAATGTTGCAGCAGTTGCATTGGCAGAAGAAAACAAACTTGCATTTGTTGCATCTGGAGCAAATTGGTCTGTTAAAACTACTCGATCATCAATAGTAATTAAATATCCATCAACTGTAAAAGTTAAATTGGCTGAAGGAATTTTTGAAGTAAAACCAGCAGAATAACTTCTTGATTCTTCTTGTTTTAGCGTAGGAATTCCTAAGTTTCTTGCTAAAGAAGTGTCATTAGAAAACGTTCCAACTTCAAAAGGAACTCCACCAACAAATTGTGTACTTGTGGCGTTAAAATACAACTGAGCCAATGAAGGAGCTCTAAAGCCAGTAGCATGAGCTGCTCTTAAAGCAAAATTGTCAGACACTTTATATCTTGAAGCAATTTTGTAATTGAAAGTAGAGCCAAAATCTGAATAATTTTCAAAACGTATCGCAGCACTAACTAGGAGTTTTTCGGTTATGTCCAATTCAGAATCTAAGTACAAAGCAAATGAATTTCTGCCTTTGTCCGTTTGATTTGCAGGCCTGAATCCTGGGAATACTTGAGCTCCACCCGGTCTTCCATTACCAAAGAAATCTGTTGGTTTAAGATTATTTGCTGTAGTAGCGGTTTGAATGTTCCCATTAATATCATACAATGCATAAGAAGCTTCTTCACCAGGGGTGATTTTATAGTTTTCATGTCTGTATTCCGCTCCAAAAGCGATATTTAATCCGCTTAAATAATCTACATTTTTAGTAAAATCAAGATTGGTAGTGTTTTGACTGAATCCTAATCCACCTGCATCAAAAGATGTCTTGGATGGGTAAACACTACTTGCATTTACAGTATTCATAATGGTATAATCGAAAGTGTTTCTTCCAAAAGTATTAGAAAGATCAAAATCAAAAGTTCCTAATTTTCCCTTAACACCTGCTGCAAAAGAGATGTCTTTTACTTTTGAATCAATTTCTGGTAAAAATCCATTTATAAAAATTGAGGTCGCTGTTCTGTTTTGGTTAGGTCTTCTGTAAAATCCCGCAGCATTACCATTTCTATGTGAATATCCTCCAAAAGCATACGCTCTTATGTTATCGGTAAGTCCAAACTCTGAGTTTAAGAAAAACTGCATACTAGTTAGTTCAGATTGCCCCACTCTCATGTTGAAATCTTTTCTATTTAAACCACGTGCGGCTAATTCATTGTCAGTTACATCAAAATTTAAAGCAGTTTGCATTGCTCCAATTGTAGTAGCATTTGCAATAGTAGTTTGCTGAGCAGGTGTAAAATAAGAAACACTTGGTGCAAAATTTTTGATATGACCTAGTATTGCAACACTGTTTGGGGTATTGTTAATGTTTCCAAATAGAGAAGAAATGTTTACACCACCGTTTAATGCTCTACCTTCTATGGCATTGTAAGCATTAAATATAGTCCCTGTTGCAGTTCCTGCTCTGCTGGTAATGTCTCTTTTTTGGAAAGACCCTGTAAGATTAATAAAACCATCTTTAAAAATTTTGGTGCCATAGTTAAGGTCTAGCTGTGTTTTAAAGCCATCTGCACCTCCTGAATGGTCATTGGAGCCATCGCTAAAATTTGCTCCAGAAGTAACGTTAGCTTGGAGTTTACCAGTTCCTTTTTTCATGACTAAATTGATTACCCCAGCAATTGCATCAGAGCCGTATTGAGCAGCGGCACCGTCTCTAAGAACTTCTAGTCTATCAATAGCAAATGAAGGAATTGAGTTCAAATCTGTACCTACGCTTCCTCTACCTGGTGTTCCGTTTACGTTAACTAAAGACGAAGTATGTCTTCTTTTTCCATTTAATAAAACAAGTACTTGATCTGGACCAAGACCTCTTAATTGAGCTGGGTCGATGTGGTCAGTACCATCAGCTACAGTTGTAGAATTAGAAGTAAATGACGGGGCAACATAATTTAAAATTTGAGTTAAATCGGTTTGCGGTGTTGCGGATGCCGTAGTACTTAAATTGATTACATCAATAGCAACTGGAGTGTCAAGAGCTACTCTTCCTTTTTTTCTAGAACCTACTACCACTACATCTTTTAGCGTTTCTCCACTTCCTGTTAAAGTAATGTTTACTGTAGTTTCTTTTATTGTTACCGTTTTGGTTTCAAGCCCTACATATGAAAATTGTAATACATCTCCAATTTCAGCACTGATGGAATAGTTTCCTTCAAAATCTGTTGTTGTTCCTTTTGAAGTTCCTTTTACAAGGATAGTTACGCCAGGTAAAGGCTCTCCTTTTTCATCAACTACTCGGCCTTTAATGATTTCAGCTAATGCATTTTGATTTAAATTAGAGAAAAGCTCTTCATTACTTCCTTTTTTGGCAATTCCTTCTTTTTGTAAAATAATTTGATTGCTTACTTCTGTGTAATTAATTTTTAGTGGTTTTAAAATGCGAGTTAATACGCTTGAAAGTACTTCATTATTAGCGTAAATGCTGACTTTTTGATTCAATTGAGTCATTCTCGAGTTATACGAAAACTTAACGTGTGCTAATTTTTCAAGTTTTGACAACGCTGTATCTAAGTTCAAATCTGTCACGGTAATGGTTACCTTGGTGTCCAGCTTTTTTTGACCTCTGATATTATTAGCAATTGTTACACTTGAAAAGACAAGGGCTAAAACAAATTGAAATAGGGTTATTTTCATAATTCGAATTAGTAATCGTTGTTTAAAGACGGTTTTTTTCATAGTTTTGGTCTGTTTTTATTAATATTCTTTAGTGTGGTATTGGTGAAACATTGCAATCACTCTTTACAGAGAGTTATTGATTTTATTCAGGACGTCGAGAATGTTACAGCATTTTCGGCGTTTTTTGTTTGTTTTAATTCATAGGCACTTAATGGTTAGTTACATCCATCTGACATAATTATAATTTGGTTTCCATTCATTTCATAACTTGTGTTGTTTCCAAGGCTTTTGCAAATAATTTTAAGTTTTTCAGGCAATGGCTGATCGCTTAAAGATGTTGTTAGATAGCAGTCCTTTAATTTTGTTTGCGGATAATCAATTTTTACTATATAAGCCTGTTCAATGGTTTTAAAAATTTGTGAAACAGGAATGTCTGTAAATTCAAACCCCAATTGCTCAATGTTACTTGTAGAATGACTCAATAATTCATCCTGCGTAATATCAGTAATTTTATTAAAACTTAAGTTTTTTCTAACAAATCTTAGGGCTTGATTGGGTAGCAAAACGATCAGTTCGTCTTTAGATTTTGAGATTAATTCATTGGAACGTACTTTTACTTTTCCAGTTCGGACTACTACTTCAACATTTGGCTGATTGGTGTATGCTTTTATTTTAAAACTAGTTCCTACTACTTTTGTAACAATCTCATTTGCATAAACAAAAAACGGTTTTTTAGCATCCTTGCTAATTTCAAAGAAACCTTCACCTGAGAGGTATACTTTTCTTTCATTACCCACAAATATTTTTGGATAACTTAACTTACTATTGGGTTGCAATAAAACAGAGCTGCCATCTGATAAGGTTATTATTTGTGGTTTGTCTGAGTTGTTGGTTTGTTCAACTAGCCCTTCCTCATTTTCATTGATCAATTCATTATAGCTAAGTATAGAGTTTTTGGTGAGATTGCTTTGATGGTATAGCCAACCTGATAAAAGGCTCAAAACCAAAATAGCTGCAGCACCGTTAATCCATCTTTTTCTCAATAATGTAAGAACTGGTTTTTCTTTTTTCTTTTCTTCAGCGTTTTCAATTTTTTTCCAAGTTGCTTCCAAAGCACTTTGTACGTCAATTGAAGTTAAATTAGTATCAGGAGCTTTCATTGCTAATAACCATAAACGGGCTTCCTCTAATAATTTAGCACGACTGGAATTTTCTAAAGTCCACTCTTCCCAATCTTGTTGGTCGTCATTGAAATACACCCACATTCGGAATGATTCATCAGCTAAAAAGTGTTCTATTTCTGTATAATTATTACGTTTTTGCATCAAATAAGGGGTTACGATGGTATAGAGGATCATTTTCTTAATTGATACTCACTAAATAGAATATTTTTTTAATTTTTTTTATGAAGACTAAAATGCAGAAGAAAGCAGCATTAAAATAAAGAAGATGTTTTCTTTCCACTCTTTGCGTAAGTTCAATAAAGCGCGGTGTAAAAGATTGTTGGCTGATTGATAGTTAATGTCAAGTGTTTCTGCAATTTGATCTACAGTTAGTTCTTGAGTGTAACGAAGGTATAAAGCTTCTTTTTGTCGAGCGGGCAAATCATTAATAAGTCGATTGAGATTCGACAGTTTAGAGGCTGCGGTTTCATCGGAAATAAGATGGTGTTCAATTGAAAAATCAAATAAAAATTCAACTGATTCTATTGAACTGCTAAAACGGAATATTCGATCTCGCTCTAGTGATTTTGTAATGCGTTTTCGAACACTAGCAAGCAAATAGGCCTTTACAACTACATTGTCACTCAATTTTTCTCTATAAATCCAAATATCCGTAAAAACGTCTTGCACACAGTCTTGTACTTTTTCAGGAAACGGAAGGAATGAATTTCCATATTGTACTAGTTGGGGATAATGTTTTTTGAAAAGTAACGAAAAAGCATTTTCATTCCCTTCCTTCAAGCTGCTCCAAAGCGTGGAATCATCAAGTATTGTGGAATATATTGGTTGCTTTTTTATCATTTGGTTAACTTTAGTACATTGATTTTAGGTGAAATTTTGATTCACGTTTTTGTTTAACATACCAAAAAAAACGAAAAAATAATTGGGTCGCTATTTTTATTTAATGGTATTTTTTAAGTTTTACGATTTAATTAGTTTTTCAATGAATCGTAAAATATTTTTTTAATCATATAAAGAATTAATTCGCAAACTTAATTAGAAATATGTTAAGTTTCAATGTTTTTCGTAAAAAATAGAAGAATTACCCTTTTATTGTGTATTATTTTGTTTGTATGAAATTAGTTTTGGTATTGATTATGTAATACAAATTCTATTAAGGATTCTTATAAAATTAAGCATTAGGAAGCTTTCTGCTAAGTGACCTTTGCGTCAAGCAAGGGATTGCCAACTGTTGGAGTTGTTGATTCGTAATTTGCTTTTTTGTAGTCACTTGAATACTAAGTTTCATCTAATTGATTGTGCTAAGTTTTTTTTTTTGAAATTATAATTTGTGATTTTTTATTTGTTTCATTGTTTTTTTTAGTAAATTACATCATAACATCTCTTAATCTATTGGTAATGAATATGTATGATAATCCTGATACAGTATCACACTCTTTTGACGAAAAGTATCTTTCTCCTTATTTAATTCAAGCACAATGGGCCGAATTTATCGCATTGAAAGAAGTGATTTTTGAGCTAGCACATCGCTTACGACGCCCAATTCGTATTCTAGATATTGGAGTGGGGAGTGGAAGAATCATTCAAAACTTACATGATATTGCTGAAATATGGCAGCAAGTGTCGCATTATACAGGAACAGATAATGCTGTCTTATGTTTGGATTTAGCTTCAAAAATGGTAAATGATTTAGGTATAAATGATAAGGTGACACTTCTGGAATTAGATGCTATAGCATTACATCAATTAACGGAGAAGTATGATTTGATTATAACCACTTGGTTTACAGCAGGTAATTTTTACCCCAATGATTTTGATTTTAAAGGATATACAACAGCTACCTCAAAATTAGATTTAACAATCAATTCTAAGTTTACCACTATTTTTTCTCAAGCCTACAGTTTATTAGTTCCAGAAGGTGAGATTGTTTTGGGGGCTTGTTATAAAGACAACGACGCTACCAGAATCAAGCAAGAACTTAGCTATCAAAAAATGGGAATGACAATAATTACTTCTCCTGAAGATAGTTTTACAGCGACTCAAGAACGATTTTGGTCGCAACGTTTTACAAAAGAAAAAATTCATCGCTATTTTCCTTTTGTGCCTGTTTCTAAAATAGCATTCAAAGATTTAGATACTTATGATTATGCTATGCAAGTAAGAATTAAAAAGTAAATAGCAATAAGTAATGGTTGCTATTCAAACTTCCATTCTTTTTGTTGCTTTTCGGTCAAAAAAGTCCATGCCAAGATGCGGCTAGTTTTTTGACCTTGCGCCATATCTATAGTGGTGATGTTGGCGGCATTTACTTTGTTTAAGGTTTTATACAAACTATTCAAGTGCGCTTGTTTGGAGACTAAAGTCGTGTACCAAAGGCAATGCATAGGATATTTGGCGCTTTCGTAAATCATTTGAGTGATAAAACCCAATTCCCCACCCGGACACCATAATTCGGCATTTTGTCCACCAAAATTTAATACTGGTGAAGTTGCTTTGTTGTTATTTAAATTATTGACTTTTCGTAAAGCTACTTTTGTAGCCTCTTCTTTTGAATTATGAAAGGGAGGATTGCAAATGGTAAACGCGAATTTATCCTCAGATTCCATAATGTTCTTGAAAATAAAACGAGGCTCTGTTTGTAATTGTAAACTAATGGCGTCGATTAGTTGTGGATTTTTCTCGATAATTTTTTTGCAATTTTGAATTGCTTTTTCATCGATATCTGTGCCTACAAAACTCCAACCATAAGCGGCATTTCCTAAAATAGGATAAATACAATTCGCACCTACGCCGATGTCTAAGCCTTGCACACTTTCTCCTTTTGGGATAACGCCATTATTACTTTGGGCTAACAAATCGGCTAAGTAATGAACGTAATCTACTCTACCTGGGATGGGAGGGCAAAGAAAAGTTGAAGGAATCTCCCAAAATTTAATATCGTAGTAGGCTAGTAATAAAGCTTTGTTCAAGGCTTTTACCGCTTCAGGATTACTAAAATCTAGCGTTTGAATTTGATGTTCATTAATGCCTACAAAATTTTTGAGTTCAGGCAATATCTCAATTAAGGAATCGAAGTCATATCCTAAACGGTGCTGATTTCTTGGGTGTAGATTTTTTTTTTCGGGCTGCTTTGTGCGTTTCATTTTCTAAATTTCGGTGCAAAGATAGGTATTCCTTTTTTGTAAATTAATCCATACATTCCATCAGCAATAAATCTCCTTCAGAATGTTCAATAGTGACCAATCCATCGGAAGCGACAGCGTTGCTACTTCCGGTTCTGTAGCCAATAGTCAAGGTGTCATTTGCTAAAGGGTACACTAAGTTTTGCGAATGAATGCCTTTTACCACGCCAATTGGGATTAGCGAAATAGGTGTGCCTGCCGTGTACCATTTTTCGAATTTGTTGGGTAAAAGAAATATTTTGGAATGATCGTCCAAAATCACAATTTTGATTAAATCGCGGTAGCGTACGATATTTGTGAGATTGGTTATGGTGTGATCGGCTCTTTTTCCAGTAGCCCAAACAATATTGACAGCTGGCATTTTTCGCTCGATTAAATAGTCTAATGCCTTTTCTAAATCGGTTTTGTTTTGATCGGGAGTGTGCACAATTTCCAGTGGATATTGTTTGGTTTTGTATACCTCTGGGTCGAAATCACGATCAAAGTCGCCTAAAAGCACATCTACTTTTATGTCTAACGAAATCACACGTTCTATAGCAGAATCTAGTACTACAACCAAAGGTGACCATTCTAATAATTGACCCAATAATTCGGGCTGACAAGAAGCTCCATTGGCGATAATTAAAGCAGGTTCTTGGTCGTCGCGAACGATGTGATGTGAGGACATTTTTTGGATTTAGATTTAAGATTATTTGAAACAAATGTACAAAAGTTATTGTGCTAGTTCATTTCTTTATGCATCAAGTAGTCTGCGATGGTAACTAATTTGTCCCAAATGATAGGCTAGATGTGAAGCAAGATGCACCAAGAAGAAACCATAAGAGGTCTTTTTGTCCAAAACCAATAATGGATATTCTGTTTCTAAATCATCTTCTGATAATTGGTCAAGTGCTTGATGAACAACTGCTATGGTTTCATCGATTTTTTGAATCAATTCTGATTTGGAGATGTTTTTTGCAGAAAATTCTAAGTCTCTATTTCTAACATAATTTGTTTTCCCTATTTCAGCCCCAATATAAGTATTGAGATTGCCAATAAGATGCAAGCATAAATTGCCTGCGGAATTATTGATTTTTTGGTCAGTAGACCAGATTGCATTCTCGTTTTGATAGGCATTTATTTCTCTTTTTAAGGAGGTCAAATCCCTTTTGAAAAGTGTTTGTAAGGTCTGAATTAGCATGAAAAAATATATGAAATTAATCCGTAGGGTGAAATGATTTTTTACCACATAGAATCATAGAATTTGTAGTTTTTTAAGTGAAACAAATAGACGTTTTACTGTTCACATAGTTATCTATTGTGGAAAATAGAGCTATTTCTGTTTTTCCTATGTTTATTTGCTACTAATCTATGGCTCTATGTGGTTAAGTTTTTATTTTATTTGAATTCCACTCAATAGGTTTTAAATGAGTATTATTGAATAGTATAACTTCTAAAATCAATTTCACTTAAGGAAAAATAGCCTAACGGATAATTGGCTTTGTCTGTAGTGTTGATGATATTACCACGAACCGTAGCAGGAGGAGATTGAAATGGAGCTCCGCCATTATTTCCAGCAATGCTTAATAATATGCTCATGTAGTTATAGTAAGATTTTGAGATCCCGTAGTGGGTGATTTCGATTTTGTCTCCTTTTTGAAGGTTGTCATTTTGAGAAATACTGAAAAACTCATTGCCGTCAAAAAATTCATCTTTATCCACATAAAGATCTGATTTTACTTGATTGGAATATACATATTTGTACAAATAGTAGTTCGGAGTAGTAGCAGGATCATTATAAAAAGCTTTAACTTTTATTTCTTTTCCTGTAAATCCGCCATCGTTTTTTTGTTCTAATCTAGTAATTGGTGCAACGGCTTGAAGTGTTTCTGTTGCTGTATAGGTTTGTCCTTTGCTAACAACAGACAAGGTGTACGTTTCATTGATTACAGGGGCAAAATTCGAACAGAAATATTCACCTGTATTTGGCACTTCCACAAAATTAAAAACAGTATTGGCACTATTGGTAATGGTAACAATTGCTCCCGAAACTTTAGGAATTGTATTGCTGAAATAATCCGTTGTTGTAGTCAATTTGATGCGTTGTTGATTTCCTGAAGTTCCTTTTTGCCAATTGATGGAGGCTTCAATTACTAATTTTGGAGGAGCAGTGTTTAGGTCTACATCCACTACATCTTCACATCCTACGAATAAGGTTGCTAGTATAAAAACGAAAAAGAAAGTGATCTTTTGCATAATGCTTAAAATTTAAAATTATAACTCACAGCTGGAACAATACCAAATATTGAAGTTCTTACTGCTTCATTATTACCTGTGTCAATGTTTTGTCTGAAGTTGATTGACGCAGCATTTCTTCTGTTGTAAAGGTTGTAAATGCTAAAAACCCATTCTGTTTTGTAGTTGCGATTGTTGTTTTTTCGAGGCGTCAATGTAGCAGCTATGTCTAAATGATGATAGGCAGGCAAGCGGTTTTCGTTGCGCAATCCATAACTAGGAACCGTCATACCAAGATAGTCATATTGCCCTTCGGGATAGGTGACAGGTTGCCCACTTTGTAAAGCAAAATTAGCTCCAAAGCTCCATTTTTCATTTAAAGTGTAAGAACTGGTTACAGCCAAATTGTGTAACTTATCATAAACAGATTTATACCATTGACCATTGTTGATTCCTGTTTCTAGTGGCGTTCTGCCCGGCGTTTGTTGTTCGGATCTTGATAAAGTATAAGAAATCCAGCCGTTGAGTTTGCCTTCGTTTTTCTTTAGCATAATTTCTAATCCGTAGGCTCTCATTTGTCCATTCAAAATGACTTGTTCCAAAGCTTTGTTAGCAATTAATCTGGCGCCATCAATATAATCGATACGATTTTTGATTTTTTTATAATAAGTTTCTACTTCTAAGGAATACATTCCGTCACTGAAGTTTTTGAAATATCCCAATGCTACTTGATCCGCAATTTGGGGTTTAATAAAATTATCACTAGGTGTCCAAACATCGAGTGGAGTAGGTGATGAGGTATTCGAAACCAATTGTAAGTACTGCACCATACGGTTGTAACTCGCTTTTACCGATTGATTATCGCTGAATTGATAAGCCGCAGAAAATCTAGGTTCGAAGTTGTCAAAACTTTGAATTACATCGTTTTTACCATAAAATTTTGTGTCAATTGGCGTTGCTTTTTCATACAATTTTAAGTCATTATTGAAAAGTACAGGATTATCATTTGCATAAATATTTACCGTAGATTGCCCTAAGCGATAAAATAAACTGTAACGTAATCCATAAGAAATACTCACTTTTTTACTTAAATCATGATCAGCACTGATGTAGAGCGAAGGTTCAAAAGCATACTTTTTATCCAATTGATCGGAGTTGATTCCAGAAGTGCTATTAGAAGGAACAATGGTACCCGGATTAAAGTCGTAATAAATCGCGTTCAGTCCGTAATTCAATTTGAACGAGTCTGTTAAATAATTTTTAAAATCGTACTTGATATTGTAGTTTTTGATACCCGAATCCCATTTGAATCCTACAAAATCAAGATCTAAACCATAATAGTAATCACTGTAAATTAAGGAAAGATTGGAGAATAGTTTGTCAGAGTACAAATGATTCCAACGTAAGTTTAGGGTTGAATTGCCGTAGATGTTGGTAAAACTTTTGTTGATACTAAAAACGTCTCGGCCAAAATATCCAGAAAGATATAAATTGTCATTTTCGGTTAATTTATAACTGAATTTTGCATTTAAATCATAAAAATAAGCGGCATTATCTTTTTGTTCTGGAGATAATTTCAAAAACAAATGGGCATAGGACCCACGACCACCAATCAAGAAGGAACCTTTGTCTTTAACCAATGGGCCTTCTGCTAGAAGCCGACTTGAGATTAGTCCAATACCTCCATTCATGTGGAATTTTTTGCTGCTTCCGTCTTTCTGGTAAATATCTAAAACCGAGGAAGCTCTTCCTCCAAAGCGTGAAGGAATTCCGCCTTTGTAAAGTCGAATATCTTTAATAGCATCGGGATTAAAAACAGAGAAAAAACCAAAAACGTGTGAAGAGTTAAAAATAGTCGCTTCGTCCAACAGAATCAAGTTTTGATCTGCTCCACCACCACGTACATTAAATCCAGAAGCACCTTCTCCAGCATTGGTCACTCCAGGGAGTAATAAAATAGATTTAAGTACATCTACTTCTCCAAGAACGACAGGCATTTTTTTAATAGCAGAAATCGAGAGTTTATTTACGCTCATTTCGGGCTTTCTAATGTCGGTTTTGGTTCTGTCGTCAGTGATGATGACTTCTTTGAGCACGTTGTCTTCGTTTGACAAAGGCCAGTTGTATTTGGTGTTTTGCGTCAATTCGATGGTTTCATTTACCGTTTTGTAGCCCAAATAAGAAATTTGAACTTGGTGTTTTCCTTTGGGAAGCGTAATGGAATAAAAACCATATTCGTTGGTAGTTACACCTGTTTTTAATTCAGGAAAAACAATATTGACACCAATTAATGTCTCATTACTGTTTTGGTCGGTAATGGTTCCGCTTAGCGTGAACTTTTCTTTAGGTAAAGGAATGTTGCTTTTTTCTTGTGCCAAAAAATCTTGGCTAAACAACATACATAGTATAACACAAACGGTTATGTAGTAATTTTTCATAGGTTAATTTTAGAACTACAAAGTAGACGATTTTTTAAGTGATTTGTTACTGTACAAATGTTAATGATTGGTTAACAAAAAAAAGACAACCGTTATAAGTTGTCTTTTTTGCTAATATGTTTAGTTCTAAAACTATGCAATCTTTGCCAAAATCGTATTGAAAGTGGTACTTGGACGCATTGCTTTGCTCGTCAACTCTGGATTTGGTTGGTAGTACCCTCCGATAGTTTGAGGTTTTCCTTGAGCACCAATTAGTTCACTGTTGATTTGTGCTTCGTTAGCAATGAATTCAGTCGCAATAGGCGAGAAAATTGCTTTTAAATCAGCATCTTTATCTTGAGCGGCTAAAGCTTCTGCCCAGTACATCGCCAAGTAGAAATGAGAACCTCTATTGTCAATTCCGCCTACTTTTCTAGAAGGCGATTTGTCATTTGCTAAGAATTTTTCAGTAGCTACATCCAAGGCTTCTGCTAAAACAATCGCTTTTGAATTGTTTAATGTTTGTCCCAAATGTTCTAATGAAGCGCCCAAAGCCAAAAATTCACCTAAGGAATCCCAACGTAAGTAGCCTTCTTCGATAAATTGCTCAACGTGTTTTGGAGCAGAACCTCCAGCGCCAGTTTCAAATAAACCACCGCCATTCATTAAGGGAACGATAGAAAGCATTTTGGCCGAAGTTCCTACTTCTAAGATTGGGAATAAATCGGTTAAGTAATCACGCAATACATTTCCAGTCACAGAGATAGTGTCTAATCCTTTGATGATGCGCTCTAGAGTGAAATTAGTCGCTTCGATAGGACTTAAAATGCGAATGTCTAATCCTGTTGTATCGTGGTCTTTTAGATATTTTTCAACTTTTACAATCAATTGGCTATCGTGCGCTCTGTTCTTGTCCAACCAGAAAACCGCTGGAGTAGCTGATAGACGTGCTCTGTTTACCGCTAGTTTTACCCAGTCTTGAATTGGAGCATCTTTGGCTTGACACATTCTGAAAATATCATTTTTAGCCACTTTTTGTTCCATTAATACGGTACCTTTTGTATTTACAACACGAACCACTCCTTCTCCTTGAATTTGGAAAGTTTTATCGTGTGAACCATATTCTTCAGCTTTTTGCGCCATAAGACCTACGTTAGGTACACTTCCCATTGTAGTTGGTACAAAAGCACCGTGTTTTTTACAAAAATCAATGGTTGCAGTATATACACCAGCATAACAACGGTCTGGAATGATGGCTACAGTATCTTGTGCTTTTCCTTCTTTATTCCACATTTGACCAGAAGTACGAATCATTGCAGGCATAGAAGCGTCTACAATTACATCTGATGGTACGTGAAGGTTAGTGATTCCTTTATCAGAATTCACCATTGCCAAAGCAGGTCCATTAGCAATTGCTGCATCAATAGCAGCTTCTACTTCTGCTTGTTGAGGATGTCCGGCTATTTTAGCATAAACATCTCCTAAGCCGTTACGAGTATCAATATTTAATTCATTGAAAAGTGTTGCATATTTTTCAAAAACAGCAGCAAAATATACTTCAACGATAGCTCCAAAAATGATAGGGTCAGACACCTTCATCATAGTAGCTTTTAGGTGAACTGATAATAAGATATTTTGTGCTTTTGCTTCTTCAATCGTTTTGGCTACAAAACTTTTTAAGGCAGCAATATTCATTACAGAACTGTCGATGATTTCGCCTGCTTTCAACGGTGTACTTGCTTTAAGAACTGTTGTGGTTCCGTCTGCACCTACGAATTCAATTTTTACATCAGTACCTTCGCTAACGGTAACAGATTGTTCGCTTCCGTAAAAGTCACCTTGTTCCATTGAAGCCACGTGTGTTTTAGACTCAGAAGACCAAGCTCCCATAGAATGTGGATTGGCTTTGGCGTAATTCTTAACAGCCTTTGGAGCTCTACGATCAGAGTTACCTTCACGCAAAACAGGATTCACAGCAGAACCTAATACTTTTGCGTATTTTGCTTTGTTATTTTTCTCTTCTTCAGTTTGTGGGTCTTCTGGAAAATCAGGTACGGCGTAACCGTGTGTTTGAAGTTCTGCAATAGCCGCTTTCAATTGCGGTACAGATGCAGAAACGTTTGGTAATTTAATAATGTTAGCCTCTGGAGTAGTGGCTAGTTTTCCTAATTCTAATAAGGCATCACTCGTCTTTTGATCTTCTTTTAAAAATTCTGGAAAATTGGCTAAAATTCTTCCAGCCAGCGAAATATCTCTTGTTTCAATTTCTATATCCGATGTGGCAGTAAATGCTTGAACAATTGGTAAAAAAGAGTAAGTAGCCAACAATGGCGCTTCATCTGTAAGGGTGTAAAAAATTTTTGATTTTTGTGTCATTTTTCTATTTTTTTAATCGAAATCACTTGGATGTGTGTCTTACTTTGCGAAAAGTGCAAAAAAATAAGGCGGACAAATATATGGAAATCGGATGTAAATACTCCCTGATTTTGCTATAAAAATATCATAATTCTTATGCATCTTGTGATATTACGAAATCGTTATTTTTAATAGGGGAAAATCTTTAAAATAATAATTTTTTTGATGAAATACTGCCAAAAAAAAAAGTCCCGACAGGTCGGGACTTTTATATTTGAAAGAAAAAAGATTATCTTCTTTTGTCTTTGATTTTTGCTTTCTTACCAGTAAGTTCTCTAAAGTAGAAAATTCTTGCTCTACGAACTGCACCTTTTTTGTTGATTTCAACTTTTTGTAAAGCAGGTAAGTTAACTGGGAAGATACGCTCTACTCCAATAGCTCCTGACATTTTACGAATAGTAAAAGTTTCAGTGTTTCCTGAACCTCTTCTTTGAATCACTACTCCTTTAAAAAACTGAGTTCTTGTTTTTTCACCCTCTTTAATTTCGTAGTACACAGTGATAGTGTCTCCAGCTCCGAATTCAGGGAAATCTTTTCTTGTAACAAACTCGTCTTGAACGAATTTCAATAAATCTGCCATGATAAATGTTTAATTATGGTTTTAAATAGAGCAACATTCACGGTTCTCGCCAGAGGTTGGTCCAATGTGGGTGCAAAAGTAAAAAATAATTATGAATTATGAATGGTTAAAAAATATTTTTTTGCACTACTTATTTGAAAATAGCTAAGTCTTGGTTTTCTTCGCTTTACATAATTATAGTTATTTGCGAGGTTGTTGTTGTGTTACACAATGAACCATGCCTCCATTAGCATACAAATTGCGTACATCAATCCCTACGACTTTTCGGTTTGGATAAAGGGTTTGAATGGTGGCATTTGCAAATGCATCATTAGGATCGTTATAGTTTGGAACTAAAACCACAGAATTTGCTATGTAATAATTCACATAAGAGCCTTTATATTTTAATTTTTTCCCTGTTGCTGTAACTACGTCATTTTTTGTTAATGGGAGTTTAAGAAAAGTATAGTTTTTGCCAATATTAGAGACAGCCTTGTAGAGTGTTTGAATGTCTTTTTCTGGAACTTCCCAATACAATAAGTCATCCACAGCCATAGTTACAATTGTGGATTTGTTTCCAAATCGTGCAAAACCATCAATGTGCATGTCAGTAATATCTTTACCAGCTTTTCCATCTAACCATATGAAGTTAGTCACACCAAGATATTTTGTAAAAATGACTTCAGCTTGTGATTGCGACATTCCGGGGTTTCTATTGGAGTTTAATATAGCACTTTTGGTAGCCATTAAGGTACCTTGCCCGTCAATTTCAACCGCACCACCTTCGTTTATCATCACCGAATTTAAATCTAGCATTTGTAATTGCTGGTCTTTTGCTATTCGATTGGGTATAATGTTACAATTATTATAGTCAGTTTTTTTACCCCAACCATTAAAACCCCAATCTTGAATTACAAGTTCTTTGTTGTTGTTTCTTACATAAATAGGTCCATTATCTCGTACCCATACATCGTCCGTTTTTTGAATTGTAAAGTCTATGTTTGCTACTGAAACCCCTGCTTTTTCAAGCAAAAAAAGTATTCTTGATTTTTCATTAGCGTCATATGCAATGATGTGAACTTTCTCGCTTTTTATTAATGATTTTGTCATAGTTATCCAGGTATCATCGAGTTCATTTCTATATTCTATTCCATACTGGTATTGATGGGGCCATTGCAGCCAAGTGCCTTCATGAGGTTCAGATTCTTCGGGCATAGTGTATAGGATTTCCGTTGATATTGGTTCTTCTGATGTTGTTAATTCCGAATCCTCTTGACAAGAAAGGAAAAGTGGAGATACTATAACAATGGTAAATAGTTTTTTCATAATAATTAGTTTGAATATTTAAATTATAAAATGCCTTGTTTACTAGTACTTAGACAAGGCAAATCTATTCACGATAGCTTGATTATTTGTTGTCCAAAATTGACATTCTATAAAAGAGGAATAAAAAGAGCTGTTAAGTACTCATTTTCATGGGTACAGTTTGACTCATTTTTGAGGTATTGTTCGATTACAGGCGTATGAGAGCATTCTTGTTTGCTTTCTAAAATCCATGACCCAAAAATTTGTTGATAGGTGTTTTCTAAATCTTGATAGGAGCCTTGGTGTATAAACTTAGCATAATTCCCACCAAAAATAGATTTTGAGGGTAGGTTCGTTAGAATTGAATTTGTTTCTAGGCAAGCATCATAAGTACATTTTGATTTTTCTGTGATAACCACATCATCGGCAATTAATCCATAAAATTGTGTGCTAACCTCCGAAAAGTCATTTTTTAAAATCGTTTTCCAAAGTTGCTCAATTTCGGGATTAATGTAAGAAGTTTTGCAACTTAAGTAGTAGACTGTTTTTTTAGGGATGTAAAGAATTTCAGGAGCTGTAATTGATAGTATTGAGTTTTGTACCTCGGTGTCATTTAGCAGAAGTTCTTTTTGATTTCGAGCTTGTGAAGGAGAGCAATTAAAGTGTTTTTTGAATGTTTTAGAAAACGATTGTACATCAGAAAAACCTATTTCTAAAGCTATATCTGAAATTTTAGCATTAGAATAGACTATTTTTTTATATCCATTTTCAACTTTTAATCTAGTTTGATATGCACCAATGGTTTCCTTGAAAAGCGAAAAAAAGATACGCTGTAAATTTCTATAGGAATAACAAGAAACCATTTCTAAAGATTTTATCGAGATAGTTTTGTTGTAATTTTTCTCAATATAATGTCTTGCGTTGTAAATGCGTTTTTGGTAGTCCATTAGTACAAGTGGTGCGTCTTTTTTAATTGTCCTCCAACAAATCCGGTCTTCTGTTTTTGGTGTGTTCGTAGGCTTTGTCTTCTCTCCATTTGTCAATTTTTGCAAAATGCCCACTGAGCAAAACATCAGGAACTTTCCAGCCTTTGTAATCGGCAGGTCTCGTATAAATTGGACCCGACAATAATCCGTCTTGAAAACTATCGGTCAAAGCTGAGGTTTCGTCACTCAAAACCCCTGGAATCAATCGAATCAAGGCATCACACAAAACCAAAGCACCCAATTCGCCTCCCGATAGCACATAATCGCCAATAGAAATTTCTTTGGTAATAAAATGGTCTCTCACTCGCTGATCGACACCTTTATAATGCCCGCACAAAATGATAATGTTTTCATACATCGACATCGTATTGGCCATTTTCTGGTTCAGCGTGTCTCCGTCGGGTGACATATAAATAATCTCGTCGTAGGTTCTCTCGCTCTTCAAATGCGTGATACAAGCATCAATCGGTTGCACCGTCATCACCATACCCGCGCCTCCGCCAAAAGGATAATCGTCTACACTTTTTTGTTTGTTGGTCGTATAGTCTCTCAAGTTGTGAAAATGCACTTCCACCAACCCCTTGTCGATAGCACGTTTCATAATCGAAGCTTCAAAAGGACTTCTCAATAATTCAGGTAAAACGGTAATAATATCAATTCTCATTGTAGTATTTTATATCGTGCAAAGGTACAAATTAAATGATAGGACACGAATCAAGTGACGCATCCTAATAGTTATTTGGGCGTGACCCCGAGGCACACGACTTTGCACAACCAAAAGTCCCTGCTCCTCGGGGTCGGGCTATCCGCTATATCTCTTGTGGCGAACCCCGCCCCACGAGGATGCCGCTGCTATCCCTCACGCAAAACGCCCTTAAATTAAGGATTAAATGATAAAATGATTGCTGATTTTTGATTAACGATTTTTGATTGCTGATGTTTAAGATATTGAAAATCATATGATTTTTACTCACTTGCACCAAAATCTAAAATCAAGAATCGTTAATCTTCAATCTAAAATCTCTTAACTGAATGACATTGCCCTCACGCAATCCCTGCAATCAAGACACTTTTCGTTTATACTCCAAACTGTCTCAAATGATGGCCCAAGTGTCTCCACATCAGTTTGTCCCAATCCACAAAACTCATCTTTCCCCAAAACGGATGATGCATTACCGTAATTACCGAAGTTCCTTTGGCAAATTCTTGAACACAAGCTATAAGTTGTGCTTGGCTTTTTTCAAAATCAGAATGGGAAGTGATACGGAATTCTTTTGCCGTGGGACTATTTTTTCCAAAGTCACTGTTAAAGGCTTTGTTTTTTATTAACCGACCCAACAAACGCATAGGAAAACTAATTTTTAAATCTTGTTTTCCAAAAGCTACGTTTATAGCAGCAATGCAGTGTTCACACATTTGGTCCACGCTCATCTTGCCCCAAAGCGGAGTAGAGGTAGCATTTAAATTCTTAATTCTTTCAATCAAAATCGCATTGTCGGAAGTGTCGTAAATAGAAGCCATAATGTATTCATTTTTAGATGCTATCAAAAGTAATGCTTTCACTCAAAATTCTGGTTGTTTTATTGCTATTCAATTGTTTTACGGAGTAATTTTATAAGATATAACAATCTTTAAGTTTGCATTATATCAGCTATAATTTACAAATTTGTGCACTATAAAAACCTTAGATACAGGATAAACGCAGCTATTTGTATAGATTTGCAATTTATTGGAATGAAATTTTTAAAATACCATCAATACATTACAAAAAAAGAACCAAACCCATGACAACCTCAAGCCTATTAATAGTGGATGACCATCCAATGGTTATTGATGGCTACATCAATGCTTTGTCTAATCACGATGCTGCTATTGATTTTACTACAGCTAATTCCTGTCAAAAAGCCTATTTGAAAATCACAGAACGTTATGTATCGCAAAAAGCATTTCATGCAGCTTTCTTGGACATTAGTTTGCCTCCCTATGCTGACAAGCAAATAAATTCGGGAGTAGATTTGGCAAGATTGATTCGGAACCATTTTCCTTTATGCAAAATAATTCTATTGACCATGCATAGTGAGTCTTTGATAGTCAATAATGCTATACAGGAGCTTAATCCAGAAGGATTCATCTTGAAAAATGACATTGACTCCCATTCTTTTAAAGAAGCCTACCGAGTTATTATGAATGGAGAAACGTTTTACAGTGCAACAATCCAGAAAGTAAGAAACGAATTCCTTGCCGAAAAACTCGATTTTGATGCTATTGATTACCAAATTTTGGCACTATTGGCACAAAAAGTAAAAACCAAAGACATGCCAATACACCTCAATCTTTCTTTGAGCGCGATTGAGAAAAGAAAAGCCCATATTAAATACGTACTGTTGAAGGATGTGGGCGGTAGCCTAGAAATAGTAGCGGCAGCGAAAAGAATAGGCTTGCTCTAAATTTTAACTAAAAACCGTACTTTTTTAACACAAAAACCGTAAAATCATCTAAAATAAAAATTTTAGCTTTGGTAAAGTCTTACAAATCAAAGTTAAGTGCACGTAACCAAGAGTTTGTTAGGAAACAATTATTTATTAACTCTAAAATTATTATTTTTATGAAAAAACGTAATGCAATTTTTGGTTTGATTTTAAGTGCTGGTTTTGTTTTATTTGCTAGCTCTGTTTCAAAAAATATTTCAGCTAATGCTGGTTATTTGATAGCAGCACATTTTTCTGATCATGGTGCAGTCCAAAATTTTGGAGCTGGAGCTGGAGGAGCGGCTGGATGGCTAGGAGCAACATGGGCTGGTGCTAAAATTGGAGGTCAATTAGGCTCTGTAGTTGGAGGTCCAGTAGGTATTATTCTTGGTGCAGGACTTGGTGCAGCATAAATCAAAATTAAGGCATGGATAAGACCCATGCCTTAAAATAACCAAAAAGCTTTTTTTTATGTTAGAATTTTTTTTAGGAGGAGTGTTATTGTATCTATCAATGTTTTGTTTTAGATTTTTTTTTGTTTTTTTCTTGTCAAAGTATTACAATGAAAGTTTTACTAAGAATTTTGAGTTTGATTTAATTCAATTTATCATTGAATCTATATTTTTTGGAGTTGTTTTTTTATCATTTATGCTTATTTCTGAAATATTAATTCAAAGAAATTTACTTCTTTCTTTGGTATCTGTTTTAATAATATCTTTGATTCCTACTTATCTATTTATTATAAGTCCAATTCAATTTCTACTTAAAAAAAAGGAATATTCGGATTTTGATAGTAATTTTTTTTGCACAAACTACAGTATATTGGAAAGTTATAAGATTAAAGTTATTAATAAGAATGTATTTAATGCTTATGCGACAGGAATAATACCCTTTTCAAAAACAATTTTAATAGGTAAACCACTAGTGGATAACTTAACTAAAGAAGAACTTTTTAGTATATTATTACATGAGGCAGGCCATTTAAAATTAAATCATCTTAACAAATTGTATTTTATTAATTTGATAATAGCAGTTGTTTCACATTTATTGTTTCAATTGAGAAGTTTTTATTTTCATTATGATAATGAAATTTTAAATGTTTTTTTTGTAGGAATTACAGGTGCTATGTTTGGATTATTATTATGGTTTTTGCCAGGAAAAATTCAATACAAGTTTGAATTTGAAGCAGATCGATTTGCTGCGAAATATAATGGTGAAGAAAATTTGATTAATGCATTAAAAAAACTTGATGAGATGTCTAATGGTGATGTTTCGAAAGGTGGTATAACACACCCTAAACTTATTTTTAGAATTAATAATATTCTAAAGCAATGAAATTATATATTTTATCATTATGTATTTTTTTATCTGGATTTATTTTATGTCTTATCACTTATGATGTACAATCGGTTTACACATACAGTTATAATTTTACTCATTCTGACATTAATAATTTTAACACAGGTTTTCTTTTTGTAGATATTTTTATTAATAACATTATTTTATGTTTAATAATATCCATATTAGGCTTTATCTCTGGTGGAATTTTAACTATAGTTCTACTTTTTTGGAATGGTTATTTACTGGCAATTTTTTTGAATGCAGGGTTTTCTGATTTATCATTATATGAGTTAATGTTTTTATCAAAACATATTCCTTTAGAGATTTTCTCAATTTTACTATTCGCCAAATTTAGTTTTAACGGTTTCTTTTTTTACAGAAGTATAATCATTGAAAAAAAAATTAAATTTATAAGTAAAAGAGAGATTATAAATTTAATTTATCCAATAATTTTGTTATTTTTTTCTTCTATTATTGAAACATTATGAAAAGTGCTTATAAACTTGAAAATACTATTTCTAAAACAATTATTTGTTTACTAGTTTATTTATTAATTTTATCTATATCAGGTATTTTAAAATCAAATATAATTATTGATATAATACCTTCTGAGCTTATTAATTCTGCGAAAATATCAAGTTATGTTAGCGTAATTATATCGTCAACAATAAGTATTCTTATAATTGGTTTTATGATATGTATAGTTTATTTTTTAAATGTAATATTTGCCTTAGGTATAAATGAAAAATCATTGATAGTTTCTTTTGGAAATGCAATTTTTGTATTTATCTTATTTGAAGTAATTAAATTTATATTTGCATATGTTATGTTAGAAAAAGATATAAGAAATATTACTTTCTCCGAAAACTTAATTGAAAGTATAAAACAAACATCATGGTTTTATTATGATAATATCTTAAAACTTTTAATGATTATTATGTCTTCACTAGTATATATAATAACATTGAAAATCAAAGAAATAGACACAAAGCATTCAACAATGTTATTCTTATTGTTTACATTGCTAATAGGTTTTTATATTTCTACACTAGAATATTCATAAAGAATATTTTTGGTTAATTTCTAACAGTTAAGTAGGGCTTTGATACAAGTCTAAAATTGTAACAAAATGCAAATTATTAAGCATAGTATCTCAAAACTTGTTTTGTTAAATCGTAAGATTAGCAATTTTTTTTAGCTTGTTCATTAGCTTTCAATACAGCATATGGAAATGTAATGGTGTAGGCAAAAGTGTAATCTGTTCTTAATTTGAAAAATAATCATACTCAATTTTACCATTCAAAATGAGCGCCTACTTAAGTTTAACCAAACGGTTAGCTCATTATTTATAAATCTTTATGATATTATTGGTTTCTCAATAAAAGGAGCATTTGCCTGCGATACTGTTTTTTTTTAGTACTTTTAAAACCTAATAATTTGTAAATTTTTCAATATGAATTCTTTTTCAAAAAGAGCTAGTGCTGGCTGTCTTTTGTTGTTCAGTACGCTGCTAGTCGAGAACGTGAATGCCCAAAATACTATTGCTCCTATGAACAATCCTCTTTTGCAACGCAGTACTTTACAGTACCAAACGCCACCTTTTGATAAAATTAAAGATGAACATTTTAAACCAGCTTTTGACTATGGTTTAAAAGTACACGATGAAGAAATCGAGAAAATCACGAACAATATGGCAAAGCCGACATTCGAGAATACCGTTTTGGCGTTAGAAACTTGTGGTGTAGATTTAAGTAGAGCAACTGGAGTTTTTTATAACCTTTCAGGTTCTAATACTAATCCAACACTTCAGGCAATTGAAGCAGAATATGCACCAATTTTTTCAGCGCATAACGATAAAATTTACTTGAATAGTAAATTGTATAACCGCATCAAAAGCATTCCATTGTCGAGTTTGAAGGGAGAAGATAAAAAACTAACCGAATACTACTTGCAACAATTTGAATTAGCAGGAGCTAATCTTTCGGAGGCCGATAAAGAAAAGATGAAAAAAATCAACGAAGAGTTGGCTACCTTGAGTACTTTATACAGCAATAAATTATTAACCGCGCGTAAAAACGCTGCTGTGTTTTTTGACTCTGCTTCAGATTTGGCAGGTTTAACGCCTGATGAAATTGCAGCTGCCAAAGCCAATGCTACCGCAGCAGGACAAGACGGAAAATACATGATTGCGATTATCAATACCACACAACAACCTGTTTTGATGAGTTTGACCAATCGTGCGTCTAGAGAGAAGGTTTTCAAAGCCTCTTGGTATCGTGCAGAAAAAGGAGATGAAGGTGATACTCGCGAAACCCTTGAAAAAATGGCTAAATTGCGTTTGCAAAAAGCAAAATTGATGGGTAAAAAGAGTTTTGCCGAGTGGAAATTGCAAGACCAAATGGCCCAAACTCCTGCTCCTGCAATGGATTTGTTAGCCAAAATCGCAAAACCAGCAGTAGCCAAAGCTAACGAAGAAGCCAAAGACATTCAAGCCTTAATTGATGCCCAAAATGGTGGTTTTAAATTAGAGCCTTGGGATTGGGATTTCTATTCTGAGCAAGTACGTAAAGCCAAATACGATTTGGACGAAAGTCAAATCAAACCGTATTTTGAAATCGGTTCAGTGCTAGAAAAAGGAGTCTTTTTTGCAGCAAAACAAATGTACGGGCTGACTTTTAAAGAAAGGAACGATTTGCCAGTGTACAATCCTGATGTAAAAGTGTATGAGGTGTTCAACGACAAAGGCACTTCAATCGCGATTTATTACTTGGATTTTTATGCTAGAGACAATAAAAACGGAGGTGCTTGGATGAGTAATTTCGTCAATCAATCGCATTATTTAAACCAAAAACCAGTCATTGTCAATGTGTACAATTTTGCAAAACCAGTTAATGGTAATCCATCTTTAATCAGTTTTGATGATGTAACGACATTATTTCACGAGTTTGGACACACCTTACACGGATTGTTTGCCAACCAAAAATATGTAACACTTTCTGGAACTGCTGTACCTAGAGATTATGTAGAGTTTCCTTCGCAAATCAACGAGCATGCTGCTTTAGATCCAACGGTTTTGAAAAATTACGCAGTACATTATCAAACCAAACAAGCTATTCCTCAAGAGTTGATAGATAAAATTAAAAAAGCTGATACCTTCAACAAAGGGTATGTGGTAACTGAATTGTTGGCTGCTGCAACGCTAGATATGGCTTGGCATAATGTAGAGAAAGAATCGGATTTTAAACCTACTTTAGATTTTGAAAAAGAGGCTTTACAAAAATATGGTTTGTTAGTGAATGAAGTGCCTACTCGTTATCATTCTCCTTACTTTGCTCACATTTGGGGAGGCGGTTACTCTGCAGGATATTACGCTTACACTTGGTCTAAAACTTTAGATTATAATGCTTACGATTGGTTTGAAGCCAATGGTGGAATGACTAGAAAGAATTGTGATCGTTTTGTGAAATACATTTTGTCTGTTGGGAACAGTGTAGATTTGAACAAAGCTTTCAAAGAATTCATCGGTCACGATATGAAGATTGAACCGTATTTGAAAAATGCAGGATTGAATAAATAATTGACTGACAAAATATTACTAATACTTAAAAATGACATTCGAAAGGATGTCATTTTTTTATTACTTGCAGCATTCTTTTGTTTACGCTTTTTGAAATAGCTATATTGTCAAACAATATTTTTAATGCATTACTACGAATTGTCATATGAACGAAAGTAACAAAAGAAAAAGTCAGGCTAAAACATTGAGAGTGTTTAGAAAAGTGCACCGAACTACGGGCGCTTTTTTATTTATTTTCTTTTTCATTATATCCATGTCGGGATTACTTTTAGGATGGAAAAAAAATAGCGGTGGCTTACTATTGGCCGATTCTCGCAAAGGAACCACTACCGATTTGAGACTATGGCTCCCTGTGGATAGTTTACAACAAAAAGCCTGTTATTATTTGCAAAAAGAAGTTTCACCTAATGTTTCTTTAGCTTTGAACCGAATTGACATTCGTCCCGATAAAGGAATGGTGAAGTTTGTTTTTGAGGAAGACTATTGGGGCGTTCAATTGGATGGAGCTACGGGAGAACTTTTGCATGTAGAACGTCGAAATGCTGATTTTGTCGAAAACATTCACGATGGTTCGTACTTAGATGCTTATTTTGAAACTGGTAACGGTGTCTTTAAATTGGTTTATACCACTGTAATGGGACTAGCTCTTTTGGTTTTTACTATAACTGGTTTTTGGCTTTGGTATGGGCCTAAGCGAATGCGTAAGTAAATTGTTTTTGTAATTTAGTTGTTGTTTTTAGTCCAATTTTAAAAAAGTGTTTATGATGACACCACTGTTTAAAAAGCTCAATTTTAAAAATCACAATGCGATTTTAGTTCTTAATGCTCCTGTTTCTTTTGAATTAGAGATGAGTAAGATGGCAGCTGAGACTACATTTTTTACTGATGCAATAAAGCTTGACTCTATTGATTTTGTTATAGTTTTTGTCACGCAATTGCAAGAAATAGAAACAGCAATTACATCACTTTTTCCAAAAATTAACGGTGATGCTATCATTTGGTTTTGTTATCCAAAAGGAACTTCCAAAAAATACAAATGCGAATTCAATAGAGACAATGGCTGGGCGGTTATAGGAAATTTTGGTTTTGAACCCGTTCGTATGGTTGCTGTTGATGAAGATTGGAGCGCTTTGCGATTTAGAAAAACGACCTATATTAAAACGCTTACTCGCAGTTCTAGTTTTGCTATTTCTGCCGATGGGAAAGCCAGAACTCAAAAGTGAAATATTCTAAATTAAAAATGTAGCAGTCAAAAACTAATGCCAAGTTTTTTTAGCCAAAGAATAAGAATGATAGGACTTAGGAGTGGGAATTCAACGTCAGATTATGGTTCTAGTGTGAGGATTTTGTGAGCTAATAAAATAATAATAAGCAAAAATTGATATCGCATTTATTTTCGTAAATTTGCGCCTCAATAAAAATAATTTATCATGGAAAACGGAATATACGCTAAATTCAATACCTCAAAAGGATCGATTTTGGTAAAATTGACGCACGATTTGACTCCAGGAACTGTTGGGAATTTCGTGGCTTTGGCAGAAGGAAATATGGAAAACAAGGTTAAGCCTCAAGGTGTAAAATACTATGATGGTTTATCTTTTCACAGAGTAATTCCTGATTTTATGATTCAAGGGGGATGTCCTAAAGGTACAGGAACTGGAGATCCAGGATACAAATTTGATGATGAGTTTCATCCTTCTCTAAAACACGATCGCCCAGGTGTTTTGTCTATGGCTAATGCTGGACCTGGAACCAATGGATCACAGTTTTTTATTACACACGTTCCAACAAGCTGGTTGGATAACAAACACACTGTTTTCGGGCACGTAATCGAAGGACAAGAGGTTGTGGATGCAGTAGCGCAAGGAGACCAATTGGAGACTTTAGAAATTATTCGTGTTGGTGAAGAAGCGCAAAACTGGAATGCTATCGAAGCTTTTATCGGTTTAAGAGGTGCTAGAATGAAAAGAGAAGCAGCTTTGAAAGCAGAAGCAGAAGCAAAAATGGAACAATTGGCTGCTGGTTTTGAAAAAACAGAAAGCGGATTGCGTTACCAATTTATTCAAAGAGGTTCTGGTAAAAAAGCAGAAAACGGAAAAACTGTTGCTGTACATTATGAAGGTTCTCTTGAAAACGGAAAAGTATTTGATTCTTCTTACCCAAGAAAAAAACCGATCGAATTTCGTTTAGGACAAGGTCAAGTGATTGAAGGTTGGGACGAAGGTATCGCTTTGTTGCAAGTAGGAGATAAAGCCCGTTTTGTAATTCCATCTGATTTGGCTTATGGACCAAGTGGTGCAGGAGGAGTAATTCCACCACACGCTACTTTGATTTTTGATGTGGAATTAATGGATGTCAAATAAAAAATTATTAGAGCAATTTATAAATCCCAAAACAGTCTAATTAGCTGTTTTGGGATTTTTTTTGTAGTATTGAAAAAGAAACGAAATAAAATTTTTATGAGCATAGAAAATACAGCTTCTCTCAGTTGGGAAGAATTCGAAAGAGTGGAGATGCGTGTTGGAACTATTTTAGAAGTGAACGATTTTCCTGAAGCCAGAAAACCTGCTTATCAACTCACTATTGATTTTGGAGCAGTCATAGGGGTTCGTAAATCTTCAGCTCAAATTACACTACGATATTCCAAAGAAGTTTTAATTGGCCGTCAAATTGTAGCGGTAGTTAATTTTCCTAAAAAGCAAATAGGCAAATTTAGGAGCGAATGCTTGGTGCTTGGCGCTGTAGGCGAGCAGAGCGATGTGGTTTTGTTAGCTCCCGATTTTAAGATAGAAAACGGATTGAGAATCGCTTAGTTTATTTTTTGGATTAAAAGTTTCAAAATGTCTTGCCCTTCTTCCCAAAGACCTAGCTTGGTTTCGGAATTGATGTGTCCTTTTCTTCCAATATTAATAAAATCACTTCCCCAGTTTTTGGCCAATTCTTGGGCTCTTTCCAAAGTCATATATGGGTCGTTTTCGCTTCCAACTACAATTGAGGGGAAAGGCATTGCATGCAATGGAATTGGTGCAAAATTCCAAATGCACTCAGGTGTGTGTTCATGGGAGTCAACATCAGCGGGTGCGACTAATAAGGCTCCTCTGATGTAAGCATTATGGTTGTTTTTTGCCCAATGTGCAACTAAGATAGTGCCTAAACTATGCGCTACCAAAACTGTAGGTTTTTGAATCGTTTGCAGGGTTTCATTTAAGCGTTCAAGCCAATCGTTGAGTAAAGGCTCATCCCAATTGTCTTGGGTTACTTTGATGGTATTCGGGAAATGCTCTAACCAAAAGTTTTGCCAATGCCCCACGCCTGAGTCACCTAATCCAGGAATAATGAGGAGTTTTGGTGTCATTGTTTTTTTGTATTGTTCTATTTTTCTTTTCAAAATATTTTTTTTTTTTTCGCCAAAAAATGATGAAAGCCAATATGTAGTTTTCATGGATTTTTTTACTCCATAAATATATTGATTTTGTAGGATGTTATGAAAAAGAGACGTGATTTTTAGTCCAGACGGTAGCAGCAGGACGAGGCTTGAAGGCAATTTCATTAAGTTAGGAGATTAAATTATAAATTGATTGCTGATTTTAGATTAACGATTTTTGATTGCTGATGTATAAGATACTGAAAATTAAGTAATTTTTAATTCACTTGTTCCAAAATCAAAAATCGTTAATCTTCAATCTAAAATCTCTTAACTTAATGACATTGGGCGTGAAGGATAACAAGGACTTTTGCTCCAAAAAAAAAGTCCAAAAATCAGTTGACTTTTGGACTTAAGTATGCGTTTGTTGATTTTAAATATCGTCAAAGTCGATATCTGTAAAACTAGATACTTTTGGGGTATTTTCGTTTTCTAAAGCTTCGTTAGAGAATTCTTTTTTGAAATCTTTTTGGTGTCTTTCAGAAATTACTTCTTCGCCTTTGTGGTTTAAAATGTAAGAAGTCATGTCGCCTAAAATCTCTTCGAAAGCTGCAAAATCCTCTTTATACAAGTAAATCTTGTGCTTTTTGAAATGGAAAGAGCCATCTTCTTCGGTGAATTTTTTGCTTTCGGTAATGGTAATGTAGTAATCATCAGCCTTTGTGGCTCTTACATCAAAGAAATAGGTTCTTCTCCCAGCGCGAAGCACTTTAGAGTAAATTTCTTCTTTTTCTAGCATGTCATTTTCTCTCATAATTCTTTCGATCCTTTTATAAATAGCAATCAAAAATCATAAAAAATTATTGATAAAACAACATTTATAGTAATTCTTTTTCTGAAAGTTGTTTTAAATAGAGCGCTGCATAATAGCCTTCTTCATTTATTAATTGATTATGAGAGCCTTGCTGGATTATTTTGCCATTTTCAAGAATGATGATTTTGTCAGCATTTTTTGCAGAAGAAACTCTGTGGCTTACAATTATGGTGGTTTTGTCTTTACAAATTTCGAATAGGTTGTTCAAAATTGCTTCTTCGGTTTCGGTGTCTACTGCTGAAAGACAGTCGTCAAAAAGTAAAATCTCTGGTTTTTTGATGATGGCTCTGGCAATAGAAACACGTTGTTTTTGTCCGCCAGACAAAGTGATGCCACGTTCGCCCAAAATGGTGTCGTAGCCTTTGTTGAACCCTTCGATATTGTCATGAACTACAGCGCTTTTGGCTGCTTCGATAACTTCGTCGTCAGAGGCGTTTTCTTTACCAAACTTGATGTTGTTTTTGATGCTATCCGAGAACAGGAAGGCGTCTTGTGGTACAATTCCGATGCTGTTTCTTAAGTCGAATAAATTCAATTGACTGATTTCTGTTCCGTCAATTTTTACTTGTCCTTCGGTTACATCGTGCAATCTAGAGATGAGCGATAAAAGTGTTGATTTTCCTGAACCTGTTTTGCCAAGAATAGCCAATGTTTCTCCTTTTTTTACTGTAAAAGAAACATTTTTGAGTGCTTCGATGTTGGTATCTTCGTAGGTATAGCTTACGTTTTCGAAAGCGATATGACCTTCTATTGTGCTTGAATTTGGATTATTGTTTTGAATGTCAGGAACAATTTTTAAGAATTCGTTCAATCGTTTTTGAGAAGCCTCAGCCTCTTGTACCATAGACGAAACCCAACCCAAAGAAGCAACTGGCCATGTTAACATGTTGACATACAAAATAAATTCGGCGATGGTACCAATGCTTTTTATGGTTCCGTTGATGTATAGCATTCCACCAAAATAGATAACTACTAAGTTGCTAATTCCAATTAAGGCAAGCATCAACGGACCAAATAATGACTGTACTCTCGCTAGATTCAAACTTTTGCTTTTGCTTTCTTCTGCTAGCGAGATGAGGTTATTTTGTTGTTGATTTTCTAGAGAATAGGCTTTGATTACTCGAATTCCGGAGAAAATTTCCTGAGTAAAACTCGAAACTTTAGATAAATATTGCTGAAAAACGGTACTACGAATGTTGATTTCTGAACTTAATTTGAAAATGGCATACGACAAAATTGGCAATGGGAGCAAAGTGTAAAGCGTTAATCTGGGCGAGACATTGTACATATAAGCAATTACAATGGCAAATCGAATAAAGGTGTTGATGGTATACATGACCGCTGGGCCAACGTACATTCGAACTTTGGAAACATCCTCACTGATACGATTCATCAAATCTCCTGTACGGTTTTGCTTGTAGAAGTTTTGTGAAAGGTTTTCGTATTGACGAAATACTTCGTTTTTTAAATCAAATTCGATATGGCGCGACATAACAATTAGTGTTTGTCGCATCAAAAAGGTTAGAAAACCTGCCAGAATTGTTGTAGCAATAATTAGTAAAACGTTGTGGAGGAGTTCTTCACGATATTGACCAATAACCATTGTAGATGATTTTTCTATAGTAGAAAGTTTATCGAATTTTTCGATAGCATCTAGAGAGCTGCTAATTAGTTTTGGGGTAAAAAGAGAAAATATTTGTGCGATAATTGTGATTAAAATACCAATCGAAAAACTGTATTTGTATTTTAAAAAGTATTTGTCTAAATAACGTAATTCTTTCATTTTTTTTGAGATTCGGACTTGTTTCTTATTTTATTGTTACTTTTTTGTTAAAAAAAGTAAAGCGATTACTTCGTAGTGTCCACTAAAAATTTATGATATTATCAAAATATGGTTTTTAAATTAGGTTATATTTTATTATTTTATATTTTTGAATCGAAATTTTATCAAATTTGTAAAATAATAAAATCAACACGCTTATGAATGCAACAATAGCAACTGCTAAGGAAATTCAAAAAATGGATCCTGTTTTTGGTCAAATATCATTCGATGACCATGAACAAATTGTATTTTGCAACGACAAAGATACTGGATTAAAAGCAATAATTGGTATTCATAATTCGGTAATGGGACCAGCTTTGGGTGGTACGAGAATGTTTAATTATAGCAATGAGTGGGAAGCTTTGAATGATGTTTTGCGTTTGTCTCGCGGAATGACTTTTAAATCAGCAATTACCGGTTTAAATATTGGTGGAGGAAAAGCAGTAATTATTGGTGATGCTAAAACACAAAAAACGCCAGAATTGATGCGTAAGTTTGGTGAATTCGTTCATTCTTTAAGCGGACGATATATCACAGCTGAAGATGTTGGAATGGAAACTGCCGACATGGATCTTGTAAGAGATGTCACGCCTTATGTAACTGGAATTTCAGAAGAAAGAGGTGGGGCAGGAAACCCGTCTCCTGTAACAGCTTTTGGAGTTTATATGGGAATGAAAGCAGCAGCTAAACAACAATTTGGTTCTGACGTATTAACTGGTAAAAAAGTTTTAGTACAAGGAATTGGTCACGTTGGAGAAGCTTTGGTTGAATATCTAACCAAAGAAGGAGCTTTAGTAACCATTTCAGATATCAACGAAGAGCGTCTTTATGAAGTAGGGAAAAAATACAATGCAACTGTTTATTCAGGAAATGATGTGTATGCTGAAGAGGTTGATATCTATGCGCCATGTGCAATGGGAGCTACTATTAATGACGCAACTATTCATAAAATTAAAGCGAAAGTAATTGCAGGAGCAGCAAATAATCAGTTGGCTAATGAAACTGTTCACGGTGCAATTTTGCAAGAAAGAGGTATTTTGTATGCGCCAGATTTCTTGATCAACGCAGGAGGAATCATTAACGTGTATGCAGAATTAGCTCATTACGGTAAAGCAGAAATTATGGCTAAAACCGAAAATATCTATAACACTACTTTAGAGATTTTTGATTTTGCAATTGCAAACAAAATGACCACACACCAAGCAGCATTGACTATTGCGCAACAACGTATTGCGGAAAGAAAACTAGCAAATAGTAAATAATAGTTTTTATAAATTTTTAGTGTCTCAATTATTTAGAGGTTTTTTCGGATCCTTTAGTAATTGGGACACTTTTTTAATTATAAAATAAAATTCCTTTCAAATTTTCATTTCAGCGATGAAATCCTTAATTTTGTCGACTAATTTTTAAAAGTTCTTACAAGGTGGTAAACAGAAGACACATTCGCGTTAAAGTCATGCAATCCATTTATGCCATGCATCAAAACGGCTCTGATAATCTAGAAAAAGAAGAAAAATTTCTTTTTTATAGCATTGATAATATTCTAGATTTATACCTTACGATGGTGTCATCATTATTAGAAATTTGTAAAAAAGAACAAGTTTTTTTGCATTTGTCAAGTCAAAAACACCTTGCGACTCCTCAAGAACGCAAACCCAACGAAAAGTTTATTAAGAATGCTGTTTTTCAGATTTTGGCTGAAAACAATTCTTTGAGTATCGCGATGGAAAATCGTAAAATCAATAATTGGTCGTTGAACGATGATTACATTATTATTTTGTTGAATGCGATAAAAGAAAGCAAATTGTATGCTAAATACATGAGCAATGCGGTCAATACTTTTGAAGAAGATAAAGAATTTATTGCAGCTGTTTTTGAAGAAATTATCGTACCTAATGAAAAGTTATACGAATATCTAGAGGACGATAAATTAACTTGGATTGACGATATTCCGATGGTGAATACTCAAATTTTGAAGCAATTAAAAGCATTGAAGCCTCTTGAGGAAGATAATTTTAGAGTGCCAAAATTATACAAGGATACCGAAGACAAAGATTTTGTTCGCGATTTGTTCCGAAAAACAACGCTTAATGAAAAAGAGTTGGCCAAGGCTTATGACGATAAAACGCCTAATTGGGATAGTGATCGTATTGCAGAAATCGATACTATTATCTTGAAAATGGCCATTTGTGAGTTCTTAAAATTTCCGTCGATTCCAGTGAAAGTGACATTGAACGAATATTTAGAAATAGCAAAAGAGTATTCTACACCAAAAAGTAGTATTTTTATCAACGGAATTTTAGATAACCTTGTAAAAGAATTAACTGAAAGCAAGAAATTGGTAAAAGTTGGTCGCGGTTTGATGTAGTCAATTGCGGCTAATATTTAAATTTAACAAAACAAAAAATAACAAATTAAGATTTTTATTATGGGACAATTACAACAGTTTTTACCGTTTTTATTGATGTTTGTGGTGATTTATTTCTTTATGATTAGACCACAACAAAAACGTGCTAAAAACGAAAAAGAATTTGAAAGCAGTTTAAAAGTAGGAGATAAAATCGTTACCAAAAGCGGATTGCATGGAAAAATTGCTGAATTAGCTGAAACTACAGTGATTATCGAAACCATGTCAGGCAAATTGAAAATGGAGCGTTCTGCTATCTCAATGGAAATGAGTGCAGCTTTGGCTAAGAAATAGTAGGTTTGCTAATCAAATAAAAAAATCCCAAATTCCAAATTAATTGGAGTTTGGGATTTTTTAGTTTGGAACAATCGGTTTATTTCTTTTTGTTCTTTTTGTTTTTCTTGGCTTTTTTTGCCTTTGCTTTTGCTTTTTTCTCTTTAGCCTTAGCTTTTACTTTTGCCTTTTTGGCTTTGTCTTTTTTGGCTTTTTTCGCTTTCTTGGCTTTTGCTTTGGCTTTCTCTTTTGCTTTAGCTTTCTTGGCTTTTTCTTTTTCTTTTTCGCTCATTTTTACTTTGTTTTTTTTCTTTTTATTTTTCTTTTTATTTTTCTTGTCTTTTGACTTTTCTGTAGTTTCTTCTTCTGACTTTTCTTCAGAACCCATTTCTAGTTCTTCTTTTTTTATTTCTTCAGTGTTAATGGCTGCTGGAACTGAAGTACTGACGTTCTCTTGAGTACTAACTTTTGCTCTGCTTGCTCTAGGTTTTGGAGTTGTAACTGCTGTTTTTGTTGCTTCAGGTTTGTTGGTAGTTGCTGTTGTAGTTCTTGCAGTTCTTCGTTTTGGAGTAACGTTTTTTTCAACTTTAGGTACTTCTGTTGTTACTGCTGGTGTAGCATCTGTAACGGTATTGTCTTCTTTTTTCTCTAACATAATATGGTCTATTTAATGGATAGCTATGCAATTATAAAATGTTTCCTAAAAAACTCAATGTTAACAAATTGTTTCTTAATTATTAACAAATGTAGTGAACGTAAATCAATTCCAATGTTAAGTTTTTAATTAGGTCTGGAATAGGGACTAAGCATAATAAAAAAAACCTCCAAAAAGTCTTTGAACTTTTTGGAGGTAGTAATTTGGAAGAAAATCTTAATCTAGAACATAAATGTTGTTATTTATCTTTTGCGTCTTGATTTAGGCGCGGGATTTTCAAAATCGGTACTTGCGGTAAGTTGAGCAATTTTTACAATGACATCTATCGCCTTTTGCATGCTTTCTACAGGTACATATTCGTATTTACCGTGAAAGTTGTGACCACCAGCAAAAATATTCGGGCAAGGTAATCCTTTGTAGGATAATTGACAGCCATCGGTTCCTCCACGAATAGGTTTGATTATCGGTTTTACTCCGACTTGTTTCATGGCTTCTTCTGCAATATCAACGATGTGTTTTACTGGTAACACTTTTTCCTTCATATTGTAGTATTGGTCTTTAATCTCAGCTGTGGCAATAGCCTCACCAAATTGTTTGGTAAACTTTTTGTTGATTTTTTGAACCATTTTTTCAATCAATTCTTTTCTCTTTTCAAACTTTTTCTTAGAATGGTCTCTTATAATAAGTTCTAAAACCGTTTCTTCGATACTGCCTTTCAGGTGATGAACGTGAAAAAAGCCTTCGTAACCCTTAGTTTCTTGAGGTGTTTCTCCTTTTGGTAAATCACTAATAAAATCATTAGCAATGAGCATCGAATTAATCATTTTTCCCTTTGCATAACCAGGATGTACACTTTTTCCTTTGAAGGTGATTTTAGCTCCCGCAGCATTGAAATTTTCATATTCTAATTCGCCTACTTGACTACCATCCATAGTGTAAGCCCAATCCGCTGCAAATTTTTCCACATCAAAATGATGAGCACCACGGCCAATTTCTTCATCGGGAGTAAAACCAACTTTTATGGTTCCGTGTTGGATATCTGGATTTTGAATTAAATATTCCATTGCCGAAACAATCTCAGTGATTCCGGCTTTATCATCGGCACCAAGAAGGGTAGTTCCATCGGTGGTGATTAAGGTTTGTCCTTTGTATTGCAATAAATCTTTGAAATATTTTGGCGAAAGAACGATGTTTTGTGCTTCGTTGAGTACGATATCTTTTCCGTCGTAATTGGGTACAATTTGAGGTTTTACATTGGCACCAGTAAAATCTGGAGTAGTGTCAAAATGAGCAATAAAACCAATGGTTGGCACTTTTTTGTCAACGTTACTTGGTAATGTAGCCATAATGTAGGCTTTGTCATCAATTGTCACATCTTGTAGTCCAATTTTTTGGAGCTCCTCTACTAGTTTATGGGCAAGATCCCATTGTTTGGCACTACTAGGGGTGGTTTCAGAATTTGGGTCGGATTCAGTATCAACAGTTACGTAGCTTATAAAACGATCAATAATGTGTTGCATGGTGATTATTTTTTTAGCAAAGGTAAACATTTTGGGCTGTTTTTTTTAAACTAAAAGCTAGGCTTCGGGTTCACTTTTTTGCTGGTTTTTGAAATCAATTCTTTACTTTTGTGCAACACAACTACACTACTTATGTATAAATTATTGATTCGTCCGATACTTTTTTGTTTTGACCCTGAAAAAGTACATTATTTCACCTTTTCGTTAATTAGAATAGTGTCTAAAATCCCAGGATTTACGGCAATTTTTAGGTCACTTTATGTGGTAAATGACAAACGTTTAGAGACCGAAGTTTTTGGTTTAAGGTTCAAAAATCCTGTAGGTTTAGCCGCTGGTTTTGATAAAGATGCTAATCTTTATAAAGAACTTTCTAATTTTGGTTTTGGATTTATCGAAATAGGTACGTTAACACCAAAAGGACAAGAAGGAAATCCTAAAAAACGTTTGTTCCGATTGAAGGCAGATCAAGCCATTATCAATCGTATGGGATTTAATAACGGAGGTGTTTTAGAAGCAGTAGAGCGTTTAAAGTCAAATACCAATGTGCTTATTGGGGGTAATATTGGTAAAAATAAATTGACGCCCAACGAAGAAGCTACTTCGGATTATGAAATTTGTTTTGATGCTTTATACGATTATGTGGATTATTTTGTGGTGAATGTAAGTTCACCTAATACTCCAAATTTAAGAGCGTTACAGGATAAAGAACCGTTGACTCAATTGCTGCAAACACTTCAAAATAAAAATATAACTAAAGTTAGCCCTAAACCAATTTTGCTAAAAATTGCACCTGACTTAACAGATGAGCAATTATTAGATATCATTGATATTATGGCAGAAACTAAAATCGCGGGTTTAATTGCAACGAATACTACACTTTCCCGCGAAGACCTTTTATCTGAAACCAAAGGAGAAGCAGGAGGATTGTCAGGTAAACCGTTAAAGAATCGTTCAACTGAAGTGATTCGTTTTTTGGCTGAAAAAAGCAATCGTGCTTTCCCAATTATTGGTGTGGGTGGTATTCATTCTGCTGAAGATGCAATTGAAAAATTAGAAGCTGGCGCTAGTCTAATCCAATTGTATACTGGTTTTATTTATGAAGGTCCGGCTTTGGTAAAAGCAATCAATAAAGCTATTTTGAAACAGAAATAGTTTCTATGTTTTCGGCTTTGTACTTTAATTCCTTTTTTTATCTTTGAATTATATGGAGCCAATAAAAATTATCGAATGCCCACGTGATGCGATGCAAGGAATAAAAGCATTTATTCCTACCGCTAGAAAAGTATCGTATATTCAAGCATTATTGCGAGTGGGTTTTGATAGTATCGATTTTGGAAGTTTTGTTTCTCCAAAGGCAATTCCTCAAATGCAAGATACGGCAGCGGTGTTGGATCAATTAGATTTATCTAAAACAGGTAGTAAATTATTGGCTATAATTGCCAATGTTCAAGGGGCAAAAGATGCTGCTTCTCACGAACCAATTCAGTATTTGGGTTTTCCCTTCTCAATATCTGAGAACTTTCAAATGCGAAACACACACAAAACCATTGCTGAGTCTTTGGTTACCTTACAAGAAATTCTCGAAATTGCCGATCAAAACCAAAAAGAAGTGATTGCTTATCTTTCAATGGGATTTGGAAATCCATACGGAGATCCTTGGAATGAGGAAATTGTGGGCGAATGGACAGAACGATTGGCGCAAATGGGAGTGAAGATTCTGTCGTTGTCCGATACGGTTGGAAGTTCCACCCCGGAAGTTATCACGCATTTGTTTTCTAATTTGATTCCAAAATATCCAGCGATAGAATTTGGGGCTCATTTGCATACTACCCCAGATAAATGGTTTGAAAAAATAGATGCCGCTTATCATGCTGGTTGCAGACGATTTGATGGAGCGATTCAGGGTTTTGGTGGTTGCCCAATGGCTACTGATCGTTTGACGGGAAATATGCCAACTGAAAAACTACTCTCTTATTTTACTGCGAAAAAAGAAAATACCAATTTGAGCGCCATGAGTTTTGAAAGCGCTTACAATGAAGCCTCAAAATTGTTTGGGGAGTATCACTAATAAAATGTACTAAACTAAAGATCTATTCGTTTGGAATAGTAGTAAATAAATATGAAATAATGAAAGTAACCCAAACCCTACTCGGATTTTTTGTATTGCTATTTTCTTTGTCGTGTAGTAGCGATCTCGATTTTGATCAAGTAAATGACCTTGAGTTGCAGCCCGTAGTTGTGGCTAATTTATCAAGTTTTGATGTGGCAGCTAATAAGCTTGTAAATAACGGGACAGAACAAGCTATTTCTATTGATACGCCAGATGTGGGTGTTTTTAATGGTAGTTTTTTAAAAGATAATTTGGTCAAAGCCGATTTGTTTTTCGAAGTAAACAATACCATAAACAGAGCTTTTGTCTTACGGCTTGTTTTTCTAGATAAAGGCAATGCTCCACTATTTTCAATACCAATCGATATTCCAGCTTATGCAGGAGCTACTAATATTACAATAAAAAACGAAACTTTTGTAGGTGCTAACCTAGATGCCTTGAAGCAAACCAAAAAAATTGCTTTTGTTGTTGCGTTACTTCCTGGACCACCATTAACTAGCGCGAGTACAGGGAATTTGAAATTACGTTCTAGTGTAACCGCCTATTTTGATATTCAATGAGAAAAATAACAACGATTGTACTGCTTTTTTTTGTAACTGTTTTTTTGGCTCAAAACAAAGCCGTTTTGTATAATTTTAAGGCAATCCCGCAATCCCTATCTTTAAATCCAGGGGCTGATGTATCGTATAGATGGTATGCTGGCGTTCCTTTGTTGTCTGGGATTTCAGCTAATGTCGGCTCGACTGGTTTTTCGGCCTATGATTTGTTTGCAAATAATGGCGTAAATTTTAATACCAAATTGCGTAATGTCATTTTTTCAACTTCCAGAAATGACAGAGTAAGTGTGAATCAACAATTAGAGGTTTTTCAAGGAGGATTTAAAGTAGGAGACTGGAATAATACTGCTTATATTTCTTTTGGAATGTATGAAGAAGTAGATGTGTTGAGTTATATTCCAAAGGATTTAGCGATTTTGGCTTTAGATGGCAATCAAAATTACTTAGGAAAATATTTTAATCTAAGCGATTTGAATGCACGAGCTGAAATGTTGAGTGTTTTTCATGTAGGGTACAATAAAAAAATCAATAAAAAATTTACTGTTGGAGTTCGAGGAAAAATTTATTCAAGTATTTTCGATGCACGTTCTACCAAGAACTCAGGTTATTTGTTCACGATTCCTTATTCAGGAAATACAGTATATGAACAGATTATTTCGGCGAATATGCTTTTAAATACCTCTGGGATTGCAAAATATGATGACGAGGGAGATGACTCAGATGTGGCCAAAGATATTCAAAAAAGAGCATTTTTAGGTGGAAATTTAGGGCTTGGCTTTGATGCAGGAATAACGTATTATCCCAAAAAAGACATTCAGATTACAGCTAGTATTTTGGATATAGGTTTTATTCGTCACACAAAAGAAGTAGAGAGCTATCGAGCTAGAGGCTCTTACAGGTATGAAGGGGTTCTTCCTGATTTTTTCTCTGGGACAGGCGGTAATAATATTACAGAAGAGTTTGAAAAGGCCTTTCCAAGAGATACGCTTTATGGAAGTTATACTTCTTGGAGACCGGTTAAATTTAATGCTTCTGCACAATATTCTTTCGGGCAGACGGAAGAAGAAAGTTGCAATTGTAAACCAGATGATGGAACTGAAAATTATAATAACTCTGTAGGATTACAATATTTTGCTATGTCTACACCAAGAGCTCCAATGATGGCTTTGACTGCTTTTTATAGAAAGAAACTTTTTACAGGTTTAGAGGCAAAAGCCACGTATACTGTAGATTCTTTTTCGAGTAAGAATATTGGTTTGGGTTTGTCAACACAAATAGGTTCCGTCAATTTTTATTTGATGGCCGATAATTTATTAGAACTTCAAGATGTAGCTAAGGCGCAAAGTGCCTCTTTTCAGCTAGGACTTAATCTGATTTTTGCCGAGGAAAAAGAAGTAGAATAATAATAAAAATAATTGAATAAATAAATTCCAAATTCTAAATGAATCCTGAATCCCAAATTCTAAATCCCAAATCCTGATTTCTAAATAGCAAATCCCAAATTCCAAAGACATAGTTGGAATTTGGGATTTTTTATTCTTGAAATTTGTATTTTTTAGCTTTTTCTTCTTTTGAAGAATTTATAAATTTCAATCCAAAAGACTGCAATTACAGCTACCAGAGTACACCATCCAATTTGAAGTAAGGTGATTTTTTCGAATAAGAAAAATTTAGATAAGAGTGGGATAAAAAGTAGTAGAGCTGTAATGAAAAGCGTGATTCCAATGATGAGCACTACAAGATTATTCTTGTATTTCCAAGTAGTTAGCACTGAATAATAAAAAGAGCGATTGGCTAATGTCAAGAACACATTCGATAGAATCAAGGTCAAAAATACCATAGTTCGTGTACTACTTTCGCTATAATGATTGGCTATGGCAAATTGGTAAATAAACAACAATCCTGCGGTTATCCATAGTCCTTGAATTAGACTAATGGTGATTTCTTTCCAACTGAAAAAAGTGGTACTCAGTGGTCTTGGTTTTTGTGTCATGAGATTGTCTTCCATGGGTTCATTTTCATAAATGATAGAGCAGGTGGGGCCCATAATTATTTCTAAGAAGATAATGTGAACAGGCGAAAATATGTTTGGATAGAGCCATCCCAAAGCTAGTGGAATAATCACGATTAAGATAATAGGGATATGGATAGATATAATGTAGCGAATGGCTTTTTTGAGATTCATATAGATTTTTCTTCCCATAGCAATGGCTTCTGTCATTTTAGAAAAATCATCGTCAACCAAAATTAAATTCGCGGCTTGTTTGGCAATTTCTGTTCCTTTTTTGCCCATAGCAATTCCGATGTGTGCTGATTTTAGCGCAGGCCCATCGTTTACGCCATCTCCGGTCATGGCTACAATTTGATTATTGTCTTTTAGCGCTTGAATGATTTTGAGTTTAGCCTCTGGAAACATTCTAGTAAAAATAGTAGTTTCCATTACTTTTTCTTTCAATGTAGCAGGACTCATGGTCATTAATTCGTCTCCATTGAGTATTTTTTCAGGGTTTTTAAAACCAATTTGTTGAGCAATCGTAGCGGTGGTTTCGGCATTATCGCCTGTAATTATTTTAACGGCAATTCCAGCTTTATAAAAAGTTTCTAAAACTGCTTTGATGTTCTTTTTTGGAGGGTCATAAAAAGCAACAAGTCCTTTGAAATTTAGCTCGAATTCTTGTTGTGTTTTAGGAAAATCGGTTCCTTTAAAATCAGCTGTCCCAACGCCCAATACTCGAAATCCCTTTTTTGTCATTGAGAGAAAAGCCGTGTTGATTTTTTCTTTATCAGTTTCAGATAATTTAGAACAGGCTATAATTGCCTCTGGAGCTCCTTTGGTAGCAATAATTCGCACTCCTTCTTTATTTTCGAATAGATGTGTCATCATGGGTGGTTTTCCACTCAAAGGATATTCGTGTATCATTTTATATAGAGGACGTTCGTCTGCTTGAATGAAGTTTGTGTAGGCTTCATGCAATGCTATTTCCATTGCATCAAACGGAATGGGTTCGCTTGCCCACATGGCATAGGTAATTAGCTCTTGTTCTTTGGGGTTTAAATTGGGGTGAATTTCGGTTACAGTTGTGGTGTCAAGCGTAAACCATTCTGCAAGACTCATTTTGTTTTCGGTGATGGTGCCTGTCTTGTCGGTACAAATTACGGTAGCACTTCCTAAAGTTTCTACTGTTTTAGTTTGTTTTACAATAATTCCCATTCGAAGTAATCGCCAAGCGCCAAGTGCCATAAAAGTGGTGAAAGCTACCGGGATTTCTTCTGGGATGATACTCATTGCAAGTGTTAGCGCTTTAAGTAAACTGTCTAAAATTAATTTAGAATTCCAATAATTGATTCCCCACACAATGATAAAAGCCACCAAACCAATCAAAGAAATATAGGTAACAAAATTGCTGATTTGAATTTGTAAGGGCGTTTTTTCTTCGGTGATATTTTCTAGACTTTTTCCAATTTTACCCAATTGCGTTTGGCTTCCAATGGCGGTAACTTGGCAAATAGCCAATCCACTTGCGACTATGGTTCCTTGATACACTTGTTTGTTTTCGGATTGTTCATTTTTTGAAACTGATAAAGATTCACCTGTTAATATGGATTCATTAACCGAAAAGTCATTGGATTGGATGATGATTCCATCTGCGGGAACAAAAGTACCTTCTTCTGTTTGTATAAAGTCGCCTACCACAATTTCTTCACTCGAAATTTCAACAACAATACCATTTCGAATGACTTTACTTTTGGGTTGTGTTAATTTAGATAATGCTTCGATGGCATTTCTGCTTTTGGATTCTTGAAACAAAGAAATCGATACGACCAAAATAATAGCCAAAAGCATAAAAATCCCATTATTGTATTCAGCAGTAATAAAATAAATACTAGTAGCCGTAATCAATAACAAAAACATGGGTTCCTTTACTAACTCGAGAAGTGATTGTAAAAAGTTGTTTTTTTGTTGATGATCGGTCGTATTAGCACCGTTTTTTGTTCTAGAGGCAATTACTTCTTCTGAGGAAAGCCCTTGAATTGCGATAGTATTGGATTCAGTCATGATGCTCGAAGTTTTGGATTTTTATTTTTGAAAAAATAGTGGCCAAATTTCCAATTCCTGCAATTTAGTCAATTAATGTAACGGTTTGGTGTTTTTTTCTTAAAATTGTCTATATTTGCACGCAATTCAACTAGAAATTGCACCATGAAAGCACACAATTCCAAGATTATCGGCGAAGGTTTAACTTACGATGATGTATTATTAGTTCCAAATTACTCTAGCGTTTTACCACGCGAAGTGAGTATCCAATCACAATTTTCAAGAAACATAACTTTAAACGTTCCTATTGTATCTGCTGCTATGGATACTGTAACGGAAAGCGCGATGGCTATTGCTATGGCTCAAGAAGGAGGTATTGGCGTGTTGCATAAGAATATGACCATCGAGCAACAAGCAGCCAAAGTGCGTAAAGTAAAAAGAGCTGAGTCAGGAATGATTATCGATCCTGTTACTTTGCCGTTAACTTCTACCGTTGCTGATGCTAAGATGGCGATGAAAGAATACGGCATTGGCGGTATTCCAATTGTGGATGAGCATAAAATTTTAAAAGGAATTGTTACTAATAGAGATTTGCGTTTTGAAAAAAATACTTCAAGACCAATTATTGAAGTAATGACCAAAGAAAATCTAATTACTGTTGCAGAAGGCACTTCCTTAGAACAAGCTGAAGTAGTATTGCAAGGTCATAAAATCGAAAAATTACCTGTAGTAAATGATAAATACGAATTGGTAGGATTAATTACGTTTAGAGATATTACTAAATTGACTCAAAAACCAATTGCTAATAAAGATATTTATGGTCGTTTACGAGTAGCAGCAGCTATTGGTGTTACAGGCGATGCAGTGCAAAGAGCCGAAGCTTTGGTTCACGCTGGGGTTGATGCTATTATTATTGATACAGCTCACGGTCATACTCAAGGAGTGGTTAATGTATTAAAAGAAGTAAAATCTAAATTCCCACAAATTGATGTTATTGTTGGAAATATTGCTACTCCTGAAGCTGCTCAATATTTAGTTGAGAATGGCGCTGATGGTGTTAAAGTAGGTATTGGTCCAGGGTCAATTTGTACGACTCGTATTGTAGCTGGTGTAGGTTTTCCTCAGTTTTCTGCTGTGCTTGAAGTAGCAGCTGCTATCAAAGGTTCTGGTGTTCCAGTTATTGCTGATGGTGGAATTCGTTATACAGGAGATATTCCTAAGGCGATAGCAGCAGGGGCTGACTGTGTGATGCTAGGATCATTATTGGCTGGAACAAAAGAATCACCAGGTGAGACTATTATTTTTGAAGGAAGAAAATTCAAATCCTACAGAGGAATGGGTTCTGTTGAAGCCATGCAAGAAGGATCGAAAGATCGTTATTTCCAAGACGTAGAAGACGATGTGAAGAAATTAGTTCCTGAAGGAATTGTGGGACGCGTACCCTACAAAGGTGAGTTAAACGAAAGCATGCAACAATTCATCGGTGGACTTCGTGCAGGTATGGGATATTGCGGAGCAAAAGATGTTCCAACTCTAAAAGAAACAGGCCGTTTCGTTAGAATCACAGCTAGTGGAATTAACGAAAGTCATCCTCATAATGTAACGATTACTAAGGAAGCACCTAATTATTCTAGGTAGTATAGTTTTACTTTTTTTGTAAAGAGTATAGAAAAAACAAAAATAGTATTCCGTCAAAATGCATTGAAATTCGTTTCAATGCATTTTTTTATTGGTCTCAGATTGGGGTTTAAAACCCTGCAATTTATTGCAGTACTTTAGTAATGCGAAAAAATATAATCTTCGACTTTTTAGTATAGATAAAAAGTTTTCAAAATTGAGAGACTTTCAGTCTCTCGTCAAACAAACCTCTGCACTTTCAGTGCAGAGTGGTTTAGTTTTTATTTGGAAGTTATTTTTAAGCCTGCATATTATAAGTTTATTTTTAGTGGATTAGTTACAAATTAAAAGGGCTAGATTTCAAATTGTTTTGTTATTGGAGTTGGTTTTAAAAAGGCAATATATTTTTCCGCTGTTTTTTTTAAGACAGGAATACTTTTTTTGCCCTTTTTTTTGTCTATGATTATGGTAAGAATTAGGTTTTGCAAAGTTTTAGTTTTTAATTAATTATAATGATATTGTGAGTTAAAACTTTATTAAAAGAAAGAACATTCTGTTTAAAATATAATATTTCTTTTTTTTCGTGTTTTTATAATTTTAGTAAAATTTTAGTAAAACTTAGCGCTAATTAACATGAAAAAAATTACGTATTAATACTTATTTAGGGTGAAATGCCTTAGTTTGGCGAACTTAATAAAGTGCATTTCGTCGATTATTTGTGTATTATGTCGACAAAAATACCCCTTTTGATTAATAATTAATGATTTAAAGCAATTTTAAAATATTAATATTTAATTTTGTGCCGCCAATTAAGTTTTTAAATATTTTAACACAATTAAAATTGTTAAAAATTGTGTTACTCTGTCTTTTAAATTATGGTTTTGGTTAAAGTTTTAATACTAAGGGTAATATCATCTAATTATGTCAAAAACTACTTTTTCGCTCAAGAGAATTTTCTTTTTTTCTCTTGTTTTTCTTTATCAAACCTTTTTATTTTCTCAAGTTACAAACAATGTTTTATGGTTTAAGGGAGATAAAGGGGTGAATTCTCTAGCTGGAGTTCCTGTAACAGGAACCACTCTTACTACTTGGTACGATTTATCAGGAGGTACCGTTCAAAATGGAGTCGCTGCCACAGCACACCCAGGAGAAAATGGTGAAACGCCTATGCCAACGATGCCAACCTATCGTTATGGTTCGGGGGATCATAATATCAATTTTAATCCAGTCGTTCAATTTGATAATACTGTTGGTGCGGGTAATGCTGTACAAATGAGTACACCGGCACTTAATAGTCAAACTGTTTTTGTTGTTTTTAAAACAGCTGGGGTTGGTAATGACCAATACAATACGGGACTGTTGTATGGTGGTGATATTTCCGACCCTAGTGGAAGTACAGCGACTACTAATTCGGATATGTCTTTGGGAGTGCCTTCTACCGGAAGACTTTCTTTTGGTGGAGGATCTGAAGGCGATTATTATAACCCAGGCGATTTTAATTTGCTTACATTGCCTTCGATAGGGGTTTTAAAAAGAAATGTCGCTGGTGAAAGTTCAGTTACTTATAGCTTGTATGCAAATGGTTCTACAGATGAGGCAGTGGTTAATATTAGAAATACTGGATCAGGTAGACCATTGCCTTCTATGGTAAGGTTGGGAAAACATTTCTCTGCTAGTGGTGTAGAAGGTAAATTAAATGGTGTAATTGCAGAAGTTTTAGTTTACGATAGGGTTTTAACAGAGGCTGAAAGAAAGATTGTAGAGTCATATTTAGCTATTAAATACGGAGTGACCATTACAGGAGATATCGATAAATTAGGGGCTACTTTTGGAAACGTATCTTATAGTTATGTAAATTCTGCAGGGTCTGATGTTTGGACATCAAATGCAACTTATAAATATGATGTCTTTGGATTAGGGCGTGACGATCTTTATGGATTGAATCAGCGCATTTCAAAAAGTATAAATAGTAACACGATATTAACCGTTTCTACCAACTCGGATGTAACTAGTTTAAATCTAGATGCTACTCGAAAGGCAATAGACGGCGATAAAGAATTTATGCTTATTGCCAACAACACGGGTAGTGCTGCCCTTCCTGTACAGCAAGCAACAGAATTGCCAGGTTCAATTACCACTAGATTGAATAGGGAGTGGAAAACGCAGTTAAGCAATACTGATGGTAGCAATATCTCAAATGTTAGTTTGAATTTTAATCTTTCAGGGATCACTTTAACGGGTGCTACCGCTTCTAATTTGGTTTTATTGATTGATACCGACGGTAATGGTGATTTTACCAATGGTGCGATTACTCGCATACCTGTAAGTTCGTTTGTAAGTAACCAAGCGGTTTTTAATAACGTTAGCTTTAACTCTGGTGATGTGTTTACTTTGGGAGTATCATCAGCATTGCCCTTTCCCACAACTACAAATGATTGTTTAGGCATCTTTTTAAGCGATGCCACAAATCCTATTAACAATATATATAAACCAGCCACTTTTGCTAGTTTTGTTGGTTTTGACAATGCTATTAACTTTGCCGTTGGAGGTAATCTTATATTAAATAATGGGGCAGAATATGAAGGCCGTACTTTTGTTTATGGTAATTTTACTATGAATACAACTAATAATCGTTTCAATCTTGGTGTAGCTGGAGTGGGTTCTTTTATTGTGCCTGATAATAATGCCAATATTTTAACTATAGGTGGTGATTTTAATGCTTCGGTAGCATCTAATGAATTTATCTTAGGAGGGTTTAGTGGAGGTGTGAATTCTTTTGGTACTGTAGTGTACAAAGGGACGAAATCTTCTAATGTTAAATTTCAAGCTGGAACAGACCTCTCTAAAGTGAAGAATGAGCCTACTTTGGATCTGACTCCTTACAATAAAGCTTTCAATGACTTGCAGGCTTCAAGTACAGCTTGGAAAGCGTTGCCTAATGATCCAGATGTCACGTTTGCTGATGATACATGGGGTACTTATACTATTACTTGTAAGACGCCTGCCGTTTCAAAAAACTATGTTATAACTATTCCTAACGTTTTAGGTTCAAAACCAAACGGTACGGTAAGATTTGTTGGTTTTCCAGATACAGCTAGTTTATTAATTAACGTTTCTGGATCTACTGTAGGGTTTAATATTGGTAATTTTGTATTTGATGGTGTTGCTCAGGCTACTGGTAGTGGTTCTAAGACTCCAACAAATGAAGTAGATCCTTTTTCACTTCGAATTTTATGGAATTTACCAGACGCTACAAGTGTTACTTTAGAAGGAGCTCAGTTTTGGGGAAGTATGGTTATTCCACAACGAACAGGAAATGTACTTAACAAAATGATAGGTATGAATGGTCGTTTTGTTGTTGGTGGTAATTTAACTCAAGACCAGGCAGGTTCAGAAACTCATAATTATCCTTTTAGAGGTTCGATCAGCGCAACTACTGCTCCAGAGGTAACATCTCCTGTTACGTATTGTCAAAACGCCACTGCTGTCGACTTAACAGCCACAGGGACTAATTTAAAATGGTATACTGCAGCATCGGGTGGTGTTGGTAGTGTAACTGCTCCAAGGCCATCAACTGCTGCTGTTGGGACTGTAAAATATTATGTTTCTCAGACGGTTGGTAGTTGTGAGGGACCAAGAGCTTTACTAGAGGTTGTTGTTAACGCTACCCCAGATAAGCCAACTATTACTACAGTTGCGCCTACATGTTCAGCAGTAGGAAGTATGACTATTACAAATTATAATGCTAATTTTTTCTATGCTTTTAACCCTTCAGGGCCATCGGTAGGTGCGGGTGGAGTACTAACTGGAGGCACGGTTGGAGATTCTTATACGGTAACGGCAAGAAATACTTTAAACTGTACTTCAGTAGCCTCGGATAGTTTTGCAGTAATTAGTACGGCAAGATTAGCAGCGCCTGCTGCACCAACAGCCTCTGCACAGACTTTCTGCTTTGTAGAAGCTAAAAAAGTAAGCGACTTAGTGGCTTCTGGAACCGCTATCAAATGGTATACTGCAGCAACAGCAGGAACATTATATACAGGAACAGAAACATTAGTTTCAGGAACCTATTATGCTAGTCAAACGGTAAATGGATGTGAGAGCGCAAGAACTGCGGTTGTTGTAACGGTAACACCAACACCAGCTGCACCAACATCAGGAGGTGATCAAACAGTTTGTGAGGCTTCGCCTATTCAAACATTGACAGCTACTGCATCTGGTGGAACGATTACATGGTACACTGCTGCAACTGGAGGATCTTTGGTAGTTAGTCCTACTTTAAATACGGTTGGTTCGGTAACCTATTATGCACAAGCTTATAATGGGACTTGTTCTAGTTTGTCAAGAACTGCAGTTACCTTAACGATAAATGCTGCACCAGCAGCACCAGCAAAAGTAAATTGTTGGGATACATTTACCTTCAATTCCACAACTTGTACTTGGCAAGTAACAGGAACCAAACCTGCAGAACCAACAACCGCATTAGCATGTTGGGAAACTAGAAGTTTTGACACCACAACTTGTACTTGGAAAGTAACAGGAACCAAATCAGTAGAACCAGCAAAATTAAATTGTTGGGATACATTTACCTTCGACACGACAACATGTGCTTGGGTGAATAATAACACAGCACAACCAGCAGCACCAGCAGTTGGAACGGTAATACAACCTACGTGTACTAACACTAGAGGAAGTTTCCAAATTGTAGATTTTAATTCGGATAATATTTATAAGTTCACACCGAATGTGGTGAGTATTTCAGCTATAGGATCGGTAAGTGCTAATTCAGGAACTTATACTTTCACTATAACGAATACAGCTGGATGTGTTTCTTTAGCATCAGATCCTATTGTTATCTCAAATGTTATATGTGCTCAAGACGATACTATTTCAGGTGGTAATGGAACAACAGGAACATCAAATGCAGGTAACGTATTAGGTAATAATCCAACCCATCCAGATACCATAAATGGGACCGCAGTAGTTATTGGTTTAGTAAACCTAACGGTAACTACACCAGTAGCTCCAAAAGTACCTGGAGCACCAGTACCAAGTATTGATGTTGCGACAGGACAAATAAGTGTACCAACAAACACACCAGCAGGAGACTACACAATTGTGTATGAAATTTGCGAAAAATTAAATCCTGTGAATTGTGAATCAGCAACCGTAACGGTAACTGTTACCGCACCAACGATCGATGCCGTAACCGAAACGACTGCAGTTATCAACGGCTTACCAGGAGGAACTACAGCGACTTTGTTAGCAAATGATACAGTAAATGGCAATCCAGTAGTGATTGGAACCAATCCAGGTCAAGTAACATTAACTTCGGTAAATGTTCCTTCAAGATTGACATTGAATGCTGATGGTACAGTAACTGTTGATCCTAATACTCCAGCAGGAAACTACAATGTAGAGTATAAAATCTGTGAGGTGAATAATCCATTAAATTGTGATACTGTAACCAGTATTGTTGTTGTTGTTGGAGTGGCAAAAATAATTGCAAAAAATGATGAAATTACAATTAATAATACCATAAAAGAGGTTAAGTTTAGGCCATTCAATTCGGATTATGGAAATGGATTTGACACACTTGATGGTAATCCAATTACTTTTGATCAAATTACTGTTACAGTAACAGATATAGTGTTACCTGGTGGACAAAGTTTTCCTGTTCCAAAGGTTGATAGGCTTACTAAAGAAATAGTAATTCCAGCAAGTGTACCAGCAGGCGTTTATACCATTTTCTATACGATTTGTGAGAAATTAAATCCAACGAATTGCTCTGATGCAACTATAACCATTACGGTTAAAAAACCAGTAATTAAAGCTGAGGATGATATTTTACCTACTGTAATTGGAACAATTGGTTCATCAAATGCTGGAAATGTATTAGAAGCTAATTCGACTAATTTTGATACAATTAATGAAGTTTTAGCTACTACTAGTTTGGTTAATATTTCGGTTATAAGTCCAGCATTACCTATTGTGAATGGAGCATTGGTTCCAGTTTTGAATACAACAACCGGTAACGTAGAAGTTCCAAAGAATACACCAGCTGGTATTTACACTATAGCATATTCTATTTGTGATAAAATCAATCCAACAGTTTGTGATGAAGCTATAGTTACAATAAAAGTGGCTGCAATTGAGGCTGCAGATGATGGATTATATGAGATGGAAAGTTTGTTTGACAAAACTATAGCTAGTGTGTTGTTGAATGATACTCTTGATGGTGTTGTTTTGACTCCAGAAACGTATAATACCATTACTTTAACACCTATATCTGTTCCAGCTGGATTTACGTTACGTAATGATGGATCAATAGTAGTGAAGAAGGGAATGCCGGCCGATACTTATACTATCGTGTATGAAATTTGTACTAAAAAATCTCCTATTGTTTGTGATCAAGCCACGGTCAGAATCACAGTAATAGCACCTATAATTAAAGCAATCAACGATGATTATACCAATCAACCAATTAATTCATCCAAAGGAGTTGTTTTAGATATCTTAGGTAATGATAAGATTAACAACGGAACAGTAAGTCCTTCTCAAGTAGCCATTACTATTTTAGATACTAATGGGCTTGCAGGCGTAACAGTAGATGCACAAGGAAAAATAATAGTTCCAGCGGGAGCC